>NZ_JAPZLB010000001.1:0-841722 GCF_033804635.1 Mycobacterium sp. RTGN4 | reverse complement strand
TGCGCGGCTCGCTGGTTTTGCCGGCGTGGTCCTCGATGTCGAGGACCCCCGTATCGAGGCTCAACCCGGCACCGCGTTGCCCGCGCCGAGCGGCGACGATGTCGCTTATCTGATTTACACCTCGGGCACTACTGGTACGCCGAAGGGGGTGGCGGTCACTCACCGCAGTGTGACGGGGTTGTTGGCGGCCTTGGATGCGGGCCTGCCGGTTGCGGGGGTGTGGTCGCTGTGTCATTCGTTGGCCTTCGACGTCTCGGTGTGGGAGATCTTCGGGGCGCTGCTGCGTGGTGGGCGGGTGGTGGTGGTGCCCGAGTCGGTGGTGGGTTCGCCGGACGACTTGCACGAGGTGTTGGTCAACGAAGGGGTCAGTGTGTTGACTCTGACGCCGTCGGCGGTGGCGATGCTCTCCGATGAGGGGTTGGAGTCGGCGACGGTGGTGATGGCCGGTGAGGCTTGCCCGGCCGAGGTGGTGGATCGGTGGGCGTCGGGGCGGGTGATGGTCAATGCCTATGGTCCGACCGAGACGACGATGTGTGTGGCGATCAGTGCGCCGTTGACGGCGGGGTCGGGTGTGCCGCCGATCGGTGTGCCGGTGTCGACTGCGGCGTTGTTCGTGCTCGATGGGTGGTTGCGCCCGGTGCCTGCTGGGGTGGTCGGTGAGTTGTACGTCGCCGGTGGCGGGTTGGCCTGTGGGTATGTGCGCCGGGCCGGGTTGAGTGGGTCGCGGTTCGTGGCGTGTCCGTTCGGCGGTCCTGGGGCGCGGATGTATCGGACCGGGGATTTGGTGTGTTGGGGTGCTGATGGGCAGTTGCAGTATCTGGGTCGCGCTGATGAGCAGGTCAAGATCCGCGGTTATCGCATCGAGTTGGGTGAGATTCAGGCTGCGCTGGTCGGGTTGGACGGGGTGGAGCAGGCGGTGGTGGTCGCCCGCGAGGACCGCCCCGGTGACAAGCGTTTGGTCGGGTACATCACGGGCACAGCAGATCCGGCTGAGATTCGCGCGCAGCTGGGCGAGCGGCTGCCGGCCTATTTGATCCCGACAGCGGTCGTCGTCCTCGAGGCGTTGCCGTTGACACCCAACGGCAAACTCGACACCCGCGCCCTGCCCGCACCCGAGTACACCGCGGGTGAGTATCGCGCCCCGACCAATGCGGTCGAGGAGATCCTGGCCGACATCTACGCCCAAGTGCTCGGGCTGGAGCGCGTCGGCGTCGACGAGTCGTTCTTCGATCTGGGTGGGGACAGCATTTCGTCGATGCAGGTGGTGGCGCGGGCGCGTGCGGCCGGGGTGCTGTGCAAGCCGCGCGACGTCTTCGTCGAGCAGACCGTCGCCCGGCTGGCCCGGGTGGTCATGGTGGCCGACGGTGACGTCGGTGTGGTCGACGAGGGTGTCGGCCCGGTAGTCGCGACGCCGATCATGCGCTGGCTGGCAGGCGTGGACGGCCCGGTCGAGGAGTTCAACCAGACCGTCGTCATGTCGGCCCCTGCAGGGGTGTCCGAGGCCGATGTGGTCGTGGTGTTGCAGGCGGTGCTGGATCGCCATGCCGTGTTGCGGCTCCGTGTCGACGACGATGTGGCCGGCGGCGGGTGGTCGTTGACGGTGCCCGAGATTGGTTCGGTGGATGCCGGCGCGTGCCTTTCCACAGCCGACGTGTTGTCCGATGCGGCGTTGGTGGCGGCGCGGTCGCGGTTGAACCCGGGTGCCGGGGTGATGCTGAGTGCCGTGTGGGTGGCCTCGTCGGGTCAGCTGGTGTTGATCGTCCATCATCTGGCCGTCGATGCGGTGTCGTGGCGAATCCTGTTGCAGGACATCAACATCGCCTGGGCTCAGCATCACCGTGGGCAGCCGATCGCGTTGCCGGCTCCGGGGACGTCGTTTGCCCGGTGGGCGTCGCTGCTGGCCGAGCACGCCCATGCGGCGGAGGTGCTGGCGCAGGCCGACGCCTGGACGAAGGTGGTGGCGGTCCCGCCGGTGCTGCCACCGGTGCAACCCGAGCGGGACACCTACGCCACTGCTGGCCAGTTGTCGATGGCGCTGGATAGCGAAACGACGCGGATGCTGTTGGGGGAGGTGCCTGCGGCGTTTCATGCTGGGGTGCAGGACATTCTGTTGATCGCGTTCGGGTTGGCGGTGGCGGAGTTCTTGGGTAGCGGCGGCGCGCCGGTCGGTATCGATGTGGAGGGCCACGGTCGCCAGGAGGAGCTGGGCCCGGATGTGGATCTGTCGCGGACGGTGGGCTGGTTCACCGCCAAATATCCTGTGGTGCTTGAGGTCGGCGGGCTGTCGTGGGGACAGGTGGTCGCCGGTGACGCGGCGCTGGGTGCGGTGATCAAGGATGCCAAGGAACAGCTGCGCGCCCTGCCCGATCCCCTCACGTATGGTCTGCTGCGCTATCTGAACCCCGACGTGGATCTGCCCGGCTCCGATCCGACGATCGGATTCAACTACCTCGGTCGGCTGGGCGCCCCGGCCACCGAGGCGCTCGGTGAGATATGGGGGATCAGTCAGGAAGGCTTGTCGCTGGCCGCCGTCGCTACCGCGGTGCCGATGCCCTTGGCGCACACGGTCGCGCTCAATGCCGGCACCGTGGACACCGACCTCGGCCCGCACCTGCACGCGAATTGGACGTGGGCGCCCTCGGCAACCGATCGTGATCAGGTCAGTCGGCTGGGCCGGTTGTGGTTCGACGCCCTGGCCGGCATCTGCGCCCACGTGCGAGGTGGCGGGGGCGGGCTGACCCCGTCGGACATCATCCCGGCGCGGCTGAGCCAACACCAGCTCGACGAGCTTCAGCAGGACTATGAGATCGCGGACGTGCTGCCGCTCATCCCGTTGCAGCAGGGGCTGCTGTTCCACGCCAGCACGACGCGGGGTGGCGATGACGATGTGTACGCGGTGCAGCTGGCCTTCACCGTGACCGGCCCGCTCGACCCCTCCGGGCTCCGCGATGCAGTGCACACCGTGGTCAAACGGCATCCCAACCTGGCGGCCCGGTTCTGCCCTCAGTTCGACGAGCCTGTGCAGATCATCCCGGCCGATCCCGCGCCGGGATGGCGGTATGTCGAGCCCAAGGCCGGCGGCGTCGAACTCGACGAGCAGATCGAGCGGGTGTGCGCCGAGGACCGTGCCGCGGTCTGCGAGCTGGCCGACGGGCCGGCTTTCCGAGTGGCGTTGATTCGCATCGCAGCACACCGGCATCGATTCGTGCTGACCAATCACCACATCGTGATGGACGGCTGGTCGCTGCCCATCCTGCTTGGGGAGATATTCGCCAGCTACTACGGGCAGCGACTACCCGCGCCGGTGCCGTATCGCAGGTATGTCAACTGGTTGGCGGACAGGGACATCGATGCCGCCGAGGCGGCGTGGCGGGAGGTGTTGGCGGATTTCACCACCCCCACATTGGTCGGACCGGCGCAGAGCTTGGGGTTGCGCGCCAAAGGCGTGGAAGCGTTTCGGCTGCCCGAGGAGACCACGCGGGCGATTGGTGAGCTGGCGCGTTCGCATCACACCACCGTCAATACCGTGCTGCAGGCCGCGTGGGCGCAGCTGCTGACGTGGCTGACCGGTCAGCACGACGTCGCCTTCGGCACCGCGGTCTCGGGCAGGACCGACGTGCTCGGCGCGGAGACCATGGTGGGGCTGCTGATCAACACGGTGCCGGTGCGCGCCACCATCACACCGGCCACCACCACGGCCGACCTGCTAGACCAACTGCAAAGCGCTCACAACGCCACCCTGGAACATCATCACCTGGCGCTCAACGAGATTCACCGCATCGCCGGCCACGATCAGCTGTTCGACACCCTGTTCGTGTACGAGAACTACCCGATCGACACGGCCGCACTGTCCGGGGACCACGAGATGGCCGTCACCGACTTCTCCATCAGCGAGTACAACCACTACCCGCTGACGGTGCAGGCCACGCCGGGCCCCGAGCTGGGCCTTCGCGTCGAATTCGACACCGGAGTCTTCGACGCGATGGACATCGCGGCGCTCGTCACGCGGTTGCAGCGGGTGCTGGTGGCGATGGCTGCCGACCCGACCCGGCGGCTGTCGACGATAACTCTGCTCGACGCGTCCGAGCATGCCCGGTTGGACGAGATCGGCAAACGTGCGGTCTTGACCCGGCCCGAGACGCCGGTGTCGGTTCCGGAGTCGTTCGCCGCGCAGGTGGCCCGCACGCCGGACGCGGTCGCGGTGATCTTCGAGGGTCGATCGACGTCGTATCGCGAGCTCGACGAGGCGGCGAATCGGTTGGCGCACCTGCTGATTGACCACGGCGCACGCCCGGGTGCGTATGTCGCGTTGCTGCTGGGACGCTCAGCCGACGCCGTCGTGGCGATTTCGGCGGTGCTCAAGACCGGGGCGGCCTACCTGCCGATCGACCCGGCGCTGCCGCAGGCCCGGATCGAATTCATGCTCGCTGACGCCATGCCGATCGCCGCGCTCACCACCACCGGTCTGGCCGACCGGTTGAACGCCTTCGACGGGCCGGTCATCGATGTCGCCGACCCCCGCATCCCGACCTATCCGACCACGGGCTTGCCGACGCCCGGGCCGGAAGATATCGCGTACCTCATGTACACCTCGGGCACCACCGGTGCGCCCAAGGGGGTGGCGATCACCCACCACAATCTGACCCAGCTGCTGGCGTCGCTGGACGACTGGCTCGCGCCGGAACAGGTGTGGTCGCAATGGCATTCGTTGGCGTTCGACGTTTCCGCGTGGGAGATGTGGGGTGCGCTGTTGCGGGGTGGGCGGCTGGTGGTGGTGCCCGAGTCGGTGGGCCGCTCGCCGGAAGATCTGCACGCCTTGCTAGTGGCCGAACAGGTCAGCATGCTCATCCTGACGCCATCGGCGGTGGGTATGTTGTCGCCGCAGGGGCTGGACGGGGTGACGTTGGTGGCGGCGAGTGAGGTCTGCCCGCCCGAGTTGGTCGATCGGTGGGCGCCCGGGCGCGTGATGGTCCACTCGTACGGGCCCACCGAAACCACGGTGTACACATCGATGAGTGCGCCGTTGGCAGTGGGGTCGGGGTCGCCGCCGATCGGCTCACCGGTCGCGGGGGCGGCGTTCTTCGTCCTGGACGGATGGCTGCGGGCGGTGCCCGTGGGCGTGGTCGGTGAGTTGTATGTCGCCGGTGCCGGGGTGGGACCCGGGTATTGGCGCCGGGCGGGGTTGACCGGGTCCCGGTTCGTGGCGTGTCCGTTCGGCGGGGCCGGATCCGCGCGTGGAATGAGGATGTACCGCACCGGGGACCTGGTCCGGTGGCGCAAAGACGGCCAGTTGCAATTCGTGGGACGTGCCGATGAGCAGGTCAAGATCCGCGGCTACCGCATCGAACTCGGCGAGGTGCGGACGGTATTGGCCGCCTGCGACGGGGTGGACCAGGCGGTTGTGGTCGCCCGCGAGGACCGTCCCGGTGACAAGCGCCTCGTGGGCTACGTGACCGGCACCGCGGATCCCGCCGAGGTGCGCATCGCGCTGGCCCAGCGGCTTCCGGCCTATATGGTGCCGGCGGCAGTGGTGGGGATCGCGGCGCTGCCGCTGACCCCCAACGGCAAACTCGACACCCGTGCCCTGCCTGCACCGGAGTACACCGCCGCTGCGTACCGGGCCCCAGGCACCGCGGCGGAGAAGATCCTGGCAGGCATCTACGCGCAGGTGCTCGGGCTCGAGCGAGTCGGGGTCGACGACTCGTTCTTCGACCTGGGTGGGGACTCGCTGTCGGCGATGCGCCTGATCGCCGCAATCAACACCCGCTTGGACACACACGTCGGTGTACTCGCCTTGTTCGAGGCGCCAACCGTTGGACGACTGAGCCAGCAATTGGCGAGACATTCCGGCCCGGCCGACGGCACCGACTTCGCAGCTGTGCACGGACGCAACGCCACGGAGGTGCACGCCGCCGATCTCACGCTCGACAAGTTCATCGATGCTGCGACGCTGACCGTCGCCCCGACGCTGTCATGCAAAACCGTCGAGATTCGGACGGTTCTGTTGACCGGAGCAACCGGTTACCTCGGGCGCTACCTGGCCTTGGAATGGCTCGAGCGGATGGAGGCGGTCGACGGCACGCTGATCTGTCTGGTGCGAGCCGAGACCGACGAGGATGCGCGGGTTCGTCTGCTTGAGACCTTCGACAGCGGCGACCCGAAATTGCTGCGGCACTTCCATGAACTGGCCGTCGATCATCTGGAGGTCATCGCCGGCGACAAGGGCGAAGCGAATCTCGGGCTGGACGAGGAGCTCTGGCAGTGTCTGGCCGACACCGTCGACCTGATCGTCGATCCCGCGGCCATGGTCAACGGTGTCCTGCCCTACAGCGAGCTGTTTCGGCCCAACGTCGTAGGCACTGCGGAGCTGATTCGGTTCGCACTCACCACGAAACTCAAGCCCTACGGTTACGTGTCGAGTGGCGACGTGAGAATCCAGATCGATTCGTCCGCGTTCACCGAAGATGCCGACATCCGGGTCATCAGCCCCACCCGCTCGAATGACGGCGGCTTCGGCAACGGCTACGCCAACAGCAAGTGGGCCGGCGAGGTGCTACTGCGCGAGGCCCACGACCTGTGTGGGCTGCCGGTCGCAGTGTTTCGCAGCGACGTGATCCTGGCCGAGCCGAACTACGCGGGTCAGCTCAATGTGTCGGACATCGTCACCCGGATGGTGCTCAGCTTGGTGGCCACCGGTCTCGCGCCCGGCTCGTTCTTCCAGCTCGACGCCACCGGCAACCGGCAACGCGCGCACTTCGACGGGCTCCCAGTCGATTTCATTGCCGAGGCGATCGCCACGCTGAGTGCTCAGGTGATCGACGGGTTCGAGACCTATCATGTGATGAACCCGCACGACGACGGCATCGGACCCGATGAGTATGTCGACTGGCTGATAGACGCCGGTTACCCGATCCAGCGCATCGGTGACTTCGGGGAGTGGTTTCAGCGGTTCCAGACTGCCTTGGGTGCCCTGCCGGATTGGCAACGCGAGCACTCGGTGCTGCAGATGTTGCGGTTGAACAATTACGAGCAGGTTGAGCCCCCCGAGCCGACCCTCGGGTCCTTCGCGCCGACCGACCGATTCCGTGCTGCCGTGCAAAAGGCGAAAATCGGCACCGACAAGGACATCCCGCACGTCGTGGCGCCGATCATCATCAAATACGTCACCGACTTGAAAATGTTCGGGCTGCTGTAGCCCGCTCGAGGAGTTCCACCCGCACCGACAATCCCCGGAGGAACAAAATGCGCCGAATCACCCTTTCGATCTACTGGGCGATCTTGACGGTTGTCCGCTCCTTTGGCCTGATGCGACAGAAAGACGCAGCGGCCTATTACACGATACTCGGCGATGACGTCATCGATTTCATGAACGAAGGTTACGTCGATAACTCGAAGCCGCTGTGGCTCAACAACGGTTACTGGAAAGCCGCTCGCACGTATCCCGACGCATGTGTCGCAATGGTCGAACTTCTGGGAACACGGGCTGGCCTGCAACCAGGCGATGGAGTGCTTGACGTCGGTGTCGGTTTCGGGGAGCAGGACTTCGTTCTTCTCGATTGCTTCAAGGTGGCACACATCACGGGGATCGACGTCACACCCGTCCATGTCGACAAGGGCCGCGAACGCGTCGCCAAGCGCGGTCTGGAGAAACAAATCGACATTCGACTCGGTTCCGCGACCGCAATGGAGTTTCCCGAAGCATCGTTTGACAGAGTCTTGGCCCTGGAATGTGCATTCCACTTCGACACGCGTGACCAATTCATGCGCGAAGCATTTCGCGTCCTCAAACCAGGAGGAACCATTGCGCTCGCCGACATGCTCCCGACTCCAGGCAGGCAACCAAGTCTGACGACGGTCTTCAGCCGAAAATACGGCCACATCCCCGAAGCCAATTACTATGACCGCGACGAGTATTTACGGCGGCTGGCTGCTGCGGGATTCGAAGATGTCCGCGTTGAATCGATCCGGGAAGACGTTTTCCCCGGGATGGCCAAATACGCTCGGCAACGCGTCGAGGGAAGAAAGAAGATGGACGAAGTGGTCGTGGAAGTCTCGGAAGAGGATCGTGCCAACTGCCGCGGCGTAGAGATGTGGGAACGGGGAACCGGCTTGACGGACTATGTGATCGCGTCGGCGCGAAAGCCTTTGGACACCGGAATTCAGGCCTAACTGATCAGAGCCCGGTGAGCAGAATGGGATTTGACGGGCTGTCGAAGTCGCGGCGCCGTACCGCGGCAGGCCTGGGCGATATTGGTGGCGCCGCTCAGGTGGTGGCGGATGATCCCGCTCATATCGTGGCCAGTGACGGTTTGCTTGGCGTTCAGTCGACCGACGTTGTCCAGTTCGGATCATCGGGCGCCGCTGGCAAGGGGTTTTCGGGTGACAAACGGTGTGCAGCAGCATCACGCGGCAGGCATTCGCGAGCCCCCGACGCCTGCTCGCCGTTGGCGCGGTGCTTCAACCCGGCGTCGAGCCACCGGCTCGTTGTAACGGACCTGGCCGCAGCAGCTTTGGCGTACTCCCACTGCTCCCGGTCACGAATGTAAAGCGGTGATACCGCCTTCAAACCCGCGAGTTCAAAGCCCCCGTTACGAAGGGTAAACCGGACGTCACCGCTGACGCGTTGAGCACACTCTTCGAGGAAGGACTGCAACGCCTTTCGGAGACCGCGGAACCATCGACCCTCTACGGCCTCCATGGTCAGGGCTTCGCCGAGAGTGCGCATCCAACGGAGGGTCTCCACATCGACCGTCGCCGACGCGAGCTGAGCGAATGCCTCGAGGAGGAGTGTCGCGGCGGGAGCCTCGCGGACCTCGAGTACTTTTTCGCCATTTTCTAAATGTTCCAGGCTGCTAAACCGTCCGATACCGTAACGTCCAACTTTGGCGTTGAGGCCGGAGATCAGTTCGACAAGATCTGTGACAGGTTGTCTGTCCACTGATACGACGTGACCTCTATCAAAGCCGAGCTCTATAACGCGGCTCGCGGTTTCAGATGCGACAGACCATTGGTACAGATTTTGATCGATTTCGAATCCTTCGGGATCGTCTAGAGTTCCACTCTCGAACTCTCTGCACCACACGTTGGTGTCGGTGCTTGTCATTCGATTCGCGAAACCAGTGATTCCGAAGGTCTCCTGAAGTTGTGAGCGTTTGAAGTCGCGGGTCATGGCATCGAACTCGTATGGCGATCCGAAGTAACCTTCAAAACCTAGGTCGGAAATAGCTCCGTTGAGCCTCCGCAAGCTATTTTGCGACTGATTGGCCGTGTGAACAAGACACTTGGCACCGACTGATCGCGCGAACTCCACGCCGACTCGGGCAATCAATGGCCGTGACAACGAAGCGCTAATGGGATGCTGACCAAGATATCTGCCCCCAGCAAGAATTGACGGGTAAACGAACTCCTCGACGAATTCCTTTTTATAGTCGAGCCGCTTGATTTCGACACTGAACTTGTTCGCGATGCATGAGAATTGTTCGATATTGAAGTCGTCTCCGACATCGACGGACAGTGCTATGAGTTGCACGTCAAGTCTCGACAACTGTGCCAAGAGATACGTACTGTCCAACCCGCCCCCGCACAAAGTCACGATAGTGTCATTGCGGTGACACAATTCCTCTATATCCGAAAAGGACCGAACTTTCCTGTCATTCATGTAGTCAGACCCCTGCTCGCGAACCACCAACCGTTCGGCCGAAGCGTCTGAAAACGAAGAATGCACGACCGTCCGGCACCTCCCCACCTAGGTCAGGCTAACACTGATCTCCATTCATGACATGGTGGTTTGTTGATTGACAGCTCCCCGACAAACCGGCGCGTCTTGCTGTGTGGCGGTACGCACCTGGCCGGGAAGCTGGACACCGACGCGGGTCAATACGTGTGGCAGTTGGGAGCCGCGTAAAGCCTTCCGGCTCAACGAAACATTCCGGGCAGCGCCACCTCAGTGCGCTGTACGAGCCGACCTTGCGCCTGTAGGCGGCAGATGTGCCGACGCCCAAAAGCGGGCTGCCTGCATCGGCCGCACCCGTCATGGCAGGAGGTCATCGCGCTCAAGTGCGGGCGCTCTTCGAGCCTCGCAGGATCTCTCGGATGCCATCTGCCTGAAATGCGCTCTGCTGGCCGAGCGACAGGTGCGGCGTGCTCGCGCTCGCCAAAGTGACGCGGCAGCAAACAGGTTGTCAACCAACCACCTCCTATGTGTGGCGCAGCTCATGGGCTCGCGATGGCCCAGTGTTTTGGCTTACCGCTGGGCGAATTAGTAGCCATCGGACTTCGCTGGATGTTTAGTTATTGCGTGTCCTCAAACTTCATGGGGAAGTGAAGACGGATAGCCATCAGAAATCTGACACCGCGGAAGTTGTTTCATGCAACGCCGTTCGCCGATTTTGAAAATGCATTGATTGGGCGATCTGATCAATTGTGCGTGTTATTGGTCTATTGGCCAACGCTTATCTTCATCGGCAAGGTGATCGCTTCGCAAAGCAGCCCCAGCAAGGCGCCCGCGCTTGCCCACTCCACGTCGCGACCCATTGCCCTCTTGACTTACTGCGGTTTCTTGCCGAACCACGACTGCCGCCATCCATGATGGTCCACATGGACAGGAGAGCCCACGACCTTGTGAGCATGCCCCGAGGCGGGCCGGACGCCTCCTGGCTGGACCGGCGGCTCCGCACCGACCGGTTGGAATACCTGGATCGCGACGACGACGACGACCTCAAGCGCAAGGTCATTGAATCGCTCGACCGCAGCGGACGTCGACGGTTCTTGGGTGCCTACGAGATGTGCGCCCGAGCGGCGCTTGATGAGGTGGCCGACATCGCGTCGCCGAAGATCCTCGAACTCGGATGCGGTCTGGGCGGATTGTCGCGCAAGCTGCTCGAGTACCACCCCGCTGCTCAGCTGACGGTCACCGACGTCGATCCTGCGTTTGTGACCGCCGTCGCCGCCAGCGACCTCGGCAGTCACCCACGCGCCACTGTGCGGGAAATGGACGCGACCGCGATCGAGGCTCCCGACGGGTTTTACGACCTCGCCGTGTTTGCGTTGTCGTTGCATCACCTGGCGCCTGAGCAGGCCGCCGGTGTGCTTGCCGAAGGGACTCGGGCAGCGAAGGAGTTGTTGGTCATCGACCTCCGGAGGTGGCGGGCGCCGCTCCAATTGGTGCAGTTGGCGCTCACTCTGCCGTTCACTGGGCTGATCCCGCCGCTACACGATGCGGTCATCAGCTCGCTACGCGCCTATAGCCCGTCGGCGCTGCGTGCGCTCGCCGGGTACGCCGACCCGGCGATTACCGTCGAGTTTCGCACCCGACCGCGGGGCACTACGGCAATGGTTGCCGCTCGCGCGAGGAGTCGATGACCAGCATCCACGCCGTCCCGCATGAGTAGCGACCGCTAGGCTTGTCGAGTGTTTGAATCCCTATCCGACCGGTTGACCGGAGCCCTGTCGGGGCTTCGCGGCAAGGGGCGGTTGACCGACGCCGACATCGACGCGACCACCCGCGAAATCCGGCTCGCCCTACTCGAGGCCGACGTCTCGCTTCCGGTGGTGCGGGAGTTCGTCGCCCGCATCAAGGACCGGGCCAAGGGCGCGGAGGTGTCCGGCGCGCTGAACCCGGCGCAGCAGGTCGTCAAGATCGTCAACGACGAACTCATCGGCATCCTCGGCGGGGAGACCCGCGTACTGGCGTTCGCAAAGACGCCGCCGACGGTCATCATGCTGGCCGGTCTGCAAGGCTCCGGTAAGACCACGCTCGCAGGCAAGCTCGCGAGATGGCTGCGGGAACAAGGTCATACCCCCCTTCTGGTGGCCTGCGATCTGCAGCGGCCCGGTGCCGTCAGCCAGCTGCAGATCGTCGGTGAGCGCGCGGGCGTTCAGGTGTTCGCACCACATCCGGGGGTTTCGCCCGGCGGAGCCGACATCGCGGAGATGAAGGCCGGTGACCCGGTCTCGGTTGCCGCTGCCGGCTTGGCCGAGGCCAAGGTCAAGCACTTCGACGTGGTGATCGTCGACACCGCGGGCCGACTCGGCATCGACGAGGAGTTGATGGGCCAGGCCGCGGCCATTCGCGACGCCGTCAACCCCGACGAAGTGCTGTTCGTCCTCGACGCCATGATCGGCCAGGACGCCGTCACGACCGCGGATGCGTTCCGCGAGGGCGTCGGCTTCACCGGCGTCGTGCTGACCAAGCTCGACGGCGACGCCCGCGGTGGCGCGGCGCTGTCCGTCCGCGAGGTCACGGGCGTGCCGATCATGTTCGCGTCGAGCGGCGAGAAGCTCGAGGACTTCGACGTCTTCCATCCGGATCGCATGGCCAGCCGCATCCTGGGCATGGGCGACGTGCTGTCGCTCATCGAACAGGCAGAGCAGGTCTTCGACGCAGAGAAGGCCGAGGAGGCGGCTGCCAAGATCGGCTCGGGCGAGCTGACGCTGGAGGACTTCCTCGAACAGATGCTGATGATCCGCAAGATGGGGCCCATCGGCAATCTGCTCGGCATGCTGCCTGGCGCAGGCCAGATGAAAGATGCCCTGGCCGCGGTCGACGACAGCCAACTCGACCGGGTGCAGGCCATCATCCGCGGCATGACGGCCCAGGAGCGCACCGACCCGAAGATCATCAACGCGTCGCGGCGGCTGCGCATCGCCAACGGGTCGGGTGTCACGGTGGCCGAGGTCAACCAGCTCGTCGACCGGTTCTTCGAGGCGCGCAAGATGATGTCGTCGATGGCGGGCCAGATGGGGATGCCGTTCGCTCGCAAGAGCGTCAGCCGCAAGGCCGCGAAGGGCAAGAACAAGCAGGCAGGCAAGAAGAAGGGCAACCGGGGGCCGACGCCACCGAAGGTGAACAACCCGCTCGGCGGCCCGGGCGCACTGCCCGCGGGCTTCCCCGACCTGTCGAACATGCCGAAGGGTCTCGACGAACTGCCGCCCGGATTGGCGAACATCGACCTGTCGAAGCTGAAGTTCCCCGGCCAGAAGTAGTGGCAGCGCTGCACGTCCGAGGCTACGGGCTCCCCGATGGCCAGCCGGTCGAGTGGTGGATTGCCGACGGCGTACTCAGCGCGGAGCCGATTGCCAACGCCGACACCGTGTTCGGTGCTGACGGGGCTGGCGGCTGGATCATTCCCGGGTTGGTTGATGCGCACTGCCATGTCGGGCTGGGTGAGCACGGCGCGACCGAGCTCGACGAAGCGATCTCCCAGGCCGAAACCGAGCGCGAGGCCGGCGCGCTGCTGCTGCGCGATGCCGGCTCGCCCGTCGACACCCGCAGCCTCGACGACCACGACGAGCTACCGAAGATCATCCGGGCCGGACGCCATCTGGCCCGACGGGGCCGGTACTCGAGGGGTTTCGCGATCGAGTTGGAGGACGAGTCGCAACTTCCCGACCTCGTCGCCGAGCAGGCCCGGTTCGGGGACGGCTGGGTCAAGCTCGTCGGCGACTGGATCGACCGCGGCGTTGGCGATCTTGCCCCGCTGTGGTCCGACGAGGTGCTGCGGGCCGCGATCGACGCCGCGCACGACAACGGGGCCAGAGTCACCGCGCACGTCTTCGGCGAGGAGGCGTTGCCCGGCCTGATCAATGCGGGCATCGACTGCATCGAGCACGGGACGGGCCTGACCGATGACACGATCGCGTCGATGGTGCAGCGCGGCACGGCGCTGGTGCCCACTCTGATCAATATCGAGAACTTTCCCGGAATCGCTGATGCGGCAGGCAAATACCCGACATACGCCAAGCACATGCGCGACCTGTACGCCTCGCGCCACGCGCGGGTGGGCGCTGCGCACGAGGCGGGGGTGCCGATCTACGCGGGCACCGACGCGGGCAGCATGATCGCCCACGGCCGCATCGCCGACGAAGTCGATGCGCTGAAGACCGTCGGGCTGAGTCCGACTGCGGCGCTTGGTGCAGCGTGCTGGGATGCGCGCGCCTGGCTGGGCCGACCCGCCCTCGAGCACGGGGCTCCGGCTGATCTGGTGTGCTACGCCGACGATCCGCGCACGGGTGCTGACGTGATCAAACGCCCTGACCTGATCATCTTGCGCGGCAGGGTGTTTGGCTGAGGTCGACTCAGTACACGTCCCGCACGTAGCGATGGTTCTTGATGAGCTCGTTGACATACGCGTGAGCGGCCGCGGCGTCCATCCCGCCGGCCGTGGCGACGATGTCGTGCAAGGTCTTGTCGACGTCCTTGGCCATCCGCTTCTCGTCGCCGCACACGTACACGTGCGCCCCGTCCTGCAGCCAACCGTAGAGCTCTCCTGCGTGCTCCCACATGCGGTGCTGGACATAGGTCTTCGCACCGTCGACGCCGTCCCGGGAGAAGGCGAGGTCAAGCCGCGTCAAGGTGCCGGACTCGACGAAACGGGTGAGCTCGTCGCCGTACAGGAAGTCGGTGGCTCGACGCCGGTCTCCGAAGAACAGCCACGACCGCCCCGAGGCGCCGGTCGTCTCGCGTTCCTGCAGGAAGCCGCGGAAGGGGGCGATGCCGGTGCCGGGCCCGATCATGATGATCGGCACGTGGGGAGCGGGCAGCCGGAAGGAGTTGTTGGGCCGCAGGTGCACCCGCACCGTCTCGCCGCGGTCGGCGAGGAACGTCGAGGCGACGCCGCCGTGGCTGCGCTCACCGGCGGTGTACCGCACCGCCGCCACCGTCAGGTGCACGCGGTCGGGGTGCGCGGCCGGACTCGAGGCAATCGAGTAGTCGCGGAACTGAAGCGGCCGCAGGGTGTCGACGACCTCGTCGACGGTCAGGTCGGCCAGCCTGATCAGGTCGAGCACGTCCTTGCCATACAGCCAAGAGCCAGGTCCGACTGTCGCCTCACCGCTGAGTGCGGCGCTGGCCTCCGGGTCGTGGGTTCGGTTGGCCACCAGGGCCTGTAGCGCCCGGGATGGCGCGCGGATCTCCAGCTGCTCGGAGAGCAGCACGCCGAGCGGCGCGTCATGCTCACCGACTTCGTAGTCGGGGCCGACGCCGAGTTCGGCCAGCACCGAAGCCACCAGAGCCGGATCATTCGTGGCGTGCACGGCGATGGAATCGCCTGTCTGATAAGAGCTTCCGGAACCAGTGAACTCCACTTCGTAGTGTCGGACCTCCTTGTCGGAACCCGCCGAGGTGAGCAACTGATTGACGACGATACGGGCGTCGAACTGGTGATGGCGTTCTCGGCTCTGCTGCTCGTTGCGATCGGACGGCGCGGCAGGGGCGGCAGGGGCGGTCTCGACCACCGCGCCGTCACCGGCGAGGTTGGCAGCCAACAGCTTGACGACGTCGGTCGTCCAGGCTGCGGCGGGTTGTTCGTAGAAGCCGTCGACGTCGACGCGATCGGCCAGCCTGGTGGCACCAAGGGCTTCCAGCCGCTCGTCGAGGAGTTTGCCTGCGTTGCAGAAGAGTTCGTACGAGGTGTCGCCCAGCGCGAGTACCGCGAAGCTCAGGTGCTCCAGCCGTGCGGCGTCGTCGGCGCCCAGCGCTTCCCAGAAAAGGAGCGCGTTGTCCGGGAACTCGCCCTCGCCGAACGTCGAGCAGACCACGACGAAGTGGGTCGCCTTCTGCAGCTTGGCGAGGTCGACTTGGTTGAGTTCGATTGCCTCGGCCTCGATGCCGACGGCCGCCGCACCCTCGGCGAATGTCATGGCGGCATCTTCGGAGTTGCCCATGTCGGTGCCGAAGGCGACGACCAGGGTGAGTTCGGGCCGGCCGGTCACGAGCGCTCCCCTCGGGTAGGCGCGCAGGGTCGACCCGCGCGAATTTAGGGTGACCTTACTTGGGGTTGGATGGCCTTGGGGGCCTACGTTTTCACCTATGCCAGACCATCGCGCCCACTTCGACTTCCAGATTCGGTTCGCCAACGGCGGAGACTTGACGGGAACCGGGTTTCGACTCGACCTGCCCTCCGACGATCTCGACGAGGCGGCGATCGGAAGACTGCTGGTGGCCCATCTCGGGCTCGCGCTCGTCGACACCGTCGAACTGCAAGGGCTACGCATCGTGGAGGAGCCGCACCGCGGGAGTCGCGGCGTGGAGCCCGGCCCAGGGCGCGGCGTCGCAGCCGCTCGCGTCGTTGATCTCAGTCACCGCATCCGAGCCGGTCTTATTACCTACCCCGGCCTGCCCGCGCCCGTCATCACGCCACACCTCACTCATGCTGATTCGCGCGAGAAGTATGCTCCTGGAACCGAATTCGCGATAGACGCCATCACGATGATCGGCACTACCGGAACTACCCTTGACTCACCGTTCCACCGATACGCTGACGGGAGCGACCTCGCGGGGCTCGACCTGTCGACGCTGGTCGGGCTTCGGGCCGAGGTCTTCCACCTCGACGACGCGTGGGACGTGCAGCGGCGTGGCATAGGTGCGGAGACCCTGGCCGACCGTGACGTGCGTGGCGCCGCGGTGCTGTTGCACACCGGCTGGGACCGCCACTTCGGGACCCCGGGCTATGGCGCGGGTGCGCCGTTCCTCACCGCGGCAGGCGCCCAGCACCTGATCGAAGCGGGCGCCGCGCTGGTGGGCATCGACTCGGTCAACATCGACGACACGGAATCCGGTGGCGAGCGACCCGCCCACACCCTGCTGCTCGCTGCCGGGGTGCACGTGGTCGAGCACCTCACCAACCTCGGCGCGCTTCCGCCGCGAGGCACCAGGTTCACCGCGGCCCCGCCTGCGGTGGAAGGGTTCGGAACGTTCTCCGTGCGCGCGTTCGCGGAGTGGCCCGCCGAACCCACTCCCCGGGTCGCTCCGCTCCTGCCCGCCGAGGTTGCCGAGGTTACTGCCTGAAGCCCCAATCAAGCAGCCCGATCGCCTGCCCGTAGAGATCGCCGCTGCTGTACATCAGCACCACCAGCAGGTGCCGCCCGTTGCGTTGTGCGGCGGTGACGAACGTATTGCGCGCGAGGTCCGTGTAGCCGATCTTGCCTGCGTAGTCGCCGGGGTAGCGGGTCAGCAACTCGTTCTGAGCGTCGATCGTGCGGAGGTTGCCGTCCTTGTCGGGGAAGGAGGCCGACTGGGCCGCGAAGATCTGGGCGATCAACGGATACTTCAGCGCCTGCCGGTAGATGAGTGCGAGATCGTGCGGCGTGGTCACGGTTTCCCAACCGGGCCCGTCAAGCCCGGATGGGGACGACGCGCGGGTGCTGCTCGCGCCGAGTGCTTGTGCCTTGGCGTTCATCGCGGCCACCGCGACCTTCTGCCCACCAAGCATGTCGGCGAGCATGTTGGCGGCGTCGTTCCCTGACACCATCAGTAGCGCCGCGAGCAGTTGCGTCGTCGTGTAGGGATGACCCGGCACCAGGCCGACGCACGAACACTCGACCTGGGTGTGACTCTGGTTGGCCCTTGCGAAGTTATCGGGTCTGAGGTGGTCGAGGACGACCATCGCCAACAGCGGCTTGATGGTGCTCGCAGGGGCGTACGAACCGTTGGGATCGCGGCTGCCCAATATCTGACCGCTGTCCAGATCGGCGACCAGCCAGGCTTTGGCCGGACCGTCGGGCGGGGCAATCACCGCTCCGGCAGCCTGGACGTCGGGCTGTGCCCAGCTGATCGGCGCAGTCAGCACCGCGCTGAGCAAGAGCGCCGTCATGGCCAGCAGTCTCCGCACGAACGCTGACGGTACGGAGCTCAGGACTCGTCAAGCGCGCGATCAGGTCTCCGTCGGGTATCGAGTGCAAGGTCTGTCGCGACTTCTACACCAGCGTCGTGACGAGCAGGGCGAAGACAACCGTGGGGTAGAACTCGCGAACCGCGCCTACAGCGTGCCGATACCGGTCGAAGCCCGCTGAGCGAAGCCCCAGTCGAGCAAGCTGGTCGCTTGATCCCAGTACGTCGGGCCACCTTCGACGATCAGGCCGTACATCATCGCGACGACGAGCCGGCGGCCGTCGCGCCCCGCGGCCCCAACGAACGTCTTGCGGGCGACGTCGGTGAAGCCGGTCTTGCCGCCGAGCATGCCGGGGTAGCGGAAGAGCATTTCGTCCTGGTTGACGAGGTTCACCGGCCCGTTGTCCCCGGGGAACGGTGCGCCTGGTGCCGACGTGAGCTGCGCGAACACCGGATTGGCCAGCGCCGCACGGAATATCACCGCGAGGTCGTGGGGAGTCGTGTATCCGTCGATGCCGGGGCCGTTGAGCCCTGACGGCGATCCGGCGTGGGTGTCGACGGCGCCGAGCGCGGCGGCCTTGGCGTTCATCTTGGCCACCGCGGCGTCGTTGCCACCGAGCATGTGGGCCAGGGTGTTCGCCGCATCGTTGCCCGACACCAGCAGCAGACCGTCGAGAAGTTCCTTCGCGGTATAGGTGCGGCCCGCCTTGACTCCGGCACAGTTGCACTCCACCTTGGCGTCGGCCTCGTCGGCGACGACTGTGCTGTCGAGTGGAAGCTCGTCGAGCGCCACCAGCGCGAGCAGCGTCTTGATGGTGCTCGCAGGCGCGTGCCTGGCGTTCTGGTCGCGTCCGGCCAGGATCTCTCCGGTGTCCATGTCAGCGACGATCCACGTCGGTGCCGGGCCATCGGGAATCGGCACCGAACCGACGGCTTGGACGTCGGCGTCTGCCAGCGCCACCGGGGACCCCATCGTGATCGAGGCGGTCAACAGAGCCGCAAGAACCATGGCGGTGACACGAAGCGCTCGTCTGAACATCGCCGCCGAGCCTAACGGGTTCACTTCGGCGCCGCCTTGTGCGCTGCACCACTGGGGTTGATCTTGTTTGTTTGAGCAGCGTGCTGGCGGGATACCCGCAGAGCGCATCCGGTCAACATAAAGGAGCTCCAAAAGTATGTGCGGCATCGCGGGGGAGATCGCGCGCGGACGTCCAGCTGACCTCGCGGCGGTGGCGGCCATGACTGACAGCATGGTTCCGCGCGGCCCCGACAGCAGCGGAGCCTGGGCGAGCGAACGGGTGGCGTTGGGCCATCGCCGACTGGCCATCATCGACCTGTCCACGCACGGACATCAACCCATGCATGACCCCGAGCTCGGGCTCACGGTCGCCTTCAACGGATGCATCTACAACTACCCGGAACTGCGCCAACAGCTGATCGGCCTGGGCTACCGCTTCTTCTCGCACAGTGACACCGAGGTCATCCTCAAGGGGTACCGCGAGTGGGGCGAGCGAGTCGTGGACCACCTGAAGGGCATGTTCGCCTTCGCCGTCGCCGAACTGGACTCCGGGCGCGTGGTGCTTGCGCGCGACCGGCTTGGCGTCAAGCCGCTGTACTGGTGCGACGTCGCCGACTCCGACGGATCGGGTGCGCTGCGGTTCGCCTCGTCACTGCCCGCCCTGGTGGCGGCGGGCGGCGTGGACACCGACGTCGACCCAGTCGCGCTGCACCACTATCTGAGCTTTCACTCCGTCGTACCCGCACCGCGCACCATTCTGCGCGGCGTGCACAAGCTCGCGCCCGGCACGATCATGCGCATCGAGCCGGACGGCAGGCGGGCGTTCGAAACCTATTGGGAGCCAGCGTTCGAGCGGTCGCCGGAGCGAGCCGGCTGGTCGGCAGCGGAATGGGAGGAGGCCATCCTCGCGTCGCTGCGCACCGCGGTCGAGCGCAGGCTGGTCGCCGACGTGCCCGTCGGGTGTCTGCTGTCGGGCGGGCTCGACTCCAGCCTCATCGTCGGATTGCTCGCCGAGGCAGGCCAGCACGGGCTTGCGACGTTCTCGATCGGCTTCGAGGCCGCCGGAGGCGAGGAGGGTGACGAGTTCAAGTACTCCGACGTCATCGCCCGCCACTACGGCACCGACCACCATCAGATCCGCATCGACACGGCCCGCATGCTGCCTTCGCTCGGTGGCGCCATCGGCGCGATGAGCGAGCCGATGATGAGCCACGACTGCGTGGCCTTCTATCTGCTCTCCGAAGAGGTCAGCAAGCACGTGAAGGTGGTGCAGTCCGGGCAGGGCGCCGACGAGATCTTCGCCGGCTACCACTGGTACCCGCCGATGGCCTACGCCGCCGATGGTGATGCCGACGATGCCCTGTCGCGGTACCGCAAGGCCTTCTTCGACCGCGACCACGCTTCGGTCAACCGGCTTCTGCAGCCCGCCTGGCGGCTTGACCACGACGTGGCGGGGGAGTTCGCGCTGGCGCAGTTCGCCCATCCCGGCGCGGCGACGGCGACTGATCGGGCCCTGCGGCTCGACACCACCGTGATGTTGGTCGACGATCCCGTGAAGCGGGTCGACAACATGACGATGGCGTGGGGGCTGGAGGGCCGGGTGCCGTTCCTCGACCACGAGCTCGTCGAACTCGCGGCCACTTGCCCGCCCGAGCTCAAGACCGCGCAGGACGGCAAGGGCGTGCTGAAGGAGGCCGCTCGCCGGGTCATCCCTCATGAGGTGATCGACCGGCCCAAGGGTTATTTCCCCGTGCCTGCGCTCAAACACCTTGCCGGACCGTACCTCGAGCTGGTGCGCGACGCCCTGCACAGTGACGCGGCCCGCGCGCGGGGGTTGTTTTCGCCCGAGTCGGTCGATGGGCTGCTCGCCGAGCCCAACGGCAATCTCACCCCGTTGCGCGGAAACCCGTTGTGGCAGTTGGGCTTACTCGAGTTGTGGCTTGCCCGCCACATCGACGGAGTCGCCCCGTGATGACCTCCGATGCCAAGCCCGCGGCCAAGACCGGAGTCATCCAGGACCTCGGTTGGGGACGGCTGGTGTTCGGGCAGACGTTCGCCGATCCCGAGCAGTTCGGCACCGCCCTGCGCGCCGAGGCCAGCGGCAGGCGCGACATCGGCATGTACCTGGACGCGCCGCACGTCTACGTCGCGCTCCATCCGCAGGAGTTCTTCATCGACCCGAGCTTTACCTACCGCGTCGACCTGACGCAGCCGCTGGAGTACGAGCCTGCACCGGTACCAGGGCTGTCAGTGCGCCCGGTGAACGTGTTGGAGGACTGCGCCGCGATCAACCAGCTCTACCTGCAGTGCCGCATGGTGCCAGCCGACATCGACCTCATGTGGGACAACAGCCAGGCTCAGTCGCACATGGTGTATCTCGTCGTCACCGATGACCACACCGGCGCGGTGGTCGGCACCGTCACCGGCATCGATCACGCCGAGCTCTTCGGCGACGACGAGAACGGGTCCAGCCTCTGGTGTCTTGCGGTTGATCCGACGCTGTCGCGACCTGGCGTTGGCGGGCTGCTGGTGCGCTCGCTCATCGAGGAGTTCATCAGGCGGGGACGCGCCCAGATGGATCTATCCGTACTGCACGACAATGAGGGAGCCATCGCTCTTTACGAGCGGATGGGCTTCGTCCGCGTGCCAGTCCTTGGGATCAAGCGCAAGAACGCCATCAACGAAAAGCTTTTCGCCCCAGCGAAATCCGAGGAAGAACTCTCCCAACTCAATCCCTACGCCCGCATCATCGCCGACGAGGCCATCCTGCGCGGTATCGCCGTCCAAGTGCTCGACGCCAAGGGTGGCTATCTCAAGCTCATCCACGGCGGCACCAGCGTGGTCACCCGCGAATCACTGTCCGAGCTCACCAACGCCGTGGCGATGAGCCGCTGCGACGACAAGCGCGTCGCCCGCAGGGTGGTCGCCGAGGCGGGTATCCGGGTGCCGGAGGGCCGCACGGCGACGTTCAACGAGGAGGACCACGAATTCCTCAGGCAGGTCGGGTCTTTGGTGGTCAAGCCGGCCCGCGGCGAGCAGGGCCTAGGCATCACCGTCGGCGTCATCCGACCCGAGGAGCTGGATCGTGCCATCAAGTTGGCCGCAGAGCACAGCCCGGACGTGCTACTCGAACAGCGTTGCGAGGGTGAGGATCTGCGCATCGTCGTCATCAACGGAAAGGTGATCGCGGCCGCGCTCCGACGTCCGCCCGAGATCGTCGGCAGCGGCAACCACACGGTGCGTCACCTGGTCGAGGCGCAGAGCAGGCGGCGCGCCGCGGCCACCCAGGGAGAGTCCACCATCCCAGTCGACGATCTCACTGCCGACACCGTGCGGGAAGGCGGCTGGGACCTCGACGACGTGTTGCCCCTCAACGAGCATCTGATCGTGCGGCGCACGGCCAACCTGCACACCGGGGGAACCATCCGCGACGTCACCGATGAACTGAACCCGAGGCTGGCTAAGGTGGCGGTGGACGCGGCCGACGCAATCGGCATACCGGTGACCGGCATCGACCTCATCGTGCCGTCGGTGGATGGGGAGGAGTACGTCTTCATCGAGGCCAACGAGCGTCCCGGACTTGCCAACCACGAGCCGCGGCCCACCGCGCAGGCGTTCGTCGACCTGTTGTTCCCGCGGACCGCCGCGACGCCGTGGGCGTGGCAACCCGATCCCGTCGAACCCAGCTGAGCCGTACCCGCCGAACCAGAGAGGAACCATGACCGACGTCGCGACATCCACAGCCCCGCGGATGCCCGTTACCGATCGCAGCTGGATGGTCGACACGCTGCTCGCGTTACTGCAAACCCCAAGCCCGTCAGGCCGCACCGATGCGGTGATGCAGTTGATCGGCGGCATCTTCGATGACATCGGCGTCCCCTTCACGCTGACCCGCCGCGGTGCGCTCACCGCTCAGCTGCCAGGCGCGTCGGCCACGACCGACCGCGCGATCGTCGTCCACGCGGACACCATCGGGTGCATGGTGCGCGAGCTCAAGGACAACGGGCGGCTCGAGCTGGTGCCGGTAGGCACCTTCTCGGCGCGGTTCGCCGCCGGGTCGCGGGTGCGCATCTTCACCGACGACAGCGACGCGTTCATCACCGGAACCGTCATGCCGCTCAAGGCTTCTGGGCACGCATTCGGTGACGATATCGACACCCAGCCGACGGATTGGGAACACGTCGAGGTCAGGGTCGACCGCAACGTATCCACCCGCGCGGACCTCGTCGCGCTCGGCGTGAACATCGGTGACTTCGTCGCGTTCATCACCAGCCCCGAGCTCACCGAGGATGGCTTCATTGTCTCGCGGCACCTCGACGGCAAGGCGGGAGTCGCCGTGGCACTCGCGCTGGCGCGCAACGTGATGGATCGCGAGGTGGTGCTGCCCCACCGCACCACGATCATGGTCACCATCACCGAGGAGGTCGGCCACGGCGCCAGCAGCGGGCTTCCGCCCGACGTCGCCGAACTGATCTCGGTCGACAACGCGGTGTGCGCACCCGGCCAGCACTCGCTGGAGCATGGTGTCACCATCCCGATGGCCGACATGCACGGCCCGTTCGACTACCACCTCACCCGTAACCTGTTGCGACTCGCCAAGGAGCAGGGCATCGCCCACGCCCGCGACATCTTCCGGTTCTACCGCTCCGACGCGGCCGCCGCGATCGAAGCCGGCGCCAACACGCGAGCGGCACTCGTCGCCTTCGGGCTCGACGGCAGCCACGGCTGGGAGCGCAGCCACCTGGATTCTCTCGAAGCGTGCTACCTGCTGTTGGAAGGCTGGCTGCGTACCCCGTTGACGTTCGAGACGTGGGATGCCAAACCCTCTGGCAAACTGCAGGACTTCCCGGCATCCCAGCAGCCCGCACCGACCGAGCAGTGGGTGCCACTGTCGCGCGGTGACCACGCCGAACCGGGCGACGTGTCGCCAGGGGAGCACTGGCCGCCCTCGGAAGGCCCGATGGCCTGAGTCCGCATGGGCGGGTGTTGAATCGAGCAATGCTCAGCCTGGAAGAAATCTCGGACCGCCTCGAAATTCAACAGCTGCTAGTGGCCTATTCGACCGCGATCGACACGCGCCGGTTCGACGACCTCGACGACGTCTTCACCCCGGACGCCTACATCGACTACCGCGCGATGGGCGGTATCGATGGCGCGTTCGGTGACGTGAAGAAGTGGCTCTCCGAGGTGCTGCCGAACTTCCCGGCCTACTCACACCTCATCGGCAACTTCGACGTGAAAATCACGCGCGACACCACCGGAGATACTGCGAAGTCCCGGATCCTCTGCTTCAACCCGATGGTGCTCGACGCCGAGCAGAAGCAAATCCTGTTCTGTGGGCTCTGGTACGACGACGAGTTCGTCCGCACCGAAGCCGGTTGGCGCATGACGCGCCGCGTCGAGACGAAGTGCTTCGACAAGGTGGTTTGAGCGCGGAGTTTGAGCGCGGCTTCAGGCGTCCGCTGACGCGAGCACCTCTGGGCCGAACTTCTGCTCGATAAGCGTCCATGGGTCGGCGTAGCGTCCCCGATTCTCCCGCTTGCGCTGCACAGCCAGGATCAGCCGCATCAGCGGGCGGATCAGCGGGCCCAGCAGCTGCACCACGGCGATCTTGCGCCCCTGCGATTCGCGGATCCAAGCCCGCGTCTGCGACCAGTCGTGTTCCTGAAAGTCCAGCAGCGCTTGCGATTCTCTTGTGTCGAAGAAGCCGGTAAAGGCCCAGCCCCTGTCGTCTTCTGGGTCGCCGGGCAGGCTTGCCGACGGGCCGAGTCGGCCGATGCCCATGGTCTCCATCATGTCGTCCTCGAGGTCGCGCTGCGTGCGCCGGTGCGAGTCGTCGCCTGCGATCAGCAGCACCTTGCCGTTGATCGTGTCGCGGCGGTCGACGGCGTTCGCGAACGCGAGTGCGACGTCGCGTCCGTCCACGGTGTGCATCCGGTTGTCGCCGGGCGTCGCGCGCGTCAGCACGAGATGGTCGCCACTGATGGTCGAGGTGCCGTCGGGTGAGATGACGCCGCCCAACCTCAACATCGCGTAGGGCAGCCCACTTTCGCGGACGATCGCTTCGGCCAGCATCTTGTCCTCGCCGTACTGGTCGATCGGCTTGATGGGAGTCTCGGGTGTGATGGGGTCGGGGTAGCGGTACGGGTTGATCGACCCGTACACCGAGGCGCTCGACGCTTCGACGAACAGCGGCGGCTCGGAGAGCGTCGTGGCAGCGTCGACGACGTTGCGGGTGCCCTCTACGTTGACCTTCCTGGCCAGCTTCGGATTGCGGTAGGACGTGGGCGCCAGAATCCCTGCGAGGTGCACGATCGCGACGGGTTGGTGTTCGGTCACCAGGGCGCGGATCGCCGCCGCATCGGTCAGATCGGCATACGCGGGCACCAGCGTTCCCGGCCCAGCGTGCTCGGCAAGCCCCGCGGCGGTGGCGACGGACTTGTCACCGGGCAGGTCCAACGCGATGACGGTGCGGCCGCGGCCGAGCAGAATCTCGGTGCAGCGACTGCCGACCTGACCGAAGGCACCGGTCACCAGCACAGTTCCAGGGTTCGCGTCATCCATGCTCAGAGCGTGACAGTTCTACCCGAACTTGTAAATTCAATGAGGTTGAGGGCTCGCCACGATTTCGTCGTCAGCGAGGGGTTCTGGCACAATGGGCAACTGTCTGACGGGCGACACTGTTCGATGCGCGATCCGCAAGCTCCTCGCTGAGGTTCGATGCGCGATCCGCGCTCGATGCGCTGCCCTTCGGTCACACACGCGAGGCAAAACCGGACCGGGCAATCTGCCCGAGTCGCTGAATTGCAGCGTGGCAACGGAAAAGAGATGTCAGTCATGGCTGTCAAGATCAAGCTCACCCGGCTCGGGAAGATCCGCAACCCCCAGTACCGCATCGCCGTCGCTGACGCGCGCAACCGTCGCGACGGCCGGTCCATCGAGGTCATCGGCCGGTACCACCCGAAGGAAGATCCGAGCTTCATCGAGATCGACTCGGAGCGCGCGCAGTACTGGCTGGGCGTCGGCGCTCAGCCCACCGAGCCGGTCCTCGCACTACTGAAGATCACCGGTGACTGGCAGAAGTTCAAGGGCCTGCCGGGTGCCGAGGGCACGCTGAAGGTCAAGGAGCCGAAGCCGAGCAAGCTGGATCTGTTCAACGCCGCGCTCGCCGCCGCTGACAACGCGCCCACCGGCGACGCCGTGAAGCTGAAGACCAAGAAGGCTCCCAAGAAGGATGAAGGCGCCGAGGCCACCGAGTCCTCTGACGCCGAGCCTGCCGCCGACGCACCCGCTGCCGAATGAGCTCCGTCGTCGTCGACGCGGTCGAGCACCTGGTTCGCGGAATCGTCGACAACCCCGATGACGTCCGCGTCGACATGGTGACCAGCCGTCGCGGCCGCACCGTCGAGGTCCACGTGCATCCCGACGACCTCGGAAAGGTCATCGGTCGTGGCGGCCGCACCGCGACTTCGCTTCGCACGTTGGTCGCGGGCATCGGCGGGCGTGGCATCCGCGTCGACGTGGTGGACACCGACCAGTAGTTCGGTACCTCTCATGGACCTCGTCGTTGGGCGGGTAGCCAAGGCTCACGGCATCGCGGGCGAAGTCGTTGTCGATATTCGCACCGACGATCCGTCGGCACGCTTCGTCGCGGGTAAGACACTGCGGGGCAAGCCAAGTCGCGGTGGAGTCGAACGGCCCTTCGTCGTGGAAAGTGTGCGTCAACACGGCGGGCGCTTACTGATCAGGTTGTCAGGCGTCGAGGATCGCACTGCCGCCGATGCGCTGCGCGGGACGCTGTTCCTCGTCGACGTCGCGGACCTGCCGCCGATCGAGGATCCCGACGAGTACTACGACCATCAGCTTGAGGGGCTTACCGTGCATACGGTTTCCGGCGCCGAGGTCGGAGTCGTCACCGAGGTCTTGCACACGGCCGCAGGCGAACTGCTGGCCATCAAGCGCGCGAGCGGAGCCGAGGTGTTGGTGCCCTTCGTCGGTGCGATCGTGACGTCGGTTTCGCTGACGGACCGAATCGTGCAGATCGATCCGCCCGACGGCCTGCTGGAACTTGAATAGAGCCGCGAAGCCATGCGCATCGACGTCATCTCCATCTTTCCCGACTACCTCCAACCGCTGCGACAGTCGTTGCCCGGCAGGGCGATCGACACGGGGATCATCGAACTGGGCGTACACGACCTGCGCCGCTGGACCTACGACGTCCATCACTCGGTGGACGATGCGCCCTATGGCGGTGGGCCGGGCATGGTGATGAAGGCGCCCGTGTGGGGGGAGGCGCTCGATGAGATCTGCACTGCCGATTCGCTTCTCGTCGTCCCAACGCCAGCGGGCAAACTGTTCACCCAAGCCGACGCGCAGGACTGGAGCGCCGAGGCGCACCTGGTATTTGCGTGCGGACGCTACGAGGGCATCGACCAGCGGGTCGTCGACGACGCCGCCCGCCGCATGCGGGTCGCCGAGGTGTCGATCGGTGACTACGTGCTGCCCGGTGGCGAATCCGCCGCCCTCGTCATGATCGAGGCGGTGGTGCGGTTGTTGCCAGACGTCCTGGGCAATCCCGTTTCACATCAAGATGATTCGCATTCGGCGCAAATGGAGGGCCTGCTCGAAGGGCCGAGCTACACACGCCCGTCGACCTGGCGGGAGCTGGACGTGCCGCCGGTGCTGCTATCCGGCGATCACGCGAAGGTCGCCGCGTGGCGACGGGAACAGGCAGTGGAGCGCACCCGCGAGCGCAGGCCCGACCTACTCGACTGACACGCTAGATGCGCCCGCCGGGGAACATGGTCTTGACGGCCTCGGTGATGGTGGCGCGCGCATTGTCTGCGTTGGTGGGTTGCATCGAGCTGATCGCCATCACGTAGCGCCGGTCCGGGCCGATGACGCCAGTGGACAGATGCATCCAATCGGAGCCGACACAGCACATCCAACCCTGTTTGACGGCAACGGGTTCGGCGTACAAGCCCTCCGGGATGCCGAACCGCTGCGGGTACACGCCGCCAGGCACCATCCCGTCCGGCGCCGTCGGTGTCGACGCCGCGAGGTTGGACAGAATGACGTTGGCCTGCTCGGGCGGTAGGCCGCCGGTGCCCGCCAGCATCATGTCGTAGTAGCGCACCAGGTCGGTGACCGTGCTGGTGGTGTTGAACCACCGGCCGTCGTTGGGCGGAGTCGTCGAGCTCAGCCCGTAGCGGGCGACCACCCGGCTGATGATCGCGCTGCCTCCGCTGCGGTTCCAGAACTGTTCGGCGGCGCTGTCGTCCGAGGACCGCAGCATGACGTCGAGCTTGTCCCGATCGTCCGGGGATAGTTCGGTCTGGCCCTTGGACACCTGCAGTAGGAGGTCATCGGCGATGAAGAGCTTCACCACCGAGGCGATGGCGATGGTGGTGCCGCTGTGGTTGGTGATGAGTTGGCCGGTGTTGCGATCGAGCACGGCAACGGTGATGTCGGCGCCAGAGTCGGAGGCTTCGGCAATGGCCTGCTGCTCGCGCGACTGAAGGTTGGCGAACGCGGCGACGGCTTGGTCCGGCGGGGCCTCGGGCAGCGGGGCCAGGCTGCCGAGGGGTGCGACGACCGTCATCTGAGGTGCTCCCGAAGATACGGGCGGAGTGCCGTACACCTTGGCCTCGCAACCCGCACCGATGATCGCTGCCCCGATCACCGTGACGTTGACCATCAACAGCTTTGACGGCCGGCCGAACATGGCCCTCCTCATAGGCGTCGTGAACGATGTGCCGGGCGTCGATGAGCCGCTACTTTGGATCACTCACAACCCCGATGGCTCACCATAACTGGTGAAGGGGCGTGGCGCGTCCTTGGGCGCACCAGGTGTTACACGAGATGTTCACTGTGATTTCACACGGCGCAGGGTGGTGCGAAACGGCACGATTTCGCCGCATGGGCCCGGTCTGGCACAATTAACCAGTTGTCTGCGCACGCCGGGGGCTACCGCTCCCATTTGATGCGAGATAAAGCAAGGTACGAAGACATCGGCTCGGCGACGCATTGCGCCCGCAGCCCGCGAACTACAAGGAAGTGTCACCGATGAACACGCTGGACTTCGTCGACCAGACGTCGCTGCGCGACGACATCCCAGCCTTTGGCCCGGGCGACACCATCAATGTGCACGTCAAGGTCATCGAGGGCTCCAAGGAGCGCATCCAGGTCTTCAAGGGTGTCGTGCTCCGCCGTCAGGGCGGTGGCGTCCGCGAGACCTTCACCGTCCGCAAGGAAAGCTACGGCGTTGGCGTCGAGCGCACCTTCCCGGTGCACTCGCCCAACATCGATCACATCGACGTCGTCACCCGCGGCGACGTGCGCCGCGCGAAGCTGTACTACCTGCGCGAGCTGCGCGGCAAGAAGGCGAAGATCAAGGAAAAGCGCTGAGCCTGCGCTGTGATCGCCCACCAGCGACCAGCGAAACGGGGCTTGCGTGGCGCTGTTCCATGCGCCGTGCTGGCTAGTCTGAAGCCGTGACCGAAACCGCTGACGACGCCGACGCACATTCCGCCGACGCCGAGGTTCCCGACGAACCGGCTGCGCCACCACCTCCGAAGGAGTGGAACGCCCGTCGCGTCCTCGTAACCGTATTCACCAGCGAGGCAGTGATCCTGCTCAGCATCGCGCTGGTGCTCTACTACGTCACGTTGACGTTCATCGCCCGGCCCTACCTGATCCCGTCCGAGTCGATGGAGCCCACGCTGCACGGCTGCAGCGGCTGCGTCGGCGACCGCATCATGGTGGACAAGGTCACTTACCGATTCTCCAGCCCGGAGCCCGGTGACGTGGTCGTGTTCAAGGGCCCGCCGAACTGGAGCATCGGATACAAGTCGATCCGCTCGGACAACACCGCAGTCCGCTGGATGCAGAACGCGCTCTCGTTCATCGGATTCGTGCCGCCTGACGAGAACGATCTGGTCAAGCGAGTCATCGCGGTCGGAGGGCAAACCGTGGAGTGCCGCGCCGACACGGGCTTGACGGTCGACGGGAAGAAGCTCGACGAGCCGTACCTCGACCCGACGACGATGATGGCCGACCCCGCGATCTACCCGTGCCTCGGCAACGAGTTCGGGCCGGTCAAGGTCCCGAACGACCGGATTTGGGTGATGGGGGACAACCGCACGCATTCGGCCGATTCCCGCGCACACTGCAGCAATCTGCCCGCCGACGCACAGAAGGGGTTGCTGTGCACCGGCGACCCCATGGCAGGCACGGTTCCGGTCGACAACGTCATCGGCAAGGCCCGGTTCATCGCCTGGCCGCCTGGCCGATGGGGCCGCGTCGTCGCGACCGACCCCCAGCACTGATTTCAGACGGTAGGAGTTCTTCGTGCCGGCGACCTGGCCGCCTAGAACGGTGATCCGCAAGTCTGCGGGCCTGCGCACCATCGAATCCGCGCTGTACCGCAGCGGACTGGGTCCGGTGGCGGGCGTCGACGAGGTGGGGCGCGGCGCATGCGCGGGGCCGTTGGTGGTGGCCGCGTGTGTCTTGGGCCCGAACAAGTTGGAGAGCCTGGCTTCGCTCGACGACTCCAAGAAACTCAACGAGCGCGAACGTGAGCGGCTGTTTCCGCTGATCCGACGTTATGCGTTGGCCTACCACGTGGTGTTCATTCCATCGACCGAGGTGGACCGGCGCGGCGTTCACGTCGCGAACATCGAGGGGATGCGTCGAGCGGTCGCCGGGCTGCCAACGCGGCCCGGTTACGTGTTGTCCGACGGCTTCCGGGTGCCCGGACTCCCGATGCCGTCGTTGCCGGTGATCGGAGGCGACGCGGCGGCAGCGTGCATCGCCGCCGCCAGCGTGCTTGCGAAGGTGAGCCGGGACCGGCTCATGGTGGCCATGGAGCAGGACCATCCTGGCTACGGCTTCGCGCTGCACAAGGGGTACTGCACGCCGACACACACCGCCGCGCTGGCCGAACTGGGTCCCTGCAGCGAGCACAGGTTTTCGTTTGTCAACGTGCGCCGAGCGGGTAACCGGACTTTCCAGGGCGAGCGTAGCGACGGGAAATACGAAGTGGTGATCCGAGCCGGGGCCGACGATGAAGTGCCGGATTCGGAGCCAGCGCAGCGCCGTGAGTTCGCGTGAGGAAAGATGTGCCCAACCGACCAGAAGGACCACTGACTAGATGAGTGCCGAAGATCTCGAGAAGTACGAAACCGAGATGGAGCTCTCGCTGTACCGCGAATACAAGGACATCGTGGGGCAGTTCAGCTATGTCGTGGAGACCGAGCGTCGGTTCTACCTCGCCAACAGCGTCGAACTGGTGCCACGCAACTCCGACGGCGAGGTCTACTTCGAACTTCGGCTCGCCGACGCATGGGTATGGGACATGTACCGTCCCGCTCGCTTCGTCAAGCAGGTCCGGGTCATCACCTTCAAGGACGTCAACATCGAAGAGGTCGAGAAGCCCGAACTCAGGCTGCCCGACTGAGACCCTCCGATGGCATGACCGACGAACGGACACCCGTGGCAGTGGTCACCGGGGCCAGTCGAGGCGCTGGCCGCGGCATTGCGGCTGCGCTGCTCGAGGCGGGTTGGCTGGTCTACCTCACCGGCCGGACGGTGACCGACGTCGGAGCCAGGGGCATCGCCGTTCGAGTGGACCACCGGGACGACGCTGCGGTGGCCGCGCTGTTCGAACGGGTCGCCGCCGAGCGCGGCAGGCTGGATCTGCTCGTCAACAACGCCGCGGTGATCCACGACAAGCTGACAAGCCCGAAACCGTTCTGGGACAAGCCACTTGAACTGGGCGACGTGCTCGACGTCGGGCTGCGTTCGGCGTACGTCGCGTCGTGGCACGCTGCGAAGCTCATGGTGGCAGCCGGCCCACAAAGGCAGCGCCTCATCGCGTTCACCTCGTCGCCAGGATCGGTCTGCTACATGCACGGGCCGGCGTACGGGGCCCAGAAGGCGGGCATCGACAAGATGGCCGCAGACATGGCGGTCGACTTCGAGGGAAGTGGCGTCGCGACCGTCTCGATCTGGATGGGCATCCTGCTGACGGACAAGTTCCGCAGCGCCTTCGACGGGCACCCGGACGCGCTCGCGGAAACCGCCAAGCACGCCGAGACGCCGGAGTTCACGGGACGGCTCATCGACGCGCTGTGGCGGGACCCGGCGCTGTCCGAACTCAGCGGGCAGACGGTCATCGGGGCCGAACTCGCGACGCGCTACGGCATCGTCGACGAGGACGGTCGGAAACCGCCGTCGCATCGCGACATGCTGGGTGCGCCCAGGACACCGTCCCCCGTCGTGGTGCGCTGAGGCAGGACTGGCTCAGGCCTCGATTCCCCTGGCGCGGTCCTCGTAGGCCTTGCGCGCGGCCTTGTCGACGTCCTCGAGGAAGACGTGGTCCATGCCGAGTTTGCGGGCGATGAATTCGCCCGCGGACTGAGGGATGAACTTCATCGACGCGATGACGAGGCCCGCGGCCCTGGTCACCGCCACCCGCGCCCCCGGCTTCGTGATGATGCCGATGATCGCGGTGGCGATGTCCTCGGGTTCGGCGTTCCTCAAGAGCTTCGTACTGGTGGTGCCAGCGATGAGCTCGGTGTTGGTGAATGTGGGCAGCACCGACGAGAAGTGGACGCCGGTGTCGCGGTACTCGATGCGGGCCGAGTCGGTGAACCCGAGCACGGCGTACTTGCTGGCGCAGTACGTCGCAAGCCCAGGTGTCGGGCTTTCGCCTGCCAGCGACGCGATGTTGATGACGTGGCCACTGCGGCGCGGCACCATTCGTTGGGGGGCCAGCTTGCTGCCAAGGATGACACCGTACGTGTTGATGTCCAGGATCCGGCGCGTAACCGCGTCGGGTTCCTCGATCACCTTGCCCGCTGGCATGATTCCCGCGTTGTTGATCAGGACGTCGAGGGGACCGAGCTGCCGTTCGACGTCGTCGAGGAACGCGGCGAACGACTCTGGGTCGGTGACGTCGAGCTTGCCGTAGACGTCCAGGCCGAGATTAGTTGCCGACGCCTTCAACTTGGCTTCATCGACGTCACCAATGGCGACCTTTGCGCCGAGTTCGTGAAGGGCTGTCGCGGTGGCCAAACCGATTCCCCGTGCGCCACCGGTGATCACGATCACCTTGTTGCGGATGGCGGTGTTCGCCGTCATTTCGTTCCCCCGTCGATGAACTGCAGAACGTGTCGTGCCAACGTGGACGGGTCGTCGAGTTGGGGGCAGTGTCCCGAATTCGGCAGCACGACAAGGGTGCTGGCCGGTACCGATTCGTGCAGTCGCTGGCTGGCGTGCACGGGGATGATGCGGTCCTTGCGGCCATGGATCACCAGCAGCGGACATCTGACGTGTTCCGAGTCGTAGCCACCGGCGGTCTCGAGTGCGACCGCGCGGGCATCCCCGAGCAGCCGACGAACGTGCGCCTGGTCGGGAGCCTGGACGGTGAAGCGGTCGAGCACTCTGGGGTCGGCCTGGGCGGGATTCGCGTACAACAACCGAGCAAAGACGCGGCGAATCGTTCGGGGGTACAAGCCTTTCGGGATCGGCAGTCGATGCTCGAGGACCCGAAAGGGATCTGCGCGCCGACGGCCGAGGCGCATCAAGAAGTGCGACGCGAGGATGGGTTCGTCAACGGCGATGGCTCCGTGGATGTTGGAGGACCCGCGCGCTGCGGCCCGCACGGAGACGCACGCCCCCAACGAGTTTCCCATCAGGATGACTGGCCCGGTATCGGCGATCACGGCGTCGATGAATGCGTCGAGCTGCGGCATGATCGGGCCCGGTGCGCGTGCCTCCGCACGACCGAAACCGGGCATGTCGACGGCGAAGGCCGCCCGGCCGGCCGCGTCGAATTCGGTCAGCAGAGCTCGCCAGGTGTCGACGCCATCGGCGAATCCGTGCAGTAACGCGATCGGTGGTCCGTCGCCCGCGACGGACAGCCGCCGGGTGTGCACACCGTCGAAGCAGACCCGGTCCTCGGTGATCATCGGACCGGCGAGTCGTCAGCGGTGGCGAGGAGTTCGGTGCCGATGGTGACCAGCGCGGACTCGACGTCGGTGCGCTCGCGTACTGACGGAACGAGGGCGATGTCGTTCATCATGGTTTGTGCGGCCTGCACCCGGATCCGGGCGGTGACGGCGTCCCACTGCGGGTGCACTTCGCGCAGCAGGTTCACCCACTCGGCGATGTAGGCATACTGGGCGGCTCGAGTGCGGTGGCGTTGCGGTTCGGGGAGGTGTCCGGCTTCCGAGACCAGCACCGCGATGAGCTGAGGGTTGTCGAGGACGAACGCGCAGTAGCTGCCGAGCAGGCGGTTGAGCCCGTCCCGTGGATCCGAGGCCGCGGCGAAGGCGCGGTTCATGTCCATCCGAAGCCACTCGTCGCCGCGCAGCATTGCGGCGACCAAGATGTCCGACTTGGCCGGGAAGTGGTTGTACACACTGGGCCCGGCGATACCGACGCTGGCCCCGATGTCTTCGGTGCTTACGCCGCTGAAGCCGTTGGCCGCGAACAGTTTCGTCGCCTCGGTGAGGATCTTCTCGCGCCGCGACTGAGTGCGCAGGGTCGGAGGCTCTGCATTCCGCGCCGATACCGATTCGAGCGGCGGTATCGGTGCGTCGATCGCCGTGGCGATGAGTTCGCCGAGCAAGGTGGTGAATGCCGGTTCGGGCAACGCCAGGCCGTGAAAGGACACGCTCGTCGCGACCGCGAGTCCCGACCAGGCCAGCAACTGAGCCTGGGCGGAGCTGAGTTCGGGTCGGCGCGTATGGAGATAGGCGGCGAACCGGCGGCCGAGCTGATTGACCGCGGCCTGAATCTCCGCCCGGTCGGCGGGGGCGAGCTGGCGCGCTTCGCGTTGCCACAGCACCCCGACACCGCGGTGCTGGAGCACCACCGTCGCCAATGCGTGGACGACGTCGGGCGGTTGCGCGTGCTCGGCCGCGGTGATGGCGTCGTCGAGTGTGTTCAGCGCGTCACCCACCACGGCGGCGAGCAGGCCTTGCTTGCCACGAAAATGCCGATACAGTGCCGACGGACCGATCGCGACTGCCTCGGCGACGTCGCCCATGCCGACTGCCGCGTATCCGTTGCGGGAGAACAGCTCCGTTGCGGCGTCGAGGATGAGCTGCCTGCGGTTCGCGGGGCGGGTCCCGCGCGCCGGCGGGGCCACGGAGCGCTGCGTTGGGCCTGCCGTCATCAGGACACCTGGTTTCCAGAGTCGCCCCAATACCGTTTGCGGAGTTCGCGTTTGAGGATCTTGCCGGCGCCGGACATTGGGAGTGAGTCGACGAAGTCGACCGTGCGGGGAGCCTTGTATCCGGCGATGAGTGACTTGCAATGCGTGCGGATCTGGTCCGCGGTCGCCTGCTGGCCGGGAAGCAGCACCACCACGGCGTGCACGCGTTCACCCCAGTCGGGGTCGGGCACGCCGATCACCGCGCACGCCGCCACCGCCGGATGCCCGGCCAGCGCATTCTCCACCTCGGCGGAGTACACGTTCTCACCGCCGGTGATGATCATGTCCTTGATCCTGTCGACGATGAATATGTATCCGTGCTCGTCCATCCGGCCGCCGTCGCCGGTGTGCATCCAGCCGTCACGGATCGCTGCGGCCGTGTCGTCGGGCCGGTTCCAGTAGCCGAGCATGACGTTGTCGCCGCGCGCGACGATTTCGCCGACCTCGCCGCGCGGTACCTCGTTGTCGTTGGGGTCGACGATGCGGACCTCGACGTGCGGCGCTGCCCGGCCCGCCGCCCGGCACAGGGCCGGGTCGTCGTGATCGTCCGCCGTCAGGATTGCCACCACCGGAGCCATCTCGGTCATGCCGTAGCCCTGCGTGAAGCCGGCCGTGGGAAATACCTTGCGGGCCCGCTCGAGCAGCGCTTGCGAGATCGGCGAGGCGCCGTAGGTCAAGTGCACCAGGCTGGACATGTCGCTGTCCGCGGTGTTCGGATCATCGACCAGCATTTGGATCATGGTCGGCACCAGCAGGGCGTCCGTGACCGCGTGCTCCGAGATCGCCGTTGCCACGTCGGACGGAGTGAACATCGGCACGATCACGTGGGTCGAGCCGACGAGACATCCACAGGTCCACGCACCGATGGCCGCGAGGTGGAACATCGGTGCCGCGTGCAGGAGCCGCCCGCCGGGTGAGACCATCTGGCCTGAGGCGAGGCCGCCCAAGGCCGAGGTGAGCACGTTGTCGTGGGACAGCATCACGCCCTTGGGATGACCAGTAGTGCCGCCGGTGTAGAACACGCCGAGCAGCTGGTCGCCACCGGTGCGGGTGTCCTCGACCGGCGCGTGCTCCGCGATCACCGTCTCGTAGCACAGCGCGCCTGCCGGCAGTTCGCCATCGCCGCAGTGGATTACGGTCGTGAGGCCCGGAAACTGTTCGCGCAGTGCTGGAATCACGGGCGCAAAGGCGTCGTCGACGAACAACACCCGGGTGTCCGAATCAATCAACGAATAGGCGATCTCCGCGGGGCTCCAACGGATGTTCACCGGATTGACTGCGGCGCCCATCCATGGCACTGCATAGAAGTACTCGTGATAACGGTCGGAGTTCAGTGCGAGGATGCCCACCCGTTCGCCGCGTTGCACACCCAGCCCGGTCAGCGCACCGGCAACGCGGGCGATGCGATCAGCCGACTCGGCCACCGTGCGGATACGGTCGCGGTAGATCGTCGCCAGCTGCTCGGGATTCTGCTGCAGGTTTCGGTGCAGCGACTGGGTCAGATACATGTCGGCTCCTCGGAACGGCGCTACAGCGAGCGCGCGATCAATTCCTTCATCACTTCGTTGGCGCCGGCGTAGATCTTCTGCGCCCTCGAATCGACGAACATCCGCGCGATCGGGTATTCCAGCATGTACCCGTAGCCGCCGAAGAGTTGCACACATCGGTCGATTACGGCCACCTGCATGTCGGTGACCCAGGCCTTCGCCATCGAGGCCGTCGTGGCGTCGAGCTCACCGCGCAGGTGGCGTTCGATGCAGTCGTCGACGAACACCCGGGCAATCCGCGCGATGGTCGCGCACTCGGCGAGCTCGAATCGGGTGTTCTGCATCTCGAAGAGGGGAGTGCCGAACGCGTGGCGGTCCTTGGTGTACTTGACCGTTTCGTCGACCGCGCTCTGCAGCACCGCAGTGCCCCAGACCGCGACGACCAGCCGTTCGTGGGCCAGCTGCCGCATCGCGTAGCCGTAACCCGCGCCCTCTTCGCCGAGCAGGTTCTCGGCGGGCACTAGGACGTCGTCGAAGAACAACTCGGCGGTGTCCTGGGCCTTCATCCCGACCTTCTCGAGTACGCGACCGACCCGGAAGCCGGGTACGTTCGCTGTTTCGAGCACCAAGAGCGACACTCCCTTGGCGCCCGCCGTCGGGTCGGTCTTCACGACGAGCACGATGAGATCAGCTGAGCTGCCGTTGGAGGTGAAGGTCTTCGCTCCATTGAGTCGGTAGTGGTCTCCCTCGCGGATGGCGCTGGTGCGCAACGCCTTCAAATCGGACCCACCGCCGGGCTCGGTCATCGCGATGGCGCTGACCAGTTCCCCGGTGGCCATGCCCGGCAGCCAACGCTGCTTCTGCTCCTCGGTGCCGTAGGCGACGATGTACTGGGCGACCAACCCGCTGTGTACCTGGTTTCCGAATCCAGTTTCGCCGCAGGCGGCTTGGGCCTCCATGATCGCGAACTCGTGCGCGAGCGTTCCGCCGCCGCCGCCGTACTCCTCAGGGATGGAGGCGCACAGCAGGCCGAGTTCGCCGGCCTTGTACCAGAACTCGCGGTCCACGCACTTTTGCGCGGCCCAGCGCTCGCGGTGCGGCAGGGCTTCGGTCTCGAAGAACTTGGTTGCCATCTCCTTGAGGGCGATGATGTCGTCGTCGACCCAGGCCGACCGGTAAGCGGTGGTGGTCACCATCGGCCTTAGAAGCTGAAGCCGCCGCCGCAGACCAAGGTCTGGGCGCTGACGTAGTCGGACTCGGGGAGGCAGAACAGGTACACGGCTCCCGCCGCTTCGGCCGGTGTGCCGCCGCGTCCAAGGGGCACCATCTGCTCCATCGCGGCGAGCAGGTTCGGATTCACGCCGACCTTGATCTCGTTGCCGGCGACGTCGATCGTGCCGTCGCCATCGGCGGGGGTCTCGGTCAGTCGGGTCTTTATCAGGCCGAACGCCACCGTGTTGACGGTGACGTTGTAGCGGCCCCACTCCTTGGCCAGTGCCTTCGTCAGACCTGTCACGCCGGCCTTGGCCGATGAGTAATTAGCCTGTCCGGCATTGCCGCCCGTGCCGGCAAGCGAGGAGATGTTGACCACCTTGCGGCAGGGGATCGGCTCCCCGGCGGACTTGGCCGCCTTTACTGCGGCGGCGATGACCGGCTGTGCAGCGCGCAGGATCCGGAACGGAGCCTTGAGGTGCACGTCGAGGATGGCGTCCCACTGCTCGTCGGTCATCTTCTGGATCACCGAGTCCCAGGTGTATCCGGCGTTGTTGACGATGATGTCCAGCCCACCGAAGTCGTCCACGGCGGCCTGCACGAACCGCTCGCCGAAGTCGGCGTCGGTCACGCTGCCGACGCAGGTGACGGCCTGCCCGCCCGCGGACTCGATCGCGGCGACGGTGTCCTTCGCCGGCTCGGCGTCGAGGTCGTTGACCACCACCTTCGCGCCTTCGCTCGCCAGCTTCAGTGCGATCTCGCGCCCGATGCCGCGGCCCGAGCCGGAGACAATGGCGACCTTGCCATCAAGAGTTCCCATGATATGTAAGTCCTTTCAGTTGGGGCGAGCGAAGCGACGGGGAAATGTCACAGTGCGACGACGGCGTCGCCGGTGAGTGTGACGGTGCCGTCATCGAGCGTGACGGTGAGTTCGAGTGTGGCCAAGCCGTTGTCGATCGCGACAACCTTGCCGGTGGCGGTCGGCTTGCCGTAGAGCGGCGTGATGGCGGCGAAACGTACCCGATAGCTGCGAATCGCCTGCGGGTCAACCCAATCGGTCAGTAGCCGACCCAGGTATGCCATCGACAGCATGCCGTGGACGAAGACGTCGTCGAGGCCCGCCGATTTCGCGACGTCGATGTCGATGTGCATCGGGTTGTGATCGCCTGATGCACCCGCGAACAACGCCAGCGTCGTCCGGGATACCGGCTTGACCTCTAGGGGTGGCAGCTCGGTGCCGACCGTGATGTCCTGCGTGGCGGTCATGCGACGGGCTCCGGGTTGCGTACGACGATCACGGTTTTCAGCTCGGCCACCAGGTCGCCGTTCTCGCGGGTCACCGCGGAGGCCTTCTCGATGAAGTCCAGCGCACCGCCCTTCTTGCTGTAGACGTTGCCGATCCGGGGAGCGACCGTGAGCACGTCGCCGGCCACCGCCGGTGAGTGGTAGGTGAAGGACTGCTCACCGTGCAGCACTCGACGCAGGTCGACGCCGATGTCGGCCAACCACGCGAAGGCGTCAGGGCTTTCGAGTTCGATGCCGAACAGGAACGTCGGCGGCACCGGCAAGTCGCGGTGGCCCGCGGCCTTGGCCGTCTCGAGGTCGGTGAACACCGGGTTGGTTTCACCAATCGCCTTGGCGAAGAAGCGAAGCCGACCCGCATCCACCGTCATGGTGAGCGGCGGAAACTCCTTCCCGATCACACTCTGGTCCACGGACATCGATTCAGCTCACCTTCTCGTAGAGGGTCACGACGGCGGCGCCGCCGAGTCCGATGTTGTGCTGCAGCGCGAGCGTGACGCCGTCGACCTGGCGCGCCTCGGCTTGCCCGCGCAGCTGCCAGACCAGCTCGGCGCATTGCGCCAGACCGGTTGCGCCAAGCGGGTGGCCTTTCGATAGCAGTCCGCCCGACGGGTTCGTGACAACTCGGCCGCCGTAGGTGTTGTCGCCGTCTGCGATGAACTTCTCGGCGGTGCCTTCCGGCGTTAGACCGAGGACCTCGTATGTGAGCAGTTCGTTGGTGGTGAAGCAGTCGTGGAGTTCAACGACGCGGATGTCCTCCGGGCCGATGCCTGCCGCCTCATAGACCTGATCAGCGGCGGACTTGGCCATGTCGTACCCGACCACCGTCATCATGTCGCCGGAGAACGTCGACGCGAAGTCGGTGGCCATGGCCTGCGCTCTGATGACCACCGAGCCGTCGAGGCCGTTGGCGTCGGCGAAGTCGGCGCTGCACAGAATTGCGGCCGCCGCCCCGCAAGTCGGCGGGCAACACTGCAATCGCGTCAGGGGACCGAAGATCGCTGGAGACGCCAGCACATCCTCGACACTGACCGGGTCGCGGAACACCGCGTAGGGGTTGTTGGCGGCGTGCTTGCGTGCCTTGACCGCGATCTGGGCGAAGACCTTCGGGTCCATTCCGTACTTCTCGGCGTATGCCGCGCCGGCGCCGCCGAAGTACTGGGCGGCCATCGGCGCTGCCTCGTCCCAGTCCTGCAGCGCCTTGGTGGCGTCGTCGAAGCGGGTGAATGCGCTTGGCCGGTCGGTCCACATCGAACCGAGCGCCCCGCGCATCATCTGCTCGAAGCCGAGCGCCATGACGCAGTCGGCCGCGCCTGTCTCGATTGCCTGCCGCGCCAAGAAGAGCGCGGACGAGCCAGTCGAACAATTGTTGTTGACGTTGAGGATCGGAATTCCGGTCTGGCCCAACCCGTATAGCGCGGCCTGCCCGGACGTCGAGTCGCCGTACACGTAGCCCGCGTAGCCCTGCTGGACGCTCGGGTATTCGACGCCCGCATCGTCGAGCGCCTTTCGCGCAGCCGCCTCGGCCATCACCTGGTACGACTCGCTGTTCCTGGGCGTGGTGAAGGGAACCATCCCGACACCTGCCACCACGACGCGCTTGCTCATCGTCACTCCCGTCTTTTAAACTAACGAATATTCACTTAGTACACCACGATGGGTGTGAACGTTGCAAGGGCGATGACATAACAGCTGTTAAAAGCAAAATACGGTCGCGTCATGTCGGCCGCCCAGCCGTAATAGTGGCCCTTTCAAAGCTACGAAGTGTTCATATAGAACGAGGTCGCGGGTTGCGTGATCCGCTGTGTGGGTGGCTGGGAGATCGCGTCGTGCGGGGGATCCGTCGCATCGGCGTTCAGCTGAGGAACTAACTTCGAGTTGAGACACTGGTTCGATGCGCACCACACCGCAGTGCTGGTTGACCGACATGGACGGCGTCCTCGTACACGAGGACCATGCCCTGCCCGGTGCGGCCGAGTTCCTTGCGAAATTACGCGACCGTGCTCGACCCTTTCTGGTGCTGACCAACAATTCGATCTTCACCCCGCGTGACTTGGCCGCTCGTCTGCTGCGGTCCGGCCTGGAAGTCCCCGAGGCCGCCATCTGGACCTCGGCGCTGGCCACGGCAGCGTTCCTGCATGACCAGTTGCCTGGGGGATCGGCCTACGTCATCGGTGAGGCCGGTTTGACGACGGCGTTGCACGAGGTTGGCTACACGCTGACCGACACGGGTCCGGACTTCGTGGTGCTCGGGGAGACACGAACGTATTCGTTCGAGGCGATCACCAAGGCCATCCGGCTCATCGGAGGGGGTGCCCGCTTCATCGCGACCAACCCCGACGTCACGGGACCTTCTGCGGAAGGGCCGACGCCCGCCACCGGGTCGGTCGCCGCGCTCATCACCAAGGCCACCGGACGCGAGCCGTACTTCGTCGGCAAACCGAACCCGATGATGTTCCGCAGCGCGCTCAACCGCATCGAGGCGCACTCGGAGAACACCTTCATGGTGGGCGACCGAATGGACACCGACGTCGTGGCAGGCATCGAGGCCGGGCTGGAGACCATCCTGGTGTTGACCGGATCTACCAAGGTCGAAGACATCGAGAAGTACCCCTTTCGGCCCAGCAGAGTGCTCGACTCGATCGCGGACGCCGTCGAGCTCATCTGAGCCGTGGGGGGCCGGTGCGGGCTTTCGCGCGACCAATATCGTGTCCTGGTGACGACAACCGAACGACCAGATGCGACCCGACCGCTAGCGGGGGTGCGCATCATCGAGCTCTCGAGCTTCGTGGCGGTCCCGTTGGCGGGTATGACGCTCGCGCAGTTGGGGGCCGAGGTCATCCGCGTCGATCCGGTCGGTGGCGCTGCCGACTACCGGCGCTGGCCCGTCACCGACAGCGGGGACAGCATCTACTGGGCGGGGCTCAACAAGGGCAAACGCTCGGCTGCCGTCGACGTGCGGGCTGACCAGGGGCAACAGCTGATTCAACGACTCATCGCCGAAAGCGGTGTACTCATCACGAATGTTGCTGGACGCCAATGGCATTCATACGAGACGCTGGTCGCCATGCGACCCGACCTCATTCACGTGGAGGTATCCGGGCGAGCCGACGGCGGTACCGGCGTCGACTACACGGTCAACGCGGGTCTCGGCTTTCCGCTCGTCACCGGGCCTGCCGGTCTCGACGTCCCCGTCAACCACGTGCTGCCGGCCTGGGACGTGGCGTGCGGCATCTACGTCGCGCTCGCCGTCACTGCGGCGCTGCGGCACCGCGACGCCACCGGGCAGGGGCAACGGGTCAGCATTCCGTTGGAGAACGTAGCGCTGGCGACGGCAGGCAATCTGAGCTTTCTCACCGAGGTCATGGTGAATGGCACGCCGCGGGAACGGATCGGCAACTCGATCTTCGGCCAGTACGGCCAGCAGTTCAGCAGCGCCGATGGGGCGGCCTTCATGATCGTGGCGCTCACCGGCAGGCACTTCCGGGATCTGACCGAGGTAACCGGAACCGCGAAAGCAGTTGTCGCACTTGGTGAGGCGCTGGAAGCGGACTTCACCGACGAGGGCGACCGGTATCGCCACCGCGACGCGCTCACCGGGCTGTTCACGGTGTGGTTCACCAGCCACGGCGCCGACGAGGTGGCGGCCGCACTGTCGGCGACGTCCATTCTCTGGGAGCGCTACCGCAACTTCTCCGAGGTCGTGACCGATCCGAAGGTGACGGACAACCCGCTGTTCACCACCCTGGATCAGCCGCGAATCGGTGAATACCTGGCACCGGGGCTGCCCATGTCGATCGACGGCACGTACCCCAGGGCAGTGGCCGCGCCTACGCTCGGCGACCATACCGCCGACGTGCTGGGGGAGCTTGGACTGTCTGAGGACGAGCTCGCCGTGCTCTTCGAATCGGGGACGGTGGCGTGAGCGTCCTCCTTGGGTTGCTCGACGTGGCGCCAGGTTCAGACGAGCACACCTGGTTGGGTGCGGCGAGCGGCCCAGAAGGCAAGCGCGCCTTCGGAGGTCAGTTCATGGCGCAGAGCCTGGCCGCGGCCTGCCGAAACGTCGATCCGGCCAAGGCGCCGGTCAACATGCACCTGCAGTTCCTGCGTGGGGGTGCGGCAGACGCCCCGGTCGAGTACACGGTCGAATCGGTCTTCGACGGACGTACGGCCGCCGCACGCCGGGTGGATTCCCGCCAGGACGGTCGGCTGCTGACGACGGCCAGTGTGTCGTTTTCGGCCGCGCTCGCAGGCCCGGAGCACGGATCCCGCACGTCGCTGCCGGGGGACCCGAGCACGCTCGCCCAGACCGGGCCAGCGGGACCCGCGCCGTCGATGCCGTTGGAGGAACTCGACATCCGCTTCACCGACGACCGCTCCGATGGCGAGTTCGTCCGTCGGCTCTGGTGGCGGGTCAAGGTGCCGGTGCCCGACGAGCCGTTGCTGCACACCATCATCGCCGCCTATGTCACCGACGTGTACATGATCGACCCGGCCCTACAGGTGCACGGTCATTCGATGAAGGCCCGGACCCACCGCAGCGGAACCACGGATTCTTCGATGTGGTTCCACCGCCCGATACGGGCCGATCAGTGGAATCTGTTGGAGACCAGGTCCCCGGCGGCGGCGCGCGGACGCGGTGTCATCACGGGGAGTCTCGTCGGTGGTGACGGGCTCATCGCCGCCACCCTTGTGCAGGAGGGGCTCATCGCGGAACGGGAGCCGTCGCAAGGCTGACGGTCTGCAACCGCCGATCTCGAATTCGTCTGCGCCCCATCGTCAGCAGCTGGGTGAGCACCACGCCGACGGCGACCGAGGCGGCGACGCCGATCGCCTTGTGCGGGCCGAACAGCGGATACACCTGATAGTGCACGAGGTAGATGAAGAGCGACGCCTCGGCGACCGTGCCTGCAGCGACGGTGAGTGCCGCGGGGCAGCGCAGCGCGGGTAGCCAGCTCAACAGTGTCAGTCCGGCGAACACCAACAGCTCCCGCTGCGGGTTGCCGAAGTACCCGAACACGGCGACGGCGAGCACCACCGTTACGGCCGCGCGCTGCCACGCGCTCGTCGCCTTGGCCGCGACCCAACCGACGGCGAAGAACCAGAAGGCGAGCACCGTGAACCAGGCGTCCCTGCCCAGTCCGAACCCGAAGACGTCATAGCGCAGCGCGAGCCCAAACACAAGGAAGGCCACCGCGAATCCGAACGGCCATTGCCGCTCAAGCCGATCGGAGCTGGGCAGCCACAACACGGCCGCGAGTGCGACGAGGATCCACACCACCACCTCGACGAACCACAACCGTCCGGCCGTCATGCTGTCGCTCGGCCCGAGGAACTTGTTGGCCAACAGAAGATTGGTGCTGGTGTAGTCATCGGTGACGAGTAGCGCGAACGCAACCCACAACACCGAGGGGATCGCGATCCAACCAATTGTGCTGCACAGGTGGCGGACGCGGTCCCGCCGCGGCAGCGGGGTGAGGCAGAACCGGCCGAAGTTGTATCCGGCGATACCGAGCAGCACGTGCGCGCCGCCCCAGAGCGCGTACAGCTCGGCGTGCGAGACGACGACGAACACGATGGCGATGGCGCGCAACGCCACGCTTGTCTCCAGCGTCGCGCCCCACCACCGCCGCGGTCTTCGTGTGGCCCGTAACTCGCGCAACGGCATTCGGGGCCAGTCTGCGGGTAGGTGACCGATGGCTCGTTCGAGCCGCACCGACATGGTGACGTATGACAGGGAGTTGCCGCCGAGATCGACGAAACTGCACTCGGGGTCGATGGTCGCGGGATCGAGGTGCAACACGTCGGCGAACAGGGCAGGTAAGTCGAGGGGTTCGGGGGCCGCGGTCTCCGCCTCGCGGACGGCGTCGCGCACGGCCTGGTAATCGGGCTTTCCCGTTGACAGCAGCGGGATTGCGTCCACGTCGACGACCCGGACGGCGGCGCCGGGCAGCCCGGAGGCCGACGTGACGGCACCGTGCACGTCGCAGCCGTCTGGCCGGTGCGCCGCCGCAACCGCAAGCCGCCCGTCGTAGTCGGTGCAGAGCACGGTGACGCCGCGCTCGCTCAAGGCTTCCTCGATGCGCTGCAGGTCGATGCGCAATCCGTACATCTTGACGAACCGGTCGCTTCGCGCCAGCACTTCGTAGAGCCCGTTGGGGTGTCGCAGCGCGATGTCGCCGGTGCGTAGCGCGTCGACCGTGCACCCGAGGGCAAGGTCGCGCGGGTCGTTCGCGTAACCCATCATGACGTTGGGCCCGCGGTACATCAGCTCGCCGACGTGCGCGCCGGCGCCGATGGAATCGGTTGCGTCGATCTCGAACGCACCACCGGGTATCGGAATGCCGATGCAGTTCGGATGATCCAGCGCGAGTTCGGTTGGAAGATAAGCCATTCTGGCCGTCGCCTCGGTGGCCCCGTACATGACGACGAGGTCCCAACCGTGCCGTCTGCCCATGGCGGCGAAATGGCGGACCCGTGCGGGGGCCAGCCGGCCACCGGCTTGGGTGACGTAGCGCAGGTCCGGCACGGTCGATCCGTCGAATCCGATGCGGTCGAGCAGTTCGAACGTGTGTGGTACGCCGGCAAACGTAGTTCCGCGCTGGCGGCCGAACGACTCCCAGAACTGGTCGTCGACGACGGAGCGGTCGGTCAGGATCAGTCCGGCACCTCGGAGCAGATGGCTGTGAATCACCGACAGTCCGTAGCAGTACGACATCGGCAATGTCGTTGCGGCCCGGTCAGTTTGGCTGATGTCGAGATACTGAGCGATGGACTCGGCGTTCGCGCCCAGGTTGCCCTTCGACAAACGCACCAGCTTCGGCGACCCGGTGCTGCCGGACGTGGACAACAGCAGTGCAAGCTCGTGTTGCATGCGCCTGCCCGGACCGGGTCGGTGTGTGATCGACCCATCGCGCACGATGACGTCAGGAGCGTAGGTGCGGATCACCGTTTCGTGGTTGCCGCCAGCGGGCAGTGGCATCACGACATGGTGAGCCGCGAGCGCGCCGAGATAGGCGACCAAGGTACTCAGTTCGTTGCGGGTCTCGATGAGCACCAACCGGCGATCAGCGCCGAGATCGGCTGCGACCGAGGCGGTCTCGTCGGCAAGTTCGCGATAGGTCAGCGTGCGTTCGTCGGTCAGCACGGCCACGCGCTCGCCATGTGATGCGAGGTGTCGCACCAGGCCGTCGAACATCAGGCCGGGGAATCCATGTCGAGCACTACGGCAGCACCGATCACGTCAAGGCGGACCTTGGCGTCGACGGCAGGCGGGTCGACGCTGTGTTGGCGGACGACGATCGGTGCGGAATCGCCGCCTGGATCGATGGTGAGCAAGACGTCGTGTCCGCGGAACTCAGAGCCGAGCACCGTTGCGACACTGCCGCCGTGCTCGTCGTCCGACACTGCGGTCGCGAAGATCTGCTCGGGTCGCAGCATCAGGGTGGCCGGTCCGGCGGCGGCTGGTTCACGCACCGGGATGCGACCGACCGCGCAGTCGGCGACACCGTCGCTCACCGTGCACGGCAGCAGCACGCAGTCGCCGAGGAACTCGGCGGTGAACCTGTCACCCGGGTGAAGGTAAACCCGTTGCGGGGTACCGACGTTGGTGAATCGACCAGCGCGCATGACGGCCACCTGATCGGCGATCGACAGGGCCTCTTCCTGGTCGTGGGTCACCAGCAGCGTCGTCACCCCCGCATCGGTGAGCAACTGTGCGACGGCCTTGCGGGTCGACGCGCGCAGGCCGGCGTCCAATGCGCTGAACGGTTCGTCGAGCAACATGAGCACCGGACTGCGGGCGAGTGCCCTGGCGAGTGCCACGCGCTGCTGCTGACCTCCGGAGAGTTCGTGTGGGCGGCGCTGCGCGTATGACTCGTCGAGCGACACCGTCTCGAGGAGCTCGACGACCCGGGCACGGTTCGCGGCGACGCTACCCGAAAGGCCGTATGCGATATTCCTTCCGACACTCAGGTGGGGGAACAGCGCTCCGTCCTGGGCGACGTAACCGATGTCGCGCCGGTGGGCGGGCACCGATGCGCCGGCGCCGGCCACTCGTCGTCCCGCGACGGCAACCGTTCCGGCATCGGGTGTTTCGAATCCCGCGACGATTCGTAGCAGTGTGGTCTTGCCGCATCCGGACGCGCCGACGATCGCCGTGAGGGAGCCCGCGGTCAGGGTCAGGTCGACGTCGTTGAGCACGCGGTGGCCACCGAAGGACTTCGCGATGCCGGATAGCTCGAGGATCGGGCTCACAGGGCGGCCGCCCGCGTGGCCTGCCGATACAACACCAGTGTGACGGGCACTGTCAGCAACACAAGCAGCAGTGCGTAGGGCGCTGCCGCCGCATAGTCGAGCTCGCTGCTCAAGGACCAGAAGCGCATCGCCAGTGTGCGGGTACCGGTGGGTGCAAGCAACAGCGTCGCGGTCAATTCCGTTGCCACCCCGACGAATACCAAGGACGCGCCTGCTGCCGCGGCCGGCGCGGTCAGCCGAAGGGTGACGCGTATGAACGTTTGAGTGGGCGACCTACCGAGCGACCGGGAGGCTTCCTCGAGTCCGACCTGCACCTGGGCCAGCCCCGACCGCACGTTCACCATGGCGCGGGGCATGAACAGTAATACGTAGGCGAACAGCACCAGGTTCACCGTCTGGTACATCGAGGGAAGCGCACGGATGGCAACGGTGATCAGCGCAAGTGCGGTAACGATTCCGGGGATCGAACTGGTGACGAAGTTACTGCCTTCGACGACGCGGGCGAGGAAGCCACTGAACCGCACCGCGATCCAGGCGAACGGGAAGGCCAACACCGTGGTGACGAGTGCCGCCATAGCGGCCAGCGCCACGGTCTGAAGCACTGATGGCACGATGTCGCCGAAGTCCCACACCTGCGTGCCACCGATCCACAGCCAGCGCAGCACGGTCCAGGCCGGGACGCCGAGGGCGAGCGCGGTCAGCAGCGCGAGGACGCCCACGGCGGGAATCGACTTGGTACCCAGGTGATGCGGGGCCGCTACGCGTTGCGTTCCCGAGCCGATTCTGGCGAACCGCGCGTTGCCCCGCGCCGCCGCCTCGGCCACCAGCAGGACCAGACACAGCATCACCAGCACGGCGGCGAGGGTGCTGCCCGCCGCGCCGTTGAACGTGGCTTGAAACTGTTCGAATATCGCGGTCGTGAACGTGGAGAAACGCAGCATCGCGAAGGCGCCGTACTCGGCGAGCAGATGTACGCCGATGAGCAGGCCGCCGCCGAGGATCGCCAGTCGGAGCTGCGGCAGCACTACGCGGAAGACGACGGCGACCGGGCCGGAGCCCAGCGAGCGCGCGGATTCCTCGATGGCGGGGTCGAGTCGCCGCAGGGTGGCTGCGGCAGGCACGTACACGAACGGAAAGTAGGACAACGCCGACACCAACACGCCCGCCCAGAAACCATGCAGCGTCGGGACCACACTTACCCACGCATAACTGTTGACGAATGCGGGCACGGCCAGCGGCGCCACGAACAACGGCCGCCACCAGGCTCGGCCCGGAATGTCGGTGCACTCCACGAGCCATGCGACGCCAACCCCGAGCACGACGCATATCGGCACCGTGACCACCACCAGGCCGACGGTGTTGACGAGTAGTTCGCCGACCAGTGGCCGCACGACCAGTTCGTAGACCCGGCTTGGCCCGATGGACGCCACCGACCACGCGATGTATCCGAGCGGAATGAAGGTGGCGGCGACCAGAATCGCGACGACTCCGCCGAGCACCGGCCCTGGGTGGGGGCGCGCACCTGGCGCGGCGGTGCCCGGCTCGGGCTGGACTCCGGAATGGTCGAGAGCCTCGGTGAGTACCACCTACAGCAGGCCCGCCTTCGTCATCAGGTCGGTGACCTTCGCCGCATCGAGGTCCGACGGGTTGACCTTCGGTGCCTGCAGTTGGTCGAGCGGAACCAGGGCCGGGTTCGACGGCACTCCGCTGCCGACGGCGTACTCGAACGAGTCACCGTTCTCGAGCACTTCCTGGCCGGCCTTGCCGGTGACGAACTTCAGGAACTTCTGCGCCTGGTCCTTCTTCTTGCTGGAGTTAAGGATGCCGCCGCCGGAGATGGACACGAACGCACCGGGATCCTCGTTGCGGAAGTAGTGCAGCTTCGTGTTGGCACTCAGCTCCTTGGTCTTGGCCTGGTCGCGGAACCAGTAGTAGTGATAGATGACGCCGCCGTCGACCTGGCCACCGTTCACGGCCTTGAGGGTGGCGATGTTGTCTTGGAAGGCAACGGCATTGGTCTTCATCGCGGCCAGCCACTTCGCCGTTGCGGGTTCGCCGGTCAGCTGGAGGATCGCGGCGACGATGGCCTGGAAGTCGGGTTTTGGCGGCGGCGCGCCCCAGCGGCCCTTCCACTCCGGCTGCTCGAGATCCATGATCGACTTTGGCAGCTGCGCCTCGGTGAGCTTGGTCGTGTTGTAGACGAACACCGTGCTGCGTGCGGCGACGCCGGTCCACTTGCCGGTGGTGGGACGGTACTGCGCCGGGACCTGCGCCATGGTGTCCTGGTCGAGGTCGGCGAACAGGCCGGCCTTCTCGACCGCGGCCATCGCAGGGGAGTTCTCGGTCAGGAATACGTCGGCAGGCGAGGCGGCGCCCTCGGCGATCAGCTGGTTGCCTAGCTCGGTGTCGCCGCCCTGGCGGTAGGTGACCTTGATACCGGTCTCCTTGGTGAACGCGTCGATCCACTCCTTGGCCAGCGACTCGTGCTGGGCGTTGTAGATCAGCAGTTCGTCCGACTGGTCCGAGGAGGATGAGCAGGCGGTCAGGGCTGCCGCGAGTGCGAGCACGGAACCCAGGACGGCCAACCGGCTCCGGCCCGATCGCTTCAGTCGCATCACGGACTTCCTTTCGACGCAGTACGGCTAAGTGTCGGCTAAGTGAGGGTTGCCTAAATGAACATACCGGTGACGGTGCTTGGGCCTGGCTTCACGGTCGATGTGATCAGCCAGACGTGAATCGGCTCGTCCACCTAGGCTGGACGTCGACTGTGGGTTCAGCTAAGCGACCCACTCGAATTCTTGAGGGATCACGCCAATGAAACTGTTCGAAACGTCTGCCCGTCGCCGCGTCTTCGGGGTAGCTGCCGCGTCCGCGCTCGCCGCGCTCGCCCTTGGCGTCGCGCCTCCGTCCGCCAACGCCGCTCCATGTGCGGCCAGCGGGCTGGCGACCACCGCGAGCGGGGTACTGGCCGACGCCGGTGGTTACCTGGATGCGCACCCCGGCGCGAACGACGTCTTGACGGCTGCCGCCAATCAGCCGCCCGACGAGGCACGGTCCAACGTGCGGGGCTACTTCACCGCCCACCCCGGCGAATTCCTCGACCTGCAACGCATCACACAACCGTTGAAGGATCTTCGCAGCCAGTGCGGAATCGCCATCTCGCCCACTCAGCTCGCGTCGCTGTTCGAAGCCTTGTCTTGACGCCAACGCCGCGGCGCGGAAACCGGTGAGAATCGCACCCGAGCCTCACAGACACGCCTAGCGAAACGCATAGGTTCCGAATGGTGATCTGATCGTGTTGTAAATGTGACTCCTGTACCCGAACGTTACCAAAGTGAAATTTGTGCTTGATGGTGAGCATGAGCCGTCTGGGAACACGGGAGTACACACATGACGACAGTGACGTTCCATCGCCGCACGAAATCGACGGGTCGCATCAGACCGAAGACCGGCCGAACCGGGGTGAACGCGGTGGACGTCATCGCCGCGTCCGTCATCGTGATCCGACCGGTGTGCGTGTCCGTTGCGCTGATTGCCGCGTTCGTGATGTGGCCTGGTCGAGCGCACGCCGACCCTAACGATTCGGGCTCGGTGCTCAACGACGTCGGCATCGGCAACAACGGTGCGATCAGCTCGGCCATCGCTGAGGTCGGTACGTCGATCTGCCCGATGCTCGTGCAGCCGGGCAGCAATTTCGCCAGCAGCGCCGCACAGATGAGCGGCAACGGTGGGCTGGCCGCGCCGATCGCCGGTTGGGTGGTCGGCGCTGCGATCCAAAGCCAATGCCCCGCGTTCATGACCAAGCTGGCCAACGGAGATCTCTCGGATCTGTCGATGCTGACCGGAGGAGGCAACCCTGCGCCGACGCCGTTCGGGCTCCCTGGGGCGAATCCGCTGGTGCCCAGCGCACTTGGGCTCCCTGGGATGGGTGCCCCCGCACCGAGTCCGCTCGCCCCGCCGGGGCTGACCATGCCGGGAGTCAACCCGCCTGCGCCGAGTCCGACTGGGCTGCCGGGGCTGACTATGCCGGGAGCCAATCCGCCTGCGCCGAGTCCGTTTGGGGTGCCCCGGCTTTGAGCGGACGGCAGCGTGTCGCGCTGCCTCGTTGTGGATCGCCTCGTTGTGGATGAAGTCGCAACTGTGGATGGCGCGGTGAGTGCGCCGCTGAGATGTCGGCAGTGCCCGACATGGTGGCCGCATGGAAGCGATGTCCCGCGCCGAACTAGGCGCATTGGGTGAACAACTCGCGGTCGACTACCTGACCGCCGCGGGGCTGCGGGTGATCGAACGCAATTGGCGATGCCGCTACGGGGAGCTCGACGTGATCGCCGTCGATCCTGCCGCGCGCGTGGTGGTGTTCGTCGAAGTGAAGACGCGTACCACCGACCTGTTCGGCGGCGTGGCCGAGGCCGTCACCGCGCAGAAGGTGCGCAGGCTCCGTCGACTCGCGGCGCTCTGGCTGGCCGGCCAGGACGAGCGCTGGGCGCAGGTGCGCATCGACGTCGTGGGCGTGCGAATCGGACGACGACGTACTCCCGAACTCACCCACGTTCAGGGGGTGGGGTGATGGCGCTGGGACGGGCGTTCTCGGTGGCCGTGCGGGGTTTGGACGCCGACCTGGTGGAAATCGAGGCCGACATTGCATCGGGTCTGCCGGGCGTGCACCTGGTCGGGCTCCCCGACGCGGCGTTACAAGAGTCGCGCGACCGCGTGCGCGCAGCAATTACCAACTGCGGCAACAGTTGGCCGATGGCGCGGTTGACGCTCGCGCTTTCCCCGGCCACCTTGCCCAAGGTCGGTTCCGTCTATGACATGGCGCTGGCCGTTGCCGTGCTTTCGGCAGACCTCAAGCGGAGTTGGCCGCGACTCGAAAAGGCCGTGCTGCTTGGGGAACTCGCCCTCGATGGCCGAGTGCGACCCGTCAGAGGAGTGCTGCCTGCGGTGTTGGCGGCCAAGCGGGAGGGGTGGCCCGCGGTGGTCGTGCCCATCGAGAACCTGGCCGAAGCCAGCCTGATCGACGGCATCGAGGTGTGGGGTGTCCGGACATTGCGGCAACTGCAGGCGTGGTTGGAGGGGAAGGCTGAACTCCAGCCGGCGGCCACTACGGCATCGCCGGAGTCGGACACGACAGCCGAACTCGCCGACGTCGTCGGGCAGGCTCAGGCCCGCTTCGCCGTCGAGGTTGCGGCGGCAGGTGCGCACCACCTGATGCTGACCGGTCCGCCGGGGATCGGCAAAACCATGCTGGCCCAGCGACTTCCAGGCCTATTGCCTCCGTTGACGCCCGATGAGGCGCTGGAGGTCACCGCGATCCACTCGGTGGCCGGCCTGCTGTCGAATGACTCGCCGCTGATTACTCGGCCGCCCTTCGTGGCGCCGCACCACACCTCGAGCGTTGCCGCCCTAGTCGGTGGCGGGTCGGGAATGGCCAGGCCCGGCGCCATCAGTCGTGCCCATCGCGGAGTCTTGTTTCTCGACGAGTGTGCCGAGTTCGGTGCCAGCGCGCTTGAGGCATTGCGAACTCCCTTGGAGGACGGTGAGATTCGGCTCGCTCGACGTGACGGAGTGGCGCGCTATCCCGCGCGGTTTCAACTCGTGCTCGCTGCCAACCCGTGTCCGTGCGCCCCGGCGGATCCCAGGGATTGCATGTGTGCGGCTGCGGCCAAGCGTCGGTATCTCGGCAAGCTCTCGGGTCCATTGCTCGACCGCGTAGACGTGCGGGTGGAAATGCACCCGATCCGATCCGGCGCCATGACCGCCGGGGGCGGGGAGTCCACCGCGACGGTTCGTGCCCGCGTGGCCGCCGCGCGGCAGGCGGCGGCGGTCCGCTGGATGCCATACGGGGTTCGCACCAACGCCGAGGTGAGTGGTGCGCTGCTGCGCAGGCGATTCCGTCCACCGCATGACGTCATGGCGCCGCTGCGGACGGCGCTCGATCGCGGAGTGTTGAGCATCAGGGGCGTCGATCGGACGTTGCGCGTCGCCTGGAGCCTTGGCGACTTGGCCGGACGTGTCATGCCGAATCTGGACGACGTCACCACCGCGCTGAGTTTCCGCCAGGCCGGAGCTGCGCGATGAACGCTAACGAACTTCGGGCATGGGCCTATCTGTCCAGAGTTGCCGAACCGCCCTGCCCGGAATTGGCGGCGTTGGTAGATGAGGACGGTGCCGTCGAAGCCGCTGTCCGCGTCAAGCGTGCGGACGTCGGTAAGGAACTTCTGCTTCGAACCGAAGCGCGGCGGGACATCGATTGTGCAGCAGATGATCTCGCAATTCTGGCCCGACTGGGCGGACGGCTGATCGTCCAGGGGGACGAGGAATGGCCTGAGGCGTCGTTCACCTCCTTCACCGGCCCGGGTGTAAGGAACCGGCCCGCGGGGCACGCGCCGCTGGTGTTGTGGGCGGTTGGTCCCGAGCGGTTGTCCGACGTGGCAGAGCGCAGTTGCGCGCTGGTCGGCACCAGGGCGGCGACGGCATACGGCGAGCATGTCACGGCCGACCTCGCGGCCGGGCTGGCAGAACGCGACGTGGCGGTGGTGTCCGGCGGCGCCTACGGGATAGACGGTGCGGCCCACCGGGCCGCGCTTGCCACCGACGGGCTCACGATGGCCGTGCTCGCCGGAGGCATAGACGTGCCCTATCCGTCCGGGCATTCCGCGCTGTTGCACCGCATCGGCAGGGACGGATTGGTCATCAGCGAATACCCACCGGGCATCCGCCCGGCCCGATATCGATTCCTCACCCGAAATCGCCTGGTCGCAGTGCTGGGCGGGGCGACGGTCGTCGTGGAGGCGGGGTTGCGCAGCGGGGCGGCCAACACCGCCTCCTGGGCGGAGTCACTGGGCCGACCGGTCTGTGCGGTTCCCGGACCGGTGACCTCGTCGGCCTCCGCTGGTTGTCACGTGTTGCTGCGCAACCATGCCCACCTGGTCACCCGGGCCGCCGAGATCGTCGAATTGGTCGGCCGCATCGGCGAACTCGCGGACGAACCCGGTCGGCCCGGCACGCCGCTGGACGGGCTGTCGGCCGCCGAACTCTGTGTCTACGACGCATTGCCGAGCCGCGGCGCGCGGTCGGTCGATCAGGTGGCGGTCGCGGCGGGATTGGCGCCCACGCAGGTGTTGGGTCCGTTGGCCACGTTGGAGTTGGCCGGGCTCGTGGTGCGCGCGGATGGCCTGTGGAAACTCGCCAGGAGATAGGGGCAGGGAACGGTAGCGAGCCGCCGGGTGCGGACCGCTCGTATAGTCGGTGAGATCGCCAACGATCCAAGGAGGTGCGCGTGGCAGGACGTCCGGTCCACACGTTCGAGGTGATCCGCAGCGAACAGCTGACCCCACACATGATTCGGGTCGTGCTGGGCGGCAGCGGTTTCGACACGTTCACGCCCAACGACTTCACCGACGCCTACGTCAAGATCGCGATCGTGCGTGACGACGTCGACGTCGACGCGTTGCCTCATCCGCTCACCCTCGACAGCTTCAACGAACTGCCCGAGGAGCACCGGCCCGTCGTCCGGACCTACACCGTCCGCCACACCGATGTCGACCGTCGGGAGCTCTCCATCGACTTCGTGGTGCACGGCGAACAGGGCGTCGCCGGACCGTGGGCGGCGTCGGTCAAGCCGGGTCAACCCGCATACCTGATGGGCCCCAGCGGCGCCTACGCGCCGGATCCCGCCGCCGATTGGCATCTGTTGGCTGCCGACGAGGCCGGGCTGCCTGCACTCAGTGCGGCACTGGAAGCGTTGCCGCCCAACGCGATTGGGCGAGCATTCATAGAGGTCAGTGGGCCCGAAGGCGAGCTCCCAATCGTCGCGCCCGATGGTGTGGAGGTGCGCTGGATCTACCGGGGCGGCCGCGCCGACCTGGTGCCAGAAGACCTTGCCGGTGACTTCGCGCCCATCATCGCGGAGGTCAAGGAGGCGCAATGGCTTCCCGGGCAGGTCCAGGTCTTCATCCACGGAGAAGCCCAGACCGTCATGCACAGCTTGCGTTCCTACATCCGCAAGGAACGCGGTGTCGAGGCCAAGTGGGCGTCCATCTCCGGGTACTGGCGCCGCGGTCGTACCGAGGAGACCTTCCGCCAGTGGAAGGCCGAACTCGCCAAGGCGGAGGCAGCCCCCGGCGCCTGAGCCGGGGCTGGCACGCTTAGCTCATGGCGTTCGGCGACTATCAACTCGAGATCTACCTGCAAGGCCTGTCCGGCATCCTGCCGTCGTACCCGATGGCGTTCGCCGAGTTGGAGGCCAAGGCCCAGGCCGCGATGCCGTCCTCGGTGTGGTCCTACGTGGCGGGCGGGGCGGGCGACGAACGCACGCAGCGCGTCAACATCACCGCCTTCGAACAGTGGGGCCTGATGCCGCGCATGTTCGTCGGTGCGAAGGAGCGCGACCTCTCCGTCGAACTGTTTGGGCTGACGCTGCCGTCGCCGGTGTTCATGGCGCCGATCGGGGTCATGGGGATCTGCGCGCAAGACGGGCACGGCGACCTGCACGCGGCACAGGCGGCGGCGCGCACCGGTGTTCCGATGGTGGTCTCGACCCTGACCGCCGATCCACTCGAGGACGTCGCCGCCCAGTTCGGGGACACGCCCGGGTTCTTCCAGCTGTACACCCCGACCGACCGCGACCTGGCCGCCAGCCTGGTGCAGCGGGCCGAGGCGGCCGGGTTCAAGGGCATCGTCGTCACGCTCGACACCTGGGTGCCCGGGTGGCGGCCGCGTGACCTGACCACGTCGAACTTCCCCCAGCTACGCGGCAAGTGCCTGTCGAACTACACCAGCGATCCGGTGTTCCGTGCCGGGTTGGCGCAGTCGCCCGAGGAGAACCCGCAGGCGGCGATCCTGAAGTGGATATCGGTGTTCGGCAACTCGCTGTCGTGGGCCGACCTGCCGTGGCTGCGATCGCTGACCACGCTGCCGCTGCTGGTCAAGGGGATCCAGCACCCGGATGACGCGCGCCGGGCCATCGACGGCGGCGTCGACGGCATCTACTGCTCCAACCACGGCGGCCGCCAGGCCAACGGTGGCATCCCGGCGATCGACTGCCTGCCGGGCGTCGTCGAGGCCGCAGGCGCAGTGCCCGTGCTGTTCGACTCGGGCATCCGCAGCGGCGCCGACATCGTCAAGGCGCTCGCGTTGGGCGCCACGGCCGTCGGCATCGGCAGGCCGTACGCCTACGGCATGGCCCTTGGTGGCGCGGACGGAGCGGTGCACGTGCTGCGGTCGCTGCTCGCCGAGGCCGATCTCATCATGGGCATCGACGGCTACTCGTCGTTGAAAGAACTGACTCCAGATGCGATCAGGCGCGTGGGGTAGCTACCACTCCTTGAGCACGCGCAATTTGCTCGCGTTGACGGCGGCGTCGCGTCTGCGTCGCTTCAACTCGGCGTAGTAGGCGTTGCGCTTGTTGCCCTGGATGTTGAGCGGCAGGTCCAGTGCGGCGATCAGCTTTCCCTCGAAATGCCATGGCTCCCCTCGCACCATCCACGACACCAGCGTGTGTTCGGCCATCCACTGGGTGAGCACGGGCTCGCCGCCGGCGAACGTACTTCGCTCGCCTGAGCCGATCCGGCGCAGTTCGATGCCAAGCTCCTTGGCGAGCAGAACCCCCAGCGACTTGCGCAACGTCGAGCCCTCTGCGCTCGCATTGCCAGCACCGAAGTGATACCTGATGCGCTTGCGCAAGTCCTCGCTGACCGGCGGCTTCCCGCTCGCAGGCGGAGGCGTCGGACTGATCCCGACGTAGAGCAGCGTCAAACCGTCGCGCTGTTCGCAGCCCGAGACGTCGATCTCGCTGGGCAACGTACGGAACCACCAACCGAAGACACCCGGTTCGCTGGGCACCGGACACGGTTCACCGAACACTTGATCGCGCGTAAATCGTTGCGCATCAAGGAAACCCGCGATGGCCTTTTCGTCTCGTGCTTCTGACATACGCCCTCCCGCTGCCGTGCAGGGCGTGAAGCCTCGCGAAAGTCAGCCTAGCCGGTTGCGCACCGGTCGACCCCCGACCGCCGCTATCTCGCCTCGGTCTCGGTGCGGCCTCAGTCCGTCGACACGCCGGATTGCTCAAGCGCAAGCGCGGAATTGTCTGCGACGGTAGGGGAGTGACGGCCGCACTGGAGGTGGTGCTCGAGGAGTTCGACCAGTACCTGGAGCTACAGCGCGGCCGGTCCGAACACACCCGCCGCGCCTACCTCGGTGACCTGCGCTCGCTGTTCGGGTTTCTCGCCGAACGCGCGCCTAGCACTTCGCTGGCGGAGTTGTCCGTGCCGTTGTTGCGTTCGTGGTTGGCCGCTCAGGCGGGCGCCGGGGTGGCCCGCACGACGTTGGCGCGGCGCACCTCGGCGGTCAAGACCTTCACGGCCTGGGCCTCGCGCGGCGGCCTGATCGACGGTGATCCGGCGACGCGGCTACAGGTACCGAGGGCCCGTCGGACGTTGCCAGCGGTGCTGCGTCAGGATCAAGCGCTCGATGCCATGGATGCCGCCACTTCCGGTGCGCAGCAAGGTGATCCGCTTGCACATCGCGATCGGTTGATCGTCGAGTTGCTGTATGCGACCGGAATCCGTGTCAGTGAATTGTGCGGGCTCGACGTCGACGACGTTGACTCGTCCCGGCGGTTGTTGCGGGTGCTCGGCAAGGGCAACAAACAGCGCACCGTGCCCTTCGGTGAGCCTGGGCTGCGCGCACTGAACGCGTGGCTGGCCGATGGCAGGCCGGCATTGGCCACGGCGGACTCGGGGCCTGCGCTGCTGTTGGGTGCGCGTGGCAAGCGGCTGGACCCGCGCCAGGCCAGGACGGTGGTCCATCAGACGATGGCGGCAGTGGAAGGTGCGCCTGACATCGGACCGCACGGGCTTCGACATAGTGCGGCGACGCATCTGCTGGAAGGTGGCGCCGACCTGCGCGTGGTCCAGGAACTGCTCGGCCACTCGAGCCTTGCGACCACGCAGTTGTACACGCACGTGACCGTGGCCCGGCTGCGCGCCGTGCACGATCAGGCCCACCCGCGGGCCTAGTTCATCGGAGTTCATCCGTTCGATGGCTTGAGCCGGATCGGCGTCGTCACCACCAGCCCGAGCGGGTCGACGTAGTCGGCGTTCGCCGCGGCGCCCCACATCGCGCCCCAGTGCAGGCAGGCTGCCGCGCCACAGCCCGGGTGTCCGGCGACCAATGTGCCGATCACGGCACCCGCGTCGACCAGTTGACCTGCCCGGACCTGCGCCTCCACCGGCTCATAGCTGGTCCGCAGCCCGCCAGGGTGGGCGATCGACACCACCGGCCGGTCGGCAAGTCTTCCGGCGAACACCACGGTGCCTGCGGCAGCCGCGTGGACGGCGTCACCCGGTGCGCCGAGCAGGTCGACACCGCGGTGTCCACGCTGCCAATTTGGGGCGGGTGCGTCGAATACGCGCAAAACCGCCGGTCGGGGCCGTAGCGGCCAGTCCAGGCGGCCCGCGTCACCGGACGCAGGCGGCGCGCACGCCAGGATCAACGCGGCCAGCAGCACGGTAAACTTCATCGCCCCAGTTCAGCCGTAGCGGCGACGCCGGGAAAGGGGGCACAGGCACATCTGTGGACGGCCAAGCCACTGTGGACAGGCGATGGTCAAAAGCACGCATGTCAACGGTGTAAACTCAGTCCCGCAATCCGCATAAGCGGGTTGACTTCGCGCGCCTGCACCGCAGCCCCGTTTTCTAGGGTTCGCATCGCATTTGTCGAGCGGTCCCGTGCCAGCACGGGTTCGGCATTGCAGCAGACGCCAGGGTTCGGCTTCACCCGACGCCGGACGTCAACCGACAAAATAAGGACAAAGCCGACATGGCTGTCGTAACAATGAAGCAGCTGCTTGACAGCGGCACCCACTTCGGGCATCAGACCCGTCGCTGGAATCCCAAGATGAAGCGGTTCATCTTCACCGACCGCAATGGCATCTACATCATCGACTTGCAGCAGACGCTGACCTACATCGACAAGGCGTACGAGTTCGTCAAGGAAACCGTCGCCCACGGTGGCAGCGTGATGTTCGTCGGCACCAAGAAGCAGGCGCAGGAATCGATCGCCGATGAGGCGACCCGCGTCGGCATGCCGTACGTGAATCAGCGCTGGCTCGGTGGCATGCTCACCAACTTCCAGACCGTGCACAAGCGCCTTCAGCGTATGAAGGAACTTGAGTCGATGGAGCAGACCGGTGGCTTCGAAGGTCGCACCAAGAAGGAAATCTTGATGCTGACCCGCGAGAAGAACAAGCTGGAGCGCAGCCTGGGTGGAATCAGGGACATGGCCAAGGTGCCGTCGGCGATCTGGGTCGTCGACACCAACAAGGAGCACCTCGCCGTCAGCGAGGCCATCAAGCTGGGCATCCCGGTCATCGCGATCCTCGACACCAACTGCGACCCCGACGTTGTCGACTACCCGATCCCGGGCAACGACGACGCGATCCGCTCGGCTGCACTGCTGACCAAGGTGATCGCGTCTGCGGTCGCCGAGGGCCTGCAGGCGCGCGCCGGCGCCGGGTCGAGCGGTGACAAGCCCGAGGTTGAGGGTGCCGAGCCGTTGCCAGAGTGGGAGCAGGAGTTGCTGGCCGGTGCTACCGCGCCAGGCGCTCCGGCCGAAGCCGCTGCTGCACCCGCAACCGAACCGACCACCACGGAAGGCTGAGATGGCGAACTACACCGCTGCCGATGTGAAGCGCCTTCGGGAGCTCACCGGCTCGGGCATGCTCGACTGCAAGAACGCGCTCGTCGAAGCCGAAGGTGACTTCGACAAGGCCGTCGAACTTCTCCGCATCAAGGGTGCCAAGGACGTTGGCAAGCGCTCTGAGCGGGCGACGGCCGAGGGCCTGGTTGCTGCCAAGGGCGGCGCGCTGATCGAGCTGAACTCCGAGACCGACTTCGTCGCCAAGAACGCCGAGTTCCAGACGTTGGCGGACCTCGTGCTCACGGCGGCCGTAGCGGCCAAGGCCGGCGACGTCGACGCGCTGAAGGCCGCACCTGCGGGCGACAGCACCGTCGAGCAGGCCGTGGCTGACCTTTCGGCGAAGATCGGCGAGAAGCTCGAACTGCGTCGCGCCGCGTACTTCGACGGCGAGGTCGCGACTTACCTGCACAAGCGGGCGGCGGATCTGCCGCCTGCCGTGGGCGTATTGGTGGAGTACACCGGCGGTGACGCCGACGTTGCCCGCACCATCGCTCAGCAGGTCGCGGCCATGAAGGCGAAGTACCTGACCAAGGAGGACGTCCCCGAGGAGACCGTCGCCAACGAGCGCCGGATCGCCGAGGAGACCGCCCGCGAGGAGGGTAAGCCGGAGCAGGCGCTGCCGAAGATCATCGAGGGCAGGCTCACCGGATTCTTCAAGGATGTCGTCCTGCTCGAGCAGCCCGCGCTGACCGAGGACAAGAAGTCCGTCAAGCAGATGCTCGACGACGCAGGCGTGACCGTGACCCGGTTCGTCCGCTTCGAGGTCGGACAGCCCTAACGACATCACGCGAAAACCCCGCGCCTTCCGGTGATTCCGGAGTGCGGGGTTTTTCGCGTCTGGGCGGCCGCAAGGTTGTTAACGTCGGATGGTGCCCCGGGTATCCGCTTTCACCGACGACGCCCTTGGCGACCATGACGCCGTTGGGCTGGTGGCGGCCTTGGCCGCCGGGACGGTGTCCGCCGCCGAACTGATCGAGGCGGCCATCGCCCGTACCGAGCAGGTGAACCCGGACCTCAACGGGCTGGCGTACAAGGCGTTCGACAGGGCGCGCGAACGTGCCAGCGCCAAGTGGCCCTACGGCGGCTTCTTCAACGGCGTGCCGACCTTCGTCAAGGACAACATCGCGGTCGAGGGCATGCCGATGCGGCTCGGCGGCGACGCGTGGGAACCGCGGCCGCCCACGGAGGACGGAGCCTTCGCTAAGGCGTTCTTGGCGACGGGCTTGGTGCCGCTGGGCCGGACTCGCATGTCGGAGTTCGGCTTTAGCGGATCGGCGGAGCATCCGCGGTTCGGCCCCGTCCGCAACCCCTGGAATCCGGACTACACCGCGGGCGCGTCGTCGTCGGGCTCGGGCGCGTTCGTCGCGTCGGGGGTGGTACCGATCGCTCACGCGAACGACGGCGGCGGGTCGATCAGGATCCCCGCCGCGTGCGACGGGCTCGTCGGGCTCAAGGTCTCGCGCGGTCGCGTCCCGCTCGACAAGGAGGTGCGCGCGGCGCCCGTGAGGATCGTCGCGGACGGAGTGCTCACCCGTTCGGTGCGCGACACCGCGGCGTTCTTCCGGGAATTGGAGCGGGTCCACCACAACCCCAAGCTGCCGCCCATCGGCGACGTCACCCGACCCGGGAAGCAGCGTTTGCGAATTGCGGTGTGCACCCGGTCGATAGCGCGTGACGCGAGCCCGGAGGTCACCGAACTCACGCTCGAGACGGCGGCGCTGCTCGAGCAGCTCGGGCACCGGGTGACCACCATCGACAACCCGGTGCCGGCATGGTTCAAGGACGACTTCCTGTTGTATTGGGCATTCCTGGCCTTCGCGCTGGTGCGCGGCGGTCGGATGATGTTCGGTCCGACGTTCGATCGTACGAAGCTCGATCACCTGACCCTGGGCCTGGATGCCACCGCCGCGCGGAACCTTCACCGCGTTCCGATGGCCGTGGCACGGCTCTCCCGGTCGCACCGGATCACCGCGCGGCTCGGGCACCAGTACGACGTCGTGCTGACCCCGACGTTGGCCGAAGTCACCCCACTGATCGGGCACCTTGACCCGATGGCCGACTACGACCAGATCATCGACCGACTGATCGCCTGGGTCGGTTTCACGCCACTTCAGAACGCGACGGGCGATCCGGCGATCTCGCTACCGCTCGCGCAGTCGGCCGACGGCATGCCGGTGGGGATGATGTTCGCCTCGACGGTTGGTCAGGAGGCCAGGCTGTTGGAGCTGGCCTACGAGCTCGAAGCGGCCAAGCCGTGGCACGGAATCCAAGGCTGACGCCGGCCGCCGACTTCCGCACCCGATGATGCAGGTGATAATTGGCGAAATCCCTTGACCCCCAACAGAATGAAATTCCACTCGCGGTGCTGACGTTAACGGCGAGTCGGCGGCGAGTGCGCTCGGAATCGGCTGCGACCGTGTGGTTCGGCGACGAAATTCGTAGCACGCGCGACACAACGTCGTAACGGGCGGAGCTCGAGTTAACCTCCGCGACACCAGCCGTGGCGGTGCGTGAAACACGTCGCTCCCACTATTCCTGCTGTGGAGTCCCCTGCGACCACAACCGTTAGATCACCGGCGATCGCCAAAGCTTCTGGGAACACCTTCGGGTACCTAGTCCGGTTCGCGTTGGCCAACATTCGCCGCAGACCCGAACGGTTCGTGCTGTCCGTACTTGGTATCGCGCTCGCGATTGCGTGCGTCACCGTGGTCCGTACCATCTCGTCGAGTTTCGCCATCACCGGCGCCGATTCGGTGACCGACGTGCTGAACGGCGCCCAACTGTGGGCGGTGCCCGCCGCCGGTGTGCACTACGACCCGGACGTGCAGGCGCTGGTCGCCGACGGTCCCGCGCCGGAGCTGACGCTGCCCGCCGGCTGGACGGGCACTCGCACGCTGTCGGGGGTCACCACGGTCGACGGCACATCCGTCTCTTTGCGCGGCAACGACCAGACCCCCTCTGGTCAAGCAACTTTCGGGTCGGCGCTCGCCGATCGGCTCGGACTGCCCCAGGGTGCACCGATCGTGATCGGCGGGCAAGCTCTGGCGGTCAGCATCGACGGCGGCGGGCAGTCCGTGACGGTTTCCACTGCGCTGGCCAAGTCGTTGGTCGGAGACAACGGGTGGTGGACGCTGTTCGCCCCTGCGGGACAGGAGAAGAACCGCAACCTGGGGCAGACGGTGAGTGCTGCGACGGGGCTGCCGTTCACGTCGGATCCCGCGGTGCTGCCGGACGCCAACGGAAGTGGGCTCATTTACGACACCGTGGGTGGTTCGGGACCGCTCACGTTCGACCAGAAGTTCTCGGCCCTGTTCTCCGGCAAGGTGACTGGTTCGACGCTCGGGCTGATCTCGACCATCGGCCTCGGTCTGGGTTTCGTGATCGCGGTGTCGTCGTTCCTGGCGGCGGTGCAGGAACGCAAGCGCGAATTCGGGATCATGTCCAGCATCGGGCTGGCGGACGAGGTGCTGTACTTCTTCCTCGTCGAGTCGGCGATCGTCTTCGTCGCCGCATACATCGTCGGCGTGCTCGGAGCGGGAGCGGCCGTGGCACTGGTGATTCCGGGCATTGCGACCCCGACGGCCTGGCTGCAGGCCGCGGGGATGGTCGCCGCGTTCGTGCCCGCGATGGCGATCGTGGGTGCATTGGTGCCGGTGCACCGGCTGCTGCAGCAACGTCCCGTCGATCTCCTTGGGGACCGCTGATGAGCGCCTGCGCGAAGAAGAGAGTGCGCTGATGAGCGCCTGCGCGAAGAAGAGAGTGCGCTGATGACCAGGTCGAGCGAACCGACGGAGGCTGGGAGCACATGCTGAGCAAGGGCCTGGCCTACGGTTGGCTTGCCGCGCGACGGCGCATCGGCGAGATGGTGCTGCCGGTGATCACGACCGCCACCGGCGCCTTCCTCGTCGTGCTCGTGTTCGGCATCTCGGAGGGAATCCGCACGCAGTCAGCGGCGCTGGGTCATGCCGACGAGATCGGCCGTGCCGTCGTGCTGATCGCGGTGATGGTGCTCTTGGTCGGCGTCGTCGAGGTCGCCGTCGCCACCACCCGCACGGTCGCGCACCGCACCCGTGAACTCGGCGTGCTCGGCGCCAACGGAATACCACGCATACCGGTGGTGGCCGCGCTGCTCGTCGAGCCCGTCATCGCCGCAGTGCTCGGCGCAGTCGCGGGCGCGGCGCTGGCCGTGGTCACTACGCTCGTGCTGGCCGCCACGGGGTTGGTACCCACCGGGGTTGCGGTCAGCGGACTTCTGGTCGGCAGTGGAATCGCCGTCGGCGTGAGCATCGTCGCCGCACTGGCCACCAGCATCGTGCCCACCTGGACCGCAGCGTCGCGGCCGCCCATTCGTTCGCTCTCCACGGGAGGCTGATTCATGACGGTCATCAAGGACACCTACATCGCCACGGATACCTCGGAGCTGCCCACCGCGGTCGCACCGGCCGGTGCGTCCGCGGTCATCGAAATCGCAGACGTCTGGAAGCTGCACAAACTGGGCGACGAGGTCGTCAAGGCGGTCGTCGCGGCCGACTTGCGCGTCATGCCTGGTGAATTCGTCTGCCTGATGGGCCCGAGCGGTAGCGGCAAGTCGACGTTGCTCAACATCATCGGGGGCCTGGACCGGCCGACGAAGGGGTCGGTGAAGGTCGCGGGCAAGGACACCGGACTGCTCACCGAGAGCCAGTTCGCCGCGCTGCGGCACGACACCATCGGGTTCATCTTTCAGAGCTACAACCTCATCCCGTTCCTGTCGGCGGTCGAGAACGTCGAGTTGCCGTTGATGTTCGAGCCGTATGACCGAAAGTCGTTGCGCAAACGCGCACTGGAGTTGCTCGACCTTGTCGGCCTCAGTCACCGGATTCATCATCAGCCGACCAAGATGTCCGGCGGCGAACAACAGCGCACGGCCATCGCGCGTTCGCTGATCAGCAATCCAACCCTGGTGCTCGCGGACGAACCGACCGCGAACCTGGATCACAAGACGGGGGAGACGGTCGTGCGCATGCTGCGCGACCTGTGCTCGACCTTGGGCGTCACCGTTGTCGCCAGCACCCACGATCCCATCGTGGCCGAAGAAGCGAGTCGCGTCGTCCGCATGAAAGACGGACACATCGTCAACTGACAACGTCCCCAAGGGATTCCATCTGATCGAGAGGGAAGCAATGACACAAGAGTTGGAAGCGACGCGGTCGTCCGGCCGTGACGCGCTGTTGACCACCGAGTTGGTCCCCGAACAAGTGCTGCCCAAGGTGATGACCACGTTCGGGCTGACGGCCACCTACGTCTTCATCATCTGCTGGATCACCGGTTCGTCGGTGATGGCGGCCGGCGGCTGGACCGCCATCCCGATGTGGGTGCTCGGCATCATCACCTTCCTCGTTCCCGCGGGCATGGCGGTCGCCGAACTCGGCAACCTGTGGCCCGGCGAGGGCGGCGTGTACATCTGGGCGACCAGGACGATGGGCGAAACCTGGGGGTTCATCGGCGGTTACCTGTCGTGGATACCGGTGATCCTCAACGCCGCGTCATCGCCTGCGATCATCGTGCAGTTCCTGCTGCTGGCGTTCCACGCGCAACTCGGCCTGACCCTGAGCATCATCCTTCAGCTGGTGATCCTCTGGGGTGTCGTTGGATTGGCGCTCGCCAAACTCGCGGCCAATCAGCAGGTCATGAAGATCGTCTTCATGGTGTACGGCGTGCTGACGGCCGTTATCTTCGTGTCTGGCTTGGTATATGCGTTGAGGAACGGCTCGGGCACCCCGTTCGACATGCATGCCGCGACGATTCCCGACTTCGCCGGGGCCGGTTTTCTGTACGGCACTGTGCTGCTGTACCTGCTCGGGGTCGAAACGCCGTACAACATGGGTGCGGAGTTCCTGTCTGTCCGCAAGAGCGGTCCGAAGATGGTCATCTGGGGCTCGGCTGCACTGGTGGCCATCTATCTGTTGACCACCGTCGGCACGATGATGGTGCTGCCGTCCGATCAGATCGACCCGGTCACCGGTGTCATCGCGATGCTTGGAAGCGCTGCGCCCCCAGGCGTGATGGAGGTTTCGGCGATCGTGCTGTGCGTCATCATCTTCGTGGCGTTGATGAGTTACCAGGTGACGTACTCCCGGCTCATATTCGTCTCGGGACTCGAACGTCACCTGCCGCGCATCTTCACTCACCTCAACCCGCGCACCCGTAACCCGGTCACCGCCATCCTGATTCAGGGTGTGCTCTCGTCGCTGATCCTGGTGGCGTTGTACTCGCAGAGCAGCATGGCGAACGTCACCATCTTCATCCAGGGCGGGCTTTCCACCGTGTGGCTGATCTCCGGGTTCTTCTTCCTGATCCCGGTCATCATCGCCCGCAAGAAGTACGCCGATCGCTATGCCGCCGAGAAGTTTTGGCGTATCCCAGGCGGAAGCGTCGGGGTGTGGATCACCGTCATCGTCGGCACGGTGGGCACCATCGGCGGTGTCTACTACTCCTTCGCCAAGTCCTGGATCAAGGACGTGCCAGACAGCGAGTGGATGACCTGGACGGGCGGCATCTCGATCGGGATGATCGCACTTGGCGTAGTCGTGTACGTCTTCGGACGGCGGGCCGCGCACAAGACCTCTGCGGAAGACGCACTGGCCCATCTCGCCGTGCTCGATCTCAACACCGAAACCACGAAATCGGAGAGTTAACCGAAATGACATTGGACAGCACCACGCTCCACACGGACGTTACCGACGACAAGATCAGTTATCCGCTGGACCCACTGTCGGGCGCCGAGATCCAGTCGGCAGCCGCGATCATCCTGAACTCCGAATACTCCTCGCCGACACTGAAGTTCGTCATGATTCAGTTGGCCGAACCGGCCAAGACCGCCGAACTCACGTTTGACGGCCTCGCGCTCCCGCGGTGCGCATTTGCCACGATGTACGACGGTGCCGCCAAGCTGATCTATGAGGCCGTCGTTGACCTGGGTGCCAGGGTCATCGAGTCGTGGAAGTCGATTCCGGGACGGTTCCCCTCATATCTCGTCGAGCACATGACCGGCGTGGAGGAGAAGGTCCGCGAGGATCCGCGGTGGCAAGCGGCGATGGTCAAGCGCGGCATCACCGACTTCAGCCTGGCGATGATCGACCCTTGGCCTGCAGGCTATTACGGCCAGGGTGACCACTACGACAACTCGCCGCTGATCTGCCGCCCGCTGACGTTCATGCGGGCGGCGCCGTCCGAACACGGTTACGCGCGGCCGGTCGAGGGCCTGATCGTGACGTTCGACCTCGACAGCATGACGATCGTGGACATCGAGGATCACGGCGTGGTCCCGTTGCCGCCGACCGCGGGCAACTACGACGAGCGGTTCATGTTCGACCCGAACAACCGTCCTGCGTTCACCGAGTTCCGTTCCGACGTCAAGCCGATCGAGATCACCCAGCCCGACGGCCCGAGCTTCACCGTCGACGGCTGGAAGGTGGAGTGGCAGAAGTGGTCCATGCGGATCGGGTTCAATCCGCGTGAGGGCATCACCCTGCATGAGGTGACCTACACCGACCGCGGCGAGACCAGGCCCATCATGTACCGCGGGTCGCTGTCGGAGATGGTGGTGCCCTACGGCGATACCTCGCCGACCCACTGGAACAAGAACGTGTTCGACATGGGTGAGGTGGGCATGGGCTTCTCGGCCAACCCGCTCACACTGGGCTGCGACTGTCTCGGCGAGATCCACTACTTCGACGGCACGGTCAACGACTCCGACGGCAATGCGGTCACGATTCCCAACGCCATCTGCATGCATGAGGAAGACTACGGAATCTCCTGGAAGCACACCGACTTCCGTACCCAGGAGGTGGAGGTCCGGCGTTCGCGGCGGCTGGTGATTTCGATGATCTGTACCGTCGGCAACTACGAGTACGGGTTCTTCTGGTACTTCTACAACGATGCCTCGATCGAGGTCGAGGTCAAGCTGTCCGGGGTGCTCACCACGGGCTCGATCGAGAGCGGGGAGGTGCCGCGCTGGGGCAAGCTCGTCGCCCCCGGCGTCTACGGTCCAAACCATCAGCACTTCTTCAACTTCCGGCTCGACATGAGTGTCGACGGGGCGGGAAACAGTGTGTACGAGGTTGATTCGATTCCGGAGCCGGATCCGGCGCTGAATCCTCACCACAACGCATGGATCACGCAGGACACCCTGGTGGCGTCGGAGGCCGAGGGCGCCCGCGACTGGGACTGGAAGACGGGCCGCTACTGGAAGATCACCAATCCGTCGAAGAAGAACGAACTCGGCGCCCCGACGGCATACAAGTTGGTGCCCAAGGAGATTGTGCCCGTCATGGTGCAGGAGGGCTCCTACATCTACGACCGGGCGCGCTTCGTGCAGCACAACCTGTGGGTCACCAAGTACGACGAGGCGGAGAAGTTCGCGGCGGGGGACTACATGTACCAGTCCGCGGACGCGCAAGGTCTGCCCGAGTTCATCGCCGACGACGCGCCGCTGGAGAACACCGACGTGGTGCTCTGGTACACCCTGGGCGCGCATCACGTGGTCCGCCCGGAGGACTGGCCGGTGATGCCCTGTGCGTACACGGGATTCCACCTGAAACCGATCGGCTTCTTCGACGGCAACCCGGCGCTGGACATCCCGCCGACGCCGCCTAAGGCCTGCCACGGTGCACACCATGCAGGTCCGCCGTTGGGCTAGTCGAAAATGGCGAGGATGCGCTTCAGGTCGCGCCGGTCCTGGTCGTTCAGTGGTGCCAGCACGCGCTGCTCGGACGCACGCACGCCCGCGTCGGTGCGCTTGAGCAAGGCAATGCCCTCGCGGGTCAACTCGGCGGGCAGTGAGCGTCCCGACTCCACGGTGGTGGGGCGGCTGACGAGTCCGCGGTCCTGAAGGCCGCGGACGACCATGTTCATCGCCTGCGGGGAGACCATGACGTCGCGGGCGAGGTCGGCGTTGGACCGCCCAGGCGAGTGCGACAGGAGCCGCATGCAGATGTATTGCGGGAAGCTCAGATTCAACGGCTCGAGGGCGGTGGCCGTCACCTCGGTGCGCAAGTTGGTGGCAAGCCGGCTCAGCAGGTAGCCAAGCGGCTGGTCGGTGCCATCGATCATGTCAACCATCTTGACACATATCAACTAGATTGATATACCGGAATCATGACTAGACCCAGTGATGCGATGTTCGATTCCGCCTACCGAGGCCAGGCCGAAGAGATGGGCCTCGGCACCAAACCGCCGTGGAGCATCGGCGAGCCGCAGCCCGAGATCGCCGCGCTGATCGCGGCTGGCAAGGTCCACGGTGACGTGCTGGACGCCGGGTGCGGTGAGGCCGCGACGGCGCTCGCCCTGGCCGAACAGGGCTTCACCACGGTTGGACTCGATCAGTCGTCGACGGCGATCGAGCTCGCTCGCGCAGAAGCCGCCAAGCGCGGGCTGACCAATGCGAGCTTCGAGGTCGCCGACATCTCGGCGTTCACCGGGTACGACGGCCGGTTCGGCACCATCGTCGACAGCACGCTATTCCACTCGATGCCGGTCGAACTGCGCGACGGCTACCAGCAGTCGATCGTGCGGGCCGCCGCGCCAGGAGCGTCGTACTTCGTGCTGGTGTTCGACCGGACGACCATGGCCGCCGGACCCGCAAACCCCGTCACCGAGCAAGAGCTTCGCGACGTGGTGGGCAAGTACTGGGTGATCGATGAGGTGCGACCCGCGCGCATCCACGCCAACGTGCCCGAGAACTTCGCCGAGCAGTTCCAAGGCTTCGCAGGCGCCGACATCCGCGATGAGGCCAAGGGCCGCAAGTCGGTCGCGGCCTGGTTGCTGTCGGCTCACCTGGGGTAGCGCTGAGCCGCAGCTACCCGTTGGCGCCCCCAGTCCAGCCATTTGGCAGGATTGGGGGCGCCGTCGTCGTCAGACTGGATGGCACGTCGCGAAGGACCCGAAGGGAGCCACGATGGCGGTGCCTGACACCGGCCCAGCCGGCCAGCAAGCCCCGTATCGGCCGATGTACTCCCGCGTCGTACTCAAACTGGGCGGGGAGATGTTCGGCGGCGGGCAGGTAGGGCTCGACCCCGACGTCGTCGCGCTCGTCGCCCGCCAGATCGCCGACGTGGTGCGCAGCGGCGCGCAGGTGGCCGTCGTCATCGGCGGTGGAAACTTCTTCCGCGGCGCGCAGCTTCAGCAGCGCGGCATGGAGCGCACGCGCTCGGACTACATGGGCATGCTGGGCACCGTGATGAACAGCCTTGCGCTGCAGGACTTCCTGCAGAAGGAGGGCATCGACACCCGTGTCCAGACCGCCATCACGATGGGACAGGTCGCCGAGCCGTACATCCCGCTGCGCGCGCGTCGGCACCTGGAGAAGGGGCGCGTGGTGATCTTCGGCGCCGGCATGGGGCTGCCGTACTTCTCGACGGACACCACCGCCGCCCAACGCGCGCTGGAGATCGGCGCCGAAGTGGTGCTGATGGCCAAGGCCGTCGACGGCGTCTTCACCGACGACCCACGCACGAACCCCGACGCCGAACTGCTTACCGCCATCACGCACCGCGAAGTCATCGATCGCGGCCTTCAGGTCGCCGACGCCACGGCATTCAGCCTCTGCATGGACAATCGCATGCCCATTCTGGTGTTCAATCTCCTGACCGACGGAAACATCGCTCGCGCGGTGGCAGGTGAGAAGATCGGAACATTGGTCACCACCGACTGATGACGGCTGGGCCAGCGCTAGCGACGGGAGATCCACCTTGATCGAGGAAACCCTCTTCGACGCCGAAGAGAAGATGGAGAAGGCGGTGTCGGTGGCGCGCGACGATCTCTCGTCCATCCGCACCGGTCGAGCCAATCCCGGCATGTTCAATCGGATCAAGATCGACTACTACGGTTCGCTCACGCCGATCACGCAGCTGTCCAGCATCAACGTGCCGGAGGCGCGACTGGTCGTCATCAAGCCGTACGAGGCGAACCAGCTCCGCATCATCGAAGACGCGATCCGCAACTCCGACCTCGGTGTGAACCCGGGCAATGACGGCAACGTCATCCGCATCTCGATTCCGCAGTTGACCGAGGAGCGTCGGCGCGAGCTCGTCAAGCAGGCCAAGTCGAAGGGCGAGGACGCCAAGGTCACGGTCCGCAACATCCGTCGCAAGGCGATGGAGGAATTGGCCCGCATCAAGAAGGACGGCGAAGCGGGCGAGGACGAGGTCGGACGGGCCGAGAAGGATCTCGACAAATCCACCGGCACGTACACCAGTCAGATCGAGGACTTGGTGAAGCACAAAGAAGGCGAGTTGCTGGAGGTCTAGTGCTCCAGCGACCGACCGTGGCAGACACCGACACCGCTTCCGCCGACGGCGAAGGCGCATCCACCGATCCGCCGAAGAAGGCATCGCGGGCCGGGCGAAACCTGCCCGCTGCCATCGCCGTTGGGGCGTTTCTGGGGTTCGGCGTCATCGCCATCCTGGTGTTCGCGCCGCTCGGCTGGGTCCCGGTCGTCGCGGTGGCGATGGCCCTCGCAACGCACGAGGTAGTGCGCCGCCTGCGCACGGCCGGGTATTCGATTCCGGTCATACCGCTCATCGTCGGCGGGCAGGCCATCGTCTGGTTGACGTGGCCGTTCGGCCCGGCCGGAGCGCTCGGGGCCTTCGGCGCCACCGTGCTCGTCTGCATGATCTGGCGACTGCTCTCGGGCGGGCTCAAGAACGCGCCGGAAAACTTTTTGCGCGACATCACCGCGACGGTCTTCCTGACCGCCTGGATTCCCCTGTTCGGCGCGTTCGGCGCGCTGCTGGTCTACCCGGACGACGGACGATGGCGGGTGCTGTGCCTGATGCTCGGCGTCGTGTTCTCCGACATCGGCGGCTACGCGGCCGGCGTGTTGTTCGGCAAGCACCCGATGGTGCCGGCGATCAGCCCCAAGAAGTCATGGGAGGGCTTCGCCGGTTCGCTGATGTGCGGTACCGCGGCCTCCGTGCTCGCCGTGGCCTTCCTGCTCGACAAACCGGCGTGGGTCGGCATCCCGCTCGGCCTCATGCTGGTCATCACCGGAACGCTCGGCGATCTGATCGAGTCTCAGGTCAAGCGCGACCTAGGCATCAAGGACATGGGCACCTTGCTGCCCGGCCACGGCGGGCTGATGGACAGGCTCGACTCGGTGCTGCCGTCGGCCGTCGCGACCTGGGTCGTCCTCACGCTTCTGACCTGAGCCTCGCCTGAATCCCCGGGTCGCTACGCTCCTGCCCGCCGAGGCATTCAGCCAGCAAGCCAGTGCACCGAGCACCAACCCGGCGGCGATGCCGACATCCGGACGCTCGCCCAACATGAACCACGACAGCACGCCTGCGACCGCCGGAATGACGCAGAACAGCATCGACACGGCGGCGGCGCCATGGAGGTTGATCGCCCGTACGTACAGCGACACGCCCAGCGTGGCGTTGAGCAGCACCACTCCGGCCACGGCGAAGGCGGCCATGGTGGCGTCGTGCACCTCGAACCGAGTGGTGAGCGCCAGCGCCAGCGCAGGCCCGAACGCGACGGCGTTCTGGACGGCAGTCGAGGCGCGGAAGTCGACGTCGGCGCAGAAGCGCTGCTGATACACGCCACCGGCAGCGAGGCCCAGCAGCGCGACGAGCAGCAGCAGCACCGCCGGATCAACCCCACCTTCGGTGATCAGTCGACTGGCGCACGCCGCGAGCACCGCCGCGACGCCCAACAGCAGCGCGACGATGCGGCCGAACGTCAGCCGGTCACGCAGGAACGCCGCGGTGAGCAGTGCGGTGGCAACGGGATTCATCGCGATGACCACCGCACACAGCACTGCCGGAGCGCCGTGCTGGACCGCGACGTACAGCGCGCAGAACTGCACGGCCTGCGTCAGCAGACCCGCGACTGCGACATGGCCGAGCTTGCGGCCGCTCGGAAAGCTCACTCGGGCGAGCTGCGCCCACGTGCCGAGGACGAGACCCGCCAGCCCGAAGCGGATCGCCAGCACCGCCATCGGGGACATGGCATGGACGGCCATGTTGCCGATCGGATAGCCCAAGGCATAGAAGAACGTCACGGTCGAAGCAGTCCTGAGCGGCATCCGGGTTGGCGTCACGGTTCCCATGGTCGCGATTACAAGCGAGCCGGTCCAACGATTAATGGTGATCTGAACTGATCGCCAATTATGATCAGTCACTTGGGCACGGCCGCGAATCTGCGCAAAATGAGCGACATTTTGATCGTCATTGCTGATCGGAGTATGTTGACGCCATGGGTCAGGTCCTGGACATCGCGCCACTGCGCAGCGTCGTGGCCGTGGCCGACTGTGGCGGATTTCACCGCGCGGCCGCCGTCCTTCACATGACGCAGTCGGCCGTCAGCCAACACGTGCGGCGCGTCGAGGCAGTGGTCGGAGGGCCGGTCGTAGAGCGTTCGGGCCGCGGTGTCGCATTCACCGAGTTGGGTCACCGAGTGCTCGGCCATGCGCGCACGATTCTCGCCGCGCACGACACGGCGCTTGCCGAGCTCGGGTCGGTCGAGGAACGCGTGCTGCTGATCGGCGCCACCGAACACGGTGCAGACGTCATGCTCCCCGGTTTGATCGCCGCGCTTTCAGAGCGGCTGCCAGAGTGGCGGGTGCGGTTCCGACTGGACCGCAACGTCATGCTCGCCGACGCTATCGAACAAGGGCTGGTCGACCTCGCGGTGATGCTCGACGGTTCCGGTCTGGATCCGACTAATGCCTCGGGAATGGTTGCGCTGAAATGGGTTTCGGCACGTAGTGGCTCAACGCAGGCGAACGAACCGCTGCCGGTGGTGATGTACTCCGAACCGTGCACCTTGCGTGAGCCGACCTTCGCAGCACTCGACCGCATCGGGGTGCCCTACCGCATCGCAGCCGAGAGCGCCGACCTCTCGGGGTTGTTCGCCGCCGTGCGCTCCGGGTTGGGAGTGGCGTTGCTGCCCATGATCGGCCGGCTTCCCGATGGACTGTGTCTCGCCGAGGGCCTGCCGCCGACCAACCGCGCATCTGTATTCGTGCGCGGACGCGCAGGGGTCGATCCCGACGTACTGGATGCCGTCGAACGGGCAGTACGCGACATACTGGACGAATCGTGAAGCAAGAATTGGTCTTCAACGCGCCGAAGCGGGGTATGCCGCCGCGGCACTTCGCCGACCTCTCCGACGACGGCCGCACCTCCGCGGTCGCGGAGTTGGGACTGCCCGCATTCCGGGCCAAGCAGTTGGCCAATCAATACTTCGGGCGGCTGATCGCCGACCCGCAACTCATGACGGACCTGCCAGCTGCGGTTCGAGGTCAAGTGGCCGAGGCACTGTTCCCGCCGCTGCTGTCGGTGGTGAAGTCCATCGAATGCGACGCGGGGGAGACCAGAAAGACGTTGTGGCGTGCCGGCGATGGCACCACGTTCGAGTCGGTGCTGATGCGCTATCCGCAGCGCAATACGGTGTGCATCTCGTCGCAGGCCGGGTGCGGAATGGCGTGTCCGTTCTGTGCGACCGGCCAGGGAGGGCTGACCCGAAACCTTTCCACGGGAGAGATTCTCGAGCAGGTCCGGGCCGCTGCGGCTGCCATGCGCGACGAGCACGACGGCAGGTTGTCCAACATCGTCTTCATGGGCATGGGCGAGCCACTGGCCAACTACAACCGGGTGCTCACCGCGGTCCAACGCATCATCGCTCCGGCACCTGACGGCTTCGGCATCTCCGCGCGATCGGTCACGGTGTCGACGGTCGGGTTGGCGCCCGCCATTCGCAAGCTGGCCGACGAACACCTCGGTGTGACGCTCGCGCTGTCACTGCACGCGCCGGACGACGAGCTCCGCGACACGCTGGTACCGGTCAACAACCGGTGGAAGGTGTCCGAAGCACTCGACGCCGCAAGGTATTACGCCGACGTCACCGGCCGGCGAGTGTCCATCGAGTACGCCTTGATCCGCGACGTCAACGACCAGCCGTGGCGGGCCGACCTACTCGGCAAGAAGCTTCACGGCGCGCTGGGACCGCTCGTGCACGTCAACCTGATTCCGCTCAACCCGACGCCGGGCAGCGAATGGGACGCCAGCCCCAAACCGGTCGAGCGGGAGTTCGTCAGGCGGGTCAAGGAGCGCGGGGTGTCCTGTACGGTCCGCGACACGCGCGGCCGCGAAATCGCCGCTGCCTGCGGTCAATTGGCAGCCGAGGGCTAGCCGCCCGGGCCATTGACGGCCCACACGGCCTCCTCGCGAAGGTGGCGGCTGCGCCATCCGTCGTCCGTGCGTACCAGCTCATGGAAGTAGTAGCCGCCGAAGTGGCTCAGCTCCGACAAGCCTGGCAGCTGCGTCGGGTTGTAGAACATCGCCCGCACCTTGGCCGTGTCGCTCGGCAGATGTCCCCGGTCGCTTCGCTCCTGCCCTCCGGAACCCACGTCCGCCTCGATGTTGGTGATGTAGTGCATCGACATCGGAATGGCCGTGAAGGCCTTCGCGAGGAAGTCGGTGATCTCATCGCGCGCACCCGCGGGGATGCCGTTCGACGAATAGTCGATGACGGCATCGGCAGTGAATACCGACCGATAGAGCTCCCAGTCCTTGGTGTCGACGGCGCGGGCGTAGCGGTGCAGCAGTGCCGATATCTCGTCGAGGTCGGTCATTCAGGCAGGCCGATGGTCTTCGCCTCGAGGTATTCGCGGTAGCCCTCGTCGCCATTGCGCCTGCCGAGGCCGCTTTGCTTGGTCCCGCCGAAGGGGCTGGTGATGCCGAAGTGGGACTTGCCGTTGATGGTGACGTTGCCGGTGCGCATCCGCTTGGCGACGGCCATGGCCCGATCGACGTCGCCGCTGGAGACCTCACCGGACAGCCCGTAGATGGAGTTGTTGGCGATCGCGACGGCTTCGTCGTCGCTCTCGTAGGGGGTGACCGTCAGCACCGGGCCGAAGATCTCCTCCTGGGAGATCTGGGAGTTCGGATCGACGTCGGCGATCAGCGTGGGTTGCACGTAGTAGCCGACGGGTAGGTGCTCGGGGATGCCGCCGCCGGTGACCAGCCGCCCACCGGACTCGATGCCGCTCTTGATCAGCCCGAGCACCTTCTTGCGCTGCTGCGCGCTGATCTGCGGACCCTGCATGTTGCCCGGGTCCCATGGATCCCCGTATGGGAAGTTCTCCATGCTGGTCTTGAGCACCTCGATACCTTCGTCGTAGCGGCTGCGCGGCAACAAGATTCGGCTGGGAAGGATGCACGACTGCCCCGACATCACGCACGCCATCATCGCCGCCAGCGGCAGTGCGGAGTTGAAGTCGGCATCGTCGAGCACGATGTGGGCAGACTTGCCGCCCAACTCGAGCAGTGTCTTCTTCACCGTCGCCGCGCCCGCGGCCAGGATGGCCCGCCCGGTGGCCGTGGATCCGGTGAACGTGATCATGTCGACCCGCGGATCTGCGCTCAACGCGGCGCCGACCTCGTTGGCGTTGGACACCACCACGTTGAATACGCCCGCCGGGATATCGGTTTCCTCGGCGACGATGCGGCCGTACTCGCTGCCCGACCACGGCGTGAGCTGAGCGGGCTTGAGTACCACGGTGTTTCCCGCCATCAACGCGGGCACGGTCTCAGCGATGTTGAGGTAGAACGGCACGTTCCACGGGGTGATCGCTCCGACCACGCCGATGGGTTCGTAGTGGATCTTGCGGCGTGCCGGACCCATCGGGGTGTCGTGCATCCCGGTGTCGGTCAGGTATTCGAAGTTGCGGCCGTGCTCGGCCCAGTGGGTGACTTCGGAGATGGGCGATTCGATCTGGGATCCCGACACCGTGACCGGACAGCCGACCTCGGTGATCAGCACCCGCCGCAGGTGCTCCTTGTTGCGGTCCAGCGCCTCGGCCAACTGGGTCAGACAGTGGTGGCGGAACTCCAGGTCGCGCGACCAGTCGGTTTCGTCGAACGCGCGCCGTGCCGCGCCGACGGCGCGCTCCATGTCGGCGACGGTGCCGTCGGTTGCCTGACCTGCCACCTGTTCGCTGGCCGGGTGGATCACGTCGAACTTCGCACCACTGCCCGTGTATTGGAGTTCGCCGTCGATCAGCATCCGCTCGTCGCCGGCCAACACCCCTGAATCGCTCTGCACGCTCGTCATCTAGCTAGCCTTACAAACCATCGGCGAAGTGTCACGCCTTTGGCGGATCTCGCCAGGCTTCAGCTGCTCGCGTCCGGCGGCTTGATGCCCGCTGCGTGACGAAGCTGCGCGAGAAATTGGTCGCCGTCGTCGCTGCGCACGATGTAGTGCGCCACGGCCACCCGGATGGCCGTAGCCGCCTTGACCGCACTGTTGGGACCGGACATCAGCCTCACCAGGCGGGCCCGCATGGTCGGGATGATCTGCGCCAACTGTGCGATGACCACCTCGGGTTCGATGTCGACCAGTCGGACGCCGGAGTAAGACTGCTGGTACTTGACGATGAACCGCAGTGCGGCGTCGAGCTTCTCGTTGCCGCGGAGCCCGGCTGTCGCTCTGCTGATCCCCGAGTCGAACATGTCGCGCTCATAGCGCCCGAACGCCGCAAGGAGTTCGTCCTTCGAGGCGAACCACCGGTAGAGCGTCGGACGGGACACCCCGGCCTGCAGCGCGACCTCGGAGAGGCTGAGCTTGGTCTGGCCGCTGCTGCCGAGCACCTCGGCGGTGGCGGCCAGGATGCGGGTCCGGGTCGACGTGTCGTCATGCGGATCGTCGCCGTCCGGCACGGCGGTTGCTGGTTCGTTCACGTCAAGACCCTCGTCACGTTCTGCGGTACAGCTGGCTGTGCACCTGATGGTAAAGCGCAAAACCGATGGTCCCGGTAGCCGCGCGGCACGATGAACATCACAATGACCTTCCCGACGGGACGGAGCTCACCCAACTCGTTGGTTAGTTTACGAAGTGACGGACAACTGTAAGGTGCTTCCGCGGAACCCGATGCAACTGCCGAGATTCGCGGGCGTGACGAGAAGAGGCGACGTGGCCGGACCCATGGAAGACGTCAAGGTCGTCGAACTCGGCGTGTGGGTGGCGGGACCGGCCGCGGGCGGCATCCTCGCCGATTGGGGCGCCGACGTCGTGAAGATCGAGCCACCGACCGGCGACCCCGCACGGACGTTCGGCCGCATGCTGGGAATCCCCCAGGACGGTCATGTCGCGAACCCGCCGTTCGAGATGGACAACCGGTCCAAACGCAGCGTCGTCCTCGACCTCGCCACCGACGAGGGCCGCGCCACTGCACACGCACTGCTCGCCGACGCCGACGTGTTCCTGACCAACGTGCGGCCCGCCGCATTGCAGCGCCTTGGCCTGGACTACGAAGCCGTGGCAGGCGCAAACCCGCGCCTGGTGTACGGATTGATCACCGGCTACGGGATGACCGGGCCCGAAGCGGACCGCGCGGCCTACGACGTTGCCGCCTTCTGGGCCCGCGCCGGCCTGGCGCACCTGTTGACCCGCCCCGGGGACACGCCTCCATTCCAGCGTGGCGGCATGGGGGATCATTCGGTCGGCATGACCTTGGCCGCGGCGGTGTGCGCGGCGCTGGTCGCGCGGGCGCGCACCGGAACCGGTCAGTTGGTCACCACGTCGCTCTACCGTCAGGGCACCTACACCGTCAGCTTCGATCTGAACACGTACCTGCTGACCGGCAATTCCATCGCGATCGGGCAGCGCGAGACCATGGGCAACCCGTGCATGAACAACTATGCGGCGGGCGACGGGCGAAGGTTCTGGATCGTCGGGCTAGAGGGTGAGCGGCACTGGCCCGCACTGTGTCGTGCGGTCGGTCGGGACGATTGGCTGACCGACCCCCGCTTTGCCACCGCCCGCGATCGCTTCGTCAACGGTGAACAGCTGATCGGCGAGTTGGACGGGCTCTTCGCGACGAAGCCGCTCGCCGAATGGGCCGCCGCCTTCGACAGCGAACCGGACTTCTTCTGGTCACCGATCAACTCGCTCGAGGACATCCTGGGTGACGAGCAGTTCCACGCCGGGGGAGGGCTCGTCGACGTGCCCGACGGGGATTCGAGCCTTCCGATGGTCGCCACGCCTGCCGACTTTCACGGCACGCCGTGGGAACCCCGTTGGACGGCACCGGAACTCGGTGAACACACCGATGAGGTGCTCGCCGAGCTCGCCGCCCGGAGATCGTCGCCTTAGATCGGACATTCTTTACAGTTTGTCCGAACGGTGTCACGCTAGCCCTCATGAGTCGAACCGACGTGGCCGAACGACTTGCCGACTGGCTGCGCACGCAGTTGCCCGACGCCGATGAGGTTCGCATCGAAGGACTCGACCGTGTCGAGTTCGGCCATTCGGCGGAGATGATGGTGCTGACCGTCGTGACGCAACGGGCCGCGACCGAAGCGCGGCAAGACGTGGTGCTGCGGCTGCGTCCGCCACCGCCAGCGCTGCTCGAACCGTACGACCTGAAGCGTCAGTTCGACGTGCTGCGGGCGCTCGAACACACGGCGGTGCGCGTGCCTCGCGCACTGTGGCTGGAGGACTCCGGCGAGGTATTGGGTCGAGAGTTCCTCGTCATGGAACGCGTCGCAGGCGACGTGTACGAGATGGAGACTCCCGATCGGCCTGCGGCCGGTATTCGACGGATGTGCGCGAGCATGGCCGAGCAACTCGGGGCCATCCACTCCGTCGAGCTAGCCGCGGTCGACCTGAGTTTCCTGGGGGACGGCCGCGACCACCTCGACCGCGAACTCGACCACTGGGCCGACGAGATGCACCGCGTGCAACGCGGGCCGCTTCCCGCGCTCGAGCGGCTGCTGCTTGCGTTGCGTGAGACCAAGCCGGAACCATCCGCGAAGCTCACCCTGGTGCACGGTGACGCCAAACCCGGCAACTTCGCGTTCGGCGGCGATGACGTCAGTGCGGTATTCGATTGGGAGATGACCACAATCGGTGATCCGCTCACCGACATCGGATGGATGGAGCTGCTCTGGATGCAGCCCGTCGGGCTTACCAGCCATCCATCGGCGTTGACCATCGACGAGTTCCTCGAAAGCTATGAGACTGTCAGCGGAATCACGCCCGTGAACCGACCGTGGTACCGGGCGCTCAACGCCTACAAGATGGCGGTCATCTGTCTCATCGGCGGAATGATGTTCGACAGTGGCGTTTCCGATGATCTGAAGTTGGTGGTCGCCGCGGGCGGCGTGCCGATCCTGCCGCTCCTCGGGCTCGCCGACCTTGGCATCCATGAGACGTTCGAGACCGGTCCGGTGGAAATCCGCAAGGAGCGGATTGCCGAAGTCCGTTCACGCGCAGCGCCTGTCGAGCACTGACGCTCACCAGAGCGGACGTCCGGGACCCGGTGCGCTGGGGCTGACCTGATCCACGACCAGCCGCCACGACCCTGGACGTCGTGACCATCGTCGTGTGGCGGGGTCCCGTTGCCGCACCGGACCGAGGTCGAGGTCGATGACGACGTCAGTCGCCGCGCCAGGGTCGAGTTCGACGCGATGGAATCCGATCAGTTGTGGCACTGGGCGTTCCGCGTCGGCGTCCCACGCGTAGACCTGTGCGACGGTGCTGCCCGCGCGGGCGCCGGTGTTGCGCACTCGAGCGACCGCCGTGCCGGTGTCCTCGTCGACTTCGTGTTCGGTGAGCGTGACGTCGAACGTCGTGTAGCCCAGTCCATGGCCGAACCGGAACGCCGTCGGTGCGCCGTCGTGGTCGAGCTTTCGCTGCCCCCACCACGCGTCATAGCTGATCTCCGTGGCTTCGGAGTCGAAGAACGGTAGGTCCGATTCGTTCGTCGGGATCGACAGCGGCAGTCGGCCACCCGGTTCGGTTCGGCCGAGCAGCACGTCGGCGACGGCCCGGCCGCCCTCCATGCCCGGGTACCAGGCCATCAGTATTGCGGGCACCTGCACGCGCCACCGCTCCATGGTGATGGCACTGCCGCCGATGAGCACGACCACCGCTCGCGGATTACGTTGTGCGACTGCGGCGATGAGTTGCTCATCCTGCGCGGTCAGTGACAGCGAAACTCGGTCGCCGCCCTTGCCCATTCGGTTGCCGACGACCTTTCCCGCGAGCCAACCGACCAGTCGCGTGTTGAACGGAAAGCCCAGCATCTTCATGGCACCCGGATCGGTGTTCATGATGCGCTCGCCCTCGTCTTCGGCGCCAAGGCCCACCACGATGACGGCGGCGTCTGCGTCAGTCGCCGCTTCTGCAGCGGCGGCGACATCGGTGCCGGGCGCGTAGTCGATCCGCAGGCCGGGAAGCGCCTCGCGGACACCGTCGAGCACGCTGCTGACCGACGGTGGCCGGACCAGCGAGGACCCCCGATCGCCCAGGTTCGCTTCTGCCGCAAGGTGTCCGACGATTGCCACCCGATGCAACGAAGTCGGGTCCAGCGGCAGCAGTGGCACGTCACCGACCGAATCGTTCTTCAGCAGCACCATTCCGCGGGCTGCGGCCCGCCGCGCGAGCGCCCGGTGCGCGGGCGACGCCACGGCGGCACTCGACGGTTCCTCGCGCACTCTGGTGGCGGCGTGCCGAAGTTGGGTGGCCAAGATGCGGCGCCCCGACCGCAGCACCAGCTCGCGTGCGACGCGGCCGTCCTTGAGTGCGGCCGGAAGCGTCCTGGCCCGGCGATTGCGCAGCGGCATCTCCACGTCCATGCCCGCCGCCAACGAGACGACGGGGTCGTGTACGCCGAAAACCCAATCGCTGGTGACGAATCCGCGAAAGCCCCACTCGTCGCGAAGAATGTCGGAAAGCAGGACCTGGTGCTCGTCGGCCCAGTGCCCGTTGATGGAGTTGTACGAACTCATGACGGACTCGGCGCCGGCATCCACGACCTGTTTGAAATGCGGAAGGTAGACCTCGTGCAGGGCGTGCTCGTCGACGGTGACGTTGATCCGAAAGCGGGCGTTCTCAATCGAGTTCAGCGCAAAGTGCTTCACACACGCCATGACGTGCTCCCGAAGTCCCCGCGTCAGGGCCGCCCCCATCCGACCGATCAAGACCGGGTCTTCGCCGTAGCACTCCTGGGCACGTCCCCAGGCCGGGTGGCGCAGCAGGTTGACGCAGACGGCGGCGGAGTAGTTGGCGCCCTGGGCCCTACCCTCCACACCCATTGCGCGGCCGACTTCTTCTTCGAGCTCGAAATCCCAGGTGGCCGCCCTGGCCACCGCCACGGGGAACGACGTGGAATGGCCCACGACCACCCCGCGGGGACCGTCGCTGAAGCGGATACCTGGGATGCCGAGTCGGGGCACCGCACCCGCGGAGATCGGACCCGTCGCCATCATGCTTGGCAGCTTCGCGAGCTGGAACCGCGAGACATCCCCATCGAGCAGGCCGAGGAGTTCGCCTTCGGTGAGTTGGGCAAGCAATTGCTCGGCCAGCTCGTCCGGTGTCGCACCCCCGGATCGGATCAGCCGAACACCGTCATCGAACGGTCGCATGCCGTCGAGGTTAGCGGGCTCTTTGTCCGCGGCGGCCCGATCAGTCTCGTGCGTCGTCGGCGGCGGTCGCCGATGGGCGGTGTGCCACCCCGGCGGCGTGGCGCAGTTGCGCGAGGAAGTCATCGGCGTCGTCGCTTCGCACCAGATAGTGCGAAATGGCCACGCGAACAACCGTTGCCGCAGTCTCGGCTCCGTTGGATCCCGGCATGAGCCGCTCGAGTCGCGCACGCATGACGGGAATGATCCCCGACAGCTTCTTGATGACCTCCGCCGGTTCGATGTCGGCCATGCGGAGGCCCGGATAGGCCTGCTGGCCCGTGGCAATGACGCGCAGTACCGCGTCGAGCCGGTCGCGTGGGGCAAGGTCGGCGATGGCGTCGGTTATCGCGCGCTCCCACAACACCCGCTCCCACACCACGTAGGCGTCGAGCAGATCCGTCTTCGAACCGAACCAGCGGTACAGCGTGGGACGTGACACCCCGGCCTGGAGCGCGACCTTCGACAGGCTGAGTTTGGTCATGCCGTTGCGGCCCATGACCTCGGCCGTTGCGGCCAGTATTCGCTCGCGGGTGGAGGCATCGGCCGCGACCCCGGCGGGCGGCGGCGCGCCAGCCAACGGTTGCGTCATCACCATAGCTTTACAAAGTTTTGCTCAAGTGTCACGCTGAACCGGTCATTTAGTAGCGGTCTGCGCAGTCGATCGACTCGAGAAAGAAGAAGCCCAGTGACGGTTGCCAGCGTGTCGGCCGAACGTGAGCACAGCCCCTTCGACATCACCTCGCACGGTTTCTGGAGCCAGCCGTTCGCCGAGCGTGACAAGACATTCGCGCGGCTACGGGCGCATGACGGGCTTACGTGGCATCGACCGCTTCCCTCGTTGTTCGACATAGCCGAACCGGGCTTCTGGGCACTGACTCGACGTGCTGACATCACCTACGTCAGCACGCACCCGGAGCTGTTCACCTCTGCGCAGGGGGTGGCACTGGATCCGATGCCCGCCGACGTGCAGCGGTTCGCGTCGTTCTTCCTGACGATGGATCCGCCTCAGCACACGGTGTACCGAAAGTTGATCAGCTCGGCGTTCACCCCGCGAAACGTCCGGCGGATCGACGAGCAGATCCATGCCACCGCGGTGAAGGTCGTCGACGACCTCGTCGGTGCGGGTGAGGTCGATTTCGTCTCGGCGTGTTCCGCACGCCTTCCGATGTTGACGATCATGGATATGCTCGGGGTTCCGCCGTCGGATCAGCCTGGTGTAACGGCCGCGGCGGAAAAGCTTTTCGGCATGAGTGACGACGAGTACAGCACGCTGGAAGAGCGCGCCCAGGACACCATCAACGAGATCATGCTGCTGGCCAGCACCGGCGCCGAACTCGCCAAGTTCCGCAGGGCCAATCCGGGCGACGACCTGATGACGAGCATCGTGAACGCCGAAGTCGACGGTCAGCGGCTGACCGACGAGGAGATCGGCGCGTTCCTGATCCTGCTGTCGTCGGCCGGTAACGACACCACCAAGCAGGCCACCACGCACGCGATGATGGCCCTGGTCGCGAATCCTGAACAGCGGGCCTGGCTGATGGAGGACTTCGAGGACCGGATCGGGCTGGCCGTCGAGGAGTTCGTGCGATGGTCGTCGCCGGTGCTGCAGTTCGCGCGGTTCGTCACCGAGGACGTGGAGCTGGCCGGACAGCAGCTCAGGGCGGGCGAGAAGGTCGGGCTCTTCTACTGCTCGGCCAACCGGGACGAGAGTGTGTTCTCCTCGCCGCACGCGTTCGACCTCTCGCGTTCGCCCAACCCGCATCTCGGATTCGGTGGTGGCGGTCCGCATTTCTGCCTTGGCAATCAACTGACCAAGAGTGAGTTGCGAAACTTGTTCCGCGAGTTGCTGACTCGGTTGAAGCGTGTCGAGTTCGGCGAACCCGAGCTACTTCACAGCAACTTCGTGCACGGAGTCAAGCGGCTCCCGGCGGTCGTCGAGTAGTTAGCGTCGCGGCATGGGGCGCACCAGCACCGACTGCTGAGTGCCGCCCACCGGACCGCTCTGGTCGAACAGCGTGCCGAACGTCGTGCCGATGCCGTCCGGACCGTAACTGGTCTCGGCGCGAATGCCGATCCAATCCCCGTCGGGCACGCGATGGACGTGTACGACGAGGTCGGTGTTCATGAACGTCCACTTCCGGATATCCAACTTGGTCCCGATGCCGTTGGCGTCGTCAGCCACCGTGAACAGCCGCTGCAGGGGCGTCAACTGCTCGCCCTTGACCAGATCGACAGTCGGTTTCAGCCACGACTCACCGGGGCCGTCCGCCATCGGCGTGGTCAGCCAGCGCCAGTCCAGGCTGTGGACGTAGTTACGGTCCCAATCCTTTTCGAGATTTCGGTTGACGGCCTCCGAGAGCGGGCGCAGCGGAGGAGCGGGCTGGTGCACCACCGCACTGGTATCCAGGGTGAGCATCCGCCAGCCACTTGCCCGCGCCACGGGTCGAGGCGCGCCGTCTTTCCCAATGGCGAGCAACTCGGCGCTGACCAATTCGATCTGTCGGCCGGGCCGGTCCACCTTGGCGCGCACCCAGAGCTCACCGTCGGCGGGGACTGCACCCAGCAGATCGATCATCACCCGGGAAAGCCGGGTGTCCTCCCGTGGCGCGCATTGTTCGAGCGCACGCACGAGTAGCGCTGACGGAGGGGCGCCGTGTTGGATCGCGGCGGTCCAGGTGCTGCGAACCAGATCGCTCGCCGTGAATTTTTCGCCGCGCTCGTCGTCGGCGTCGATCAGTTCGTAATAGGAGTCGGACAACTACGTCACCTTCATCGTCAGTGGGATGGGACAGGGCTGGTGCCCGGGATGTCGACGATCACGGTGTCGATGCGGGAGGGTTCGCAGGAGGGCCGGTGCCCGGGATGTCGACGATCACGGTGTCGATGCGGGAGAGTTGGGTGCCGATCAGGCGCTCGGGATAGGCGTCAGTGCTGGACAGCAGGAACAGCATCCTGCCCTCGGGGCCGCCGAGTGCGCATGCGATCGCGGTGCGGCCGTCCATGTCGATGCGGTCGGTGACCGCGCCGCCGTCGACGATCCGTTGGAACTGGTTGGCCAACGTCATCGACGCCCAGACGCCACCTTCGGAGTCGATGGCGAGCCCGTCCGGGGGTCCGTCGAGGCCCTCTGCGAACGGGCGCCGATCCGACAGCTCGCCGCTCGCCGTCAGCGTGAATGCGGTCAATCTGCGTCCGGTCGACTCCGCGACGACCAGGGTCGCCCCGTCGGGCGTGATGACCATGCCATTGGGGAAGTCCAAGTCGTCCGCGACGACGGACACGGTGTCGTCGGGGTCGATTCGCACGATGACGCCGCCCTCCCGCGCCTGCGATCCGACGTACGCGCGTCCGGCGTCGTCGACGATCATGTCGCCGAGGTTTGCCGGCACTAGGTCGCGCAGGTCGGCGACGGGAACGACGGTATCGCCGTCGTAGCGCAGCACCTGACGGTCTTCGGTGGAGGCGATCAGGAGCGTGCCGTCGGGGCGAAAGCCCAGGCCGGAGGGTGCGCGACCGGGTAACGCCAACGTGGTCATCGACCCCGCGAGGTCGACGGTGTGGACGGCCTCGCCCAGCATGTCGGAGAACCACAACAGCCCCTCGAACCAGCGCGGGCCCTCACCGAAGCAGAAGCCATTCGCCAAGGGTGTCGGGCTCATGGGAAGCCGGGGGATCGGGGCGGGGCGGTGGCTTTACAAAACACGCCATAAGTGTCACGCTCGCTGGGTGTCGGTGTCAACTAACTACCCGTCGAGCGGGTCGCTCTTGAGAGGGTGGTGAACGGTCATGCGCAAGCACTACGACCACACACTTCTGTATCTGCAGGAGACCATCTCGTTGGGTTCGGGACGAAGCGACCAATTCGTCGACGTGTTCAGCGACGTGTACCACCCGATGATGGAAGCGCTCGGCGCGCGACTGTTCGCGATCTGGGAGGCGACCCCCTACAACGGGCATTGGCCACAGGTGACGATCATCTGGGAAATCGATGCGTTCGCCGACTACGCGCGCATCGGACGCGCTCAGGCCAGGGGCGGCAGCCAAGAGGCGGCCGCAGCCAAGTGGTCGACTTTCATGTCCTCCCTTGGCGCCTCGGGCGAGGGCCGGATCATGTATCCGGGACCAAGCAACAAGCCGCTCGCCCAACTCAAGGAAACGGGATTCACTGCGGGGTTGGTGATTCAGGAGATCATGCAGACCAAGCCCGGCAAGCAGGGCGACTACATCCGCGAGCTCGAGCGCCTTTACGTGCCGTGGTCGGAAAGCACGGGAAAGCGCTGGCTCGGCTCGTACACCACGACGTTCCGGTTCAACGAGGTCATTCACTACTGGGCGCTCGACGGCGACTGGGACTGCTTCGAGAATCACTACCCATCGTGGAAGGGAAATCCGCCCGCCGAGATCGTGACCTGGATGAGCGTCGCCCCTGCGCTACGCGACGGCTGGGAGGACTCCATCCTTGCCGCGCTGAGCCCGTCCCCACTCCAGTGAATACACGTTCGGAAGTAGTTGCCGTGCAAGACTTCTCCTACGACCCCTTCGATCCGGCCGTCATGGCCGATCCGTTGCCGTACTACCGCGCCCTGCGTGACGACCATCCGGTGTACTACCTCCCGAAGTGGGACACCTACGCACTGTCGAGGTTCGAAGACATCTGGAACGTGTTGGAGCGCAACGACGGAACCTTCGTCGCGTCGGAGGGTACGCTGCCCGCGGCCTCGGTGCTGGCGCACCACAACGACGGGCCGGTCGCCGATCCGCCGCTGCACCCCATGCCGTTTCACGCGAACTTCGACTCACCCATCTACGAAGACGTGCGACGGACCCATTCGGGCCCTTTTCGGCCAAGGAACGTCGGCAAGCTGACCGAACGGATTCGCCAACTCGCCAACGAACGGTTGGACGTGTTGTTGCCGCGCGGCGAGTTCGACCTCACTCAGGATTACGGCGGGATCGTCGCAGCGTCCGTGGTGTGCGAATTGGTCGGCTTGCCGGTCGATTTGGCGGCTGATGTGTTGGCGACCGTGAACGCGGGCAGTCTGGCCAAGCCAGGTGACGGTGTGAACACCGCCAACGCGCGGCCCGGCTATCTGGACTACTTGATTCCGATCGTGGCGCGCCGCCGCGCCGAGGCTGCGGACGGCAGCAATCTGCCCATCGTCGACGGTCTGATCGGCTACCGGTTGCCGGACGGCTCCGAGTTCAGCGACGTCGAGGTTGCCACTCAGATGCTCGGCGTCTTCATCGGTGGCACCGAGACAGTGCCGAAGATCGTCGCGCACGGATTGTGGGAGCTCAGCCGGTGGCCCGACCAAATAGCCGCAGTGCGAGCCGATCTCGATGCGAACGTGTCCGTCGCGCGTGAGGAGATGATCCGCTTCTGCGCGCCCGCTCAATGGTTCGCCCGAACCCTGCGCACACCGTTCACGATCCACGACACCACCATCAATCCTGGGCAGCGGATCATCACGCTGCTCGGTTCGGCGGCCCGCGACGAGCGGGAGTACGCCGACCCGGAGGAGTTCATCTGGAATCGCCCGATCGAGCGGCTCCTGGCGTTCGGCCGCGGCCAGCATTTCTGCCTCGGCGTGCACCTGGCCCGCCTCGAGATCACGGTCATGGTCACCGAGTGGCTCAAGCGAGTGCCCGACTTCCGCATCGTCGCGGAGTCGGCGAACCGGCCGCCGTCGAGTTTCCAGTGGGGCTGGAATAACGTGCCGGTGGAGGTCTGACGTGTGGTGCTATCGGCTAGTGGCGCCATACACTTTCGAGCGCACGGACGTTCCCGAACGCTCCTCGGAATCGCTTGCCGACGGCCAAGTGCTGCTGCGCTTTCTGGCGGCCGGAGTCTGCGGCAGCGACCTGCCCGGTTTCCGCGGGACGCAGGGCAAGCTACCGGGCGACACCGGTGCCAGCGCCGCGGGCATGAATGGGTTCCCGGTCCACGAGATCGTCGGAGAGGTGTTGGCGAGCCGTCATCCCGACCATCGCCAAGGTGATCGCGTCGTCGGCTGGGCGTCGGGATTCGACGGCCTGATGGCCCGCGTGATCGCCGACGGGAATGGCCTTGCGCCATACGACCCTTCGCTGACACCGGGACTCGCCATCGGACTGCAGCCGCTCGCGTGCGTGCTCTACGCCATCGAGCAGCTGCCGGACCTCGCGGGCCGGCGCGTGGCCGTCATCGGCCAGGGCTCCATCGGACTGCTGTTCTCCTACGCGGCCAAGGCGGCCGGCGCCGCACACGTCACCGGCGTCGACCCCGTCGACCGGGACGCCATCGGACCGGCCTTCGGCGTCGACACCGTGGTGCGCGCGACCAGCGACCGCTGGATCCGTCACCTTTCGCCCGACGACAAACCAGACGTCGTCATCGAGGCCGTCGGCCATCAGGTGGCGACGCTCGGTCACGCCATCGAAGCGGCCGCCTTCGGCGGCACGATCTTCTACTTCGGGGTGACCGACGACGACACGTATCCGATCAGCATCCGGACGATGCTGCGGAACAACCTGACGCTGAAATCCGGTGTGACGCTGGAGCGGCGGCGGGTGCTGGAGAAGGCCGATGCGTTCGCACGCGAGCATCCCGACTTGCTGCCGATGTACCTCACGCACACGTTCGGGGTCGATGACGTGCAGTCGGCGTTCGAGGTGGCCTGCCGCCCGACGCCTGGGCGCGTCAAGATTGCGATAGTCGAATGAGTTCACGTTTCGAAGAAGCGCTCGCCGGTGGGTCCCCGATATTCGGGGGCTGGGTGGTCGGTCCGACGATGCTCGGGCCCGAGTCGTTCGCCCAAACTGGCTATGACTACGTCGGATTCGATGTCCAGCACGGCTATCTCGATGACGCTGACGTCGCGCTCTTGCTGAGCCGGCTCGAGCATGTGCCCGTCGCTACCGCGGTGCGGCTACCCTCCACATCGCCTGCGCCCATCGGGCGCGTACTCGACGCGGGCGCCGACGCGATCATCGTCGCGATGATCGAGACTGCCGAACAGGCCGCCGAGGCGGTCGCCGCGACCCGGTACGCGCCCCGTGGGGTGCGCAGCTTCGGGCCGCTGCGAGCCAGCCTCGGCGTCGATGTCACCGCGCTGGAATCCCGCGTGAGCATCTACGCGATGGTGGAGACGGCCACCGGACTGGCCGCGGTCGACGAGATCTGCGCAGTTCCAGGGCTATCGGGCATCTACGTCGGTCCAGCGGATCTGGCGATATCGATGGGATATGGACTTTCCGATGCGTGGACCCACCGGAACGTGCTCGACGCCATGGCGCAGATCGTGGCTGCGGCAACGGCAGCAGGTCTGGTCACTGGCGTGCACGCAGGCGACGGCGCGATCGGAAACTCTGCTGCCCGAATGGGATTTCGCGTGATCACGCTGGCCTCTGAGTCGCAGGCCCTGCGCAAGGGTGCGGCCACCCACTTGGCCGCAGCGAAGGCCCAGAGTGGCCAGCAGCCAACCGAAGACGGGGGATACCACTGAACGCCACGAAGTCGGACCGCGTCGCGCTAGTGACGGGCGCGGCCAGGGGGCAGGGTGCCGCAATCGTGGAGCGGCTGCTCGCCGAAGGATTCCGGGTCGCCGCATGCGACGTGCTGATCGACGAGTTGAACTCCACCACTGCGGCTTTCGGTACCGAGCACGTTCTTGCCGTCCCTCTGGACGTCAGCTCCGCCGAACAATGGGCGGCCGCGGTCACCACAGTTACCGGTCGGTTCGGCTCGTTGACCACGCTGGTGAACAACGCGGGCGTGTTGCACCGCGCCGCCATCGCCGACGAGACGTCCGCAGGTTTCGAAGGCAGCTGGCGGGTGAACTGCCTTGGTCCATTCCTCGGCATCCAGGCCGCGCTCGCGCACCTCCGAAACGCCGACGGTGCCTCAATCGTCAACACCTGCAGCACAGGAGCGCTCCGCCCGTTCCCGAACCACTCCGCATACGGTTCGTCCAAGTGGGCGCTGCGCGGGCTGACGCAGATCGCCGCGGCCGAGCTGGCACCATCCGGCATCAGGGTCAACGCGGTCTTCCCCGGCCCGGTCGAAACGCCGATGCTCGATCCCGACATCCAGAGCCGGCTCATCGCGACGGCCACCAGCGGTCGGCTCGGCAAGCCGATGGAGATCGCCGACGCCGTCGCGTTCCTGGTGTCCGAACACGCGTCGTTCGTCAACGGAGCAGAGCTTGTCGTCGACGGCGGACAATCACTTCGGATCGGATGACGCCGATGACCACGAGTCCCTCGGTGGGAATCATCGGCGCCGGGCCCGGTGGGTTGGCGTTGGGAATCTTCTTGAAGAAGGCGGGTTTCGGAGAGTTCACCATCTTCGACCGTGAGGATGGCGTCGGCGGGACGTGGCGGATCAACACCTATCCGGGGTTGGCGTGCGACGTGAAGTCCCACCTGTACTCGTTCTCGTTCGACAAGAACGCGAACTGGTCGCGGCTCTGGTCCGGGCAGGCCGAGATTCTGGCCTACTTCGAGCGCAGCGCGCAGCGTCATCGACTCGGCCCGCACCTGAAACTCAACACCGAGGTCGTCGCGGCGCAATGGGATGCGGAGTCGCGAACGTGGCGGTTGACGACGTCGACCGGCGCGGAGCACACCTTTGACTTCGTGGTGTCGGCCGTCGGGCTCTTCACTGCGCCGACGATGCCCACGCTGCTCGAGGAGGAGCCGTTCTCGGGCACGCTGGTGCACACGGCCCGCTGGGACCATGCGCTGGATCTGACGGACAAGAACGTGGCGGTGCTCGGCACGGGTTCGACTGCTGCGCAACTGGTTCCGGAGGTCGTCAAGGTTGCCAGAAAGGTCTACTCCATCCAACGTTCTCCGACCTGGATCTTCCCGAAGCCTGACCGCGAATACACCGAGCGCGAGAAATGGGTCTTCGCGCACGTTCCGTTCGCCAAGAAGTACCACCGAACCCGGATGTGGTTGCGCAGCGAGTCCAACATCTCGGTGATCGAGCACGGCAGTGACAAGACGGCCGAGTTTCGCGCCGTTGCGTCCACGATGCTCGAGCGTGCTGTTGCCGATCCGACGCTTCGCGAGCAACTCACTCCCGACACTCCGCTTGGTTGCAAGCGCTTGGTGTTCTCCTCGGACTTCCTACCGGCGCTGACCCAGCCCCACGTCGAAGTGGTGTCCAGCCCGGCGAAGGCGCTGCGCGCGGGGTCATTGATCACCGAGGACGGCCGCGAACTCGACGTGGACGTCGTGGTGTGTGCGACCGGATATGCGGCCGCAGACTATCTCGGTCAGATCGAGGTGACGGGGGAGCACGGCACCGCGCTCAAGGAGCGCTGGCGCGACGGCGCGTATGCCTATCTGGGCATGACCGTGCCGGGCTTCCCGAACTTCTTCATGTTGTACGGCCCGAACACGAACGTTGGTTCCAACAGCGTCATCTTCATGTTGGAGGCGCAGGCGCACTACGTGGTTCGTGCGCTCAAGTACGTACGCCGTCACGACAAGTCCTATGTCGCGGTGCGGGCGAAGACGATGTCGGACTTCATCGACAAGATCGACCGATGGATGGACGGGACGGTCTGGACCACCCGCTGCAACAGCTACTTCCGGGCCGCCAACGGCCGCGTCGTCACACAGTGGCCACGCAGTGCGCGTGACTTCTGGAGCATGACCAGACGGTTCAGGGCCGCCGACTACACGTTCGACCCACCAGTCGCCCAGCCGGACATCCAGGTCGAAGCTCATAGCGCGGCAGGCACGTGACGACCGCGGACACCGATATCACCGCCCGACTCGACGCGGCGCTTCGCCACCTGGTGTCGTTTCGGACCGACCTGTCCATGGATGGCCTTGCCGCCGTGCGGGACTCGCTGAACACAAGGCGCAGGGAGCAGGCCGAGGCGCTCGACAGTTCGGACGTCGACGTCGTGGACGACGTCGTGCCCGCCGACGGACGGTCCATCCCGATCCGCATCTACCGCGGCGGAGTGGCGCACGCCCCGGCCGTGATCTTCTGTCATTCGGGAGCGTTCGTACTCGGCAACCTCGACACCGATCACCGGCAATGCGTGGAGTTGGCGCGGCGTGCGCACTGCACGGTGGTGTCGGTCGACTACCGGCTTGCTCCCGAACATCCCCATCCCGCGGCATACGACGACGCACTTGCGGTACTGAACTGGGTTGTGGCCGAGGCCGACTCGCTGGACGTCGACACGACGAGGCTGGCCGTGGCCGGGAGCAGTGCCGGTGGCGCGCTGGCCGCGCTGCTCGCTCAGGCGGCGACCTCCGGGGCGGCGCCGCCGGTGGTGTTCCAGCTGCTGCATCAACCCGTGCTCGACGACGCGCCGACGCCGTCGAAGCAGGAGTTCACCACGACACCGGGTTTCGATGGGCCCGCGACGCAACAGATGTGGCAACACGTACTCGGCTTCCGCAGGCACGCCGTCGATGCGGTGCCCGCCCGCTGCGGCGAGCTGGCGGACCTGCCGAACGCGTTCATCAGCTGTTCGGAACTCGATCCGCTTCGCGATGAGGCGGTCGACTACGCGCTGAGGCTGCTGTGGTCGGGTGTTGCGACCGAGCTACACGTGATCCCCGGTACCTGTCATGGCTTCGACTCGTTGATGCCCGACTGGGAGCGCACTCAACAGCTGTTCGCGCTCCAGGGCGCGGCGCTGCGGCGGGCGCTTCAGCCGTAGCGGGGTCGGTCAACCCGCAGCAGCCGCCAATTCGCGCGCGATCGCGGCGTGGTACTTGTCGATGTTCGCGGGGTTGACGGTGCGGAAGAAGCCGTCCGGCATCGGGGAGTCTCGGTAGGCCTCGATGATCATCGTTCGTGCGAAGAGCGTGATGCCGTCGCCGGGCTGGGTGAAGTGGTACTTCACGGTGATCCGGCCGTCCATGCCGCCGTTGCCCTCGGCGTCGTGGCCAAGCCTGCCAACAGAATTGAACACCCACATCTTCGGCCGCATGGCGATGGCGAGGTGCCACGTGAAGATCTTCTGGCCGTCGGGGCCCGCTTCGGTCCAGGTGTCGCCGACCTTGAGCGGCAGCTCGTTGGTGACGCTTCCGACATGCGCACTTCCGGGATATGTCTTCGTCCAGTTCACCGGATTGGTGACGAAGTCGTATATGACCTCGGGCGACTGCGTGAACGTCGTCTCTGAGGTCGTGGTCACGATGCCCAACGTGGTGCCTTCCGTCGTCGTCGAGCCATAGTGTACACATTGGATTACAAAACCTATTAAAAGTGTAAAGTGCTTCAAGTCGCGTCCGCGGCGGCGAATGGAGACCGAACGTGAGTAATCGTGGCGTAACTGCGCTTCGCCTTGGCGCCCATCTGGGACACGGCGTACAGCGGCTCGCGACCGACTCGGTGCTAAGGGGACTTCGCGCGTTCCCGCGCCGGGTCGACGATCTGACGCCCGATGTGTTGTCCCGTGTGATGGGCCGCCACGTCGAGTCGGTGTCCATCCTGGAAGGCGAGGCGGGCACGTCGTCGCGGGCCCGGCTTGCGCTGACCGGTAAGGACGTACCCGAATCCGTCTTCGTGAAGCTGTCGGCCGCGACGGCGGCCACCCGGATGCTCGGTGAACTGGCTGAGCTGGGCGAAACCGAGGCCCGGTTCTACAAACAGCTGGCACCCGCGCTGGGCGACGGCATTCCGGCTTCGTTCGGAGCGGAGTTCGATCCGCTCACCGGGCGATACGTGATCGTGCTCGAGGACATGACGACGTCGCCGTGCGAGTTTCCCGACACGTTGCATCCGCTGAGCACCGACCAGATCGCGCTGCTCATGGAGGTATTCGCCCATCTGCACGGGACATTCTGGGGCAAGCTGGGCGAAAAGTCTGGCGGCGGAGGTGCTTTCGGTTGGTTGACCGCCCCATCGGAGGCCTCCACCAACCTGCTCACCCCGGCACTGATGAAGATGTCGGCGCGCAAACTCGCCGACCGTACGACCATCCCCATCGAGTCGGGCCGATTCTTGTGGGAGCACTATCAGGAGGCCACCGAGCTCGTCGACGCAGGCACCCACACCGTCCTTCACGGAGACTCCCATCCTGGCAACACGTACTTCCGGGACGGACGGGCCGGCCTGCTCGACTGGCAGGTGGTTCGGCGGGGTCACCCGGCCCGCGATCTCACCTACACCTTGGTGCTCGGCATGCCGACTGCCGATCGTCAGGCAGCGGAGCGCGACCTGCTCGACGTGTACCGCAAGGCCTTGGTGTCAGCCGGCGGACCCGAGTTCGATCGCGACGAGCTCTGGACTCGGTACCGTCAGGCCGTGACCTACGCCTTCGTGTCGCCGCTGACCACCGCGGGACTCGGCGGCATGCAGGCCGAGGCCATCTCGCTGGAGGGGCTGCAGCGCGCCGTTGCCGCGATCGAAGATCTGGAAACCGTTGCCGCCCTGAAGCAGTCGATGTAGGAGGAAAACCAATGGAACTCACTGACCTCGTAGAGCTCGAGTCGATCAAGCAACTGAAGGCCCGTTACTGCCGCCTGCTCGACGCCAAGGACTGGGAGGCCTGGCGCCAACTGTTCGCCGACGACTTCATCAGCGACACGTCGCAGGCCGGCGGCAAGGTGATCGGGGGTGCGGACGACTTCGTCGCGTTCACCAGGGGCAGCCTCAAGAAGGGCTCGCAGCCAACGGCGCATCAGGTCCACGCCCCTGAGCTCGAGCTCACTTCCCCGACCACCGCGAAGGGTATCTGGGCGCTCGAAGACGTGGTCCGGCTGGCGCCAGGGGTCAACCTGCGCGGCTACGGGCACTACCACGAGACCTACGAGAAGGTCGATGGCCAGTGGCTCATCAAGACCTCGACGTTGACCCGCCTGCGCGAGGACATCTTCAACACCTTCGTCTCGGTGTACATCTCGGACCGCATCAAGAAAGTGGTCGGAGCTGTTGGTCGACGACTGGTCAAATAGTCTCCACTTTACAAAAAGCATGAGTAGTGTCACGGTGTCTTGATGGACCGTTTCGAACTTCGCAGGCTCGACTACGGCCTTTCTGAAGACCACATCGCCGTGCAGGCCGCCTACCGGCAGTTCTTCAAGACCCATTGCTCGATCGAAACCGTCTGGGCAGCGCAGGATTCCGGATTCGACAAGAGCCTGTGGGAACGACTCTGTGCCACGGGCGCGACCACTATGGCACTGTCCGAGGCGAGTGGGGGAGACGGGGCGACGCTGGTCGACTTGACGCTCCTCGCCGAGGAACTGGGCAACGCGATCGCGCCACTGCCGTGGATCGATCACGTGTGCGCGACCCGACTGCTCGAGCGACTGGGGGTGCTCGACGAGGCGGCCGCCGTCAGTGGCGAACGCATCGTCGGCATCGACCCGCGACTGGTCGGCCCGAGCGGCCGACGGCTAATTCCGTCGGGAGCGGTCGCGGACCTCGTCGTGCTTCGGGACGGCGATGACATCGTCCTGGTGTCGTCGGACGACCAGCCGACGAAGGTCGACAACATCGGTCGACTTCCCATGGCCTGGATCGACCCACGGGCCGCCGACCACCGCGTCGTAGTGGCCAGTGGCCCCGAGGCGCTCGCGAGTCATCAACGGGCGCTCGATGAGTGGCGACTCCTGACGGCCAGCGCGCTCGTCGGGCTGGTCGACGCGACGTTGAACCTCGCTGCGGAATTCGCGAAGTCGCGCTACACGCTTGGCGTGCCGATCTCCACGTTGCAAGGCATCTCGCATCCCCTGGCCAACATCGCAATCGTGGTCGCGGGCGGCCGTAACCTGGTGCGCCGAGCCGCGTGGTACCTGGACAACGAGCCCGACGAACGACCCGAATTGGCGCCGTCGGCGTTCGTGTACATGGCCGAGGAAGCTTCGCGCTCGGCGACCATGGCCGTGCACGTGCAGGGCGGCCTCGGTGTGTCGGCAGAAGCGGCGTCCTCCGCCTACCTGGTGCGGGCAAGGGGCTGGCCCTTGGCTGGCGGCGATCCGGGTGCCACCGCCAAGTACGTCGCCGACATCGTTGTCGCGCGCGAAAGCCGTTCAGGGAAGGGCGAATAGATGGAGTTCTCCCGCGTCGAGTTGACGGCCGAGCATCAGGCCTTCCAGGACGACCTTCGTAGGTTTCTGGGCAGCATCGTCACCGACGAAGTGATCCGGCGCGATCGCGAGACGGGCGAGAACTTCGACGAGGGCGTACATCTCGCGCTCGGAGCGAAGGGCTATCTGAAGGAGTACTACAAAGCTGAGGCCGACGGTGGCTACGATGCGCTGCACATGCGGATCTTCGAATTGGAGATCGGACGGTCCCGCACTCCGTGGTTTCACTCGGGCACGACCAGAATGGTCGCGCAGGCACTGCAGCAGTTTGGGACGCCGGAGCTGGTTGCGGCCGTGTTGCCGGGGGTGCTGGCCGGCGACACTCGACTGTGCCTGGGCTACACCGAACCCGAGGGTGGGTCCGACGTGGCGACGTGCAAGACCCGTGCGGTGCGCGATGAAGCGGATGGATCAACTTGGATTGTCAATGGCTCCAAGATGTTCACGTCGAACGCCCAGAACGCCCAATACGTCTTCCTCATCACCAACACCGATGCCGACGCACCCAAACATCAGAGCCTGACGATGTTCCTGGTGCCGATGGATTCGCCAGGCATCGAGGTTCAGGGCATCCGCACCGTCGACGGTGACCGAACGAACATCACCTACTACAGCGACGTACGGGTCGACGACAAGTACCGCGTCGGTGAGGTCAACGGCGGGTGGGTGGTGCTGCGGGGTGCGCTCAACGCCGAGCACGGCACCATCGACAGGGATGCCGAAGGCCTTCAGAAGGTCGCCGCGATGTCCGAGCACGTCACGTTGCTCGCCGAAGCCGCCGACCGGATCGCGCGCATCGTGTCGGTACCCGACGACGATGGTCACCGCCTCATCGACGATGAGGCGGTGAAGTACCGCCTCGGGCGCAGCATCGCCAGGATGGAGGCGGCGATGAGCACACCCGACATGTTCGGCCGCGTCGCCAATACCCAGGCCCTGCGCGGACTGACGCCCGATCTGATGGACATCCTCGGCAACGCGAGCGCGCTTTCGGTCGGTACCGACGGCGCCGCCGACGACGGTGGCGCGGAGTTCCTCTTCCGACTGGCCTCGCCGATGGGTATCTACGGCGGCACGCTCGAGGTGTTCCGCAACATGATCGCCCAGCAGGCGCTGGGCCTCGGGCGGCCGAACTACTCGCCGCCTGTCGTGCGCCCGACCTGAGCCGAGGCGGTGACCCGTGTCGGCCGGCTCTGGCCGCGTCGGTTGGCTGAGGCGGCACGCCGCATCATAGAAGGGCGCAGCAACCGAATCGGTGCGTCGACAAGCCAGGCCACCTTGAGGAACTGCTCGAGCGCGACGGTGTCATGTTCGGCAGCGGTCAGCAACCGGTCCATGTACCCGCTGAGCAACCTCGTCGACAACGGTGGTGCGCCGTCGATCTCGGGTAGGGAGAGATCACCACCGGCCGCCAGTTGCCACGCCTGGCCGATTGGCTTTGCGGTAGCTCGGAAGAATCGCCGCGGCAGGTCAGTCGTGTCCCGGGACAGGCACTTTCGCAGCGCCAAAGCTTCCAGCGCGGCCACCGTCATACCCTGCCCATAGATCGGGTTGAAGCTGCACACCGCGTCTCCCACAACCAGCAAGCCGTCGGGCAGCAGTCGCGCTTTGTCGTACCGGCGCCAACGGCTCGACGGGAACCGGTGCTGCGCTGTCTCGCCAAGGGGTTCGGCCGTTCGCATGGCCGCCAAAATGTGGGCGGGCGCAAATGGTTCGGCGAAGTCGCACATCGCGGCACATCCGACAGGTGGATCGTTGCCCGCCATTCCGAAGACAGCGAACATAACGGTGTCGTGCTCGTATGTGAGCATCGCCATGCCGGTCGGTCGGCCGGGCACTGGGGCCACGAGACAAGCGCTCTCGTGCAGCGACTCTGGTGGCACACGCAGCAACTGACTCGCATACATCAGATGAATGACGACGTCGTCCTCGGCGGGGCGGCCGTAACCCAGCCTTTCCAGCATTGCCGGTGTCCGCGCGCCCCGCCCGGTGGCATCGACCACGAGATCGGCGCGCAGTTCCGACTCTAAGTTGTTGTGACGGTTTACTATTCGCGCACCGGTGATGCGATCACGGCTCGTATTGGACGTGACGTCGACGACGTCGTGACTATCGAGGAACGCGATGTTGCGAATCGCCCGTACCCGGCGCCGGATGTGGGACTCCAGAAAGGGTCTGCTTGGGGTGTACGCCCTCAGCCCTTCGAGCGAACCGAATTGCACGGCCAGGTGGCCGCCCATGTTGAAGTGGAGTTGCGATAGGTCCCCATAATCAAACCGGGGTGCACCGGCTTCGACGAGTTCGTTGAGAATCCCCGGGAAGAGTTCTTCAAGCACCTGCGCGCCTCGCAATAGCAGGCCATGGATCTGCCGGCCCTGCGGCACGCCGCGCCGGGTATCGGCGCCGTCGCTGAGCGCATCCCGCTCCACCACCGTGACCGTTTCAAAGAACTCGGCCAGTACTCGCGCGGCAACCAAGCCTGCCATGCTGGCCCCCAGAACCACCGCATGCTCACCGAGCTTTTCCATTGGCAACCCCCCGACTTGCGATCAGCATGGCAAGGGTTGGGCACGGCGACGTGAGTACTCGACTACTCGCATTTCGCCGATGTTGTGCCGGCAGAATGCACCGATACCGCCTCCGACTTCGTCAGGTCTCGCAACCGCAGTCCGTCGCGGACCCCGCGGCCTTCGGCAGTTCGGCGAGCACACCGACCCGCGTCTCGTCGAAACTGAGGAATCCCCGGATCGGCAGCGTCTCCGGCGGGGTGTCTTCGTAACTCCATGCCACGTCGTCGTAGACGCCTGCTCCGACGACCGCCGACCAATAGGTGGCGTCGCCCTTGTAGTTGCAATAGCTGGCCGTCTCGGATCGGCGGAGTAGGTCGGTGCGGACGTGAGCCGGATCGACGTAGAGCCTTGCCGCGAGCGAGGTTTCGAACACGACGACGGTGTCGGTGGTGTCCACCAGCACGGTGTCTGCGACGGTGACGCGGAGTCCGCGGTTGGTCGGTCGGCAGTCGATGCGGTGGTACGGGTTCGGTGGATAGTGGACGAGCTTGCGGCCCTCTTCGAGCCATGCGTCGACGGCGTCCCACGGCACGTGGACGTAACCGGGCGCCTCCGCCACGGGTTCGTGGGGGAGTGTGCCGACCTCGTCCGCCGGGAACGCGTAGCTGAGCGCGTGACCCGGGCGGTGCACCATCAGGACGTGCTCGGTGTCGATCACGGTGGCTCCGCCCGCCAACGCTTGAATGCGGCGCGGATGGGGTTCGACGAATACCACCCCGGTGGGCAGTGGCGAAGAGAACCATCCAGCGGGATCGGCGCTGAATGGCCCTCGACCGGCAACGAGACTCATGAGGTGGATCCTAAGTTGGGGAATGTCATGCTCATCGAACGTTACACATCTTGTTATATTTGTTACGGTTCGGCGGGTGTGGTCAGCCTACGCCTCGGGAGTCCTTGCGGGCTTTCCCATGCGCCGTGCTCCAGACTGAACTGACCCACGACAACGAAACCCAGCGCTCGAGGCGGTGCGTCAGTGCCCACGGAGAAGGTCCTCGGTGAGACAGGGGACGTCGTCGCTGCGCTGTTGCGCGCCGGCGTCACCGATGTCGATGCCTCGACGCGACGGCGAGCCGAGTACGCGGCCGATGCCTCGCTCTACCGCGTGGTTCCCGAGGTCGTGGTCTTTCCGCGCACGCCCGACGAGGTCGACGCCATCGTCGACGTCGGCCGCTCGCTTGGGGTGCCGCTGACCGCGCGCGGAGCGGGCACGTCGATCAGCGGCAACGCGGTGGGCCCCGGCATCGTGCTCGACTTCTCCCGACACCTCAATCGCGTGGTGGACATCGATCCGGCGTCGGCGACCGCGATCGTGCAACCAGGGGTCATCCTTGACGACCTCCAGCGGGCCGCCGCTCCCCATGGCCTGCGCTTCGGCCCCGATCCCTCCACCCACAGCCGATGCACGATCGGCGGAATGATCGGCAACAACGCATGCGGTTCACGCGCCTTGGGGTACGGCCGCACCGCCGACAACGTCATCGAGCTAGAACTGGTGACCGGCACCGGCGACCTTCTGCGGGTCGCCATGGGCAACCGCTCATCCACGTCTTCCACGCTGCGCAGCCTGGATGAGCTGGTCCAGTCGCGACTCGAACTGATCCGCACCGAGTTCGGCCGGTTCACCCGTCAGGTGTCCGGCTATTCGCTGGAGCACCTACTGCCGGAACACGGCTTCGACGTCGCGAAGGCCTGCGTCGGGACAGAAGGCACGTGGGGACTGCTCCGCGAGGCGACCGTGCGACTCGTTCGCGCTCCGACGGTCAGCGTGCTGCTGGTGTTGGGCTATCCCGACATGGCCTCCGCCGCTGACGCGGTCCCGGCGATCCTCCCGTTTCGCCCGGTGGCGGTCGAAGGCCTCGACGCACGCATCGTCGACGTCGTTCGGACCCGCAAGGGTGCCGCCGCGGTGCCGGAGCTTCCGGTCGGCCAGGGCTGGCTGCTCATCGAACTCTGCGGATCCGACCGGGCGGAGGTCACCGCCCGGGCTGACGCGACACTCGCCGCCGCGAACGCGAATCAGGGTCGGGTGGTCGAGCACGCAGGCGAGGCGGCCGCGCTCTGGAAGATTCGGGAGGACGGCGCGGGACTGGCTGCCAGGACCACCGATCCGCCGGGGCAGTCCGGCTGGGAGGACGCGGCCGTTCCACCCGAACATCTCGGCAGTTATCTGCGCGAGTTCGAGGCGCTCATGCGCGAGCGCCAGTTGACGGGCGTGCCGTACGGGCACTTTGGCGACGGCTGCATTCACATCCGCATCAACTTTCCACTCAGGCGCGCCGATGGGCAGGCCGTGTTCCGTGAATTCGTCACCGATGCGGCGAAACTCGTTGCCGGCTACGGCGGTTCGATGTCCGGCGAGCACGGAGATGGGCGCGCGCGAGGCGAACTGCTTGGCCTCATGTACACACCGGCGGCCATCGACACCTTTGCCGCGGTCAAGCACCTGTTCGATCCGTACGATGTGCTGAACCCCGGCGTCATCGTGCGGCCGCGCCCCATGGACGCCGACCTACGGGAGGTGGCGGCCAGGCCGATGCGCACGCAGCTGGCATTCGGTTACCCCCACGACGGCGGCGACTTCACCACTGCGGTGCACCGCTGTACCGGCGTCGGGAAGTGCCGTGTCACAAGCGGACCCGGCGTGATGTGCCCGTCGTTCCGGGCGACCAGGGACGAGAAGGATTCCACCCGCGGCCGTGCCCGGGTGCTTCAAGAGCTTGCCAACGGATCGATGGTGCGGGGCTGGCGTTCCCCGGAAGTGCTGGAATCACTCGACCTATGCCTGTCGTGCAAGGCCTGCTCCTCTGAGTGCCCGATCGGAGTGGACATGGCAACGCTGAAGGCCGAGGCGCTCTTTCAGCGTTACCGCGGCAGGCTGAGACCGGCCGCGCACTACTCGTTGGGGTGGCTGCCGCGCTGGGCACGGCTGGCGGCGCTGATGCCGCGCACGGTCAACCGGGTGATGGCAAGTCCGTTGGCGCCGGTCGGCAAGCGGTTGGCCGGAGTCGACGCCCGCCGCGACCTGCCCGTGTTCGCCCGCCAGACGTTCCGTCGATGGTTTGGCCAACACCCAAGTGCTAGTGGTGATCCGGTGATGCTGTGGGTGGACACGTTCACCGATTACTTCACCCCGGAGGTCGGGATCGCTGCGGTGAACGTACTCGAGGACGCCGGTTACTCCGTATGCATCCCGCCGCAGCGGCTCTGCTGTGGACTGACGCTGATCTCCACCGGCCAGCTCGATGCAGCGCGAAAAGTGCTGAACCGCAGCGTCACTGCACTCGCCGACGCGGCCCGCGCCGGGGTGCCCATCGTTGGTCTGGAACCATCGTGCACCGCGGTGTTCCGCAGTGACGCCGTCGAGCTACTCGGGGAAGGCGAAGGCGTCACCGCCGTCTCGAGCTCGGTGCGCACCCTCGCCGAGCTACTCGGCTCCACCGACGGATGGGAGCCGCCCACCCTGGCCGGCCTCGATGCGGTCGTTCAGCCGCACTGTCACCACCGCGCGGTGCTCGGTTTCGAAACAGACCTCGCAATCCTTCGACGCGCCGGAGTCGTGCCGCGGGTGGTGGAAGGCTGCTGTGGATTGGCGGGCAACTTCGGCGCTGAGCGCGGGCACTACGACGTCAGCGTCGCCATCGCCGGACACGACCTGATGCCGGCCGTCGAGCAGGCCGATGAGCACGCGCCGGTGCTCACGGATGGGTTTTCCTGCCGCACTCAACTACGTGATGTGACCGGACGCGAAGGGATCCACCTCGCAGAACTGCTCGCCAGGAAGGCTAGCGATTCCATCCGCGGCGGCGCAGCCACCAGTCCCGGATGACGACGGTGAAGATGACCAAGGCGACCACCACGAGGAAGATGTCCTCGACCTTGCCGACGTGATTGCCGCGAAGCATGAGCAACATGAACAAGCCGGCGAGGATGCCGCCGATCTGGATGACGAGGTGGTTCTGATGGGACCAACCCCACGCCGCCGACGGCACGTCCTCGACGTCGACGCCGGTATGTCGTTCGACCTCGGTGTTGGCCACGGCTTACTCCTCACGGTGGGCTGACGCTGGGCTCATTCTGGCATACGACGGTGCGTCGTAGCAGCCCGGTGGGTCACCGGATCGCTTGGTAGCGGCGCAGCGCCTCGGTGCGCTCGGCACGGTGGTCGACCATCGGGTCCGGGTAGTCGGGGGTGCCGAACTCGGGCACCCAACGGCGCACGTACTCCTGGTCCGGATCGAACTTGCGGCCTTGCGTGTCCGGGTTGAACACCCGGAAGTACGGCGCAGCGTCGGTGCCGCAGCCCGCCGCCCATTGCCAGCCGTGCTGGTTGCTGGCCATGTCGCCGTCGACCAGTTGGTCGAGGAACCACCGGGCGCCCCACTGCCACGGCAGGTGCAGGTCCTTGACCAGGAACGACGCCACGATCATGCGCACCCGATTGTGCATGAAGCCGCACTCGGAAAGCTGTCGCATCCCGGCATCGACGATGGGGAACCCGGTCCGGCCCGCCTTCCACGTCTCGAACCGCTGCTTGGCCTCGGCGTCCTCGTCGACCTCGATCCGGTCGAACGCGTCGTTCCAGTTCCGCCACCGGCTTCGCGGCCACTCGTAGAGCACGCCGGCGTAGAAGTCGCGGAACGCCAGTTCGCGTAAGTACGCCTGAGCACCCTTGCCCTGGCCTAGGTCCTTGGCCATCGTGCGGGGGTGGATGGTCCCGAACTTGAGGTGCGCCGACATCCGGCTGACGCCGTCCACGTCGGGCCGATTCCGGTCGTCGGCGTAGTCGCCGAGCCTTGTCTCGACGAATCGCCTCCAGGCCTTTCGCGCTGCCGACTCGCCTGCGGGCAACTCAAGTCGAACGTCGCCGGTCGGAATGTCGACGCCTCCTTCGACGCCTGAGGGGTCGAGGAAGGTCGCGGACGTGGGTCCCGTCTTCGCAGGCGCTCGCCACCCGTGCCCGCGCCATGCGGCGTAGAACGGCGTGAACACCTTGTAGGGCGTGCCGTCGCCCTTGGTCACCCGGCCCGGTGAAACTAGATACGGCGAACCGGATTCCTCGAGCGGCACATCGCCCAGCGCTTCGCGCACCGCGGTGTCGCGGCGCACGCCGAACGGTGAGAAGTCCGCCGACACGTGCACCGAGGTCGCATGAATCTGCTTGGCCAATACCGGGATTCGCGCCTCCGGGCGGCCTCGGGTGACGAGCAGCCTGCCGTCGAGACCGTCGCGCAGCTCACGCAATGAGTCGTACAAAAATTGCAGCCGGCGTGACCCGGAGGAGGCCTGCAGGCGCGGGTCCAGCACGTAGCAGGCAAGCACGTCGCCATCCGCGTTCGCGGCGTCTGAGAGCGCAGGCAGATCATGCAGTCGCAGGTCGCGCCGGAACCACATCAGCGTGGGCATCCACAGATCCTGCCCCGAATTCGCCATCGCGAAACCCCATGTACGGCAGGCTGGGGCAATGCAATTCTGGTCGGGGACGGCTTTCTTGAACACTGCGGACGCGTTGGCGGTGACCCGCATGCTCGATGAGACCGGCTACGACGGGATGATCTGCGCCGACCATCTGATCTATCCCCGCAACCTGAGGTCCCCGTATCCGACCGGGGCGGACACCCCGCCGTGGGAGCCGGAGACGGCGTGGCCCGATTCGTGGGTGATGATCGGCGCGATGGCGGCCGTGACCACCCGACTGCGCTTCACCAACGCGGTCTACATCGCGCCGTCACGTCCACTGCTCGAGGTGGCCAAGCAGGTCGCCACTGCAGCGGTGATCTCCGAGGGGCGCGTCACGCTGACGGTCGGGGCGGGCTGGATGCGCGAGGAGTTCGAGTTGCTCGGCCAGTCGTTCGAAGATCGCGGCAAGCGACTCAACGAGATGATCCCCGCGTTGCGCGCATTGTGGCAGGGCGGCTGGGTGTCGTGGGACGGCGAGCACTACCAGGTGCCCGAGCTCATGATGGAGCCTCATCCGCCCGCCCCGGTGGCGATCATGTGCGGCGGCGAATCTGAGGCCGCGCTGCGTCGCGCCGCCCGGCTTTGCGACGGCTGGGTCGGAACCGCCTATGGGTGGGATGACGCAGTGCACTACGTCGAGCGCCTGCACGCGCTGCGCCGCGAGTACGGCCGCGCCGACGAGCCATTCGACATCATGTTGGCGCTCATGGACATTCCTAGTCCCGACCTCTACAAACGCGCGGAGGACATCGGGATCACCGCGGTGATGTGCGCACCGTGGATGGGGGCGGACGGTGTCGATCCCGCGGACGTGAGCACCTTCCGTGCACCCATCGAACGCTTCGCCGAGTCCGTCGTCGCCCATGTGCGCTGATCGGCGTACCGACGACATGGCTGTCAGAATGCCAACATGAGCGTGACCTTCGGCGGCGACGACGACGTAGCCGGCTATCCGCGCGACATGGTTGGGTACGGCCCCAATCCACCTGACCCGCGCTGGCCCGGCGGTGCCAACGTCGCGCTGCAGTTCGTGCTGAACTACGAAGAGGGAGGCGAGCGCAACGTTCTGCACGGTGACCTGGAGTCGGAGACCTTCCTGTCCGACGTGGTTGGGGCGCAGGCCTTTCCGAACCGGCACATGAGTGTGGAGTCGCTCTACGAATACGGTTCGCGTGCCGGACTCTGGCGGGTACTTCGGGTGTTCGACCGGCGCCAGCTGCCGCTGACGGTGTTCGGCGTCGCGACGGCGCTGGCCCGCAATCCCGAAGCGGTGGCGGCGTTCATGGCGCGCGGTGACGAGCTCGCCTGTCACGGATTGCGTTGGCTCAGTTACCAACTCGTCGAGCCGGGGCTAGAGCGGGAACACATGGCCGAAGCCGTCGCGCTGATGACGGCATTGACCGGCGAGGCACCGCTGGGCTGGTACACCGGCCGGGATTCACCGCAGACCCGCAGGCTCGTCGTCGAGCATGGCGGTTTCCTCTACGACTCCGACTCGTACGCCGACGACCTGCCGTACTGGACGCGCGTCGATGGCGTCGACGGACCCGTCGACCACCTGGTGGTGCCGTACACGTTGGACACCAACGACATGAAGTTCGTGTCACCCAGCGGATTTCCCAGTGGCACCGACTTCTTCACCTATCTGCGGGACGCGTTTGACGTGCTCTATGCCGAAGGTGCCGCCGGTGCACCCAAGATGTTGTCCATCGGGCTGCATTGCAGGCTCGTCGGGCGCCCGGCGCGGATCGCGGCGCTCGAGCGCTTTCTGGATCACGTGCAGTCCCACGACAAGGTGTGGATTGCGCGCAGGGTCGACATCGCCAGGCACTGGGTCGAACACTTCCCGCCGCGCGCATGACGCTAGCCTCGTTCGATGCGTGCCTTGGTGTATTCGGCAGCGGTCGTGCTGTTCGCTGCGGGACTCGCCGCAGCGCCGGCGCCGGTAGCCCGCGCCGAGCTCGCTGGCAAGGTGATCGTGCTCGACGCGGGCCACGGCGCATCGGCCAACGCGCCGTTGACCAGCCAGGTCCCGAACGGACGCGGCGGGACCAAGGACTGCCAGACGACGGGCACGTCGACCAATGACGGTTTCGGAGAGCACACCTTCACCTGGGACGTGACGACGCTGATCCGCGCACAGCTCGAGCAACTCGGTGCCACCACGGTCATGACTCGCAACGACGACACCGGTCCTGCGCCGTGCGTCGACGCGCGTGCCGCGCTGGCCAATGCGCAGCATCCGGCCGCGATCATCAGCATTCACGGTGACGGCGGCCCGCCGTCCGGACACGGTTTTCACGTCAACTTCTCGAGTCCACCGGTCTTCGACGAGCAAGCCGATCTGCGGCTGGCGCAGACGATGCGGGATGCGCTGGCGGCGTCGGGACTGACACCGTCGACCTACATCGGCTCCGATGGGCTGTACGGGCGCGCTGACCTCGCCGGGCTCAATCTCGCCCAATACCCGGCCGTATTGATCGAGCTCGGGAACATGCGCAACGCCGACGACGCCGCTCGGATGGCCAGCCCGCAGGGCCAGGCCGCATACGCCGCAGCCGTGGTTGCGGGGCTCGCCACATATATCTCTTGATCCAGCTCGCTTGACCTTCCCGCTGGGGGAGACTTCAGACTGGCTGCATGCTCTCGATTGGCGACTTCTCGCGGATGACGCGGCTGAGTGTCAAGACGCTGCGGCACTACCACGACGTCGGGCTCATCGCTCCGCACCACGTCGACCGCTCCAGCGGTTACCGCTACTACGCCTACGAGCAGGTTCCGACCGCCCAGGTGATCACTCGACTGCGCGCGCTCGACATGCCGTTGCCCGAGGTGAAGGCGGTACTCGCGGCGCCGCCCGACGATCGCAACGCGCTCATCAGCGCACACCTCGGCAGGTTGGAGCAGCGGTTGGCGACCACCCAGAATGCCGTCCGGGCGCTGCGTGACATCCTCGATCGCCCGAGCGATGGGTTGCCGCTGGAGCACCGCAGCGTCGAGGCCACGCCGTCCTTCGCGGTGCACGCCACCGTCGACCGCGACGACCTGGTGGGGTGGTTCTTCGATGCGGTCACCGAGGTGCGGGACGCCGTGCAGCGCAAGCGCCTCGTCCAGACGGGTCCGCTCGGCGCCCTGTACGGGTTCGACGTGTACGCCAACGACCGCGGGCCGGTGACGGTGTTCCTACCGGTAGAAGGTGGTGAATTCATCGTGCCCGCAGCCGAACTCGTCGTCATCCGACACTGCGGCCCCCATGACGACGTCGACCTTGCCTACAGCGAACTCGGCGAGTACGCGACCCGACACGAGCTCAGCGTCGAGGCCCCGCTGCGCGAGTACTACGAGCGGTTCTCCTGGGACACCGACGACTCTTCGCAGTGGGCGACCGACCTCTGCTGGCCCATCTTCCGAACGGAGCACGCATCATGAACCTCAACGGACGCCGCGCAGTGGTGACCGGCGGCAGCAAGGGGGCAGGCGCCGCGGTGGTGGCCCGGCTGAGGGCAGCAGGGGCGGTCACCACGGTCGTGGCCCGACACGCACCCGAGGACGCGGACGACTTCGTGGCAGCGGACATCACCACGTCAGAAGGTGCTGACGCCGTCGCCGCGCACGTGGGCAGGCTCGGCGGTACGCAGCTCCTGGTGCACGTCGCGGGCGGATCGTCAGCGCCCGCAGGCGGATTCGCGGAATTGACCGACCAGGACTGGCTTGCCGAGATGCAACTCAACCTGCTCGGTGCGGTCCGGCTCGACCGGGCCTTGGTGCCTGCGATGATCGAAGCCGGATCGGGCGCCATCGTCCACGTCGGGTCGATCCAGAGCCGCATGCCGTTGTACGACGGCACGCTCGGCTACGCCGCAGCGAAGGCCGCCCTGCGCGCCTATAGCAAGGGGCTCGCCAATGAGCTTGCGCCCAAGGGTATTCGGGTCAACACCGTCTCGCCCGGGTTCATTCAGACCACCGCGGCCGAGGCGCTGGTGACACGCATCGCCGACGCGGCGGGCACCGACGAGGCCGCCGCGCTGCAGACGCTCATGGACTCGCTTGGCGGAATCCCGCTGGGTAGGCCTGCCCAACCCGCGGAGATCGCCGAGGTGATCGCGTTCCTGGTGTCCGACGCGGCCTCATCGGTGGTCGGCGCCGACATTGTGGTCGACGGCGGCACCGTGACGACGGTCTAGGGTTACCCGCTACGCAGGGTCGAACCGGAACACCGCCAATTGTCCTGCCAGCGCCTCGAATTCGTCGGGCGTGCCGTCCTGGACGAGGCCGCTGCGCTTGGCGAACCCGACACCGACCGGCACCTTCACCGCGAACGCCCGCAGGACCGGCCGCGACTCCTCTGCGGACATTTCGACGATCCTGACCTGCCGGGAGCGACGGCCTCTGGTGAGCGTTCCTAGCCCCGCCGCACGGGCGTTGGCCGCCCAGTCCGCTCGGGGGTAACCCGCCACCGTGTACAGGCCGCCGTCGTGGTCGAAGGGCGTCATCGGGGTGCGGCGCGGTTGGCCGGACTTGCGGCCAGGCACGGTCAACACCTGCGATGGGCCGGCGGGCACGCCGAGTTTCTGGACGGCGATCATGACCTTGTTCATCGGCTTCAGCCACTTGGGCGGGCGTATCTCTGACATGTGTTGACTCCCTTACGAATTGGTGAACAGGTTGCGGTGCTCGGAAACCCACCGCCCGAACGTCGTGGCCGGCCGCTCGAGGATCTTCTCGACGTCGTGGGTCACCAACGCGGGGCGGTCGAGCGTTTCGGCCTGCATCGCGATGTATGCGTCGGCGAACTCGGCGCCGAAGCCGATCGCGATGAAGCGCTGCCGCACCATCTCCGGAGGTGCTTCGAGGTAACGCAGTTCGCGACCGAGCACGGTGCCGATGGTCTCGACCATTTCGGAGTTGGTCAGCGCGTGAGGTCCGGTCAGCGGTATGCGCTGGCCCACCAGCGCGTCGGTCAGCACGGCGACGGCGGCGACGGCCGCGATGTCACCCTCGTCGATCGGTGCCGTCGTGGCGCTCGCGTACGGGCCGCCGACCACGTCCCCGGCCCGCAGCTGGGGACCCCACATACCCGCGAAATTGGACGCGAATACCGTCGGGCGCAGGCTGACCCACTCAAGGCCCGACTCGATGGAGAGCTGCTCGACCTCCCGGTTGCGGTCGCCGCGGAACCGGGACGGTTGGAGGGCGAAGTCGTCGTCGGCGTTGATTGCCGACAGCGCGATCAGCCGGGCCACGCCGGCGTCGCGGGCGGCGTCGACCGTGGCCGCCAGTTGCTCACCCAACGCACGCGAGTTGAGGAACACCGTCGTGGCGCCGGGGATGGCCGCCTCGACGGTGTCGAATGGCGTGACACCGGAAGGAAAGTCCGTGTCGGCCGGATTGCGGGTGACTGCTCTGACGTCGACTCCGGCTGCGGCGAGCGCCGTGACGAGGTGGCGACCGACGTTGCCGGTTGCTCCGGTGACGACGACGATTGGTGAGTGCGACATGTCGTGCTCCTTGAGGTCGGGGGTAACTGTCATCAAGGACGGGTGGGCGCTGCGAAAAGTTACATGCCGCAATCGGTAACTTTTCCGGCCGCTGATTCGTCGTAGAGGTATGGAGCTCACTGCGGCGTGGCGGAGCCACCGCCCCTACCTGGTGCATCTCGCCTACCAGATGCTCGGCGACGTGGGGGAGGCCGAGGACGTCGTGCAGGAGGCGTTCCTGCGGCTGTCGGACACCGACGGGATCGACGACGTCCGCGGTTGGCTGACCGTGGTGGCAGGCCGGCTGTGCCTGGATCAACTCCGCTCGGCGCGCGTGCGGCTGGTCACGATCCTGCCTCCGGAGCGCGACGTTTCCACCGCGGACGATCCCGCCGACCGCGTCACCCTCGACGACGAGGTCGGCACCGCGCTGCTGGAGGTGCTGCGACGGCTGAGCCCGGCAGAGCGGGTCGCCTTCGTACTACACGACGTATTCGCGGTGCCGTTCGAGGAGATCGCCGAAACGGTGGGCCGGCCGGTGGGCACGTGCCGCCAGTTGGCGCGCCGGGCGCGGGCGAAGTTCGCCGACGCGGCGCCACGTCCGACCGACGTCACGCCTGCCGAGCACCAACACGTCACCGAGGCGTTCATCACCGCCTGCGCCAACGGCGACCTGCAGGGGCTGGCGTCCCTGTTGGATGCCTCGGTGTGGGGCGTCGGCACCGTGCTGGCCGATCCCGCACCGCCGCAACAGGTCAACCACGGTCCGCACGACGTCGCCGCAAACCTGATGCGTTACCTAGGTCCAGGAGCAACGGTGGTCGGAGGGCCCGCGGGCGAACCGGTGCTACTGGCCTTCGACCGCGGCAGGTTGTTCGCCATCATCGTGTTGACGATTCGCGACGGCATGGTGTGCAAGATCGAGGCCACCGCCGACCCTTCGGCGCGTCACCCGTAGGTGAACGAAAATGCTTGCAGGCCTTTCGAAAGCCTGACCTCAAGGCTCCCGGCGCCGGCGACGTCATCGGCCACCACCGGACGCATGTTGGGTGGTCCGCTCACCGGAACCGTCGTCGTCTTCCCAGCCCTGGAGACGGTCACCGTGCCCGTGCCGCCGACCACCAGGTAGACGTTGCGGGCGTGATAGTTCAATTCGATGGCGGAGTCGTCGGACTGGGACGTGACGCCCTGGTAGTCCACCGCCCACGGTCCCCGTAGCGCGAAGCTGTCGTCGGCGAGTTTGGCGGGGTACGCGAAGGCGCGGACGCCCTGGTCGTAGTCGCCCGGTCCGCCGTAGTTCACCACCTTGCCGACACTGAAGTACGTCTCCGGGGTGAGTTTGGTGGTCGGCGTGGTGTCGGGCGCGTCGATCGCCTTGGGCAGGTCGGCGTTCTGCTCGGAAAGTAGTTGGCGGATCAGCTTTTCCGTGACGTCATAGTCGCCCTCGCCGAACTGGACGTGTCGCACCGTGCCCTGCTGGTCGATGAGGTACTCGGCAGGCCAGTAGCGGTTGCGGTAGTTGGTCCACGTCGAGAAGCCGTTGTCCATGGCGATCGGGTAGGTGATGCCAAGGTCCTTCGCACCGCTGACGACGTTGGCCTCCTCCTTCTCGAACGCGTACTCGGGGGTGTGCACCCCGATGACCTCGAACCCCTCGTCCCTGTACGCCCCATACCACCCGACGACATGCGGGATGGCGCGCTGGCAGTTGATGCACGAGTACGCCCAGAAGTCGATGAGCACGACCTTGCCGCGCAAGGACTTCAAGTCGATCGGCGCGTCGCCGGGGGTGTTCAGCCACTTGGTGATGCCTTTGAGATCTGGTGCGGTCCCACAGCTTTCGAGATCTGGCCCACCATTGGAGCAGTTCGACAATTGCGCGTTCTGGTCGTTGACCAGGCCACCAAGGTTGAGCTCGCGCAGCTGCTCCTCGCCACCGACTTTCTTCTGCAACGAACTGGTGTAGTCGGGGATGGCGCGTTGCAACACGGCGGGCAGATTGAACACCAATGCGACGGCGAGCAGGATCGTCACAACCCCTGCGGCGATGCGGATCCCGCGCTGGCGACGCCGGAACGCGGCGACGCGCTCGGCCACCCGCTGCCCGGCTAGCGCGAAGAACAGCAACGGCAATGCGGCACCAACGGCGAACGACAGCGTCAGCGCGACCGTGCTGAGTCCGATGGTGCCGGTGGCACCCGCGACGACGATGGCGGCCAGGACCGGCCCAGCGCACGGCACGTAAAGCACTCCAAGGGCCAACCCGAGCCCGAAACCTCTTCGACCAGAACCGAACTGCTTCTGAGGAAGTCGTGAGAACGGCTTCTCGAGGAGCGCTTCGACCTGCGGGAAGATCAAGCCCAGCCCGATCGCCACCAGTGCCACCAGGGCCACCCAGCGGATCGCGTCCTGCGGAAGGTGCAGCAGCGACAACAGCGCCGAACCGAGCAGCGTCACCACGCTGAAGCTCAACACCAGACCCGCGATCACCCAGTAGGGCCGCAGCCGTTCCGACACCGCAGGCTTGGTCTCGACCTTGGTGGCCACCGCGCCCGGGGGCGCTGGCTCGGCAGCGTCGTCGCCGGTGCGGGTGCCGGAGAAGAAGATGACGGGCAGCACCGGAAGGATGCACGGTGAGATGCCGGTGATCAGTCCGCCGAGGAAGCCAATGAAGATCAGTGTGGACATGTCTACTATTCGTCGCCAATCCGGTTTTGGATCGTCCGGTGACCAGCCAAAAAGGGCTGCTGCGAACGATATTCGATGATGCTACCCAACGTCGACAGGGCGGCCCGGCGCGAAGCCGGACCGCCCTGTCTTTCGAGCGTGCTGCGAATTACATCGCTGGCGGCGGTGCGGGCGGCATCAGCACCGTGTCGATCAGGTACACCGTGGCATTGGCGGTCTTGACGCCGCCGCAGACCACGGAGGCGTTGTCGACCTTCAGGTCGTTACCCTTGCCCGTGACGGTGACGTCGGCGCCCTGCATCGTCTTGCGAGTACCCGCCACCTGGGCGGGACTTTCCTGACCCTCGACCACGTGGTAAGTCAGGATGCTGGTCAGCAGCGCCGAATCGGTCTTGAGCGTCTCGATCGTCGCCGGATCGAGCTTGGCGAAGGCCGCGTCGGTCGGTGCGAACACCGTCAGCGACGGAGCGCCATTGAGCGTGTCGACGAGGTTGACGTTCGGGTTCAGCTGACCGGATACCGCCTGCGTCAGCGTCTTCAGCATCGGGTTGTTGGATGCGGCGGTGGCTACCGGATCCTGCGACATGCCCGTGACCGAGGCCGGCCCGGTCGGGTTCTGCTTGGCGTAACCCGCGCACCCGGCGCCGACGAGGCCCGCGGCGGGATCAGCATTCGCGACAGCGACGGACGAGGCGAACATGCCTGCGGCGACGACGGCCGCGACGGATACCCCCGTCAGGGACTTCTTGGTCTTCTGCGTGATCTTCATCTGAGTTCAACTTCCATTTCTATTGGGGGACATGCGTTCGGGTGCTAGCGCCGCTCAGTTGGCTGGCGGCATCAACACGGTGTCGATCATGTAGACGGTGGCGTTGGCGGTCTTCACTCCGCCGCAGACCAGGCCTGCGTCGTTGACCTTGAGGTCTGCGCCCGACCCGGTCACCGTGACGGCTCCGCCCTGCAGTGTCTTGTGGTCACCGACGACCGCGGTGGGGCTGGCCTGACCCTCGACCACGTGGTAGGTCAGGATCTTGGTCAGCAGGTCGGAATCGGTCTTCAGTTTCTCGAGCGTGGCGGCGTCGATCTTGGCGAACGCCTCATTGGTCGGCGCGAAGACCGTCAGGCCGGGGTTGCTGTTGAGCGTCTCGACGAGGTTCACGTTCGGGTTGAGCTTGCCCGACAACGCGGACGTCAGCGTCGTCAACTCGGGGTTGTTGGATGCGGCGACGGCGACGGGGTCTTGCGCCATGCCTGCGACGGACCCGGGACCGCTCGGGACCTTCTGGGCATATCCGGCGCAGCCGGAGCCGACAAGCTCGCCGGCGGGATCGGCCATCGCGCTCGTCGAAGGAGCCGCAGCGCTGGTCATGGCCGCGCTTGAAGAGCTGCTGGCCGATGTGCTCGATGCTGGGGTGCTCGAACAGGCGGACACACCGAGCATCGCAACTGCGCTCAGACCCGCCGCGGCAATCGCCTTGCGGTGACTTGGTTTCATGACTTTCCCCACTCCAATGTGTTCGGGACGACGTGAGCGTCGGCCTCGTGTCTGACAGTGGGGATTCGCCATGAGCTCTGACACGGATGGCCTGAGTTGTGGCGCGTCACACTCGTGTCACATTCGGTCGTGCAGGCCGGCCTCGCAGAATTCACCCGTCCCGATACCTCGATTAGGCATGCGTGGCGGCACAATGGATGGGTGAGCAGCGGCCGACTCCGAGTCTTGATCCTGGGTAGCACCGGGTCGATCGGTACCCAGGCGCTCGAGGTGATCGCAGCCAACCCCGATCGATTCGAGGTCGTCGGGCTCGCCGCAGGCGGAGGAAGTCCCGAGCTGCTGGCCCGTCAACGGGCCGAGACCGGTGTGACGAACGTCGCGGTGGCCGATGCGGCCGTCGCGGCCACGCTGGGCGACGTGCCCTACGCCGGCCCCGACGCCGTCACCCGACTGGTTCAGGACACCGAGGCCGACGTCGTGCTCAATGCGCTGGTCGGTGCCCTTGGGCTGCGTCCCACGTTGGCAGCGCTCGAGACCGGCGCCCGGCTGGCGCTGGCCAACAAGGAGTCGCTGGTGGCCGGCGGCCCGCTGGTGCTCAAGGCCGCAGCGCCGGGGCAGATCGTTCCGGTCGACTCCGAGCACTCCGCGATGGCGCAGTGTCTACGCAGCGGCACCGCCGACGAGGTCGCCAAGATCGTGCTCACGGCCTCCGGCGGCCCGTTCCTCGGCTGGTCGGCGGAGGATCTTCAGTCCGTCAGCCCCGAGCAGGCCGGCAAGCATCCGACGTGGTCGATGGGCCCGATGAACACCCTGAACTCGGCGACGCTGGTGAACAAGGGCCTCGAACTCATCGAGACACATCTGCTCTTCGGCGTCGACTACGACCGCATCGACGTCGTCGTGCACCCGCAGTCCATCGTCCACTCGATGGTCACGTTCGCCGACGGGTCGACGATCGCCCAGGCCAGCCCACCGGACATGAAGCTGCCCATCGCGCTGGCGCTCGGCTGGCCCGCGCGGGTGCCGGGGGCGGCGTTGGCATGCGACTTCACTACGGCCTCCACCTGGGAGTTCGAGCCCTTGGACGACGACGTCTTCCCGGCGGTGACGCTGGCCCGTCAGGCCGGAACCCGGGGCGGCTGCCTCACCGCGGTGTACAACGCGGCCAACGAAGAGGCCGCCGCGGCCTTCCTCGCAGGCCGCATCCGATTCCCTGCGATCGTGCGCACGGTCGCGGACGTGCTGCACGCTGCAGATCAGTGGGCCGCCGAACCAGCTACCGTGGACGAAGTACTCGAGGCGCAGGAGTGGGCCCGTGCACGGGCGCAGAGCGCGCTGAGTAGCGCAGCACAGGAGGTCGTACCAACCCGATGATGTACGTATTGGGACTCATTGCGTTCGCGCTGTGCATTCTCGTCTCGGTGGCGCTGCACGAGTGTGGGCACATGTGGGCGGCCCGGGCCACCGGAATGAAGGTCCGCCGCTACTTCGTCGGCTTCGGCCCCACCCTGTGGTCGACCAAACGACCCAACAAGTTGGGCTATACCGAGTACGGGGTCAAGGCCATCCCGCTCGGTGGGTTCTGCGACATCGCAGGGATGACGGCCAACGAGGAGCTCGCGCCCGAGGATCAGCGGTTCGCGATGTTCCGCCAGAAGGTGTGGAAGCGCGTCGTGGTGCTCTTCGCCGGGCCAGGCATGAACTTCGTCGCGGGGTTGGTCATCCTCTACGGCATCGCGATCGTGTGGGGATTGCCGAACCTGCACCCGCCCACCGCCGCCATCGTCGGCAAGACCGCGTGCGTAGCACCCGAGGTCACCAGGGGCGACGCGGGCAAGTGTGAGGGTCGGGGCCCCGCGGCGCTCGCCGGCCTGCTGCCTGGTGACACTGTGGTCAAGGTTGGCGATACCGACGTCAAGACGTTCGACGACATGGTGGTCGCCGTGCGCAAGGCAACGGGCCCAACGCCTTTCGTCGTGGAACGCACCGTCAACGGTCAGCAGACCGAGTTCACCGCCACCGTCGACGTCGCGCAGACCCAGCGTTGGGTCAAGGAGGACGACAAGTCGGCGACGAAGGTCGGCGCCGTCGGGGTCGCCGAGCCCAGATACGGTCCCATCCAATACAACCCACTGTCTGCGGTCCCCGGTACGTTCGCGTTCGCAGGAGACACCGCCGTCCAACTGGGCAAGGCGCTGGCCATGATCCCCACCAAGCTCGGCGCGCTGGTGCACTCGATCAGCGGTGGCGAGCGTGACCCGAACACTCCCATCAGCGTGGTGGGAGCCAGTCGAATCGGCGGCGAGACCGTCGAGCACGGGCTGTGGGTGTTGTTCTGGTTGGTGCTGGTTCAGGTGAACTTCGCGCTCGGCGCGGTGAACCTGCTGCCGCTGCTGCCGTTCGACGGAGGCCACATCGCCGTCGCGACGTACGAGAAGTTGCGCAACATGCTGCGCAAGTTCCGGAGGTTGGATATCGGCGGGCCGGTGGACTACATGAAGTTGATGCCCGCCACGTACGTCGTCATCGCGCTGCTCGGCGCGTACATGCTGTTGACCGTCACCGCGGACTTGGTCAACCCCATCAGGCTCTTTCAATAGGAGACTCCCCATGACCAAGTCCATCGCCCTGGGCATGCCGGCCCCGCCACCACCGGTGCTGGCGCCGCGGCGCAAGACTCGGCAGCTGATGGTGCGTGACGTCGGCGTGGGCAGCGACTACCCGATCGCGGTGCAGTCGATGTGCACCACCAAGACGCACGACATCAACTCCACGCTTCAGCAGATCGCCGAGCTCACGGCGGCGGGCTGCGACATCGTCCGGGTGGCCTGCCCACGCCAGGAGGACGCGGACGCACTGCAGGCGATCGCCGCGAAGAGCCAGCTCCCGGTGATCGCCGACATCCACTTCCAGCCCAAGTACATCTTCGCCGCGATCGACGCGGGTTGTGCCGCGGTGCGCGTCAACCCCGGCAACATCAAGGAGTTCGACGGCCGCGTCAAGGAGGTCGCCAAGGCGGCCGGTGACGCGGGCATCCCGATACGCATCGGCGTCAATGCAGGCTCGCTCGACGCCAGGATGATGAAGAAGTACGGCAAGGCCACGCCCGAGGCGTTGGTCGAGTCGGCGCTGTGGGAGGCCTCGCTGTTCGAGGAGCACGGTTTCGGCGACATCAAGATCAGCGTCAAGCACAACGACCCCGTCATCATGGTCGAGGCCTACGAGCAGCTGGCCGCGCAGTGCGACTATCCGCTACACCTCGGTGTCACCGAGGCGGGTCCGGCATTTCAGGGCACCATCAAGTCCGCCGTTGCGTTCGGTGCGCTGTTGTCCAAGGGCATCGGCGACACCATCCGGGTGTCGCTCTCGGCGCCGCCGGTTGAAGAGGTCAAGGTCGGCAACCAGATCCTCGAATCGCTGAACCTGCGCCCGCGTGGGTTGGAGATCGTGTCGTGCCCATCGTGTGGACGCGCGCAGGTCGACGTCTACAAGTTGGCCAATGAAGTGTCCGCCGGACTCGAGGGGCTCGAGGTGCCACTGCGGGTGGCCGTGATGGGTTGCGTCGTCAACGGACCGGGGGAGGCGCGCGAGGCCGACCTCGGCGTCGCGTCCGGAAACGGCAAGGGCCAGATCTTCGTGCGCGGCGAGGTCATCAAGACGGTGCCGGAACAGATGATCGTCGAGACGCTGATCGAGGAGGCGATGAAAATCGCCAGCCAGATGGACACAGAGTTGGGCCAGGATGCAAGTGCAAGCGGTTCGCCCGTTGTGACCGTAAGCTGATCGTGGCCCTGTGAGCGGGGTCACCGCGGGCCCAGGGTTGTAGAAAGAGTCTCGATGTCGGCTCCTCCGCTATTTCGCCTCGCTGACGAGCGACGTGTCAGCGTGGTACGGGATGCCGCCACCGTGCGCCGTGCGCTCGACCAGGACCCCGTCGGATCGTGCATGGTCGCGTCGCGGGTGGCCGACCACGGCATCGATCCGGCCGCGATCGGCGGCGAGATGTGGACCCGCAACCGGCCCAGCGACTCATTGTGCTTCGCGGGCGCGAACCTGATTCCGCTACGTGGCGAGCTGGCCGATCTGAATGCCTTCGCAGACAAGGCAATGAGTAGCGTCCGGCGCTGTTCGTCGTTGGTTGGCCGCGCCGAATTGGTGGTGCCGATGTGGCGCCGGCTCGAAAGTGCCTGGGGCCCTGCGCGTGACGTGCGTGAGCATCAACCGCTGATGACGCTTGACAGTGCCCCGCAGTGCGCCGTCGACTCCGCGGTGCGCCCGGCGCGGATGGACGAGCTCGACGCGTATCTGGTGGCGGCCATCGACATGTTCATCGGCGAGGTCGGCATCGACCCACGTCTCGGGGACGGTGGGCGTGGTTATCGGCGGCGGGTGGCCGGCCTGATCGCGGCCGGTCGCGCGTGGGCCCGGTTCGAACGCGGCCAGGTGGTGTTCAAGGCCGAAGTCGGTTCGCAATCGCCTTCCGTCGGGCAGATCCAGGGCGTGTGGGTGCACCCCGACTGGCGTGGTCGCGGCTACGGCGTGGCGGGCACGGCAGCGCTGGCCGCCGCCGTCGTGCGCAGTGGACGTACCGCAAGTCTCTACGTCAACGGCTTCAACACTGTCGCCCGCGCGACGTACGCGCGCATCGGGTTCACGCAAGTGGGCACGTTCGCGACGGTCCTGCTCGACTGAGCGTCGTCGGGTAACCCCGCGCGAGACCGCGCAGGTGGTCGTTGAGCGCGCGGCGCAACGACAGGGACTTCTATTTCGGCGGGATCACGGAGTGGTCTCGGTGCGCCTACGACACGTTCGAGGTTCACGCTCCTAACATCAGCCCCAATGGCAACTCGAACCTCATCCGCATCACGCGTCACTGGGCTGTGTTCAGTGCTGGCGGTCATCGGAGCCATCGGCACGCTGAGCGCCTGCACCCCGAAGCCGTTGGGCCCCGAGCCGATGGCGCAGGCCTTCTTCACCGCGCTGGGCAAGGGCGACACCGGCGCGGCAGCCGGCCTCAGTGATCACCCGTCGGTCGCAAGGGCCGCACTGAACGAAGCCTGGGCAGGACTGCAGGCGACCGGACTGGACGCACAGGTACTGAGTTCGAAGTACGCCGAGGACACCGGAAGCGTGGCGTACCGCTACACCTGGCATCTGCCGAAGAACCGTACCTGGACCTACGATGGTCAACTCAATCTGGTGCGCAACGAGGGGCAATGGGAAGTCCGTTGGAACGCAACGGATTTGCACCCAAAACTCGGCGAACATCAGACGTTCGCGCTGCGCGCCGACGCCCCGCGGCGGGCTTCGGTGAACGAACGCGGCGGCACCGACGTGCTGGTGCCGGGATTCCTCTACCGCTACACGCTCGACGCCAAGAGGGCTGCGGGCGACCTGATGCCGACCGCACGGGCCGTCGCCGACGCGCTCCGGCCGTTCGACGACACCATGGACGCGCAGCGACTCGCCGAACAGGCCAGTTCGTCGCCGCGGGCGCTGGATCTGATCACCCTGCGGCAGTCCGACCATCAACGCGTTTCGCCGGTGCTCGCCAACTTGCCCGGAGTGGTCATCACCCCGCAGGCCGAACTGCTGCCCACCGATGACGGGTTCGCACCCGAGATCATCAGTCAGGTCAAGAAGTCGGTGATGGACGACCTGGACGGGGAGGCCGGGTGGCGCGTCGTCACCGTGAATCAGAACGGCGCCGACGTCGACGTGCTGAACGAAGTGGCTGGCGCGCCCGCACCGTCCGTCACCGTCAGCCTCGACCGGGCGGTGCAGAACGCCGCCCAGGACGCGGTGAACATGGTCGGCAAGAAGGCGATGATCGTCGCCGTCAAACCGTCGACGGGGGAGATCCTGGCTGTCGCGCAGAACGTTGCCGCCGACGCGGACGGCCCGGCTGCGACAACCGGACTCTATCCGCCGGGGTCGACGTTCAAGATCATCACCGCAGGCGCCGCGGTCGAGCGCGACATGGCCACGCCCAACACACTTCTCGGCTGTCCGGGCACGATCGACATCGGTCAGCGCACCATCCCCAACTACGGTGGCTTCGATCTTGGCACCGTTCCGATGTCGCGGGCGTTCGCCAATTCCTGCAACACGACGTTCGCCGAACTCGCCAGCAAGATGCCGCCGAGGGGCCTGACGACCGCCGCCGCGCAGTACGGCATCGGGCTGGACTACAAAATCGATGGCATCACGACGGTCACCGGCTCGGTACCCCCGACGGTCGACCTGGCCGAGCGCACTGAGGACGGCTTCGGACAGGGCCGGGTGCTGGTGAGTCCGTTCGGCATGGCGATGGCCGCCGCTACGGTGGCCGCGGGGAAAACGCCCGTCCCGCAACTGATCGAGGGCCGTCCCACGGAAACGACGGGGGACAGCACGCCGATCACGCCAAAGATGATCGACGCACTGCGGCCGATGATGCGGTTGGTGGTGACCAACGGGACGGCCAAGGACATCGCAGGTTCTGGCGACGTTCGCGGCAAGACCGGTGAGGCCGAATTCGATGGTGGCTCGCACGCCTGGTTTGCGGGTTACCGCGGTGACCTGGCCTTCGCCGCACTGATCGTCGGCGGCGGCAGCTCCGAGTACGCAGTGCGTATGACCAAGGACATGCTCAACGCACTCCCGCCCGACTACCTCGCTTGAGTAGCCTGTTCTCCAGAAGGAGCAGCTATGACGAGCATCAACGACCAGACCAACACGGGCCTGCCTGACGTCGCGGCAGTGCTGCGCATCTCCGACGCCGATCGCAACGGCACGTTGCGGCGCCTGCACAACGCCGTGGCATTGGGGCTCATCGACATCGACGAATTCGAGGAGCGCTCGATATCGGTCTCGACCGCCCGCCTGCATTCGGAACTGGCGGCGCTAGTAGAGGACCTGCCGGGTCCTGGGGCCATCGTCACCTCGTCGACGGACCGCGTGGAGCTGCGCGGCGTACTGGGTTCGCTTAAGCGCCAAGGTGAATGGACCGTCCCCACCAGGCTGGCGCTCGTCCGGCGGATGGGGTCGATCGACCTCGATCTGACGAAGGCGCGGTTTGCCGGCCCGATCGTCGTCATCGAACTTGACGTGAAGTTCGGCTCGGTGGAGATCCGGCTACCGGAGGGGGCGAGCGCCTCGATCGACGACGTGGAAGTGGTCGTCGGCAGTGCCCGCGATCACCGCAAGGACGCGCCCGCCGACGGGTCACCGCACGTGATCCTGACCGGGCGCAGCGTGTGCGGTTCCATCGACATCCGCGGCCCGCGGCGCGCGATGATGAACCGGTTGCGGCGCGGCTAGCGCTTTTCGAGTACCGCGAACGTCAACGTCGCACGCGCAGCCAGCCGGTCACGGCCCTTGTCGAACACGTCGACCGACGTGACGATCAGCCGCCTGCCCGCCCGCACGACGGTGGCCTCTGCGCGCGCAGGCCCCTCGATGATCGGCGCCAGGAAGTGCACGTTCATGTCGGCGGTGGTGACGTTGTGCCCGACTCCTGCCGCCTCGCCTGCCAACCTGCCTGCCGCGATGTCGATCAGCGTGGCCACCAACCCGCCCTGGATGGCGCCGCGGATGTTCACCAGGTCGGGGCGGTTGTCCATTTCGATGACGAGCCGCTCGGCGGTCTCCTCGACGTCGCGCATGCCCAGCCTGTTCAGCAGGTGTTCCTGTTCGCTCACCGGCTGACGGTAACACCATTACCGCCTGTTACTTCAGCGCCTCCGTCGGCACGCCGAACCGCTCCTGGTAGGCCGCGACCTGCTCCCGCACCGCCTCGGCGTCGAGTCCGGTGTCAGACCACGTGTACCGGGTACCTCCGCCGTCGCCGGGGTGGGCGGCCAGATGGTCGCGCATCCGTTGTTCGGCGACCGGCGTGAGCTCGCGGCCCAGTGCGTCGTAGATGCCGCGGACCGTCGTGAACGGATCGCGGATGAAGTCGGCGAACTGCACGTCGACAAGTTGGCCAGGGGCCAGCACGCCGGAATCCCGCACCTTCATCGAACGGTCGAGTCCGACGACGATCTCCTCACAACACTGGCGGGCGCACTCCGCGATGTCGCGGTGGTCCGAGGCCATGCGGCGCACGTGATCGGTGAGCGACGCGATCGACGAGATCACGTTCAGCGGGTCGCGATGGGTCTGCACAATCACCGCATCGGGATACTCGCTCACCAGAGTGTCCAGCTGCCACAGGTGTGCGGGTGACTTCAACAGCCACTGCCCGCCGATGCCGGATTGCAAGTGCTGCAGGAAGATCCGGTGATAACGGTAGGCGTTGCGATGATCGGCGTCGTAGAGCAGCCACCGCGAGTACGACGGCAACCGGTACTGCACCGGAAAGATCATGCTGCAGAACTGGCCAGCCCAGATGCGTACGTCCTCTTGAGGCATCAGCGCGCCCATCGGATGATGGGAAAGCAGCCCAGGCACGATCTGCTCGGACATCTCGAGGTTGGCCTGGATCTGTGCGATGCGCGGATCGCTGTCGTAGGTCTCGGGCTGCGGCACCGGCCACGGTGCGTCGACCTCCCACGTCAGTGGCGGCCGCAAGTCGGGGTCCTGGGCGAGCAGGTCGAACAGGATCGTGGTGCCGGTCCGCGGCTGGCCGACGATGAAGATGGGCTGCTCGATCGGCGCCGCCGCGATCGCGGGATTATCCGTGCGCCACTGCGTGATTCGTAGCCGGTTGGTCAGCGGGCTGACGAGATCCATGACGGCGATTTCGACGCCGAGGTCCGACAGGTGGGATTCGTTGACCAACCCGTCGGTCAACAGCGCCAAGTCGTCGCGCCAGCCGTCGGGCTCGCCGAAGTCGTCGCTGCCCGCCAGTTCGCAGGCTTGGGCGACCAGCGTGTCGATGTCGAAGCGATCGGCGTTCACTTGCGCACCTCGATCGAGACCTGCGGTGGCTCCGGGTTGTCGAGCCACCGCAGCACGACGAAACCGCGGCGGTGCCCACCGGTGTCGAGCCAGTGTCCGTGCCCGAAGTCCTTGGCGCCGACCGCGATCCGGATCTTGCCGTCGGCGTCCGCGGTGACGCCTTTATTGGTGACGGAGCTATGTCTGCGGCGCGGTTCGATGCATTCGTGCCAGATGTTCTCCAGCGTCACGTTCCAGTAGCGGGTGTCGGGTGGCTCGATCTCGAGCAGCAGCGTCTCGTCGTCGGCCAGCCCGAACGTGCCGATCATGTAGAGGTTGTCCGGCGTGGTGTCAGCTGCACCGAGGTCGGCGGCCTGCGCGGTGAGTAGCACGTTGGGTGTCTCGAGCAGTTCGGGTTTGATGGTGCGGTGCAGCGTCGTCAGCTTCATCAGCGTCCACGCCATCGCGGTGAACTGTTCGGCCACTTCGGAATCCGTCGGGGGTTGCGGTGGCTGTGCGTCCAGGGTCTCGATGTGGAGGGTGGCCGGCACCTCTTCGGTGGCGTCGCCGACGTACTCCCGCACCACGATCGAGGCGGCGTCCTCGGGAATCTGGAGCCACTGTGCGTCGCCCAGGTTTTCGGGCTTGGCGGCCGACACCACGATGCTGAACGCGCCCGCGTCGAGTTGCAGGTCGGTATCGCTGAGGTAGCCCGCCATTCGGCGCGGCGTCATCCCGGTGCCTGCCAACACCTGCAGACCGAGGTAGGCCGTCGTGCCGCGGGTCCCGGTGATCCGGTAGCGCCGATCGCCGCGGATCATCGCCAACAGGTACCGGCCGTCGGGATTGGGTCCGCCGACCATGCGGGTGGGGGAGCACATGTCGAAGAACCACGGCAGTTGCGGGTCGGCTTCGACGGAGAGTTCCGAGCACAGCGCGGTCACGCGCGAAACGACCCGCAACCCGTCGAGCACTTCACGTTCGTCGCGGGCGTCGGCCATGACCATCGCCGTCGTGTCGGCCAGCATCTTCTGGACGAATTGCCAGGCCTCGACACTCTTGGGCGTCAGAACTTCGCTCATAACGAGACATAGTCTCATTCGATACGTAGTCTCATAGTCGAAATGAGCGAACTGACGTTGACGGCCCGTAAGCGCCAGGTCACGCGCGACCGCATCGCGTCCTGCGCGGCGCGACTGGTCGCTGAACGTGGACTGGCCGGCACGACCATCGAGTCCATCGCGGCCGCCGCCGACGTGGGGCGGGCCACGTTCTTCCGGTACTTCAGTTCGAAGGAGGACGCGGTCGCCGACGGGATGACGCGGCACTGGTTGGACGTCATCACCGCTGAACTCGCGGCACAGCCGTCTGAACTGTCCGCCCGCGACGCCGTCGTCGGCGCGTTCCACGCACTGGGCGACGACTTCGGCGACATCAGCGATCAGGTGCGTGACCTCGCGATCATGACCAGGTCCTCGCCGGTGCTGAACGCCTGGATTCTGCAGATCTACGTCGGCTACGAGGCGGCCATCGCCGACCTGGTGGCGCCACGGATACCCGACCTGGCCCCCGACGATCCGCGCCCGCGGCTGATCGGCGCAGTGGCGATGGCCTCTGTTCGGATCGCGCTCGACGACTGGCTGCGCTACGGCGGATCGCTGCCAGCACGGGTGCGCACGGCGATGGCGGCGTGCTCCATCGGCTGACAATTAGACTTGCCCGCATGCCCGTTCGTACCGCCCTCCACTCCGGCGAACTGTCTCCGACGTTGCCGGTGCCCAACTCGATCCCGCGGCCCGAGTACGCGTGGAAGCCGACGGTGCGCGAAGGCACCGAGCCATGGGTGCAGACGCCCGAGGTGATCGAGCGGATGCGGGTCGCCGGGCGGATCGCGGCGGGCGCGCTGGCGGAGGCAGGCAAGGCCGTCGCGCCGGGCGTCACCACCGACGAGCTCGACCGCGTCGCCCACGCGTACATGCTCGACCACGGCGCGTACCCGTCGACGCTCGGTTACAAGGGCTTCCCGAAGTCGTGCTGCACGTCGCTCAACGAGATCATCTGCCACGGCATCCCTGACTCGACCGTCGTCCAGGACGGCGACATCGTCAACATCGACGTCACCGCCTATCTCGACGGCGTGCACGGTGACACCAACGCCACCTTCCTCGCCGGCGACGTGTCCGAGGAGCACCGGCTGCTCGTCGAACGCACCCAAGAGGCCACCTTGCGGGCGATCAAGGCCGTCAAGCCTGGTCGCGCGCTCTCGGTCGTCGGCCGCGTCATCGAGTCCTACGCAAACCGCTTCGGCTACAACGTGGTTCGCGACTTCACCGGCCACGGCATCGGTACCACGTTCCACAACGGGCTCGTCGTGCTGCACTACGACCAACCCGAGGTCGACACGATTCTGGAGCCGGGCATGACGTTCACCATCGAGCCGATGATCAACCTCGGCTCGCTGGACTATGAGATCTGGGACGACGGCTGGACGGTCGCCACCGTCGACAAGAAGTGGACCGCACAGTTCGAGCACACGCTGGTGGTGACCGATACCGGCGCGGACATCCTCACGCTGGCATGACCGCCCTTTCGCGAGCAGTCGCAAATGTGCCCACATCCACGGCGTGTCGCGCACATTTACGTCTGCTCGCGAGGAGAAGGTGAGCGGCGCGCTGCTGATCGCCGGCACTACCTCCGACGCGGGCAAGTCGATGGTGGTGGCCGGACTGTGTCGGCTGCTGGCGCGCAAGGGGATTCGCGTCGCACCGTTCAAGGCGCAGAACATGTCGAACAACTCGGCGGTGACGGTCGACGGTGGCGAGATCGGCCGCGCACAGGCGATGCAGGCTCGGGCGGCGGGGCTGGCGCCCAGCGTCCGGTTCAACCCGATCCTGCTCAAGCCGGGCAGCGACCGGACGTCGCAACTCGTCGTGCGCGGCAGGGTCGCCGGGTCAGTTGGCGCGGCAGACTACTTCACCCATCGGGCTCGGCTGGCCGATGTGGTGGCCGACGAACTCGCCTCGCTGCGAAGCGAATTCGATGCAGTCATCTGTGAGGGAGCCGGTTCGCCTGCCGAAATCAACCTGCGGGCAACCGATCTGGCCAACATGGGACTTGCCAGAGCAGCCGAGCTGCCCGTCGTCGTCGTGGGTGACATCGACCGCGGCGGCCTGCTGGCCCACCTGTTCGGCACCGTCGCGGTGCTCGAGCCCGCTGACCAACGCCTCCTCGCAGGCTTCGTCGTCAACAAGTTCCGTGGCGATCCCGCGCTGCTGGCGCCGGGCCTCGACCAGCTGGCCGACCTCACCGGCCGACCGACCTACGGCGTCATTCCCTTCAGCGATCGGCTGTGGATGGACGCCGAGGATTCGTTGTCGGTGCAGCCGCATCGGATCGTCGGCGAGCCGCAGCCACCGCGCGGCGGGGAATGGCTGAATGTCGCGGCGGTCCGGCTGCCCCGCATCTCGAACTCGACCGACGTCGAGGCGCTGGCCTGCGAGCCCGGGGTGCTGGTGCGATGGGTCACCAATCCCGCCGACCTGGCCGACGCCGACATCGTGCTACTGCCGGGCAGCAAGTCCACGGTCGCCGACCTCGGATGGTTGCGCGAACGCGGGCTCGCGGCCGGAATCGTCGGACACGCCGCGGCGGGCCGGCCGGTGCTAGGAGTGTGCGGCGGGTTCCAGATGTTGTGCCGTGTCATCGACGACCCGGTCGAGTCGAGGTCCGGCATCGTCGACGGGCTCGGCCTACTCGACGCGGACATCGCCTTCGACGCCGAAAAGACGCTCAACCTCTGGGAATCCCCGCTACACGGCTACGAGATCCACCACGGTCAGGTCGTCCGCAACACCGAAGCCGACTGGCTGGGCTCCGGTGCGCCGGTGGGCATCCGCCGCGGCGCGGTCTTCGGTACCCACTGGCACGGGCTGCTCGACAACAACGAGCTCCGGCGGGCGTGGCTGACGGAGGCCGCCGCGGCGGCTGGACGGTCGAGTTTCGTCGTCGCCGACGACGTCAACGTGACCGAATCCCGCGACCGGCAACTCGACCTGATGGCCGACCTGCTTGCGGCGCACCTCGACGTCGACGCCGTCATGGAACTGCTGGACCAGGGCGCGCCGGCCCGGCCGACCATCGTGACGACGCTGAGCGGGTAAGTAACCTCGACACATGAGCACATGGCGCGTGCGGGCGGTCCTGGTGGTCGTGCTCGCCGTCGCGCTGAGCGGCTGCGGTCGGGCGATCACGGGCACGCCGACCTGGCCGGGAGCCCGGCTGGCGCAGGCCCTGCTCACCGAGGCCGACTTCCCCAAGGGCGTCCAGTATGACCGAATCGTCGAACAACCCGGCCGCCCCGACGGGCAGGGCGGACCCCCGGCGATGCTCTCCAGTCCGAAGGGATGCTCCGACGGACTGACCCGGCTGATCGCCGCGAATGCCGAGCGCGGCCCGGGAAGTGCGCAGAAGTACGTCGTCGCCTACGACGGCGCACGGATGTTGATGACGGTGTTGTCCTCGCGGCTCGACCTCGACGCGTTGGCCGCGGAGGCGCAGCGGTGCGCCGCGTACCAGACGTTCTTCGACCCGTCGATGCAAGGCATCCCCGTGACCACCACACGCCTCGACACCCCGCGTCCCGACGCACTCGGATACGCGCAGTCGATGAAGTTGGGAACCGAATCCGTCAGCGTCTACTTCGCATTCGACAACGTCGGCAACTCCGCGCTCTTCGGGATCGCGTTCCCGACGCCCAACCCCACCATCCCGGTCAAAGGGACGCTGCCGCAAACGTTTCTGGACATCTCCACGAAACAAGCTCAGCGGCTCGAAGGGCACTGACCGCGCCCGATTAAAGACGAGTGAAACCCATGCCGAACATGATCATGGACGCTAACGTGGCGCAATGCCTTCGTCCATGGTCACCGTCGACGGGTTTTCGGCGACCGTCGATGTGTCGGGCCCCGACAAGGGGTCGGTCGTCGTGCTGCTCGGAGCGGCGCATCAGGGCCCCGCGGCGTATGACGCCATATGCCAGCGGCTGCACACCGCGTCGCTGCGGACCATCGTCATCGGACCCGATCCTCGGTTGAGCGCAAAGGCCGTCGTGGGCATCCTCGACGTCCTGGAGGTGCGCTGGGCGCTGCTGGTCGGAGACCGTGTCGGCGGTGAATTGGCATGGGAGCTCGCCGCCACCCGGCTGGACCGGTTCATCGGGTTGGTCGTGATCGATCGCGGGCACCCGCGCATCGCCGACCAGGCCGGAGTCGTGCGCGACGAGCACTGCCCGCCCGTCGAGGTCAACACCACTGCGTTGGTCAGTACGCCGGCCGCGCGCGCGGTCGCCAAGGCCAGTCAGCGCTACGTCTACGGCGACTACCGATTGGTCGAACTGCTCGGCAGGCGCAACGCCCAAGAGTCCACCGCGCAGCTGGCCGCGGAGATCGTGATGCGTACCAGCACCTGGTAAGCCACGAAGCGCCTGTGGATAAGTCACGCGGCGCAGGTGCCGCTGTCGTCGCACCGATCTACTCTGCGCATATGTTCTCGCCTCGCGGCTTCGACCTCGACGCGCTGCTCGCTCGATTCGGCAGCGCGACGGTCCAACGTGGGCTGCAGTACGCCAATCAGGGGCGGGTGCGCGACACCGTGTGGGGTGATGACGGCCTCGAACTCACCGGTCGGTGTGCTGGTTCCGGACACAACGTCTATCAGGTCATGGCACGTTTCGAGTACACCCCCGACGGGCGCGAGCTCATGTGGGCCGACTGCTCTTGCCCCGTCGGAAGCAACTGCAAACATGCGGTCGCATTGCTGATAACCGCCGACTCCGGAGCTTCGCGGCGACCCGACACCGATCATTGGCGAACGGTCATCACCAAGGTCGTCGACGAGCTGGCACCGCCGGATGGCGCACAGGCCTTGCCGATCGGCCTCGAGTTCTCCATTTCGCCACCCACCCGGTACCGGACCGCCGCGACGCTCGCGCTACGTCCCGTCACCCTCGGCAAACGCGGGACCTGGATCAAGACCGGCCTGAACTGGCAACAGCTGGCGTATCAGGCCGACGCCCCGGAGTTCGAGCGGCGCCACTATGTGGCCGTCAGCGCCGTCGCCAGCGACCTGTCCCGCGCAGGTTTCGTGCCGAACGGCGACGCGATGACGATGAACGCCACGACGCCCGCCTTCTGGTCCCGGCTGGACGACGCCGTGACCGCCGGGGTCGCAATGGTGGCTGGACGCGGGCTCAACAGTGTCGAGTTCTTCAAGAGCGCGCGGCTGCAGCTCGACTTCGGCTCCGATGGAGCAGGCGGCGCCACCATGTCGGCGGTCCTGCTCGTGGATGGCCAGCGTCGGGATCCCGATGAGATTGGCCTGATCGGGTCACCCGCTCCCCACGGGATGTTCGAGGTCGTCGACGGGGTGATGCGGGTGGGCCGGTTCGATCCGGTGCCAGGACGAACCATGCTCGAGCTCGTCGCCCGCGCAGAACGAGTACACATCCCCGCCGAGAAGGTCCCGGAGTTCTCGCTCGACCTGCTCCCGCGGTTGGTCGGCGTCGCGCAGGTCGAGCTTGAGGAGGGGCTGTTCGCCCCGCCGACCATCAATGGGCCGGTGCCAGTACTGACGTTGGCGGTCCACCATGGCGGTGCCCGCGCGTACTGGAGCACGCGTTACGACGTCAACGACGCCCACCACGATTTCGATCCCGATTCGGATCCGCGGCGGACGGGCTATCGCGACGCGGACGCTGAAGAGCTTGCCTGGGTACTCGTCATGCCTGCGCTCCAGGTGGTCGCGGCGGCGTCGCGCACCTGGAAAAGCCAAGCCATCCAACATGTTCAGCGGATAATGCGCAGTATCGGGTCGGCCGGTGTATTCGACGAGTTGTTGGCGCTCGGCAGTTCCAGCGACGCGTTGGGCGCCGCTACGGTGGCGTCGCTGGTGACCCTGCGCTCGGGCGTCGACGTGACGTTGGTCGAGGCCGCAGTGCTCTACGGCGAGCTGCTGCCTCGACTGGACTGCCGCGATGCCTTCACGGTCGAACTGGAGCAGGGCGCACCCGACTTCCGGGCCGCCGACAGTGATCCGCAGCTGGAGTTCAGCGGCGACGGCGAGCCAGTGGGCAACGACTGGTTCGACCTGGGCATCACCGTGCAGATCGACGGGCATCAGGTGCCCATCGCCGCGGTCATCGCCGAGTTGGCTTCCGGCGCAACGCATATGCTGCTGCCCAATGGGGTCTACTTTCGCCTCGATACGCCGGAGATTCTGCGCCTGCGGGAGCTCATCGAAGAGGGGCGCGCGCTTGGCGAGATCGAGGGCGACAAGGTCAATGCGGGCTCGCGCAACGTCACGTTGTGGGAGGAGTTGCTCAGCCTCGGTGTCGTCGACGAACAGGTGGCGAGCTGGCGGGAACGGCTCGAACGGCTGGCCGCCGTGCGCCCACCGGTCCAGGTCGAGCTGCCCCATGGGCTCGAAGCCACGTTGCGGGACTATCAGCGTGATGGCCTCGATTGGCTGTCGTTCCTGTGGGACAACGAGCTTGGCGGTGTGCTCGCCGACGACATGGGACTGGGCAAGACGGTGCAGACCCTGGCTCTCATCGCGCGGGCCGCCGAACAGGGTGCGCGCAGATTCTTGGTGGTTGCGCCGACGAGCGTGGTCACCAACTGGACCGCTGAGTGCCGCAAGTTCACCCCAGGGCTGACCGCAGTCGCCGTCACCAGCAGCGAAGCCCGGTCGGGCACGTCACTGGCGGATCGGGTAGCCAACGCCCACGTCGTGGTCACCTCGTATGCGTTGTTGCGCATCGACTTCGAGGCCTACGCCGGGATCGACTGGGCGGGAGTCATTCTCGACGAGGCGCAGTTCGTCAAGAACCACGCCAGCAAGACACACCAGTGCGCGCGCAGGCTCGACGCCCGATTCAAGCTGGCCATCACAGGGACGCCCATGGAGAACAACCTGATGGAACTGTGGGCGCTCCTGTCGATCACGGCGCCGGGCCTCTTCCCGTCGCCCAAGGCGTTCACCGACTACTTCCGCAAGCCGATCGAGTCGGGAAGTGACAAAGAAAGGTTGGCGGTGTTGCGCCGTCGGATCAGGCCGGTCATGCTGCGCCGAACCAAGGGGCAGGTGGCCGAAGAACTCCCGCCGAAGCAGGAGCAGGTGCTTTCGCTCGACCTCGGTGCCAAACACCGCAAGATCTACGACACCCGCATGGCCCGCGAGCGCCAGAAGGTGTTGGGGCTGTTGGGCGACTGGGAGAAGAACCGGTTCCAGGTCTTCCGATCGCTGACGCTGCTGCGGCAGCTCAGTCTCCATGCCGGATTGGTCGACGAATCGAAGCTCGATGTGAACTCGGCCAAGGTCGACTTCCTGGTTGAGCAGTTGCCCGAGTTGGTGGCAGAAGGCCACAGCGCGTTGGTCTTCAGCCAGTTCACCGGATTCCTCGACATCTTGCGAGCGCAGCTGGACTCGATCGGCGTGAGCTACAGCTATCTGGACGGGTCGTTGAGTCGCCGCCAGCGCGACGCCGCCATCCACAGCTTCACCGCTGGCACCAACCAGGTGTTCCTGATCAGTCTCAAGGCCGGCGGCTTCGGACTCAACCTGACCGAAGCCGACTACTGCTTCGTCTGTGATCCCTGGTGGAATCCGGCAGCCGAGGCTCAGGCGATCGACCGGACCCATCGCATCGGTCAGACGCGACCGGTCACCGTCTATCGGCTCGTCTCCCAGGGCACCATCGAGGAGAAGGTGGTCGCGCTGCAGGAGCGCAAACGCGGCCTCTTCACCGCCGTCGTCGACGAGGGCGACGTCTTCGGATCGGCCATCACTGCATCCGAGATTCGAGAACTCTTCGGGTAGCGCATCATTCGGCCGACCGCGTCACCGACGGCACCGAGCCCCTCGGCCGTGAGGCGCGAGGGGCCCGGGGGACTGGGGCGTAAGAACCTACTTGTCGAGGATGACTTCCTCGCCGGAGTCCGTCAGTTCGACCTGCTTGATCGGACCGGTGAACCACTTCTTCACCGAAACGTGCCAGTAGATGTAGAGCAGGATCAGCACCGTGCCGACTAGCAACGGCGTGTAGTTCACGTACTTCCACTCGAAGGCAGTCTCGGGGTCCGACGCCCCGATGATGCTGCGCAGCCACAAGGGCGTGCCGCCGAGCGCAGTCGGGAACATTGCGATGATCGACGTGACGACGATCTCGATCAGGGCGAGCGGGGCCATCCACTTGTGGTGTCCACGCAGATTCCACTTGCCGACGGGGAACGAGTCGCCGGCCTTCCAGCGGTAGTAGATCGGTACCGCGAAGCACAGGTACAGCCCGACCACGCCGATGGACACCACCGCGAAGAACGCGATCGGAACGGGAGCGCCGCCGATGTCGACCTTGACAAGGGCGGGCAACGTGATGAGCGCCGCGAGCGTCGCGGTGACGACGACGGCGTTGGCGGGGATCTTGTTCTTGCTCACCTTGGACCACAGCTGGTGGCCGGGCACGGCCCGGTCGCGGCTGAACGCGAACAACATCCGGGACGCGCTCGTCTGGCAGGCCGTGGTGCAGAACAGCTGACCCGCGGTCGAGATCAGCAGTACGATGCCGACCCACTTGGAGTCCATCGCTTGCGCGAAGATCACCGCGACGGCACCGCCGCCCTTTGACACCGCGTCGGAGTCCTGCACCGCGAACAGGAACGCCAGCAGCAGGATCCAGCCGCCGATGGCCGAGTAGAAGATCGACCGCCAAATGCCCTTGGCCGCACCGTCGGCCGCGCTCTTGGTCTCCTCGGACAGGTGCGCCGACGCGTCGTAGCCGGTGATCGTGTACTGAGTCAGGATCGCCGAGATGGGCAGCACGAAGAAGATCCAGCCCGCTCCCTTGTCTGCGCCGAAGATGCCGCTGTTGTTGATGGTCTTGGCGAACACGTCGCCGAAGCTCGCGTGATGCTCGGGGACGAGGAACAGGATCAGGATGACGGTCGCGGCGCCCGCCACATGCCACCACACCGAGACGTTGTTGATGACTGCCAACAAGTGCGACGAGAAGATGTTGATCGTCGCCGACAGCGCCAGGATGACGACGAAGAGGATGAACGTTCTCGTCAGGCTGTAGCCGGCCAACCACGTTTCGCTGAACGTCCCGAGTGTGAGATCCAGGAACGTGGCGGCGCCGTAGGACACCGACGCGAGGATGGCGATCAGTCCGATGAGATTGAGCCATCCCGTGTAGAAGCCGGCCTTCGCGCCGCCGAGCTTGCTCGCCCACCAATAGATGCCGCCTGAGGTCGGGTACGCCGAGACCAGCTCGGACATGCACAGCCCGATGATGAGGATGAAGATCGAGATGATCGGCCAGCCCCAGGCGATCGCCGCCGGGCCGCCGTTGTTCCAGCCGAGGCCGAATGAGGTGAAGCAGCCCGCCAGGATCGAGATGATCGAGAACGAGATGGCGAAGTTACTGAAGCCGGACCAGGACCGGTTGAGTTCCTGGGTGTAGCCGAGCGATGCAAGGTGCTTTTCGTCGTCGTCGAGCAGTTCGTGACCCTCTGGCACGGCAATCTCCTTTTCGGGGCAGCGCTCACCTAGAGCGCTCACTGAGAGGCACAATAGAGTGGCAATGGTCTTGTGTCCTACCTTTGGCGGTGACGGTTGTGTAAATCTGTCGCTAGATTGCCCGGTCGCAGGATTCCAATGGTTGACTTCGTGTCATGTTCGTCCGGTGGAGAGGCAGAGCACGTGACTAAGGGACCCGCACGACCCGGCCTGCTGGCTCAAGCCGAGTTGGAAAAATTGGTCGCCGCAGGCGAGCTGGACACCGTCATCGTCGCGTTCACGGACATGCAGGGTCGGCTCACCGGCAAACGGATCTCGGCCCGACTGTTCGTCGACGACGTCATCGCGCACGGTGCCGAATGCTGCAACTACCTGCTCGCCGTCGACGTCGACATGAACACCGTCGACGGGTACGCGATGTCCAGCTGGGAAGCCGGCTACGGCGACATGGTGATGACGCCCGACTTCTCCACGCTTCGCCTGTTGCCGTGGCTGCCGGGCACGGCGATGGTGATGGCCGACCTTGGCTGGCACGACGGGAGCCCGGTGCTGCCCGCGCCGCGCGGCATCCTGCGCAAGCAACTCGACCGACTCGCGGACAAGGGCATGGTGGCCGTCGCCGCCACCGAGTTGGAGTTCATGGTGTTCGACGACTCCTATCGCGAGGCCTGGTCAAAGGGCTACCGGGACCTCAACGCGGGCACCGACTACAACATCGACTACGCGATGCTGGCCTCCACCCGGATGGAGCCGTTGCTGCGCGACATCCGCCGCGGGATGGAGGGCGCGGGACTGTACTGCGAGGGCGTTAAGGGCGAGTGCAACCTCGGGCAGCAGGAGATCGGATTCCGGTACGACGACGCGCTGGTCACCTGCGACAACCACACCATCTACAAGAACGGTGCCAAGGAGATCGCCGACCAGCACGGCAAGAGCATCACCTTCATGGCGAAATTCGATGAGCGCGAAGGCAATAGCTGCCACATCCACATCTCGTTCCGTGGGACCGACGGCACGGCGGTATTCGCCGACCCGAAGGATCCGCTCGGGATGTCGGCGATGTTCCGCAGCTTCGTGGCAGGCCAGCTCGCCACCCTGCGCGAGCTGACGCTCTTCTACGCACCGAACATCAACTCCTACAAGCGCTTCGTCGACGGCAGTTTCGCGCCGACCGCCGTCGCATGGGGCTTGGACAACCGCACGTGTGCATTGCGCGTGGTCGGCCACGGGCATGGCATGCGGATGGAGTGTCGTACGCCGGGCGGCGACGTCAACCAGTTCCTGGCGGTATCGGCATTGATCGCAGGCGGCCTGCACGGCATCGAGCAGGAGCTCGAGTTGCCCGAGGCATGCGCAGGCAACGCGTACACCAGTGGTGCCGAACGTCTTCCGACGACGCTTGCCGAGGCGGCCGCGTTGTTCGAGAAGTCGACGGTGGCACGTGAGGCCTTCGGCGACGAGGTCGTCGAGCACTACCTCAACAATGCCCGCGTCGAGCTCAAGTCCTTCAATTCCTCCATCACCGATTGGGAGCGGCGTCGTGGTTTCGAACGGCTCTAAGTCTCCTGTCGTACGCCCCGTGCTGGGGCTGACCACCTACCTCCAACAGGCCCAGACCGGCGTGTGGGACGTGCGGGCCAGTTTCCTGCCCGCCATCTACGTCGACGGTGTCACCATGGCCGGAGGCATTGCCACGCTGTTGCCACCTCAGCCGGTCGACGACGACATCGCGGCTCGTGTGCTCGACGGCCTTGACGGGCTCATCATCACGGGAGGCCGCGACGTCGACCCGGCGGCTTACGGACAGCACGCTCACCCGACCACTGATGAGCCCGCCCGCGATCGCGACGCATTCGAATTCGCTTTACTTCGAGGTGCTTTGGCGCGTCGGCTGCCCATACTCGGCATTTGCCGAGGTGCCCAGGTGTTGAACGTCGCACTGGGCGGCACGCTGCACCAGCACCTTCCCGACGTGGTCGGCCATACCAGGCACCAGGCAGGCAATGCGGTGTTCACCACCTCGTCGGTACGCACGGTGCCCGGTACCAGGCTGGCCGCGCTGATCGGCGATTCGTCGGACGCGCAGTGCTACCACCACCAGGCGATCGATCGGCTCGGCGAGGGGTTGATCGCGTCCGCGCAAGACGGTGTCGACGGCGTGATCGAAGCGGTTGAGTTGCCCGGCCGGGACTTCGTACTCGCCGTGCAGTGGCATCCAGAGGAACGACTCGACGACCTTCGTCTGTTCGCCGCTGTGGTCGAGGCGGCGGGCGTATATGCAACGGAAAGGACAAGAGCTTGACTGCGTCAACGCTGATCAATCCAGCGACCGAGGAGGTGCTGCGCACCGTCGAACTACTCGACGTCGGCGCCGTCGACGACGCGGTCGCACGCGCGCAGTCCGCGCAGAAGCAGTGGGCCAAGCTGGCTCCCGCAGACCGGGCTGGTGCGTTGCGCGCGTTCGCCGCTCAGGTGGATGCGCACGTCGACGAGTTGGCGGCGCTGGAGGTGGCCAACTCCGGGCACGTGATCTCCCAAGCTGAGTGGGAGGCGCGTCACGTGCGCGACGTGCTGCAGTTCTACTCGGCCAGCCCAGAGCGCATGTCCGGCAAGCAGATTCCCGTCGCGGGTGGACTCGACGTCACGTTCAACGAGCCGCTCGGCGTCGTCGCGGTCATCGCGCCGTGGAACTTCCCGATGACGATCGCGTCGTGGGGCTTCGTGCCCGCGCTGGCCGCAGGCAACGCGGTGCTCGTCAAACCTGCCGAGATCACGCCGTTGACCACCATGCGCCTGGCCGAACTCGGGAGGGACGCCGGACTGCCCGACGGACTGTTTCAGGTGCTACCCGGCAAGGGTTCGGTGGTGGGGGAGCGCTTCATCAGTCATCCCGACGTGCGCAAGATCGTCTTCACCGGGTCGACCGAAGTGGGCATCAAGGTGATGGCAGGCGCGGCGGCTCAGGTGAAGCGCGTGACGCTGGAACTCGGCGGCAAGAGCGCCAACATCGTCTTCGACGACTGCGACCTGGAGAAGGCGGCTGCCACGGCGCCCTACGGCGTATTCGACAACGCCGGGCAGGATTGTTGTGCGCGTAGTCGAATTCTGGTGCAGCGCAACGTCTACGACAAGTTCATGGAGCTGCTCGAACCTGCAGTGAAGGGTGTCGTCGTCGGCGATCCGACGTCACGTGACTCCGAGATGGGGCCGCTGGTGTCCAAGCCGCACTTCGACACCGTGTCGTCCTACGTGCCCGACGACGCCCCCGTGGCTTTCCGCGGGTCCGCGCCGAGCGGCCCCGGATACTGGTTCCCCCCAACGGTTCTGACGCCGCAGCGCAACGACCGCTCGGTTACCGAGGAGATCTTCGGACCGGTGGTGACGGTGCTGCCGTTCGAGGACGAGGCCGACGGCATCGCCTTGGCCAATGACTCGCCGTACGGGTTGTCCGGGTCGATCTGGACTGACAACCTGTCCAGGGCGCTGCGGGTATCCCGTGCCATCGAATCTGGCAACCTGTCGGTGAACTCGCACTCGTCGGTGCGCTACAACACCCCGTTCGGCGGCTTCAAACAGTCAGGCCTCGGCCGCGAGCTCGGGCCGGATGCGCCGCTGCACTTCACCGAAACCAAGAACGTCTTCTTTGCGATTGGAGAACTCTAGATGGACCTGACCCAGCGACTGAAGGACAAGGTCGCCGTCGTCACCGGTGGTGCGAGCGGCATCGGACTCGCCACCGTCAAGCGCATGCGAGCCGAAGGCGCCATCGTCGTCATCGGTGACGTCGACCCCTCCGCCGGCAAGACCGTCGCCGACGACCTCAACGTCACTTTCGTACAGGTCGACGTCTCGGATCAGGTCGCGGTCGACCGACTGTTCGACACCGCCGTCGAAGTGCACGGCGGTGTCGACATCGCGTTCAACAACGCAGGCATCAGCCCTCCCGAGGACGACCTGATCGACGTGACCGGCATCGACGCATGGGACCGCGTGCAGGACATCAACCTCAAGTCGGTGTTCTTCTGCTGCAAGGCCGCGCTGCGCCACATGGTGCCCGCGCAGAAGGGGTCCATCATCAACACCGCATCGTTCGTCGCGGTCAACGGGTCGGCCACGTCGCAGATCTCCTACACCGCCTCGAAGGGTGGCGTGCTCGCGATGTCCCGAGAGCTGGGCATTCAATACGCGCGCCAGGGCATCCGCGTCAATGCGCTCTGCCCCGGGCCGGTGAACACGCCGCTGCTGCAGGAGTTGTTCGCCAAGGATCCCGAACGCGCGGCACGCCGGTTGGTACACGTGCCGATGGGCCGGTTTGCCGAGCCCAGCGAGCTCGCCGCTGCGGTCGCATTCCTGGCCAGCGACGACTCCTCGTTCATCACCGGGTCGACGTTCTTGGTCGACGGTGGCATCACCGGCCACTACGTGACTCCGCTGTGAGTCAGCGCGAACGCTCATGACAGCCGAACCGGATCCGCAGCCCGCCAGCGAGGCACTACTGCGTCCGGTGCGGCTCGGCAATGCCTTCGAGGACACCGTCGGCAGGCTGTTGGAGACCATCAGGCTCGGCGTGCTCGCGCCCGGTGAGTCGTTGCCACCCGAGCGCGAACTCGCCACCCGGCTCGGCGTCAGTCGTGACACCGTCCGCGAGGCCATCAAGTCGTTGGCCGAGGCGGGCTTTCTGGTATCGCGGCGTGGCCGCTACGGCGGCACTTTTCTGGCCGACGAGTTGCCCGCGCCGAGCGCCGACGGAATCCGGTTCAGCCGCAACGACATCGACGATGCGCTGCGGTTGCGGGAGATCCTCGAAGTGGGCGCAGCGCGGATGGCTGCGGGTCGTACGTTGACGGCCGCTGAACGCGAGACGCTGTGGAGCAGGCTGACCGACGTGCGCGGCGCCGCCCCGGAGGACTACCGCAGGCTGGACTCGCGGTTGCATCTCGCGATCGCCGAGGCGGCAGGTGTTCCGTCGCTCGTCCCGCTTGTCGCGGAGAACCGCATGCGGCTCAACGAACTGCTGGATCACATCCCGTTGCTCGGCCGCAACATCGCACACTCCGACGAGCAGCACGAGGCCATCGTCATCGCGATCCTGGCGGGCGACGGCGACACCGCCGCCGAGGTGATGGCCGCGCATGCGTGGGGTTCGGCGGCGCTGTTGCACGGCTTTCTGGATTAGCGAAATCCCGGACCTGGCGCCTCGAAGGTTTAGATTTGACGAGTGGCGGAACCCGGCGATCATGCGAAGGCCCATGCGGCGGTGCAACGTGCATCGTCTGCGCTGGCCGACGTCGACATCTCCGGCTGGACACAACGATTCGATCTGTTGTCGGACCCGCACCGCCTGGAACTCCTACTGAGCCTGCACCGCTCACCGGGTATCTGTGTCAGCGATCTTGCCAGCGCAGTCGGTCGCTCGGAAAATGCTGTCTCGCAAGCGCTTCGATTGTTACGGCAGCAAGGCTGGGTGAGTAGCACCCGGGTCGGTCGCTCGGTGGCGTACCGGCTAGAGGACGAGATCGTCCACAACCTGCTGCATTGGATAGGCGCTGCGCACGGCTGACCTACTCGGGTGGCCGGGTAGCCGACATGAACATCTGAACAGCTAGACAGATGAATGAGCGCCACATAGGGTCGAACGATGGTCGTGTCGTCGGATACCCGTCAGAAGCCGGACGTCGCAGGCAGGCTCGACCGCACCGACTGGATGACGATCGCCGGACTCGGCAGCGTCGTGCTCTTCCTTCACCTCTTTGGTTGGGGCGTCCTGGTATTCGGCGTGGCACCGCAGCACATCACCCTGGGCTCGACCGGGGTATTCGGCGTCGGACTTGGCGTGACGGCCTACCTGCTGGGGGTGCGGCACGCTTTCGATGCCGACCACATCGCCGTCATCGACAACACCACCCGCAAGCTGGTCGGGGAGGGCAAGCGGTCGCTCTCGGCAGGCTTCTGGTTCTCGCTCGGCCATTCGAGCGTCGTGTTCGGGCTGGCCTTCCTGCTTGCCCTTGGCGTCAAGGCGTTGATCGGCCCGGTGCAGGACGAGAACTCGTCGATGTTGCAGACGCTGGGGCTGATTGGCTCCCTGGTGGCGGGCACCTTTCTCATCCTGATCGGCCTGACGAATCTGTTCGCCGTGGTCGGCATCGCCAAGGTGTTCCGGGGCATGCGCAACGGTGAGTTGGACGAGGCCGAGCTCGAACATCAGCTGAACAGTCGCGGTTTTCTGGCCAGGCTGCTCGGGCGCGTGATGCGCCGGGTCAGCAAGCCGTGGCATCTCTACCTGGTCGGGCTGTTGATGGGCCTCGGTTTCGATACGGCGACGCAGGTGGCGTTGCTGGTGCTCGCGGCAGGCACTGCGGCGTTCACGCTGCCCTGGTACGCCGTGCTGGTGCTGCCAGTGCTGTTCGCCGCTGGAATGAGCCTGTTCGACGCGGCCGACGGGGTCTTCATGGCGCGGGCGTACGGATGGGCGTTCCTGAAGCCGATCCGCAAGGTCTACTACAACCTCACCGTCACCGTGCTTTCGGTGTTCGTCGCCCTGGTGATCGGCGTCATCGTGTTGATCGGGCTGCTCGTCGACCGGCTGGGCATCACGTCCGGTCCGCTGGCGGTCATCGGCTCGGCCGACCTCGGCTCGGTCGGCTTCGTGATCGTCGGCATCTTCGTCGCGGTCTGGTTGATCGCGTTGGCGGTGTGGCGTTTCGGCCGCGTCGAGGAGCGGTGGGACCAGTCGTGATTTGGGCGCGTTCTGCCGCGTTGGGCTCGGAATTCCGCGCCCAAATCGCTAGTCGACGAGCCCCAGCAGCGCGTTCTCGATGACCTCGGGCAATGCCGGGTGTATCCAATACTGGTCTTCGGCAACCTCTTTCGCGGTTTGACCGAAGCTCATCGCCTGAATAATGGGTTGGATGATCGAGGACGCCTGGTGTCCCATGATGTGGGCGCCCAGGATCTTGCCAGTGGCACGGTCGCCGATCAGCTTCACGATGCCGTGCTCGTCCTCCATCGCCCATCCGTAGGCGGTGTCACCGTATTTCTGAACCTTGGTGACCACGTCGAAGCCACCGTCCCTCGCTTCGTCCTCGGTCATGCCGACCATGGCGAGCTGCGGATGGGTGAATACCGCAGAGGGCACGAAGCGGTGGTCGGACGCGCGCATGGATCCGGTGTCGTCCCAGTCCACCAGCAGGTTGTGGCGCACCACCTTCATCTCGTGGTTGGCGACGTGCTTCAGCTGATAGGCCGACGACACGTCGCCGAGCGCGAAGACGCCACGCGCCGAGGTGCGTTGGTATTCGTCGACCAGCACCAGCCCTTCGTCGTCGACGTCCACGCCGGCCAGCTTGGCGTCGAGCAGGTCCCCATTCGGAATCCGTCCGGTAGCCACCAGCAGCATGTCGGCCTCGATGGTCTTGCCATCGTCGAGCTCGAGCACGCATTTGTCGCCGTCCTTATGGACTCCGACGACGTTCTCGTGGGTGTGCAGGTCCCACTTGTCGGTGGCGATGTCGGTGAACGGGTAGCAGATGGACTCGTCGCAGTGGGTGAGCAGGCCGTAGCCGCGGACCACGATGGTGATGCGGACGCCCAGCGCGGAGAAGACGTGCGCGAACTCCGCTGCCACGAAGCCGCCGCCGACGATCACCAGATGCTCTGGGAGCTCGGGGATGCGCATGATGTCGTCGCTGGTGTAGTACTCGACGCCACATTCGGCGATGGCCGGTGGGATGCGGATGCGTGAACCGGCCGCGATGACCACCTTGTCGGAGGTGAACTCGTCGCCTGCGTCGGTCCGCAGCGTGTAGCGCCCGTCGGGCTGTGTCGGCCCGAACCTGGTGTGGCTGCCGTACACCCGCACGTTGGGCAGACTGCGCTTGTACTGCTCGCCGCCTGCGGCAATCGGGTCGATACGACCAAAAACGCGCGCGACGATGTCGGACCAGCGCACCTTGTCGAGGGTCGAGTCGATGCCGTAACGCGAGCTCTCCCTTATATTTTGGGCGATCTCCGCGGCATAGACGAACATCTTGGTCGGAATGCAGCCGACGTTGAGGCAGGTGCCACCGAACGTGCCTTGTTCGCATATCGCGACCCGCATGGTGCCGTACCTGGCGTCGACGCCCGGATCCGGGATGCTGTTGCCCGAACCGGTTCCGATGATCGTCAGGTCGAAGTGCTCCATGGTCAGCCCTGTCCGGTTGGCGTGGAGCTCGACGTGTTGTCGGCGCTCAGGTAGGTGTCCAACCACGTCTCGAGTTCGCGGTAGGCCGCCGCGCGGGGCTCGGGGAGGGACAGGAAGACGTCGTGCTTGGCGTCCGCGATCGGTACGACGGTGGTGCGGTTGCCCACGCAGCCCGCCCACCGGGCGATCTGGGCGACGTCGAGCACGGCGTCGCCCCGCTGGATGGCTTCGGGGTCTAGGCCCTCGGACACACTGCGGTCCGACCGCAGGATCAGGTTGGGTACGCCGACGTCGAGGCCGCGGTGCAGTTTGGCCTGGCCGCGGCGAACCGCGTTGATCCAACCGAACGTGACGGGGAACCCGCCAAGGGGCTTCCAATCGAGGTTGTAGTCGAAGTCGCCCGCGTAGTCGCGGTGCAGCGTGGTCCCGTAGCCGCCCTCGGTCGGCTTGCGGATCACCTTGAGCTTTCGCCACCGACCGAGGGCGAGCAGTGCGGCCGACGTCGGGGCGGCCCGCAGCACCGCCGGCCCCTGTAGGTCGAAGAAGGGGCTGTTGAGCACCAGCCCAGTGATGTTCAGCACGTCGAGGCCGGCCCGGCGGCGCACCCGATCCAGCCACAACGGGGCGATCAGCCCACCCGCCGAGTGGCCAAATATGCACACCTTGGCACCGCCGGTGTCGGCGGCGACGGTAGCCAGCGCCCGTTCCAACTCGGCGTCGTAGCTCGCCAGGTTGGTGGTGAAGTGGGGGGTCTGACCGTCCCGCCAGGAGCGGCCGCACTTGTGCAGATCGAGCGCGTAGAACACGAACCCTCGAGCGCTGAAGTGTTCTGCCAGTTCGGTGTTGAAGAAATAGTCGGTGTACCCGTGCAGCGCCACTACGGCGTGCCGCGCCGTGGTGGCCTCCCCGCGCCGCACCAACGTCGCGAATAGTTCCCCCTCGCCGTCAGGGTCAAGGCCCAGCGAGAAGGTGCGCTGCCAGTAACCGGGCAACACGTCGGGCTCCCACCCGGGCTCCCTGTCGCTCACGTGGCTACCTTAACCTCGTCGGCTTGCGAACCCGGGGCGGTGCAGGCAGTAGTGGGATACGTGTCCATGGAGCGTCGCGATAACCTGTTAACCCGGAAGTCCGCGAGCTGCGGACGTGCGAGCGCGAAGGGCCAAGGATTTCAGGTGTCTGAGCCAAAGGTAGCCAAGACCACAAGCACTGACGTCGTGCTGATAGGCGCGGGGATCATGAGCGCGACCCTGACCGCGCTACTGCGACTGGTGGAGCCGGATTGGTCCATCACCTTGATCGAGCGCCTCGACGGCGCGGCCGCCGAGAGCAGCGATCCGTGGAACAACGCGGGCACCGGCCATTCGGCGCTGTGCGAGCTGAACTACACGCCGCAGCGTTCCGACGGCACCGTCGACATCAGCAAAGCGATACACGTCAACGAGCAGTTCCAGGTGTCGCGCCAGTTCTGGGCATCGGCCGTCGAGGGCGGCGTGCTCCCCGACGTGCGCAGCTTCCTCAATCCGGTTCCGCACGTGAGCTTCGTGCACGGGGCCGAGCACATCGATTACCTCAAGTGCCGGCACGAGACCATGATCCAGAACCCACTGTTCGCGTCCATGGAACTCATCACCGACAAGGACGAGTTCGCCCGCAGGCTGCCGCTGATGGCCGCCAAGCGCGACTTCTCGGAGCCAGTGGCGCTGAACTGGACGCAGGACGGCACCGACGTCGACTTCGGGTCGCTGTCGCGCCAGTTGATCGGCTACGCCGCGCAGGGCGGAATGACGACGCTGTTCGGGCACGAGGTCCGCGACCTCAGTCAGCAGTCCGACGGCAGTTGGACGTTGAAGGTCACCAACCGGCGCACCGGCACCAAGCGCAAGCTCAACGCGAAGTTCGTGTTCGTAGGGGCAGGCGGTGGCGCGCTTCCGCTGCTGCAGAAGTCGGGCATCAAGGAAGCCAAGGGCTTCGGCGGCTTCCCCGTCGGTGGCCAGTGGTTGCGTACTGGGAACCCCGAGCTGGCCGCGGCGCATCAGGCGAAGGTGTACGGCGCTCCGCCGTTGGGTGCGCCGCCGATGTCCGTGCCGCACTTGGACGCTCGCGTGATCAACGGCCGGTCGTACCTGTTGTTCGGGCCCTTCGCGGGTTGGTCGCCGAAGTTCCTCAAGCAGGGCAAGGTGACCGATCTGCCGTTCTCGGTGAAGCCCAACAATCTGGGCTCGATGCTCGGCGTCGGGCTCACCGAGATGAGCCTGGTCAACTATCTCGTCAGCCAGCTGCTGCTCAGCGAACGCGATCGCGTCGAGGCACTGCGCGAATTTGCCCCCAGCGCAAGGGATTCGGACTGGGAACTGGACATCGCGGGCCAGCGCGTCCAGGTCATCCGCCGCAAGGGCGCAGGCGGCGTGCTGGAATTCGGCACCACGGTGCTGGCCGCAGCCGACGGCAGCATCGCCGGTCTGCTCGGGGCCTCGCCAGGTGCGTCCACGGCCGTCCCGGCCATGCTGGACGTGCTGGAGCGCTGCTTCACCGATCGCTACCAGGGCTGGCTGCCCAAGCTCAAGGAACTGGTGCCGACGCTCGGAACCGAGCTATCCGGTGAGCCCAAGCTGTTCGAAGAGATCTGGGACTGGGGCAGCAAGATTCTCAAGTTGGACCAGGCGCCCAGCGCATTGCCCGCGTCCGTGTGAAGCCCACACCGTGACGCTCGTGCCGAGGCGCAGCTGGGCCAAGGATCTCGACGCCGCGACGCTGTACGAGCTGCTGAAGTTGCGAGTCGAGGTGTTCGTGGTCGAGCAGGCCACGCCCTATCCCGAGCTTGACGGACGCGACCTGCTGGCCGAGACACGGCACTTCTGGCTGGAGGGCGCCGACGGCAAGGTCGTCTCGACCCTGCGGTTGATGGAGGAGCATCCGGGCGGCGAGAAGGAATTTCGCATCGGTCGGGTGTGCACCAAGCGCACCGAGCGTGGTCAGGGCCACACCAACCGACTGATGCAGGCGGCGCTGGCCGAGGTCGGCGACTACCCGTGCCGGATCAACGCGCAGACGTACCTTCAGGACATGTACGTCAAGCACGGATTCGTGCGAGACGGCGATGAATTCCTCGACGATGGGATCCCTCACGTGCCGATGTTGCGCAACCCGATTGGCGTGAGCGGATGACCTACCCATTCAGTGCGCTCGTCGGGCAGGACCAACTGCGGCTGGCGTTGGTGCTGTGCGCGGTGCGGCCGGAAATCGGCGGCGTACTGATCCGCGGCGAGAAGGGCACTGCGAAGTCGACGGCGGTGCGCGGGCTGGCAGCTGTGTTGGGTGCCGTGGACGCGAACGCCAAGCTCGTCGAATTGCCGATCGGGGCCACCGAGGACCGGGTGGTCGGGTCGTTGGATCTGCAGCGGGTGCTCCGCGACGGCGAACACGCGTTCTCGCCGGGGCTGCTGGCGCGCGCGCACGGTGGGGTGCTCTACGTCGACGAGGTGAACCTGCTGCACGACCACCTGGTCGACGTGCTGCTGGATGCTGCGGCGATGGGCCGCGTGCACGTCGAACGCGACGGCATCTCGCACAGCCACGAGGCGCGGTTCACGCTCATCGGCACCATGAACCCCGAAGAGGGTGAACTCCGTCCGCAGTTGCTCGACCGCTTCGGGTTGACGGTCGACGTCATTGCCTCCCGTGACGTCGACGTCCGCGTCGAGGTCATTCGGCGCCGCATGGACTTCGAGTCCGATCCCGACGGCTTTGCCGTTCGATACGCCGACGACGACGCCGAACTGGCCGGACGAATCGCGTCGGCGCAGGCACTCGTCGGTGACGTTATCTTGCCGGACAACGAGTTACGCCGCATCGCCGCCCTGTGCGCGGCGTTTGACGTGGACGGGATGCGGGCCGATCTGGTGGTGGCCCGCACCGCCGTTGCGCACGCCGCCTGGCGGGGGGCGAAAACTGTTGCCGAGGAAGACATCCGCGTCGCCGCCCAGCTCGCGTTGCCGCACCGCCGCCGTCGCGACCCCTTCGACGACCCGGGCCTGGACACCGATCAGCTGGACGAGGCGCTGGCTCAAGCCGACGACGACCAGCCGCCCGACCCGGAACCGCCCGAGCCGCCGGACGGCGGGGGCGACGGCGGGGGTGTGGCCGACAACCCGGATCAGCCCGTCCCAGGTGGCAATGGCGCAACTGCCCCTTCGCCGACGAAGACCAACGCGCCTCCTTCGGCGGCCTTCCGCACCAGGGCACTCGTCGTGCCCGGAGTCGGCGAGGGTGCGCCAGGCAGGCGCTCGCGCGCACGCAATCGCACCGGCAAGCCGATCGCCGCCACCGCCGACTCCGCAACGGGTCACGGCGTGCACGTGTTCGGCACCCTGCTCGCGGCTGCCGGTCGACAGCGGCAGGCTGGGCGACTGACGGTCGCGGCACCCGACGTCCGGCGCGAGCTGCGGGAGGGGCGCGAAGGCAACTTGGTGATCTTCGTCGTCGACGCCTCGGGATCGATGGCGGCGCGCGACCGGATGTCGGCGGTCGGCGGGGCCACCTTGTCGTTGTTGAGGGATGCCTACCAGCGTCGAGACAAGGTTGCGGTCATCACCTTTCGGGGCCAGCAGGCCAAGGTGGTGCTGCCGCCGACGTCATCGGTGCACATCGCCAGCCGCCGGTTGGCGCGCTTCGACACCGGCGGAAAGACCCCGTTGGCGCAGGGCCTGCTCACCGCCCGCGACGTGGTCGTGCGGGAGAAGGCGAAGGACCGCGCGCGCCGCTGCCTGGTCGTCGTGCTGACCGACGGCAGGGCGACGGGGGGACCAGACCCGCTTGGTCGGACCCGGGCCGCCGCGGCCCGATTGGTGGCCGAAGGCGCCGCCGCGGTCGTCGTCGATTGCGAAACGTCTTACATCCGATTGGGGTTGGCCGACGAGCTGGCCCGCCAACTCGGTGCACCCGCGGTTCGCCTTGCGCAACTGCGGGCCGATGCGTTGAGCCGGTTGGTCAAGTCCGAAACCGATTCCAGCGCAGCTTGATCGACGGGTAGGGGACCTCCGATGCCACAGGGCCAACCGCTGACGATCCCGGATGACGGACTCACCACCCGAGCCCGCCGCAACGCCCCGCTGCTCGCCGTGCACACCGGTCCGGGCAAGGGCAAGTCCACCGCCGCGTTCGGCATGGCGTTGCGCGCATGGAATCAGGGTTTCGACGTCGCGGTCTTTCAGTTCGTCAAGAGTGCGAAGTGGAAGGTGGGCGAGGAGCAGGCGTTTCGCGAACTCGGCAGGCTCCACGACGAGCAGGGCATCGGCGGGCCGGTGCAGTGGCACAAAATGGGCTCGGGCTGGTCATGGTTGAGAAAGAACGCGCGCAGGGACGGCTCGGAGCTAGACCACGCCGAGGCGGCCGCCGACGGCTGGGCCGAGATTTCCCGCAGGCTGGCGGCCGAAGCCCATGACTTCTACGTGCTCGACGAGTTCACCTATCCACTCAAGTGGGGCTGGATTGCCGTGGAGGAAGTGGTGGAGGTCCTCATGGCGCGGCCGGGCACCCAGCACGTGGTGATCACCGGACGGGACGCGCCGCAACGTCTGCTCGACGCCGCCGACCTGGTGACCGAGATGACGAAGCTCAAGCATCCAATGGACCTGGGCCGCAAGGGCCAACGGGGTATCGAGTGGTGACGGTTCCGGCCGTCGTCATCGCCGCGCCCGCATCCGGCAGTGGCAAGACGACGGTGGCGACGGGACTGATGGGCGCACTGCGCCGGGCAGGCCACTCCGTCGCACCCTTCAAAGTCGGCCCGGACTTCATCGATCCCGGCTACCACGCGCTGGCTGCCGGCCGACCGGGCCGCAACCTCGACCCGGTGCTTGTCGGCGACGGCATGATCGGTCCGCTGTACCGGCACGGCAGCGCAGCGTGCGACGTGGCGGTCGTCGAAGGCGTGATGGGACTGTTCGACGGTCGCATCGACCCGCACGGCGGCGTACCCGCACGTGGCTCCACCGCCCATGTCGCCGGCTTGCTGGGCGCCCCCGTCGTGCTCGTCGTCGATGCCCGTGGCCAGAGTCACAGCATCGCGGCCCTGTTGCACGGTTTCACGACCTTTGATTCAGGGGTTCGCGTGGTCGGCGTGATTCTCAACCGGGTCGGCTCGCCGCGGCATGCGGACGTACTGCGACAGGCCTGCGAACACGCTGGCGTTCCCGTGCTCGGCGTCATTCCGCGCGCCGACGAACTATCCGTGCCCTCAAGACATCTCGGCCTGGTGACCGCTGTCGAGCACGGGCAGCTCGCCAAGCAGGCCGTCGAAGCGATGACCGAGTTGGTGGCGCGCCACGTCGACCTGGCCGCCGTCGTCAACGCCGCGACGGCCCACGTCGACGACGCGCCGTGGGACCCCGCGTTCGCCGATCCGGTGGCCGACGGCGTCACCGTCGCGCTCGCGGCGGGGAAGGCCTTCACCTTCGGCTATCCGGAGCACGCCGAGCTCTTGGCGGCGGCAGGCGCTCACGTCATTCCCTTCGACCCGTTGACCGATGCGCTGCCGGCAACCACCGCGGCGTTGGTGCTACCCGGTGGCTTTCCCGAGCAGTATGGACCCGAACTAGCGGCGAACCAGGTTGCGCGCCAACAGATCAACGCCCTGGCCGGCTCGGGTGCACCGGTGCATGCGGAGTGCGCGGGGCTGACGTATCTGGTCGACGATCTCGACGGCTTGCCGATGTGCGGAGTGCTGTCGGGATCGGCGCACTTCACCGAGCGGCTGACGCTGGGCTACCGCGACGCCGTCGCACCGGTCGACTCGAGCCTTCACCCAGCGGGCACCCGCGCGAGCGGGCACGAATTCCATCGCACCGCAGTGACTTTCACCAGGCCGTACGAGTCGGCGTGGGCGTTTCGGGGTTCGGAGGCCACCACAGTCGCCGACGGGGCCGTCGATCGCGGCGTCCATGCGGCCTACCTGCACACCCATGCCGCCGCGCATCCGGACGCGGCGGTGCGCTTCGTTGCCGCCGCGGCCGCAACATCTAAGCTCGCCCGGTGAGTGAGAACGCGTACCTCGTCGGCCTGCGCCTCGACGGCAAGAAGGTGGTCGTGGTCGGAGGCGGCACCGTCGCACAGCGGCGGCTACCGCTGCTGCTCGCCAATGGAGCCGACGTCCACGTCATCACCAGGGCGGCGACCCCGGCTGTCGAAGCCTTCGAGGGAATCACCCTCACGCTGCGCGACTTCCGCGCAGGCGACCTCGACGGAGCCTGGTACGTGATCGCCGCCACCGACGATCCCGACGTCAACGAGGCCGTCGTCGCCGAAGCGGATCAACGCCGCATCTTCTGCGTGCGGGCCGATGTGGCCCGTGACGGCTCCGCTGTCACCCCGGCATCGTTCGAGTACGAGGGCTTGGCCGTCGGCGTACTGGCAGGCGGTGAGCACCGGCGCTCCGCGGCGATCAGATCGGCACTTCGCGAGGCCCTGCAGCAGGGCATCGTCGCGACCGCCGCCGCCGACGCCCCGTACCTCGGAGTCGCGCTGGTCGGCGGCGGCCCCGGGGATCCAGAGCTCATCACCGTGCGCGGTCGCAGGATGCTGGCCCACGCCGACGTCGTGGTGGCCGACCGGCTCGCGCCGCCCGAACTGCTGGCCGAACTCGCACCGCACGTCGAGGTGATCGACGCGGCCAAGATCCCCTACGGGCGGGCGATGGCGCAGGAAGCGATTAACGACGTGCTGATCGACCGCGCCAAGGCAGGCAAGTTCGTGGTCCGGCTCAAAGGTGGCGACCCGTTCGTCTTCGCGCGCGGCTACGAAGAGGTGCTCGCGTGCGCGGAGGCCGGGATTTCGGTCACCGTCGTGCCGGGCGTGACAAGTGCCATAGCGGTACCCGCGCTGGCGGGCGTTCCGGTTACCCACCGGGGCGTAACACACGAGTTCGTGGTGGTCAGTGGCCATCTTGCTCCCGACCATCCGGAATCGTTAGTGAATTGGAATGCACTGGCGGCGCTCACCGGGACGCTCGTGCTGCTGATGGCCGTCGAGCGGATCGAGCTGTTCGCGGAGGTACTACTGGCGGGCGGCCGACCTGCGGAGACGCCCGTTCTGGTGGTTCAGCATGGCACGACGTCCGCGCAACGGGTCGTGCACACGACGCTTGCCGACGCGCCAGTTCGGATCCGTGCGGAGGGCATTCGACCTCCCGCAATCATCGTGATCGGCTCGGTCGCGGCCTTCGCCAGTTAAAGGATTCCTAAGATTCCGGTAAGGTAGCCAGCCATGACGGCTCTCAGTGATGCAGAGCGCGCCGCGGCCAAGGCCGACGCCAGCGACGTTCCAAACGCCAGCAACGGGGCCCTTCCCCTGCACGTGGAACAGTCCGCCACCGAGCGAACCGGCTGGTACCCGACGTGGTTGCCCTCCCGACGCTTTCTCGCGGCGGTCATCGCCATTGGTGGAATGCAGCTGCTTGCCACCATGGACAGCACGGTCGCCATCGTCGCGCTTCCTAAGATTCAGGACGAGCTCAGCCTCTCCGACGCAGGCCGTAGCTGGGTCATTACCGCGTACGTACTGACGTTCGGCGGACTCATGCTGCTGGGCGGTCGCCTCGGCGACACCATCGGCCGCAAACGCACCTTCATCGTCGGCGTCGGGTTGTTCACGATCGCCTCCATCCTGTGCGGCATCGCGTGGGACGAGAGCACCCTCGTCACAGCCCGGCTGCTGCAGGGCGTCGGCGCCGCCATCGCATCGCCGACCGGATTGGCGCTGATCGCCACGACGTTCCCCAAGGGCCCGGCCCGCAACACCGCGACGGCAGTGTTCGCTGCGATGACGGGCATCGGCTCGGTCATGGGCCTCGTCGTCGGCGGCGCGCTGACCGAGGTGTCCTGGCGTTGGGCGTTCCTGGTGAACGTGCCGATCGGCCTGGTGATGATCTACCTCGCCCGCACCACGCTGACCGAAACGCACCGCGAGCGGATGAAGCTCGACGCGGCAGGCGCGATCCTGGCCACGCTGGCGTGCACCGCCGCGGTATTCGGATTCTCGATGGGGCCCGAGAAGGGTTGGGGCTCAACGCTCACGATCGGATCCGGGCTCGCGGCGCTAGTGCTGTTCTGCGCCTTCCTCTACGTCGAGCGCACCGCGCTCAATCCGGTGGTGCCGTTCAGCCTGTTCCGTGACCGCAACCGCGTCGCCACGTTCGCGGCGGTGTTCCTGGCAGGCGGCGTGATGTTCACGCTGACCGTGCTCATCGGGCTCTACGTGCAGGACATCATGCACTACAGCGCCCTGAAGGCCGGCATCGGCTTCATTCCCTTCGTCATCGCCCTCGGCATCGGCCTCGGCCTTTCGTCGCAACTGGTGTCGGTGTTCGCGCCTCGGGTGCTGGTGATCGCGGGCGGTGTGCTGGTGCTTGCCGCCATGGTCTACGGGTCGACGCTCCACGGCGACATCCCGTACTTCCCGAACCTGGTCATTCCCATCACGGTCGGCGGCCTCGGCATCGGCATGATCGTCGTTCCGTTGACCGTGTCCGCCATCGCCGGAGTTGGCATCGACGAGATCGGCCCCGTTTCGGCGATCGCACTGATGCTGCAAAGCCTCGGCGGTCCCGTGGTGTTGGCCGTCATCCAGGCCGTCATCACGTCGCGCACGTTGTATAAGGGCGGTACCACCGGCCCGGTGCGCTATATGGACGCGGCTCAACTCCATGCGCTCGACCAGGGCTACACCTACGGGCTCCTGTGGGTCGCCGCCGTCGCGGTCGTCGTCGGCGTGGTCGCGCTGTTCATCGGTTACACCGCCGCGCAGGTCGCCCAGGCCCAGGAGGTCAAGGACGCGATCGACGCCGGAGAGCTCAGCTCGACACCCAGCCCGGACAGCTTCTAGCCGCTTTCGTTTCGCGAGGGACGCCGCTGGGTAGGGTGTCGGGCAATGTCTGTCGCAGGTGGTCCTTCAGGTTCGACGGACCGCACGACCGCGCCACTGTCGTCGTCGGTGCTCGGTCTTGCCATCGTCGCCATCACCGGCATGCAGTTGATGGCGACCCTCGACGGCACCATCGTGATCGTTGCGCTGCCGCGGATGCAGTCCGAACTCGACCTCTCCGACGTCACCAAGAGCTGGGTCATCACTGCCTACGTGCTGGCCTTCGGCGGCCTGCTGCTGCTCGGCGGACGCGTCGGTGACGCCATCGGGCACAAGCGTGCGTTCCTCTCCGGTGTCGGCGTCTTCACCATCGCATCGCTGGTATGCGGGTTGGCCAACGACGGCATCACGCTTGTCGTCGCGCGTGCCGTCCAGGGCACCGGAGCGGCCGTCGCCGCTCCCACCGGGCTGGCCCTGATCGCGACGACGTACGCCGTCGGGCACGCCAGAAACCAGGCATTGGCGGTGTCGGCGGCGATGCAGGGGGCCGGGTCCGTACTGGGACTCGTGCTTGGCGGGGCGCTGACCGTGATCTCGTGGCGACTCGCGTTCCTCATCAACGTGCCGATCGGCATCGTGATCATCGTCATCGCAGTGCTGCGGATCGGAGAGACACATCACGAACGCCTCAAGCTGGACGTCACCGGCGCGCTGCTCGCGACGCTCGGCTGCGCCTCCGCGGTGCTGGTGTTCACGCAGGGACCACCACGCGGCTGGGTCGATCCATGGGTGATCGGCGCTGCCGTCGCCTCGGCGGTGTGCTTCATCTCCTTCCTGCTCGTCGAGCGGGCCGCCGCCAACCCGCTGGTGCCGTTCTCGGTGTTCGACAACCGCAACCGGGTGATGACGTTCGTGACGTTGTTCCTCGCGGGCGGGGTGCTGTTGACCCTGACCGTCATGATCGGCCTGCTGGTGCAGGACGTGCTGGGTTACTCGGCGCTGAAGGCAGGAATCTGCTTCATCCCGTTCGCGATCGCCTTCGGGGTCGGCACCGTCGCGGCCGCCAAACTGGCGCCCCACGTCGCGCCGCGATGGCTCATCATCGGCGGCGGAGTCTTCGTGCTCGCCGCGATGTTGTACGGCTCCACGTTGACCCGCGACATCCCGTACTTCCCTGACTTGTTCATGCCCATCGTGGTGGGCGGGTTCGGCATCGGCCTCACCGCGGTGATCCTGCCGCTGTGCGCCGTCGCAGAAGTGGGTCCGCGGGAGATCGGACCGGTGTCGGCGATCACGCTGATGGTGCAAAACCTCGGCGGGCCGGTGGTACTGGTGGTGGTGATGGCGGTGCAGACGTCACGCACGCTCTACCTGGGTGGCACCACGGGGCCCGTCAAGGACATGACCCCGGCCCAACTGGACGCGCTCGGGCATGGCTATACCTACTCGCTGCTGTGGGTGGCAGGCATCGCGGTCATCGTCGGAGTCGCGGCCTTCTGGATCGGATTCTCGGCCCGCCAGATCGCCACTGCCCAGCACACCCGAGAGGCCGTGGAAGCAGGCGAACTGTGACCGTGCCGACCCGCGGGCAGGCCTCCGCAGTCGCGGACCCGTTGGGGTGGCGGTTGATCCTCGGCGTGCTCATGGCCCACGTTCCGGTGTCGTCGCTGGCGGGCGCAGCCGAGGCGATCCAGGTCGCCGTCGGTTCCGTCGGCGCCGACGGCGACGGGCACCTGAGCGCCGATCTGCACGCCGACCGGGCGGTATTGCGATTGCACACCGTGACGGTCGGCGCGGTGACCGATCACGACCTCCGGCTCGCGCCCATCATCACCGCCGCACTGTCCGAACGGTCCATGCGCACGGTGCCAGGCGATGCATCCGCAGCGCCGCAACTGATCGAAATCGCCATCGACGCGCTCGACATCCCCAAAATCCGGCCGTTCTGGCAGGCGGTCACCGGCTATGTCGACGAGCCCGGCCCACCCGAGCTGTCCGACACCGCACTACTGGACCCGCTACGCCGCGGCCCGGCGATCTGGTTTCAGCAGATGGATGAGCCCCGCGGCCGCATCGGCGGGCAGGAGCGCAGCGACCCGGGGAATGTCATCCGCAATCGGATTCACCTGGACGTCGACGTGCCGCCCGAATTGGCACAGTCGCGGATCGACGCCGCGCTGGCCGCGGGCGGCACGCTGCTCAGCGCCGACGCGGCGCCGGCATTCTGGGTGTTGGCCGACGCCGAGGGCAACGAGGTCTGCATTTGTACGTGGCAGGGGCGTGACTGAAGTCGGTTGCAGCCGGTAGCTAGGGTTGTCGGCTGTGATCACCCGCATGTCAGAGCTGTTCCTGCGCACGCTGCGCGATGACCCTGCCGACGCAGAAGTGCCGAGCCACAAGCTGCTGATCCGGGCGGGTTACGTCCGACCCATCGGACCGGGGTTGTACAGCTGGCTGCCGCTTGGATTGCGGGTGCTGCGGAAGATCGAAGCGGTCGTGCGCAGTGAGATGAATGCCATTGGGGCACAGGAGATCCTGTTTCCCGCCCTGCTGCCGCGTGGCCCGTACGAGACGACGAACCGCTGGACAGAGTACGGCGACGGCGTCTTTCGGCTGAAGGACCGACGTGGCAACGACTACATGCTTGGCCCGACCCACGAGGAGTTCTTCACGCTGACGGTCAAGGGGGAGTACTCGTCGTACAAGGACTTCCCGCTGCGGCTGTACCAGATTCAGACCAAGTACCGCGACGAGGCCCGCCCTCGAGCAGGCATTTTGCGCGGCCGCGAGTTCATCATGAAGGACTCGTACTCGTTCGACGTCGACGACGACGGGCTCAAGTCCGCGTACCACGCGCATCGTGAGGCGTACCAGAAGATCTTCGACCGGCTCGCGGTGCGCTACGTCATCGTGTCTGCGGTCTCGGGTGCGATGGGTGGCAGCGCGTCCGAGGAGTTCCTGGCCGAGAGCGACGTGGGCGAGGACACCTACGTGCGGTGCCTCGAGTCGGGCTACGCCGCCAACGTCGAGGCCGTCATCACCGCGGTTCCCGACTCGATCCCGTTCGACGGGCTGCCCGACGCCGTGGTGCACGACACTCCGGACACTCCGACCATCGCCACGTTGGTCGACTGGGCCAACGGCGCGGGGCTCGACAAGCCGATCACGGCCGCGGACACGCTGAAGAACGTGCTGCTGAAGGTGCGCGAGCCGGGCGGGGAATGGGAACTGCTCGCCGTCGGGGTGCCTGGCGACCGCGAAGTCGACGACAAACGCCTCGGTGCCGCGCTGGAACCGGCCGAGTACGCCATGGCCGACGATGCCGACTTCGCCAAGTACCCATTCCTTGTGAAGGGTTACATCGGCCCGAAGGCCCTGCTGGCCAACGGAGTTCGCTACCTGGTCGACCCGCGCGTGGTCGACGGGACGTCGTGGATCACCGGCGCCGACGAGCAGGGCCGCCACGTCATCGGACTCGTCGCAGGCCGCGACTTCACGCCCGACGGCACCATCGAGGCGGCCGAGGTTCGGGCAGGTGACCTATCCCCGGACGGTGCCGGCGAGCTGGTGGCCGCCCGCGGGATCGAGATAGGTCACGTCTTCCAGCTGGGCCGCAAGTACGCCGACGCCTTCTCCGCCGACGTGCTCGGCGAGAACGGCAAGCCGGTGCGGCTCACCATGGGCTCGTACGGCGTCGGGGTGTCCCGCCTGGTCGCGGTGATCGCCGAGCAGCATCACGACGAGTTGGGGTTGCGGTGGCCCGCGTCGGTGTCGCCGTTCGACGTGCACGTCGTCATCGCCAACAAGGACGCGGAGGCGGTGACCGGCGCCGGCGAGTTGGCCGGCGAACTCGATCGGTTGGGCCTCGAGGTGTTGTTCGACGATCGCAAGGCGTCTCCCGGAGTCAAGTTCAAGGACGCCGAGTTGCTGGGTGTGCCGTGGCTCGTCGTGGTCGGCCGCGGCTGGGCCAACGGTGTCGTCGAGCTTCGCAACCGGTTCACCGGAGCGAACCTCGAAATCGCGGTCGATGGCGCGGCACTGGCCATCGTGGAAGCCCTCGGTTAGCTACTCGCTGCCGCCGGGGAAGGCGACGGTGGTCGGTCGCGTGCCGACCACCGCCCGCCACTTGGCTGCGGTGACCGAGGACTCCGTCAGCGCAGTCACCGCAAACGCGCGGTCCTCGTTGGTGGTGGCCTGCTCCAGCACCGCTCGCCAGGCCACCGCGGAGTCCTCCTCCATGCGCACGGCCATCTTCGCGGCGTCCACCGGGCTGTCCACCACGATGGGCATCTGATACCCAGGGGCAGGCAACGGCGGTGCCACGTTGCGTGCGGCGAGTCGCGCGATGGCCTGCTCACGGCGGGCCCGGTGCTCGGCCATGGCCGCGGCCACCAGATCGTTGGCGTCCGGTGTCGAGTGTGCAGACACCAGCCCGTAGCCGTAGATCACCCCATGCTCTCCCGCGACTGCGTCGAACAGGGCGGCATTGGCGGGGTCCGCGGGACGCGAGGGCGTCGGCGCGCCCGATGGTGAGGTCATGAGTCCGGCGCTCCCAACCCCACGGCGTAGGCCGCGGTACAGGCTGCCGAAATGGAGCCGAGCAGGCCTGCCCGGTAACCCGACTGCTGTGCCGCCACCTGGGCGGCGCCGTCGGCCGACTGCCGCAGGGCCGCGACGACGTCCTTGGGGCTCGGCGGCTTGGGCGGCGGCCCTGACGTGGTCGTGGCGGTGGTCGGGGCGGAGGACGTCGCGCTGGTGGAGGTCGACCAGCCCGTCGAGGACGGGCCGAGCATGCGGGTCAGTTCGTCGGACAACGCCTGGGCGTGAGCGGCGCGTTCCGCGGCGACGGTGGTGAGCGTCGCGGCGATTTGCGAGGGCGCAGCGGTCGCGGCCGCGGCGGCCAACTGGTTGTCCGAGCGAGCGCGCTCGAGTTGTGCGACGAGCGCGTCGACGTCCGGTCGGGGTACGGGCTTACCGCAGGCCGTGGCCGCAGTGCCGAGCACCGCCAGCGCCGCTGCACCGAGCAGGATGCGCCGCCTGCTGACGGGGGGAAGCGGGCGTGGCACAGCAACATCCTGCCATTGCTTCTGGGCTGTGGATTCGCTGGCGGCCGCCGCGCGTTTGCCAGTTGGCCCTGTCGTGCTGGCGTATCGTTGATACTCGATTTCCAAGATCGCCTATAGCGATCGTGTCAGTACAACTCAAGATGAGGAGCTCGCCGTGGCATCGGACGCACCGCTGCGGTCTGCGCGACTGCCGTCGCAGCAGCAGGTGATGGAGCTACTCGACGGTGAGTTCACGCGCGCAGGATTCGAACTGGCGGACGTCGTCGTCGAAGCCTCGTCGCGACCGGCCCGCATCGTCGTGATCGCCGACGGCGACGAGCTGCCGGACCTGGAAGCCATCGCCGCCCTGTCCCGCTCGTCCTCCGAACTGCTGGACAAGCTGGAGGATTCGGACCCGTACGTGCTCGAAGTGACCACACCTGGGGTGGACCGGCCGCTGAAGGCCGAACGCCACTACCGGCGGGCGCGTGGACGCAAGGTGGATCTCGAGCTGTCCGACGGCACCCAATTGACCGGGCGGCTGGGCGAACTCGCAGAAGGCGTGGTGGCGCTAGTCGTGGCGGGAAAGCGGCAGGGGGACTACACCGTGCGAGAATTTCCTCTCGTCGAAATCGTGAAAGCCGTTGTCCAGGTTGATTTTTCAACGCCAAACCCGCGCGAGCTCGAGTTGGCCGGAGGCCAACTGGGAGACGACCGGGGCATTCATTCGACGCAGTCCGGAAAGGAGGCCGACGCGTGAACATCGACATGGCGGCATTGCATGCCATCGAGGCCGAGAAGGGGATCGCGGTCGACGTCGTCATCGACACCATCAAGACGGCGTTGCTGACCGCCTACCGTCACACCGAGGGGCACGAGGCGGACGCCCACATCGAGATCGACCGCAAGACCGGGGTCGTACAGGTGATGGCGCGCGAGACCGACGAAGACGGCAACCTGATCAACGAATGGGACGACACCCCAGAGGGTTTCGGCCGTATCGCGGCGACGACCGCCCGCCAGGTCATCCTTCAGCGGCTGCGCGATGCCGAGAACGAAAAGAACTACGGCGAGTTCTCCGCGCGCGAGGGCGACATCGTCGCGGGTGTCATTCAGCGCAGTGCAGGAGCCAACGCCAGGGGTCTGGTCATCGTGCGGGTGGGCACCGAAGCGAAGGGATCCGAAGGGGTCATCCCTGCCGCCGAGCAGGTGCCCGGCGAACGGTACGAGCACGGTGAACGGCTGCGCTGCTACGTGGTCGGCGTCACCCGCGGTGCAAGGCAGCCGATGATCACGCTGTCGCGCACGCACCCGAACCTGGTGCGCAAGCTCTTCTCGCTGGAGGTGCCGGAGATCGCCGACGGATCCGTCGAGATCGTCGCCGTCGCCCGGGAAGCGGGCCATCGGTCCAAGATCGCGGTCACGACCCGCGTGCCGGGGCTCAACGCCAAGGGCGCATGCATAGGCCCCATGGGTCAGCGGGTGCGCAACGTCATGAGCGAATTGTCCGGCGAGAAGATCGACATCATCGACTTCGACGAGGATCCCGCCCGTTTCGTGGCCAACGCACTCTCGCCGGCGAAGGTGATGTCGGTGTCCGTCATCGACGAGGCCGCGCGGGCCGCCCGCGTCGTGGTGCCCGACTTCCAGCTGTCGCTGGCGATCGGCAAGGAAGGGCAGAACGCCAGGCTGGCGGCACGGCTCACCGGGTGGCGCATCGACATCCGAAGCGATGCCGAAGCGCCCCAGCCCGAGGCGGAGGCCAGTCCTTCGACGGCGGTCGAGGGATAGCTCGACACACGATTCTGTCTGCGACAACAGTGGCGCTAGACTGAACCGTGATCCAGCGCGAGACTTCGTCTGCTCACGTGCGCCGTCACCCCGATGACTCTGTCGGTCCAGTGCGGACGTGTGTGGGATGCCGAAGGCGAGCTCTGGCCGTCGAACTGCTTCGAGTAGCTGCGGTCAGCGACGGGAACGGCGCGTGCGTCGTCACCGTTGACTCAGCGGGTAATCTGCCCGGGCGGGGTGCGTGGTTGCATCCCGACCAGCAGTGCCTACGCGAAGCGATTCGGCGGCGAGCGTTCGTTCGAGCGTTGAGGATCACCGGCACGCCGGACACCTCCGCGGTGGTCGAGTGGTTTGACGGGATGTCCCGCGACCGCGAGACCGCCACGGCAACAGAACAGGTAGCGAAGAACATGAGCACACCGTGAAGTTCCGATGACCATGCGTCATAGCTAAACCCGAGGCGCGGCCTACTGCTGTCGCCTCCTAGACAGGAGATGTAGTGGCAGGCAAGGCCCGCGTACACGAGTTGGCTAAGGAACTCGGTGTTACCAGCAAGGAAGTACTCGCCCGACTGAGCGAACAGGGCGAATTCGTCAAATCAGCGTCGTCAACCGTCGAAGCGCCCGTCGCGCGCCGGTTGCGCGAAGCGTTCGGCGGCAGCAAGCCGGCGAAGGCGGCAGGCAACGGTGCAGGCGCACCGTCCGCGCCACCGGCCAAGCCGGCTCCCGCTGCCAGTGCACCCAAGCCCGCAGGTCCGAAGCCTGCCGTGCCCACCCCGCCACCGCCAGCCGCTCCCGCGGCGCCGGTGGCGGAGGCGGAGGCGGCGCCCACTGCACCCGAGGCGCCCGCAGCGCCTCCGGCGGCGAGCGAGCCCGGGCAGGCCCCAAGTGCCGCTCCCGGTACCCCCAGCCCGCGGCCGGGGCCCGTTCCCGGTGCGCCGAAGCCCGCCGCGCGGACGCCGCGCGTCGGAAACAACCCGTTCTCGTCGCAGACGCCCGTCGAGCGGCCCGCCCCGCGGCCCCCGCAGGGCGCAGGCGCACCACCCCGTCCGGGCGGCCCCCCGCGACCGGGTGGCGGACCACGTCCCGGTGCCACCCCAGGCAACATGCCGCCCCGTCCGCCAGGTGCGCGGCCAGGAGCTCCCGGTCGTCCCGGTGGAGCGCGTCCCGCCCCCGGCGGTCGTGGTCCCGGTGGTGGCGGCGGTCGTCCCGGTGGCCCCCCCGGCGCAGGCGGCGGCGGTAACTACCGCGGCGGCGGAGCTGGTGGCGGTGCAGGTGGCGGTGCTCCCGCAGGTGCGGGTGGTTTCCGCGGTCGCCCCGGTGGCGGCGGCGGTGGTCGTCCAGGCCAGCGCGGCGGCGCGGCCGGTGCGTTCGGTCGCCCCGGTGGCGCAGTCCGGCGTGGTCGCAAGTCGAAGCGGGCGAAACGCGCCGAATACGAGAACATGCAGGCACCGGTCGTCGGTGGCGTGCGGTTGCCGCACGGCAACGGCGAAACCATCCGGTTGGCCCGTGGCGCGTCGCTTGTCGACTTCGCCGAGAAGATCGACGCCAACCCGGCCGCGCTGGTGCAGGCGTTGTTCAACCTCGGCGAGATGGTGACTGCCACCCAGTCCGTCGGTGACGAGACCCTGGAGCTGCTCGGCAGCGAGATGAACTACGTCGTGCAGGTCGTCAGCCCCGAGGACGAGGACCGCGAACTGCTGCAGTCCTTCGACCTCACCTATGGCGAGGACGAGGGCGGCGAGGAAGATCTCGAGTTCCGTCCGCCGGTGGTGACTGTCATGGGTCACGTCGACCACGGCAAGACCCGACTGCTGGACACCATCCGCAACGCCACCGTCCGCGAGGGCGAGGCCGGTGGCATCACCCAGCACATCGGCGCCTACCAGGTCGCCGTCGAGCACGACGGCAACGAGCGGCCGATCACCTTCATCGACACCCCCGGTCACGAGGCGTTCACCGCCATGCGTGCCCGTGGCGCGAAGGCCACCGACATCGCGATCCTCGTGGTCGCGGCCGACGACGGCGTCATGCCGCAGACGGTGGAGGCCATCAACCACGCGCAGGCGGCCGACGTGCCGATCGTGGTGGCGGTCAACAAGATCGACAAGGAAGGCGCGGATCCGCAACGCATCCGGTCGCAGCTCACCGAGTACAACCTGGTGGCTGAGGACTTCGGTGGCGAGACGATGTTCGTCGACATCTCGGCCAAGCAGGGCACCAACATCGAGGCGTTGCTCGAAGCGGTGCTGTTGACCGCCGATGCCACGCTGGACCTTCGGGCGAACCCCGACATGGAGGCCCAGGGCGTCGCGATCGAGGCACACCTGGACCGCGGTCGCGGCCCGGTGGCCACCGTGCTGATTCAGCGCGGCACGCTGCGGGTCGGCGACTCGATCGTGGCAGGCGATGCCTACGGTCGAGTCCGTCGCATGGTCGACGAACACGGCGAGGACGTCCACGACGCGCTGCCGTCGCGGCCGGTTCAGGTCATCGGCTTCACGTCAGTGCCAGGCGCTGGTGACAACCTGCTCGTCGTCGACGAGGATCGCACCGCCCGCCAGATCGCCGACCGGCGCAGCGCGCGCAAGCGCAACGCACTGGCGGCACGCACCCGCAAGCGCATCAGCCTGGACGATCTTGATGCAGCGCTGAAGGAAACCAGCCAGCTGAACCTGATCCTGAAGGGCGACAACTCCGGCACCGTCGAGGCGCTGGAGGAGGCCCTGCTCGGTATCGACATCGGCGACGAGGTCGAACTGCGCGTCATCGACCGCGGCGTCGGTGGTGTCACCGAGACCAACGTCAACCTGGCGTCGGCCTCGAATGCCATCATCATCGGGTTCAACGTCCGTGCCGAGGGCAAGGCGACCGAACTGGCCAACCGCGAGGGTGTCGACATTCGGTACTACTCGGTGATCTACCAGGCCATCGACGAGATCCAGGCCGCGCTCAAGGGCATGCTCAAGCCGATCTACGAGGAGAAGGAACTCGGCCGCGCCGAGATCCGGGCGATCTTCCGGTCGTCCAAGGTCGGCAACATCGCCGGCTGCCTCGTCACCTCGGGCATCATCCGGCGCAACGCAAAGGCGCGCCTGCTCCGCGACAACGTCGTGGTGGCCGAGACGGTCACCATCTCGTCGCTGAAGCGGGAGAAGGACGACGCCACTGAGGTCCGCGACGGTTACGAGTGTGGTCTGACTCTGACGTACAACGACATCAAGGAAGGCGACGTCATCGAGGCCTACGAGCTCGTGGAGAAGGCGCGCACCTAATGGTTGATGTCGGACGGGCACGCCGGCTCTCCAAGCGCATCGGCACCATCGTCGCCTCGGCCATCGAGTTCGAGATCAAGGATCCGCCCCTGGCCTTCGTGACCATCACGGACACGAAGGTCACGGGCGACCTGCACGACGCGACGGTGTACTACACCGTGCGCGGCGACACGCTGGCCGACGAACCGGACTACGAAGGTGCCGCTGCGGCGCTCGAGCGCGCCAAGGGCATTCTCCGATCCAAGGTCGGGGCGGGCACCGGCGTTCGGTTCACGCCGACACTGGCGTTCGTGCTGGACACGGTTCCGGAAACCTCGGCGCACATGAATGAGTTGCTGGCCCGCGCGAAGGCTGCGGATGCCGACGTGGCACGAATTCGGCAGGGCGCCACACCGGCAGGGGACGCCGACCCGTACCGTGTGTCTGGGGTGGAGGACGACAGCGGGGGATCGGACGACGGCTCGGCCGTGTTTGACACTGAGGAAACCGGTGACCGCGATCGAACCGAAGACTGAGCCGGCCACCGAACCACGCGTCCGCGTCGATGCCCGCGGCGCCGCGGATCTGCTTGAGGCCGCTCAGACGATCAGCGTGGTCTGCCACGTCTACCCCGATGCCGATACATTGGGCGCGGGGCTGGCGCTGGCGCTGGTGCTCGAGCGGGTGGGCAAGGCCGTCGAGGTCGGTTTCGCCGCACCGTCGACGTTGCCCGAATCGTTGCAGTCGCTGCCTGGTGCCGAACTCCTGGTGGCACCAGGGGACATGCGCCGCGATCCCGACCTGGTGGTGACCGTCGACATCCCCAGCGTGAACCGGCTGGGGGCGCTGCAGGCGCTCGCCGATGCAGGCCGCGAGGTGCTGGTCATCGATCACCACGCGTCCAACGAACTATTCGGGACGGCCAATTACGTCGATCCATCGGCCGACTCCACCACGATGCTGGTCGCCGATCTGCTCGACGCCTGGGACAAGCCGATCGACCTGCGCGTCGCGCACTGTCTCTACGCCGGGCTCACCACGGACACCGGATCGTTTCGGTGGGCCACCCCCCGCGCACATCGGCTCGCGGCGCGGCTGGTGGAACTCGGCGTCGACAACGCCGCCGTCAGCCGGGCCCTGATGGACAGTCATCCGTTCTCATGGCTGCCCATGCTGGCTCGGGTACTGTCCTCGGCGCAGTTGTCGCGCGATGCGGTCGGCGGGCGCGGATTCGTGTATGCCGTTGTCGGACATGAGGAGTGGGCCAACGCCCGCCCTGAAGAGGTCGAGAGCATCGTCGACATCGTGCGCACCACCCAGCAGGCGGAGGTGGCCGCGGTGTTCAAGGAGATCGAACCGCAGCGCTGGTCGGTGTCGATGCGCGCCAAGACGTTCGACCTCGCGACGGTCGCGAGTTCCTTTGGGGGCGGCGGACATCGACTCGCTGCCGGGTACTCGGCAACTGGTCCGGCCGACGTTGTCGTAAAGGCTCTCGAGGTCGCGCTTGGCTGAGCCGGCCGACCAGCCTGCGCCGCCTGCCACCACTCGACGCATCGCCGGGCTGGCGCTTCCCGCCCTCGGGGTGTTGGCCGCCGAACCCCTCTATCTGCTGTTCGACATCGCGGTCGTGGGTCGACTCGGCGCCGTCAGCCTCGCCGGCCTGGCCATCGGCGGCCTCATCCTCGCGTTGGTGTCGTCGCAACTGACATTCCTCTCGTACGGGACGACCGCACGCGCCGCCCGGTTCTTCGGTGCGGGGAACCGGGTTTCGGCCGTCGGTGAGGGCGTGCAGGCCACCTGGCTCGCCGTCGGACTCGGGGCGCTGATCGTGGTCACCGTCCAGGCCGCGGCGGTGCCGCTGCTCCGCGTGATTGCCGGTGGCGGTGAGATTGCCGACATGGCGCTGCCGTGGCTGCGAATCGCCATTCTCGGAGCGCCGGCCATTCTGATCTCGTTGGCAGGCAACGGCTGGATGCGCGGCGTGCAGGACACGGCCAGGCCGCTGCGCTTCGTCGTGGTGGGGTTCGCACTGTCTGCGGCGCTGTGCCCCACGCTGGTCTACGGCTGGCTGGGGATGCCGCGTCTTGGGCTGGTCGGTTCGGCGGTCGCCAACCTGGCCGGGCAGTGGCTGGCGGCGTTGTTCTTCTGTCGGGCGCTGCTGGTCGAACGGGCACCGTTGCGCATCGACATGGTCGTGTTGCGGGCTCAGGTGGTGATGGGCCGGGATTTGGTGGTGCGCACCATGGCCTTTCAGATTTGCTTCGTCTCGGCCGCCGCGGTGGCTGCCCGATTCGGCGCAGCTGCGGTCGCCGCGCATCAGGTGGTGCTGCAGCTGTGGAGTTTCCTTGCGTTGGTGCTTGATTCGCTGGCGATCGCCGCGCAGTCGCTCGTCGGCGCGGCACTCGGCGCAGGCCAGTTGGCCCACGCCAAGTCGGTCGCGTGGCGCGTGACGATCTTCTCGACTGTTGCCGCGGCAGTGCTTGCCGCGGTGTTCGCGCTCGGTGCCTCGGTGTTTCCGCAGCTGTTCACCACGGACCGGTCGGTACTCGACGTCATCGGTGTGCCGTGGTGGTTTCTCGTCGCGCAATTGCCGGTGGCGGGAATCGTGTTCGCGCTTGACGGTGTCCTGCTTGGAGCTGGCGACGCGCGTTTCATGCGCAACGCGACCCTGGCCAGTGCGCTACTCGGGTTCCTGCCGCTGATCTGGCTTTCCCTGGCGTTCGGCTGGGGTCTGGTCGGCATCTGGTCGGGGCTGACCACGTTCATGGTGTTGCGCCTGGCGTTCGCAGGCTGGCGGGCGTGGTCGGGTAGTTGGCTGGTGGCGGGAACTGGCTAGCGCAGCGCTCTGCCACGGCCCGGCTGGAACCGGGCCGTGGCAGCCGCTGCCGGTCAGCTGCTTGCTAGACGTCCGCCGAGCCGCCGCCGAGCGGAACGCTCGCGCCCTTGAAGGTGCCGGTGCACGTCGCCTCGATGTGGTAGCTGGTCCCGAGCGGAGGAGCCTTCTCCCCGTTGAGCGCGCCCGTCCCCTTGGCCTTGACCTGGACGGTCTTTCTGATCGTCGGCAGAACGTTGAGCGGATCCAACGAGGTCGGCGATGCGACGTAGTCACACGAGCCTGCGACATCAGAGGAGTTGGTGAACTTGATGTTGAGCTTCGAACCCGCCTGCTGGACGTCCATCGTGATGGAATCCGGCGACGGCGGTGGAACTTCCTTCTCCACCACGGGGCAGGTATCAGCGACCGGAACGGGAGCGCCGCCTTCGCATGGTTTGGTCTGCGCCGCCACCGGAGGGGTGTCGACCTTGGGCGCAGCCGCTGGTGCACCGAACACGATGGTCACGACGTCGACCTCCCTGTCCTCGTGGCGGATGAAGCCCACGCCGAACTCGGTGAAGTCGCAGTTGCTGATGAGGCCTCCGGCACCCCTTGAATAGGCGCTGGTCGTCGCAGCGGCTTGAGGATCACCCGAACCGAGGAATGCAAGCGTCCTACCGTTGTAGCCGGCGGGTTGGCCGTCTACGGGATTTTCCGATCTCGCGTAGGCCTGAGCGGCGCCTTCGAGGACGCCGTTGTAATTGAGTGCCGGGCACCGAGCAGGGCGGTCTTTCTTGACGGTTTGGATGATCGCGTCAAGTGGATCAGCGTGCGCGCTCGGAGCCACCACCATCGCGGATAGTGCGGAAGCGGCCAGTGCGGTCGCCAAGGCCAGTGAAGCGGACGTGCGTGTTCTGGTCATAACGGTCTCCCCTGAGGATCGGTGCTGGGCACCTCCAGTGGGTTGCCAGCATTCGTTCAGGGATTGAAACTAGCCCGGGGACGAGCGTCGATAAATCGGGTGTTTCCCTATCATTCGATCGTTTTCGCAGGTACCGGGGTTGCCCGGCTCAAGCTTTGCGCGCGAGCACGGCCCAGCCGTACGGATTGGTGCGCACGTCGACGTCGGTGAAGCCGACGGCCGCCAATCGGTCCGGGAGCGTTGACGGCTCGACGGGGTGATAGGTGTCGTCCTCGTGATGGGCCGCGAGTTCATCGCTTCCCAGGCTGTCGCTGGCCACCAGTGCGCCGCCTGGCCGCAGCACGCGGGCGATCTCACCGAAGAGCTGGTTTTGGAGGTCGTCGGACGGCACGTGATGCAGCATCGTGAAACATGCTGCACCGGTGAAACTTCCGTCTGCATAGGCCAGCGTCGTCGCGTCGGCGTTGACGATCTCGACCGAAGGTACTGCGGCGAAGCGCTCACCCAACATGGCGGCGAGCTCGGGATCGATCTCGACCGAGGTCAGCTTCGGCACGGTCTGGCTGAGCACGTCCGTCGTGGCTCCGTAGCCCGGACCGACCTCGAGCACGTCGTCTCCGAGGTCGGTTTCGCCCAACGCCCACGGAAGGATGACTTCGCGGATCGCCTGGCGCCACTCGTCGCTGCCGCACATTTCGTGTGCCTTGTTCATCTCAGCGCACCTGCGCCCGTCCGCGTTCCAGCACCGCGGATCTGTTGGCCGCGATGTCGTCACCGGTGGCCACGCGCATCCACTGGGTAGCCGAGGTCGCCTCGATCCATAGTCCCGCGCTGGTTTGTTGGTCGTCGATGCGGTGATAGGACTCGAGCAGGGCACGAACCGCGCGTTGGTTGTTGCCGACGATCGACGCGGCGACGTTGCGTGCTGTCGGCAGAAGGTCATCGTGGGCCACGACTTCGGTGACCAAGCCTGCGCGCAGGGCGTCCTGGGCCGAAAGGTAGTCGCCGGTCATGCTCATCCGCCGCGCGAGCCCGACGCCGACCTTCTGCGGTAACCGCACGGACAGGCCCCAGGTCGGGAGTAACCCGACGCGGGCGTGGGTGTCGGCGAACCGGGCATGCTCCGAGGCGATCAGAATGTCGCAGTACAGCGCGAGTTCGAGCCCACCGGTGACCGCCGCGCCGTTGATGGCCCCGATGACCGGTTTGGTCATCGCTGGCCACTTCGGGGAGATGTCCGGCAGTTGGGTGGTGTCACCCAGTTCCTTGAGGTCCAGGCCGGCGCAGAACACCGGGTCGGACCCGGTCACGATCACGACGTCGATGTCGTCGTCGGCCTGCGCGTCTCGAAGCGCGCCGTAGAAGCCGGTGCGCAGCGCAGCGGACAAGGCATTGCGCGACTGCGGGCGGTGCAACGTCAGCGTGCGGACGCGGTCGGTGGTGTCAACGAGGAGCACGTCTTCGTGTTCAGGCATGACCACACCGTATCGAGTCGACCTATGGTTGAAGCATGTGCCGCAACATCACGGAGTTGCGCGGGCTGGAACCCGCCGCGTCCGCAGAGGAGATCGAGGCCGCATCGCGTCAGTACGTTCGGAAGGTCAGCGGGCTCACCCGCCCGACCGGCGCCAACGTCGACGCGTTCGAGGCCGCCGTCGCCGAGGTCACCGCAACCACCACCCGGCTGTTGTCCGAACTGGCGCCGCGACGTCAGCCGCCGAAGACGGTGCCGCCGCTGCGCCGCCCCGAGGTCCGGGCCCGACTCGCGGCGAAGTGAGTACTCCCGCGCTCAAGGAGTGGAGCGCGGCGGTGCACGCGATGCTCGACGGAAGGCAGTCGGTGCTGCTGCGCAAGGGCGGCATCCACGAGAAGCGGTTCGCCGTGGCCGCACCGGAGTTCGTGTTCTTTCCGACGGTCGCGCACGGCCACCGCGAGCGGGTGCGCCCCGAACACCGCGAGTTGCTCGACGTCGCCGCGGCGGATAGCACCGACGATGCGGTCACGGTACGGGCCGGCGCGAAAGTGGTTGCCGCCGTTGCGGTGAACCGTCCGGACGGGCTTGACGAGATGGCCGAGCTGCACATCTGGACTCCTGAGTCCGTGCAGGCCGACCGGCTGGACTTCCGGCCTCGGCATCGGCTGACGGTTCTTGTGGTGCAGGCCATTCCGCTCGTCGAGCCGGTGCGGCTGCTGCGCACGCCGGAGTATGCGGGCTGCGTCAGCTGGGTCGACGTGCCGTTGCGCCCGCGGTGGGGCACACCCGTCCACGACGACGAAGCGCTCGTCGAGCTCGCCGATCGGGTGCGTAACTCAGTGGGCTGACGGCGGCTGCGTTCCGGTGGGCAGCAGCAGGCGCGAGACTCCGCCCTCGCCGTGATGCACGGTGTGGCTGGCTGACTTCATCGACCGACCGCTGATGACGGGTTCCCCTGTGCCGAGATTTCTGGCGAAGCGGGGGTGCGAGCCGCCAGCGATCACCACCCGGATGCGCGAGCCTGCGCGGAAGCGATACGCGACAGGGTCGAGTTCCAGCCGCAGCGGAGCTCCGGAATATTCTGTCAGCCTTCGGAATCCGTCCGTGACGTTATGTGAGCGGCCCTTGGCGTCGACCTCGCTGACGCGGACGAAGACGTCGTGGTTGGGGTTGTCGCACGAATGAGAAAGTTCGACGTGGGGCGTGCCGACCACATAGAGGTCGGCAGGAAGTGGATCGCCGGTGAAGTCGAGCACGTCGGCGCGCTTGGCCAGCGCGCTGTCGTCGCGGTATCCACCTTCGTTGGACAGCAACCGACCACCGATGGTCGGCGTCGGGTCGGCCGGGTCGTAGGTGAAGGTCGACGGCGCGGCGGTGCCAACCGGCGGACTTTCCGAAAGTCGGTGGGCGGGTTGCAGATACAGCACCTGATCAGTCATGGAAGGCGCCCAGTCGGGTAGGTCGATCCATCCGTCGTTGGTGACGTGGATCCGCACCGGACTGCGTGTCTGCGCCGGTTGTCCGCGCAGGTGGGTGTCCAGCCACGCCAGGGTTTCGCGGATCACGGTGGGTGCGCCGACGGACATCAACTGGGTGTGAATCCAGGACCCGACCGTCAGCGCCGTGGTGACGTTGCGGTCGCTTAGGCGGCGGTACTGCTCGAGGGTCTGTTGGAGGAACAGATCCTGCCAACCGCTGAGCAGCAGCACGGGGACGTCGACTCGGTCGAGCGCCTCGTTGACCCTCAGCGCGTCCCAGAACGGATCGTCGGCATCGGGGTGACTGAGCCAGGATTCGTACCAGGTCGCACCGGTGCCCAGCAGTTCCCGGCCGGTTTCCCCAAGGGGCAGTTGGTAAGACGCGCGGTTCACGGTCCGAGGCATGGTGAACTGCCGGACTCCGGCGCGAATGCGGTTGGGGTCTTCCTGATGAGCGGCCATGGCGCTCCAGCCGAGGAAGTCATTCAGCGAGAACGAGCCGGTGCCCCAGGAGGAGGCGTTGAAGTCGTGGGGACCGACCGAGATGATTGCGGCCTTCAGTTCAGGTGGAGGATCGGTCAACAGTGCCCACTGGGTGAAGCCCAGGTACGACAGGCCCACGGTGGCGAAGGAACCGGTGAACCAGGGCTGAGTGCGCAGCCAGCCCACGGTGTCGGCGCCGTCGGCGACCTCGTTGACCATGGGGATGAATTCGCCGCCCGAACCGAACGTGCCGCGCACGCTCTGAAGCACCACGTGGTAGCCGCGCGCCGCGTAGACACTGCCGAACAAAGTGGACATCGGGAAACCACGGCCGTAGGGACACCTGACCAGCAGGGTGCCCGCCGGATCGGACGTGGTGGGGACGAAGTGCGTGGCAAGGAGTTCGACACCGTCGCGCATGGGGATTCGGACGTCGCGCCGCACCGCGAAGTCCGATGTCGGGGGAGGTATGTGAATCAACCGGGCCAGGGTGCGGGCGGCGAGCCGCCGCGGGTGCAGTCGGGAGGGCACGCTTGCAGATTACGCACGCGGCGGTTGGTCCTGTTGGGAGCGCTTGACGGGCCCGTCGTATTAGGGGCAGTGTACTGTCTCGAATATCTGAGGAGGCGGTCGTGGCTTCACCGAACGAGTTGTTGCAGCACGCTGTCACCAAGACCGGGTTGGACGACTTCGGCGACGACTCGTTTCGCGATGGGCTGGAACTCCTGCTCCGCGGGTTGGAGGCTGCTCGACTCAACGCCCGCGGGGAGGGATTCCTCTACCCCCGCATCGTCGGCTACCTGGAGCAGCGCCTTCACGTCGAAGACTGGTACCGCAGGCATCCCGAGATCGATGACATCGTGATTGAAGCGCCGCTGTTCGGCCTCGGTCTGCCACGCACCGGTTCGACGGCGCTGTCGTGCCTGCTCGCTCAGGATCCGAACGTCAGATACGTGCGGCGGTGGGAGTCGGCGGAGCCGTGCCCGCCGTCATCGACCGTTCGGGGCGTCGATCCACGCATACCCGAAGATGACCCTGTGGTGGTCGGCAGTCGGTTCCACGTGCCGCACAACATGCACGATCCGATGGAGTGCCTCGACATCATGGCGATGGACTTCAAATCACAGATCTACCAAGCCTTTGCCACCATCCCGGAGTACTCGGACTGGCTGGTCTCCGATGCCGACTTCACGTCAACCTACCGGTTCGAGAAGCGGGTTTTGAAGCTCATGCAATTTGGCGAGCGGCCGCGCCCGTGGCGGCTGAAGTCGCCTTCGCACGTGTTGTCGCTCGACGCGCTCGACACCGTGTTTCCCGACGCGCGGTTCGTCATGACCCACCGCGACCCCACCGATGTGTTGTTGTCGGTGGTCGATCTGTACGCCGACATGGTCAGCGGATTCAGCGATCACGTCGACCGCCCGTATCTGGGGCGGCTCAACGTCGAACAGTGGTCGGTGGGAATGGAGCGAGCGGTGAAGTTCCGCGACGGCGGTGCTGATCACCGGTTCTACGACATCGACTTTCGCGCCATTGCGGCCGACCCGATATCCGAGGTGCGGGGGTTGTACGCGTGGCTCGGGGAACCGGTCGGCCCCGAGTTCGAACTGCAGATGACGAGTTGGTGGGAGCACAACGCCGAAAACCGCGAGCCGAGTCAACGCGCCGATCCGGCCGACTTCGGACTCGACCTCGAGGCCGTCCGACCACTGTTCGCCACCTACGCCGAACACGTGCCGCGCTGGATCAACCAGGAAGGGTGACACACAGCCATGGCAATCGATTTGACCGGAGGCATCGACCCGCAACGGGAGCTACCGTTCGCCGAGCGGCCCGACAACCCGGAAATGCGGGACTCGGTGAGCTTCTGGGTTTTCGACGACCGCGGCGAGCTCGGCCTGCCCCGTGTCGGCATCGAGGCGGTCGCGTCCAACTGGGATGCGCACCAAATTCAGGTCAACGTGGCGTTCCCCGACGGCCGCGTGTTTCGGCTGCGCGAGGATGCTGCCACCCGACCCGTCGAAGGACCCGACGGACGGCCGACCGTGCTCGGCGCCGGGCCGTTGGCGTTCACGTGCGTGCGCGAGTTCGATACGTGGCGAATGACTTTCGACGGGAAGGCGATGCAGACGTCGTCCGCGGACCTGGTCGAGGGGCGCAAAACCGGTCCGCTGGTCGACGTCCGATTCGACGTCGAGGCCGTGCTGGCCGTGCCGCCGTGGGTGCAAGGTGCGCTCGACGCCAAGTCGGGGACTGCGCTCAAGACGTCCCTGGTGGGCGATCTGATGGGCGGGCCCCGCTACGAACAGCTGTTCCGGGCGTCCGGTGCGCTGCAGGTCGGGGACGAGCGCCACACGTTCACCGGCAGCGGGCTGCGTATCCGCCGCCAGGGCGTCCGCAAGCTCGAGGGATTCTGGGGGCACTGCTGGCAGTCGGCGTTGTTCCCCAGTGGCCGCGGCTTCGGATACATCGCCTATCCGCCGCGACCCGACGGAGAGCCGGCGTTCAACGAGGGTTACGTGTTCTCCGGTGACGGCGCGCTGATCCCGGCCCGGGTGGTCGAGGCGCCGTGGCTGCGCAGGCTTCAGCCGCTCGGCGAGGACGTCTCGCTGGTGCTGGAAACTGCCGACGGCACCGTCCGAATCGCGGGGGAGACCGTGTTGTCGACCCACGACATCACCGATCCGAGCGAGCTATCCGACGAAATGCGGGTGCTGACGGCGAACTGGTCGTTCCCGGCGCTCCAGCAGGCCGGGGTGCGCTACACGTGGGACGGCGAGCAGTCGATCGGCATGCTCGAACGCTCGATCCCGAAGGACCAGTTAGTCGGCTAGAACTTGTAGTACGGCACCAACTGGTTCGCCCGTTGCAGATTTGTCTGAAGGCAGTCGGGGTTGTCGGCGGACTCGATCGGCGAGTAGAACAGCGACTGCTGAAGCACGCCGTAGCTGGTCTTGAACGCGATCATGCAGGTCACCCACCATCGGTCGTTCCAGTCGGTCGGCTTCATGATCCAGTACTGCGCGGCGCGATGGCCTCCGATGTTCAACTCGACCGCGTCCGCGGGCAGGGTGGCCTCGTAGGTGCGCCACACGAACGCCTCCACGGCCATCTGATAGTTGCCCGCGTCGTAGTGGCACCGCAGCCCGTCCTCGTGTTCGGGTGGGGTGAACATCAATCCAATGTTTTGGATGACGTCGAGCGGAATGTCCTCGCACGCGTCGAATGGGCGAGGGTTCACCGTCTCGATGACCGGCCACTTGATCGACGTGGAGACGTTGCTCATGGGCGCTGAGGTGGACCGCAGATCGACTCGGTCGGCGCCAGGCGCGCCGAGGGGATTGGTCTGCCAGACGACGATGACCGCCGCGATCAGCGCACATGCCGCCGAGAGCAGGCGCAGTTTGGCGGCCATCAATTCCCCCTGCCGTCATGGCGGTTCCGCGGCATGCGTACTCGTCCAGATCTGTTGGCCATTGCCGGGAGTGTACAAGTTCGGCTCCACCGGACCTACCGGAAATGAGAACATGTTCTAGTTGCCGGGTCCACCGATTCGCGCGGCGCAAGTAGGCTGAGCTGTTGTGTCTGCTCCGTCGCGCGAACATCGCCATCCGACGCTCTGGGCTGTCAGTGATCTCCACATCGGACACACCGGCAACAAGCCGGTCACCGAGTCCCTGCATCCGGCCACGCCCGACGACTGGTTGATTGTCGCCGGGGACGTCGCCGAGCGCACCGATGACATCCGATGGTCGCTCGACCTCCTGCGCAAGCGTTTCGCCAAGGTCATCTGGGTGCCGGGCAACCACGAACTGTGGACCACGAGCAAGGACCCGATGCAGATCTTCGGGCGCGCCCGTTACGACTACCTGGTCAACATGTGCGACGAAATGGGCATCGTCACCCCGGAGCATCCCTTTCCCGTGTGGACCGAGGAGGGCGGGCCGGCGACCATCGTCCCGATGTTTCTGCTCTACGACTACACGTTCCTGCCCGAGGGCACGGCCACGAAGGCCGAGGGGCTCGCAGTCGCGCGCGAGCGCAACGTCGTGGGCACAGACGAATTCCTGCTGTCCGCCGAGCCCTATGCCACGCGCGACGCCTGGTGCCGCGACCGCGTGAAGCTCACCCGGGAGAAGCTCGAGGACCTGGACTGGTTGACGCCGCCGATCCTGGTCAACCACTTCCCGCTGGTTCGCGAACCCTGCGACGCGATGTTCTACCCCGAGTTCGCCATGTGGTGCGGCACCACCGCCACTAGCGACTGGCACACCCGCTACAACGCGCTGTGCTCGGTGTACGGCCACCTGCACATTCCTCGGACCACCTGGTACGACGGCGTGCGCTTCGAGGAAGTCTCGGTCGGCTACCCGCGAGAGTGGCGGCGCCGCAAGCCGTATCGCTGGTTACGTCAGATCCTGCCTGACCCGAGGTATGCGCCCGGTTATCTCAACGAGTTCGGCGGCCACTTCGAGATCACGCCCGAGATGCGGACCAACGCGCAGAAGATGCAGCAGCGCATCAAGGACAGGCGATGAGCCTCTTGACAGGGGTGCTGCCCTCGGTGGTGGCGACGGCCGAACTCTACGATGATCCGCCCGACCTGGCCCCACTGCCCGAAGAGGAGCCGTTGATCGCCCGTTCGGTGGCCAAGCGGCGCAACGAGTTCGTGACCGTCCGGTACTGCGCGCGCCAGGCGCTGGGGGACCTGGGGCTGCCACCCGCGCCGATCCTCAAGGGGGACAAGGGCGAACCGTGCTGGCCCGACGGAGTGGTGGGAAGCTTGACGCACTGCGCGGGCTTTCGCGGCGCCGTCGTCGGCCTGGCGGCCGACGTGCGTTCGCTTGGCATCGACGCAGAGCCGCACGACGTGCTGCCCGACGGCGTACTCGGTGCCATCAGTCTGCCCGGTGAGCGTCACGAACTCGCCGTGCTGCCCGATGGGCTGCATTGGGATCGAATCCTGTTCTGCGCCAAGGAAGCCACCTACAAGGCGTGGTATCCGTTGACACATCGCTGGTTGGGATTCGAGGACGCGCACATCTCTTTCACGGTCGACGGCTCGGGGGCGGGGGGCACGTTCTCATCGCGCATCCTGATCGACCCGGCCGCTGAATCCGGTCCGCCGCTGAACATCTTGGCCGGGCGCTGGTCGGTCACCGACGGCATCGCGCTGACGGCCATCGCGCTGTGAGCGCCCCAGCACCGGGCCTCGTCGTCGTCGACAAGCCTCCTGGCATGACGAGCCACGACGTGGTCGGCCGCTGCAGACGCATCTTCGGCACCAGGAAGGTGGGGCACGCGGGCACGCTGGACCCCATGGCGACCGGCGTGCTGGTCATCGGCATCGAACGGGCCACCAAGCTTCTCGGGTTGCTCACGGCAACCGACAAGTCGTATGCAGGCACCATTCGGCTTGGCCAGACCACATCCACGGAAGACGCAGAAGGTGAAGTGCTGCAGTCGATTCCGGCCGATCAGGTGACCGCAGCCGAGCTCGAGTCCGCGGTGGCCGCGCTGCGCGGTGACATCGATCAGGTTCCGTCGGCCGTCAGTGCGATCAAGGTCGACGGCCAACGCGCCTACAAGCTTGCCAGGGAGGGCAAGCCGGTGGAGCTGGCTTCGCGCAAGGTGCGCATCGCGCGCTTCGACGTTCGCGAGGTCCGGCGGGACGGCCCGTTCGTCGACGTCGACGTCGAGGTGGATTGTTCCTCGGGCACCTACATCCGGGCACTGGCACGTGACGTCGGCGCTGCGCTCGGTGTCGGTGGTCATTTAACGGCGTTGCGGCGCACCAGGGTCGGCAATTTCGGCCTCGACGAGGCGCGCACGCTCGACGAACTCGCTGACGCACCTGCGCTGAGCTACTCGCTCGATGAGGCCTGCCTACTCGGGTTTCTCCGCCGTGAGCTGACGGCCGAGGAGGTCGAGCATGCCCGGCATGGTCGTGCGTTGAAGCCCGCTGGCATCGAGGGCGTCTACGCCGCGACTGCGTCGGACGGCCGCGTCATCGCGCTGCTCTCGGACGATGGCGGCAGGACGCGCTCGGTGGTCGTCATACGGCCCGCCACGTTGTAGTGGGACAAACACGGCGCCGAGAAACTGGTCTCCACCGACCAGCCAAGCGGTACTCTCCGCAGCGATGACGAAGGCCGGCAACGGAAGTCCAGATAGCGCGGTACTGCGCGGCGCGCGGCGAACGCAGGCCGAGCGCAGCGCCGCCATGCGGCAGCGTCTGCTCGATGCCACTGTCGACTGCCTGGTGGCCTACGGATATGCAGGCACCACCACCATGCGCGTCGCCGAGAAGGCCGGTGTCACCCGGGGCGCTCAGATCCACCACTTTCCGGCCAAGGTAGATCTGGTGGTCGCGGCGATCGAGCACCTTGCACATCAGCGGGCCAAAAAGGCCATGAGTGATCTGGGTCTGATCGATCAGAACCCAGACACTGCGAATGCGATCTTGGACTTCTTGTGGTCCCTCCACGAAGGGCCGCTCTTCGTCGCGACGATCGAATTGTGGATCGCATCACGGACCGACAGAGTGCTGGGCGTTCAGATCGAGCGCGTGGAGCCAATCGTCAACGCTGGTGTGTTTGCCGCCATCGCTCAGATCCTGCCCGACGAAGCCGCCAGACGAGACCTGCGCCATGCGACGTACACGGCCATGGACGCGATCCGCGGGTTGCGGATCTCGAGCTTCGTGGACGGCGACGACGACCGTTTACTGCGTCGCTGGGCGCGCGCCCGCTCCCGGCTACGAAACGACATCGAAATGGCGCTGAACAGCTGACGCGTTGCTTGGATTCAATCCAGAATGTATGTTGGCTAGGTGGCTTTGGGGAGGTGCCACCTCTGTTCGGGGGCGCCGCTCTTTTGCGGCGCCTCCGGACACCGGAGTGGCAGTGCCGTCGAGGAGCAACTTCGCTACTCGTCGCAAATTCCGCGCCCATTCTGGACCGCCGTTGCGGACCATCCGGTCGGAGCCGCCGGGTCACGGGTGGCGTTGCTGTAAGGCTCGCACACCGCGATTAGGTTTGCTCCGTGTAGGTCAGGGCGTGTTCCTCGTCGTCGAGTTCGAATTCGCACAGCGACGCAAGCCTGCCGGCTTGGCATTCGCCGGCGACGAGCCGCGACCACTCGTATCGCTCGCCGTCCGGTCCGACTGCTTCGCGTTCCAATCGGGCGACGAACCGACGGGACGACTGCCAGCAGGTAGCCGAAAGCCACGTTCGTACCGAAGAAACCATGTCGCCGAGGTCATCGAAACTAGCCCGAAGCTCGGCGGCCGAGCGTTTCGGAAATGCGGTGCGGGTGCGGTTGTCGACGTGTAGGTCGGGAGCGACGAGCTTGGCGAACATGCGGTCGAAATCGTTGCGGTTCATGGCGTTCAAGATCTCGGTCAGCAGTGTGCCCGACTCTGCGTACGACGATCCCTCGCCTGCGTAGTACCGCCGCTCGAATTCACGATAGGCACTCTCGAAGTCGTCCTCGTCCAAGATCAATGTTACGGAGTCGAGCGGATTCGGCGAGCATTTCGGCGACGTCAATTATTCGTCGGCATCAACCTCGGAAGGCAACCTCGGGAAGCTAGGCGACGACCCAAATCGCTTCTGCCGCAGGACTTCCCAGGTCCACTGTGGTAGTGCCGTCTGCTGCAGAGTTCTCTACGGCTACCGAGATCATGCCCGCGAAATCGCGGCGGGCGAGCACCTTCAGCCGGGAATCCAGACTGATCCCCACGCTGTCGAAGTACCTCAGCATCTCCGGGTCGGAGTCCGAGATGCGTGCCACGGTCCCGGTATCGCCGTCCCGGCATACCGACAGTTGCCGCGCGTCGGGCGTCGGCACCCGGCCGTCGGCAGCAGGTATCGGGTCCCCGTGGGGATCACGTGTGGGGAAGCCCAACTTGGCGTCGATGCGCGTCAGCATCAGGTCGGACACCGCGTGCTCGAGCACCTCGGCCTCGTCGTGGACCTCGTCCCAGCTGTACCCGAGCTCGTTGACCAGGAAGGTCTCCATCAAACGGTGGCGACGGACCATCGCCAGCGCGGCACTGCGACCCGCGTCGGTGAGCGTGACCGCGCCGTACTTCTCGTGGTCGACCAGACCCTGGTCGGCGAGCTTGCGGATCGACTCCGATGCGGTGCTGGCGGACACCCCGATGCGCTCGGCCAGCATCTTGGTGCTGACCTTTTCCAGTGACCATTCCTGGGCGGTCCAGATCACCTTCAGATAGTCCTGAGCCACCGTCGAAAGGTCGCGCTGGTTACCGTCAGGACTCACGCTCGCCAAGTTTAGGCAATCATTACCCCATCTGGGGATCTCGCGCCGCCGTGGCGACGGTCGCGTCGTAGGCTTGCGGTCGTGCAGCGCTGGCGGGGTCAGGATGAGATCCCCACGGACTGGGGCAGATGCGTCGTCACTATCGGCGTGTTCGACGGTGTACACCGTGGACATGCGGAGTTGATCAATCACGCGGTGAAGGCAGGTCGATCGCGTGGGGTTCCGACCGTGTTGATGACATTCGACCCCCATCCCATGGAAGTCGTCTTCCCAGGTAGTCATCCCGCGCAGCTGACCACCCTGACGCGGCGCGCGGAACTGGTCGAGGAGATGGGCGTCGACGTCTTCCTGGTCGTGCCCTTCACCTCGGACTTCATGAAGCTGACCCCCGATCGCTACATCCACGAACTGCTCGTCGAACGTCTGCACGTCGTCGAGGTGGTCGTGGGGGACAACTTCACGTTCGGCAAGAAGGCCGCGGGCAACGTCGCGATGCTGCGCAAGGCCGGGGAGCGCTTCGGCTTCGCCGTCGAGAGCATGTCTCTGGTAGCGGAGCATCACCGCGACGAGACCGTCACGTTTTCGTCGACCTACATCCGGTCCTGCGTCGACGCCGGAGACGTGGTGGCAGCCACGGAAGCACTCGGCCGCCCGCACCGCGTCGAGGGTGTCGTGGTCCGCGGCGACGGCCGAGGCAAGGGGCTGGGCTTTCCCACCGCCAATGTGGCGCCCCCGATGTTTTCCGCGATCCCGGCCGACGGGGTATACGCCGCCTGGTTCACGGTGCTGGGTCACGGACCGGTGGTGGGCACCGTCATCCCTGGTGAGCGCTATCAGGCCGCGGTGTCCGTCGGCACCAACCCGACGTTCTCCGGCCGGACCCGCACCGTGGAGGCGTTCGTGCTGGACACCGACGCCGACCTCTATGGTCAGCACGTCGCCGTCGATTTCGTCGCGCGGATCAGGGGTCAGGAGAAGTTCGATGGGATCGACGATCTCATCGCGGCGATGGGCGGAGACACCGCCAAGGCCCGCACGATTCTTTCTGCGCAGTAGAACGCTGTTAGACTTCGCCACGACCAAGCGCGCGCTGCAGTTCGCGGCGGCCGTGCGTTCATTCATCCTCGCGGACTGAAATAGATGGAGTTGTTTCGTGGCGCTTACCACCGAACAGAAGAAGGAAATCCTCGGCCAGTACGGCCTCCACGACACTGATACCGGGTCTCCGGAAGCTCAGGTCGCGATGCTCTCCAAGCGCATCTCCGATCTGACCGAGCACCTCAAGGTGCACCGGCACGATCACCACTCGCGTCGCGGGCTGCTGCTCCTGGTGGGGCGCCGCAAGCGGCTGCTGAAGTACATCGAGAAGGTCGACGTGGAGCGCTACCGCACGCTCATCGGCCGGCTCGGCCTGCGCCGCTGACGCACGTTTCGTGAGGAGATCAGCCGCGGCCAACACGGTCGCGGTTCTGGTGCTCGCTGCTTCGACTGCGTGCTCTTCTGCGGCCACCGCCGATTTGCAGGTGGGGGATTGCCTGAAGGTCGGCGGTCCGGTGGATCAGCCGGACGCCGACAAGGCGGTATGCGGAAGCCCCGGGTCGAACTTCAAGGTCGTTCGCACCGTCGAGCACACCGATCAGTGCCCCGCAGACGTCGATTCGTACTACTCCACTCGCTCGTTCGGGGGCTCCGGAACGACGGTGTGCATGGACGTCGACTGGGTGATCGGTGGCTGCATGAGCGTCGATCCCGACAACGGCCGCGATCCCGTCAGGGTGGACTGCGCTGATACGTCGGCATCCAACCGGCAGAGGGCAACCCAGATACTTCACAACGTGGCCAACCCCGACCTGTGTGCCAGCGGTATTGGCTATCCGTACGACGAACGCCAGTTCACGGTGTGCGTCGACGCGGTGTCCTAGCTGGCTATGAGGGCCGACACAGCAACCCATGTACAGTAAGTGTGTTCTGAGCCGGTTGGGCTCGAACATAAGGTGCGGTCCGCGCACATCCGCGCGCACCGTTCCAGAGCGTCACCACGACCCGTCTTCGAATGGGCGGTCTTCGGTAGTGGCGGTCGGAGACTTGAAAGACGTCCGGCCGCTTCGATCGATGGCCGTCGGCTTTTCCCGGGTTCGCGTGTGACGACAAAAGACAGCTGAACACGAGAACAAAGAGGATTGACGTACGTCATGGCTGCAACACGAAATGAAGACGGCGCGTTCGAATCGACCGCCGTCATCGACAACGGGAGCTTCGGCACCCGCACCATCCGCTTCGAAACCGGCCGGCTCGCTCAGCAGGCCGCCGGTTCGGCCGTCGCCTACCTAGACGACGAGACCATGCTGCTGTCGGCCACCACGGCCAGCAAGCAACCCAAAGATCACTTCGACTTCTTCCCGCTGACGGTCGACGTCGAGGAGCGCATGTACGCCGCGGGCCGCATCCCCGGCTCGTTCTTCCGCCGCGAGGGCAGGCCGTCCACGGATGCGATCCTGACGTGCCGCCTGATCGACCGTCCGCTGCGCCCGTCGTTCGTCTCCGGGCTCCGTAACGAGATCCAGGTCGTCGTCACGGTGCTGAGCCTGAATCCCCAGGACGTCTACGACGCTGTGGCGATCAACGCTGCGTCCGCGTCCACGCAACTCGCCGGCCTGCCGTTCTCCGGCCCCGTCGGCGGCGTGCGCGTCGCACTGATCGACGGCCAGTGGGTGGCCTTCCCGAAGATCGACCAGCTGGAGCGGGCCGTGTTCGACATGGTCGTCGCCGGCCGTGTCGTCGGGTCGGGTGACGATGCCGACGTCGCGATCATGATGGTCGAGGCCGAGGCCACTGCGAACGTCATCGAGCTCGTCGCGGGCGGCGCGACCGCCCCGACCGAGACGGTTGTGGCAGAGGGCCTCGAGGCGGCCAAGCCGTTCATCGCGGTGCTCTGCAAGGCGCAGCAGGAGCTGGCCGACGCGGCCGCCAAGGAGACCGCGGACTACCCGGTCTTCCCGGACTACCAGGACGACGTCTTCTACTCGGTGTCCGCGGTGGCCACCGACGAGCTCTCCAAGGCGCTGACGATCGCGGGCAAGGAAGAGCGCGACGACCGCACCAACGAGCTCAAGGGCGAGGTGCTCGATCGTTTGGCCGAGACGTACGCCGGGCGTGAGAAGGAGATCGGCGCGGCGTTCCGCTCGCTGACCAAGAAACTGGTCCGTCAGCGCATCCTGACCGACCACTTCCGCATCGACGGCCGCGGCATCCGCGACATTCGCGAGCTCAAGGCCGAGACCAACTGGGTGCCCCGTGCCCACGGCAGCGCACTGTTCGAGCGTGGCGAGACGCAGATCCTCGGTGTCACCACGCTGGACATGGTCAAGATGGCCCAGCAGATCGACTCACTCGGGCCCGAGACGTCCAAGCGCTACATGCACCACTACAACTTCCCGCCGTTCTCGACCGGTGAGACCGGTCGCGTCGGATCGCCGAAGCGCCGCGAGATCGGACACGGCGCGCTGGCCGAGCGGGCGCTGTTGCCGGTGCTGCCAAGCATTGAGGAATTCCCGTACGCCATCCGCCAGGTGTCGGAGGCGTTGAGCTCCAACGGCTCGACGTCGATGGGCTCGGTGTGCGCGTCGACGCTGTCGCTGCTGAGCGCCGGTGTTCCGCTCAAGGCGCCGGTGGCAGGCATCGCGATGGGCCTGGTGTCCGATGACGTGGAAGTAGAGGGTGGTGGCGTCGAAAGACGCTTCGTGACGCTGACCGACATCCTCGGTGCAGAGGACGCGTTCGGCGACATGGACTTCAAGTGCGCAGGCACCAAGGACTTCGTCACCGCCCTGCAGCTCGACACCAAGCTCGACGGCATCCCGTCGCACGTGCTGGCGGACGCGTTGGCGCAGGCCAAGTCGGCCCGCATCATCATCCTGGAGATCATGGCCGAGGCCATCGATGAGCCCGACGAGATGAGCCCGTACGCACCGCGCATCACCACGATCAAGGTGCCGATCGACAAGATCGGCGAGGTCATCGGGCCGAAGGGCAAGATGATCAACTCGATCACCGAGCAGACCGGCGCCTCGATCTCGATCGAGGACGACGGCACGGTGTTCGTCGGCGCCAGCAACGGCGAGTCGGCGCAGGCCGCGATCGACCTGATCAACGCGATCGCCAACCCGCAGCTGCCCAAGATCGGTGAGCGGTTCCTCGGAACGGTGGTGAAGACCACTGACTTTGGAGCTTTCGTTTCCTTATTGCCTGGTCGTGACGGGCTGGTGCACATCAGCAAGCTCGGCAAGGGCAAGCGCATCGCCAAGGTCGAGGACGTGGTGAAGGTCGGTGACAAGCTCCGCGTGGAGATCGCCGACATCGACAACCGCGGCAAGATCTCGCTGATCGTCGTCGCCGATGACGAGGTCGCCGAGGCCTCGAACGGTGACGCACCTGCCTCGGAAACGGATACGGCCGCGCTGCCTGCCGATGCCGCGACCGCCAGCAGCTAAGTCGGTCCGGCGCACCACCCTGCCGGGTGGGCTGCGCGTCGTCACCGAATTCGTTCCGTCGGTGCGTTCGGCGTCGGTGGGAGTGTGGGTCGGCGTCGGCTCGCGGGACGAAGGTCCCAGCGTCGCCGGCGCCGCGCACTTCCTCGAACACCTGCTGTTCAAGTCGACGCCGACGCGTTCCGCCGTCGAGATCGCCCAGTCGGTCGACGCGGTCGGCGGCGAGCTGAACGCGTTCACCGCGCGGGAGCACACCTGCTACTACGCGCACGTGCTCGACAACGACCTGGAATTGGCCGTCGATCTCGTCGCCGACGTGGTGCTGCGTGGACGATGCGCGGTCGAAGACGTCGAGGTCGAACGCGACGTCGTGCTCGAGGAAATCGCGATGCGCGACGACGACCCGGAGGACACGCTGGGCGATGTGTTCCTTTCGGCGATGTTCGGCGAACATCCCGTCGGCAGGCCCGTCATCGGCAGCGTCGAGTCGGTCTCGGCGATGACACGTGCGCAAATCCACTCGTTCCACGTCCGCCGCTACACCCCCGAGCGGATGGTGGTCGCGGTCGCAGGAAACATCGACCACGATCACGTGGTCGCCCTGGTACGGCAGCATTTCGGGCCACGGCTGGTGCGCGGTCGCCATCCGATCGAGCCCCGAAAGGGGACGGGCCGGGTGCCGGGACAACCGACGCTCCAGCTGGTGAACCGCGATGGTGAACAGACCCACGTGTTCATGGGGGTGCGCACGCCAGGGCGGAACTGGGAGCACCGGTGGGCGCTTTCAGTACTGAACGGCGCGCTTGGCGGCGGCCTGAGTTCCCGGCTCTTTCAACAGATTCGGGAGACCCGAGGGTTGGCGTACTCGGTGTACTCGACCATCGACACGTTCTCCGATACCGGTGCGTTGTCGGTCTATGCCGCCTGTCTGCCCGAGCGGTTCGACGAGGTGATCCGGGTGACCACCGATGTGCTGGCCGACGTGGCCCGCGACGGGATCACCGAGGCTGAGTGCCGAATTGCCAAGGGCGCCATGCGTGGCGGGCTGGTGCTCGGGTTGGAGGATTCCGGGTCGAGGATGCACCGGATCGGTCGCAGCGAGCTCAACTACGGCGAGCACCGCAGCGTCTCCAGCAGCCTGGAGCACATCGATGCGGTGACCGTGGAGGAGGTCAACGCGGTAGCGCGACAACTGTTGGCCAAGCCGATGGGCGCCGCCGTGCTGGGTCCGCATCGATCCAAGCGGTCGCTTCCGAAACCCCTTCGGGCGGTAGCCGGTTGATGCGGGTGTCGAGGCGTCAGTTCGTCGTGGGCGGTGTCACGCTCGCGGCGATGACGGCTTGCGGCCCGCAGAAGCCGACGCCCGCCGACCCGGCCGAGCCGCTGCCGCCCTTCGAAGACCGCGTCGCGGCACTCGAGGCGCGGCACCACGCGTATGCCGGCCTGTACGCCGTCGACGTCGACACTGGGCGATCAGTGTCGCACCGGGCCGACGATCCGTTCGCGATGTGTTCGACGTTCAAGACATATGCGTCCGCGCGCGTGCTTCAGAAGGCGGCAGCAGGCGAACTGGCGCTGAGCGATGCGGTCAGCATTGCACCCGAAGACATCGTGGCGAACTCGCCTGTGACGGGAGCCCATGTCGGTCAGAACATGACAATCGGCGAGTTGTGCCAGGCCGCGCTGCAGCGCAGCGACAACGCTGCGGGCAACTGGCTGTTGAGGATCATCGGAGGTCCTTCGCGCATCACGGATTTCGCGCGTTCCATCGGCGATGACCGGACTCGACTCGATCGTTGGGAAACCGCACTCAACACCGCGATCCCCGGCGATCCGCGCGACACCAGCACACCCCACGCGCTCGGTGAGGGCTATCGCAAGCTGCTCACCGGCGACGCGCTCGGGACGGCTGAGCGGAAGCAACTCGAGGATTGGATGCGCGGCAACCAAACCTCCAGTCTGCGAGCCGGATTACCGCCCGGCTGGACGAGTGCCGACAAGACCGGCAGCGGTGACTACGGCAGCACCAACGACGTCGGCGTAGCCTACTCGCCCAATGGTCAGCGAGTGCTGTTGTCGTTCCTGACGCGTTCGCAGACCGACGATCCCAAGGCCGAGGGGCTTCGGCCACTGATCGGCGAGCTCACGACGCTGGTGCTGCCGTATCTGACGCCGCAGCGGTAGGTCGGGTCGCGAGCATCGGCATGAGGTAGTCGCGCACATACGCCCGGGTGTCGTCGATGTTGGCCAGCTTGATGCTGGTGTGCGGGGTGACGATGAAGGACAGCGTGAGGCGGGTTTGTAGCTCGGCCACGGTGCGCAGGTGGCGATCCTGGGCGGGCGTGGTGACTGCTGCCCCGTAGATGTCGGTGCGCAACAACGCCGCAGAGTAGTCGGTGGCGAAGTCGAGAATGGCTCCTGCGTCGATGGTCAGGCTCGGCAGGATCGTCTCGGGCTCGGTGCGCAGCAGCTTCCTGAGCAAGGTGTGTTCCCGCAGGAACGTCACGGTGAACACCGTGTCGAACACCAAGCTGTCTTCGACATTGTCGGCTCGCGCGTGGGCGTGCGCGCTGCCGTTCATGAATCGGCGCGCTTCGGCGAACACGATGGCGTCGATGAGCGCTGCCTTGGTCGGGAAGCGACGATAGAGGGTGGCCCGGCCGACGCCGCCGCGGCGGGCGACGTCCTCCATCGTGGTGCGGCGGATGCCGACGAGCTCGGCCTGTTCGAGCGTGGCGCGCAGGATGCGCGTGGTGAGCTCATCCGGGTCGAGTAGTTGGGCGAGCATGGCAGGGTCGGGTTCTGTGAGTCGCCGCACGAACTCCGCCGTTCGATTCGACGTCATCCGATTCCTCCTTGCCGACTCCGCGGGGTCGTCGTATGGTGGTATTCAAGCGAGACATTGATTGTCTCTTTGTCTCACGCGTCCCATGGTAGCGGTTGTCCTTCTAGGAGGGATGGATATGAGCCTCGGACTTTGGTCGCGGTGGGTGGCGATGCACGGCGTGCCGCGTGCTTTCATGGCGATGCAGGCGCGGCGCGGAGAACCCTTGGCCCGGGTAATCGCCAATCACGGGCGCGGGCAGGACCCGTATCCACTGATGGAGGAGCTCAGGGCCCAAGGGCCCATGGTGCGGACCCCTTTCGCGTGGGCCACCGTCGACCATGGCATCTCCCGAGAGCTGCTGCGAGACAAGCGCTTCGGTGTCACTGCGCCATCGGACATCGAGTTGCCGCGACCGCTGCGGTCGATAATCTCTAGGACTGATCCCGGGGTGGCCAATCCCGTCGAGCCGCCCGCGATGGTGGTCGTGAATCCACCCGATCACACCCGCTACCGACAGTTGGTGGCTCAAAGCTTCACGCCACGTGCCACCGACACGCTTGGTACCCGCGTCACCGAGGTGACCAACGCGCTGATCGACAGGCTGGCGCGCACGCCGAGCCCCGATCTGATCGCCGACTTCGCGGCGAAGCTCCCGATCGCGATCATCGGCGAGTTGCTCGACTTGCCCGCCGACATGCACCCCAGCATGCTGGCCTGGGGCCACAGCGGTGCCCCGCTGTTGGACATCGGGATCGGGTGGAAGACGTACCGAGGTGCCATCGACGGATTGCGGGACCTCGACGAGTACCTCCTCGCGCACTTCCGCCTCATCCGCGCCGCCGGTCCGAGCGGAAATCCCTTCAGCAACATGGCCGCTGACGGCAACCTCACCGATCGGGAACTCACCGCGAATGCGGCGCTCATCATCGGCGCCGGCTTCGAGACCACCGTCAACCTGATTGGCAACGGGATCGTCCTGTTGCTACGGCACCCCGAGCAGATCGCACGGCTCCGCGAAGACCCTGCGCTATGGCCCGCGGCCGTCGAGGAGATCCTGCGGTTCGACAGCCCCGTCCAGATGACCGCACGCACCGCCAACTGCGACGTCGATGTCTCCGGCCACCGGGTGGCGGCGGGAGACATGGTGGCGCTGCTGCTCGGTGGCGCCAACCGCGACCCGCGCGTGTTCACGAACCCGGCCAGTTTCGACATCGCCCGACCCAATGCCCGCGATCACCTGGCTTTCGCCTCGGGCGTGCACGCCTGCCTCGGTGCTGCGCTGGCTCGCATCGAGGGTGCCACCGCGCTGCGAGCGCTCTTCGAGGCATTTCCCGACCTGCGCCTGACCGAAGCGCCACCTCGACGGGGACTGGTCAACCTACGTGGATTCTCGCGGCTTCCAGCGCAATTGGGTAGCGCGCGGCCCGCGGCGCAGTCCATCCACTGATCGGGGCCGTACATGGCGCAAAGTGCAGTCGCTTACCGGGTCGCTGCGGCCGCGGCGCAGCTCTCGTCGTGGCTCGGTCCTCAGGTGATGCGATGGCTGGCCCGCTTTCACAAGTGGGTCACCAATCCGGTCCTGAGACTGGGGGCCACCCGGCTGCCCAAGATGGCCGTCATCGAGCACCGCGGTCGCAGCTCCGGCAAGCGATACCGAACCCCCGTCATGGCCTTCGTGGAGGACGGCGAATTCGTCGTCGTGTTGAACTACGGCACCCACTCGGACTGGGTTCGCAACGTCGAGGCTGCGGGTTCGGCCGGAGTCCTGCACCGTGGCAAGCGCTTTCGGCTGACCCACCCCCGCATCATTCCCGTCGAGTCCGCTGGGTTCGACGCGGCGATCGCCGCCGGTAAGGCATGGAGCGCCCTCCGGGGCACGCTCGTCCCGGACTAGCCAGGGTCAGGCAAGCACCGTCGCCGGGTCGGTGAACGGCAGCGCGAGGTCGGTGGCCACCTGCTCGGACAGCAGTGCCCCTTCGTGCGTCGAAAGACCCTTGGCCAGAGCGGGATCCGCCGCGCACGCGGCCTGCCAACCCTTGTCGGCCAGCTTGAGCACGTAGGGCATGGTGGCGTTGGTCAACGCGAAGGTCGACGTGCGCGGCACCGCGCCTGGCATGTTCGCCACGCAGTAGAACACGGTCTCGTGAACGTTGAACGTGGGGTCGTCGTGAGTGGTCGGTCGCGAGTCCTCGAAGCAGCCGCCCTGGTCGATCGCGATGTCGACCAGAACCGCACCCGACTTCATGTGCGACACCATCGCATTGGTGACGAGCTTGGGCGCCTTCGCGCCGGGAACCAGCACGGCGCCGATCACCAGGTCGGCCTGCTTGACCGCTTCTTCGAGCTCGAGTGTCGCCGAGTAGCGGGTCTCGATGCTGCCGCCGTATTCGGCGTCGATCTTGCGCAAGATGTTGACGTTGAGGTCGAAGACGGTGACGTGCGCGCCCATGCCCATGGCGACGGCGGCGGCGTTGTCGCCTGCCATCCCGCCGCCGATGACGATGACCTTGGCCGGTGCGACGCCGGGGACACCGCCCATGAGCACTCCACGGCCTCCGTGAGTGCGCATGAGGTGGTAGGCACCGACCTGCGCGGCAAGGCGACCGGCAACCTCACTCATCGGGGCCAAGAGCGGAAGCGCGACAGATCCATCCGGGCCGGCGGTCTGCACGGTCTCGTAGGCGATCGAAGTGGTGCCGGACGCCATCAGGGCGTCGGTGCACGGCTTGGACGCGGCAAGGTGGAGGTAGGTGAAGAGGGTCTGGCCCTTGCGCATCCGGCCGTACTCGGCCTCGATGGGCTCCTTCACCTTCAGCAGCAGGTCGGCCTCGGCCCAGACCTCGTCGGCCGTGTCGACGACCTGTGCGCCCGCGGCCTTGAAGTCGCGGTCGGAGATCGCCGAACCGTCACCTGCGCCGGCCTGAATGAGCACCTCGTGACCGCGGCGGGTCAACTCGGCGACACCCGCAGGCGTGATGGCGACGCGGTACTCGTTGTTCTTGATCTCGGTGGGGACTCCGACGCGCATTTCTACTCCTATAAGTGACGGTGCGACTCCGTAAAGTGTGAAGAAGATTCGGCTTTGTTGCAAATACTACGCGGAAAATTCGGTATGATCGTGTCATGTCATTGCAATCATCGGAACTGGTGTCCACCAAGGCGGCGCCGCCGAAGAATGTTCGACCCACCGACCTCGACCACGTCGACAGGCGCATTCTGACTGCCCTCCACGGGGACGCCCGCATGTCCAACAGCGCCCTCGCCGACCTGGTGGGCATCGCCGCATCGACCTGTCACGGCCGCGTGCGACGGCTCCAGGAGCTCGGGGTGATCAGGGGTTTCTACGCCGACATCGACCCGTCGGCCATCGGGCTGTCGCTGCAAGCGATGATCTCGGTCAGTCTGCAATCGAACGCGCGCGGCCGAATTGGAACGTTCATCGAGCACATCCGCACGCGGCCGCAGGTGATGGACGTGTACTTCCTTGCCGGGGCCGACGACTTCATCCTTCACGTGGCTGCGCGCGACACCGACGACCTGCGTTCGTTCGTGGTGGAGAACCTCAACGCCGATGCCGACGTGGCAGGCACGCAGACGTCATTGATCTTCGAGCATCTGCGTGGGGCATCTCCGCTGTGACGGGCGAGGATGCCGCTCAAGACGACTTGGAGCGGCTCTACGGCGTCCCGCCCGAGGAGTTCATGGAACTACGCAAGCAGCTGGTGGCGGCGGCGAAGCAGCGCGGCGACGCGGACGCGGCCAAGCTGATCGGGACCGCCCGTCGACCGACTGCGGCGGCCTGGGTGGTCAACCTGTTGGTACGCCACGACGCGACCGCGCGGCCGAGGCTGAGCGAGCTGACCGGGGCGCTGCGCGCGGCACATTCGGCGATGGATGGGTCACGCATCCGGGAACTGACTTCGGTGCAGCGCAAGTTGATCGACACGTTGGTTCGGGCTGGGCTTGCCGCTGCCGGGTACGGAGACGCGACGGCCGCCATGCGCAATGACGTGACGGATACGCTGCAGGCCGCGATTGCCGATCCAGACGTCGCGGCCCGACTGGGGCGATTGGAGAAAGCCGAACGTTGGTCGGGCTTCGGTGATTTCGGCGAATCGTCGGCGGTGACGACACCCTCGATCAAGAAGCAGGTAACCCCCGCCGAGGAGGGCCGACCCGCTGAAGACGAGGCTGACCTGGCCGCCGCGAGGGAACGCTTCGACTCGGCCCGGGTCGGCGTCGAGACTGCGGCGCACACACACGCCGCTGCAACCGAGTTGCTTTCCGAACGGGCTGCTGCACGCGCCACCGCGCGCCGACGCTACGAACAACTGCTCGAGTCCGTGGACGCAGCCGAGCGGGTGCTGAGCTCCGCCGATACCGACTACACGGCCGCGGAAGCGGCGGTCGACGCTGCAGCCGGCGGGCTCGAAGCGGCGAAAGCCGCTCTTGCAGAGGCCGAATCAGACGTTCAGCGGTTCGCCGCCAAAACCGACAGCAGTTCATAGCCGACGTGCGCTGCCGCGATGCCGGTGAGCTCCGCGTGGTCGTAGGCGGGTGACACCTCGACGATGTCGGCACCGACCACGTTGAGCCCGACGAGCCCGCGCAGCGTGTTGAGCAGCTCACGCGACGTCAGACCGCCTGCCTCGGGTGTGCCGGTTCCTGGAGCGTGGGCCGGGTCGAGCACGTCGATGTCGACCGAGACGTACACCGGGCCGCCATCGAGCCGTGCGCGCATTCGCTCGACGATGCTGGCGACGCCGTCGAATTCGTAGTCATCGGAGCGGATCACCTGGAAGCCGAGCACCGCGTCGTCCTCGAGGTCCTGCTTGCTGTAGAGCGGCCCGCGGATGCCGACGTGTTGTGAACGCTCCATGTCGATCAGGCCCTCTTCGCTGGCCCGGCGAAACGGGGTGCCGTGGGTGTACGGTGCGCCGAAATAGGTGTCCCACGTGTCGAGGTGGGCGTCGAAGTGCAGTACGGCGATGGGTCCGTGGTCGCGGGCAAGTGACCGCAGGATCGGCAGTGCGATGGTGTGGTCTCCGCCGATGGTGAGGACCGTCGACCCGTCCTTGCGAATGTCGGTGATCGACGAATCGATGGTGGCTATCGCGTCTTCGATGTTGAACGGGTTCACCGCGATGTCTCCGCAGTCGGCGACCTGTTGCGTCGCGAACGGCTCCACGTTGAGCGCCGGGTTGTACGGCCGCAACAGCTTCGACGCGGCGCGGACGTGCCCGGGTCCGAACCGGGCGCCCGGTCGGTAGGAGACGCCGCTGTCGAACGGAATGCCCACGATGCAGACGTCGGGACTCGCGACCTGATCGATGCGGGGCAGTCGGGCGAATGTCGAGGGCTCGGTGAAGCGCGGAACCCTGCTGGCGTCCGGTGGTCCGATGATTTGGCCCATCAATTCTCCTCGGCGGTAACGGTTGTGGCGATGTCCTTGGCGCTGCCTGGATCGGACACCGAGGGGCTGGACTCGATGAACGCCAGTTCCCTTGATACGTCCAGCGATCGGGTCAACGCGATGTAGACCACGCCGGACACCAGGAGTCCCACCATGAATGCGATGTCGACCTCGCCAAGAGCCTCCGCTGCGGGCCCGACGAAGAATGGCAGGTCCACGAACGGGATCTCGGCCAGGACGCCTGCGATGAAGGCGGTCAGCCCGCGCCACGACCAGGCTCCGTAGATTCCCTTGGGCGTGAACAGATCTGCGATCGCGTAGTGGCCGCGGCGGACGAAGAAGTAGTCGGTGAGGTTGACCGCGGTCCACGGCGCCAACAGGTACAGCATGATCAGCAGCGTCGTGTTGAGTGCGGTTGTCGCGTTCGACAGCAGCAGGCTCATCACCAGCCACGCGACCGCCAGCACCACGATGGTCACCACCCGCAGATTGCGGGTCGGATTGACCGACTTCAATGAATCGAGTCCGGTGACGACGGTGAGCATTCCGCTGTAGGCATTGAGGCCCATCGTGGCGACCAGCACCAGCGTCGACACGATGGCCAACACACTGCCCAGGTGCGGGAAGGTGCCATTGCCAGTTTGATCGATCCCGGCCAGCGCATCGCTGGCGCCGAGATAGGTGGCCATCCAGGCGCCGAGTGGGATCAACCACGCGGGCGAGGCGGACGCACCGAGAAACACCGACGCGATGATGGCCGACGGCTTGGTGTCACGTGGGAGGTACCGGCTGTAGTCGGAGACATAGGGCGCGTAGGTGATGTTGTACGACGCGGCGACGCTGAACTGCACCAGGAACGCGACGACGGTGAAACCGCCAGGGGCCGCAGCGGTCCCGGTGACGCCGCCGAAGAGCACGCCGCAGGTCAGGATGATCCACAGCGGCAACGAGATCCAGAACAGCACCCGAAACGACTTGTGCAACAGGTCGTGTCCGAATATCGCGACGAGTGCGGCGACGACCGTGATGACGATTGCAACCACGACGGGGTTCCAGCCGAAGATCGACTGGAGGCCGGACTTGATGATGACGACGTCGACGACGTTGAATCCGACGAACGTGAACAAGGTGCCGATCAACGGCAACAGCACGCCGCGATAGCCGAACTGCGCTCTGGACTGAATCATCTGAGGTAGTCCCAGGACTGGACCCTGCGTCGCGTGGAACGCCATGAACAGCGTGCCGAACGCAATGCCCGCGATTCCGGCGACGATGGTCCACCACAGCGACAAGCCGAGGCTGGGGCCAACGAAGCCCAGCGCGAGGGTGAACGGCTGGAAGTTGCCAACGAACCAGAACGGCCCCTGGTGGGACACCTTTCCGTGGCGCTCGTCGTCGGGCACGTAATCGATCGAGCGGGTCTCAATCATCGAACCGGCACGGCCTTCGGCGGCCACGGGCGTGGTGGATGTCATGGGGCTCCTGCGGCTATGGGTGTGTTGTGTATCACCATGCGCCGCTCAGGTGCTCAGCCACCATGGCCGAATTGTTCAAATCGTCTATTAATATTGGGCGAAATGTACATTCTCGGGTGGGCAGGATGATCACGATCGGCGACGTCGTCGCCGACCTGGCACTGAATCTGCAGGTCGCTGCGGGTGATAGCGCCCTCTCCAACCAGGTCACCTCCGCGCACGTATCGGAGCTGACGTCGCCAGGGGATTGGCTTCGCGGCGGCGAACTGCTCATGACCGTGGGGCTGTTGCTGCCGATGAGGCTGCCCGAATGCCGGGCGTACATCTCCGAGTGTGCGGCCGCCGGGGTGGCCGGCATCGCCCTCGGGCTGGGGCACGGCCTGCCGTACAAGGAATGCCCCGAAGCGCTGCGGATCGCTGCCGAGGAACTCGCCGTGCCGCTGCTGATGGTGCCCGACGAGACGCCGTTCATCGCCATCACCAAGTGGGTGTTCGCGACCATCGCCGCCCAGGAGCGCAAGGATCTCCAGACCGCGATGGAGATCAACCGCCGACTCACGGCCGTGGCCACCAGCGCTGCTCCGTTGCCCGCACTCCTATCCGCGTGGTCGGAGTCCAGCGCCACGCCGTGCGTGGTCTGCGACAGTCGTGGACGCCTGATGGCGGCGACGCCGGGCACCGACGCTGACGTGGTGGAGCGGGCCTGCCGAACTCCGTTCCATTCGCCGAGTGTTGGTGGTGGCTGGTCGATAGTGGGCGACTTCGAGGTGCACACGGTGGGGGCTGACGTGCCGCTCGCCTACGTTGTGCTCGGCGCCGACATGGACATGACGTCCCGCAATTCGTCGACCGTGCTGGTTTCTCTCGTTGCACTGGACATCGAAAGGCGCAATCTGGCCGATCAGCCCGAGCGCAGGCGCCGTGGCCAGGTCTTCGCCCAGTTGCTGCGTCCCGAAATCAAACGCGAACGCGCACAACATCTTGCGGCTAGCGTCGGGTTGACCGGTGAGCACTATCAGGTCGCCGTGGTGGCGTCCGACGACGTGGACCTACTGGCCTTCCGCCTGCACCTGGGGCTCGATGGGGCACTCCTTCGGGTGCAGGGCGCAACGGTGGAGCTTGCGCATTCCGATCTGACGGAACTGACCGATGCACTGCGGACGCATGCCGCAGGACTCCCGACGGGCATCGGCGCTCCGACCGCCCCGGAGGCGCTGGCCGTCTCGGCGATGCAGGCCCGATCGCTGCTCCCGATCAGCGAACACCTCGGTCGGATCGTGACGGCAAGCGAGGGGGAGACCGTCTCGCTGCTGCTGTCCCTGGGCACTCCCGAGGTGGTTCGCGGGTTCGCCGACGCAGTACTGGCGCCGCTGGATCAACTCGAACCCAGAGACCGATTGGAACTGCTTCGTACGCTGGATCAGTGGCTGCGAGCCAACGGGGCGTGGGATCCGGCCGCGCATCGACTGTCCCTGCACCGCAACACCGTTCGGAACCGCATCGACCGGATCGCCGCGTTGACCGGGCGGCGACTCGACGACGGCGACGATCGAATGGAGCTGTGGCTGGCGCTCAAGGCCAGGGCAGCCCTTCCTCAGTGACCGATCGTGGGCGAGCAGGCAAGTAAGCTGCCAACCATGCGAGTGGGAGTGCTTGGCGCAAAGGGCAAGGTCGGCGCGACGATCGTCGACGCCATCGAGGCCGCGGACGACCTGACGTTTTCCGCCGGGGTCGACGAGGGCGACCCGCTGAGCGCGCTGACTGACAGCGACACCCAGGTCGTCGTCGACTTCACCCACCCCAGTGTCGTGATGGACAACCTGAAATTCCTCATCGACAACGGCATCAACGCGGTGGTGGGCACCACGGGGTTCACCGACGACCGCATCGCGCAGGTGCAGGCCTGGCTGGCCGACAAGCCCGACGTCGCGGTGCTCATCGCGCCGAACTTCGCGATCGGCGCCGTCCTGTCCATGCAGTTCGCGAAGCAAGCCGCGCGCTTCTTCGAGTCGGTGGAAGTGATCGAATTGCACCACCCGTTCAAGGCCGATGCGCCGTCGGGCACCGCGGTCCGCACCGCGAAGCTGATCGCCGAGGCGCGAAAGGGGTTGCCGCCCAACCCCGATGCCACCAGCACGGGTCTCGAAGGTGCGCGTGGCGCCGACGTCGACGGAATTCCGGTGCACTCGATCCGGCTGGCGGGGCTCGTCGCACATCAGGAGATCCTGTTCGGCACCCAAGGGGAGACGTTGACCATCCGCCACGACAGCCTGGACCGGACGTCGTTCGTGCCAGGCGTGCTACTCGGCGTGCGCAAGGTCGCCGAGCATCCCGGCCTGACGATCGGGATCGAACCCCTCATGGGATTGTGACGAGCGTTCGCCCGAGGAACCGATGGCGCTGAACAAGGACGAGGGCTCACGAGCGCTGCGCATCCAGGTGCTCATCGGCTTGATGTGCCTCGCGCTCGTCGGCTACTTCGTCCTACTCGGTCGCGCGGCGCTCATCCTGGTGACGTCTGGCAGGCCTGCGGCAATCGGGCTTGGCATCGCGGTGTTGCTGCTTCCGATCGTCGGACTCTGGGCGATGATCGCCACGCTGCGTGCAGGTTTCACCCATCAGCGGCTCGGGCGCGAGGCCCGGGAGCAAGGCATGGAACTCGACGTCAGTGCACTCCCGCGGATGCCGTCGGGCCGCATCCAACGCGATGCCGCCGATGCGTTGTTCCACACGGTGAAGGCCGAACTCGACGACGACCCCGACGACTGGCGCCGGTGGTATCGGCTGGCGCGGGCCTATGACTACGCAGGGGATCGCAGCCGGGCCAGGGAGACGATGAAGACCGCCGTGCAGCTGGAAGAGCGGAGCCGTTCGGCATGAGCAAGACCCTGTTGGTCGTCCACCACACCCCGTCACCCCACACGCAGGAGATGTTCGAGGCGGTGCTGGCCGGTGCCACCGACCCCGACATCGAAGGCGTCGAGGTGGTCCGCCGAGCGGCCCTCACAGTGTCGCCGGTCGAGATGCTGGAGGCCGACGGCTATCTGCTTGGCACTCCAGCGAACCTCGGCTACATGAGCGGCGCGCTCAAGCATGCGTTCGACGTCTGCTACTACCCATGCCTGGATACGACGCGTGGGCGGCCCTTCGGCCTATTTCTCCACGGCAACGAGGGGTCCGAAGGCGCTGAGCGGGGCATCACTGCCATCACGACCGGACTGGGTTGGGTGAAGGCCGCCGAGTACGTCGTCGTGTCGGGCAAGCCGACCAAGGACGACCTCGAATCGTGCTGGAACCTCGGCGCGACGGTGGCGGCGCAGTTGATGGAATGACGTGACGCGCGGATTTGAGGATTCGTTGAGCGGCGTCCGTTAGCTTGCTGTCATGAAACGCCCTATGCGCCGCCGGCTGGCCGTCACCGCCGCGATATTCGGTGCGGTTGTCACGCTCGCGGTGGGATGCAGTGCGCAGCAGCCGAATTCCCAGCCGGCGGAAACGACTTCGTCCGCCGCCCCCGCAGCGCCGGTCACTGCCGTCCAGTTCGACCCGCAGTGGATGGGGCTGGTGCAAAACCAACCGCAGGGCTGGCAGGAACTCAATCGTCGGATCACTAGCGACTTCCAACAGTTCAGCATGCGGCCGACCGATGAGGGCGAGACCAGGTTCGGGTGCAACGGGTGCGCCCCGTGGACGGTCGACCTGACGGCCTACGCCCCGGGAAAGTTCGACCCGACGGAAGCGCGGGCGGGCCGGCCGGTCTCGGTGAACGCCGACGCCGATGGCTTCTTGGTCCAAGACGCGGCAAATCACGCGGCGACGCTGGCCTGGCCGTACGCCGAGCACGCGTGGGCGACCGTGCGGGGCGCGACCAGTGCGACAACCGAACTCGATCGCATGGTCGAACTCGCACGCGCCCTTCACCCCACCGAGCGAACCCCGATTCGGCTTCCGTTGAGCATGCCGAATGTGCCCGCGTTCATGCCGTTGGCAGAGCTCAACGTCGATACCTCTCCGCTGGATGACGACGACCTCGACTACGGAACGACGCTGACGTTCGCTCCGTGTGGACTAGCGGTCAACGGCGGCGCGGGCGACTGCGCGCAGGTGGCCGAGAGTATGGAAGTGCACATCTGGCCCGCCGATGGTTACTACGGACACTTTCGGGAGCAGACCGCAACGCCCATGAAGATCGGCGGCAAGGACGGCCTCTTCGACGACGATCTGGACGGTGCCGGTGATCACGCGGCCGTGCAGGTTCAGCCCGGCATGCTGGTCGTTTTCGACCGTGGTTTCGGCCGCCCGCACTATGCGGGCACGCCCCCGGAGCCGCCCACCGGGCTCAAGGACGTGCTGTCCCGCGTTGGCTGGGCAGCGGATCCCGGGAACGAAGCGACCTGGCCACGTGTCGCCGATTGGGCGCAGTAGGCGGCGCAGACACCGTTACGCTCATGGCCTGACATAGGAGTCGAATATGCCTGGAATCGCCGAAATCGCCATGGCCGGTGCACCGATCGCGGGCGGTGCGCTGCTCGGCATCGCGGCGGGCAATCTGCGCGGACCCGACGTCCGCGGCCTGATCAAGCAGGACATGGACCTACTCGAACGGCTTCCTGCCGACCAGGTGGAGCGGCGCGCCGAACTGCAGCGCGTCATCGACATCCGCGTCGACGACCTGATCGCGGCCGTCGACAAGAACCGGTCCCTGCTGGAGGTTGCCCAGTCCTACCGGGGCAACTGGCGCGATATCGTCGTGTTCATCTGCGCCGTGCTCTTCACGATCGTGTGGTGGAACGTCAGCCACAGTCGCAGCAACTGGCTGGTCATGTTCATCGTGATGATCGTCGTGTCGATCGCTGCGGCGGTATACGCGAGCCGGGGAATTCTGCGCGCGCTGAGGTCACTCGGGCGCCACCACGAAGCGCGGAGTCAGTAGTGGTAGGTGTCCGACGGGGCAGGCACGTGATCCGGGTCGTCGCCGAACTCTGACGAGTGGATGCCATAGGCCTTTGCGAGATCGAGGATCTTGGTAGCGCGGGCAATGCGTGGCAGGTCTGAGCCATTGCGGATCTCACCCCCGTCGCGTTCAAACTCGGCGAAGAACTCTCCTGCCCAAGTGATTTCGTCCTGTGAGGGGGACAGCCCTTCGTTTACGGCGGGGCATTGATCGGGTGAAAGACAGATCTTGCCGGTCATGCCGAATTCGACGGAGACGGCGCTGGCTTCGATGAGCTTCAGCGCGCTCGAGCCGATGGTCGGGCCGTCGATCGCACTCGGCAGGTGGGCGGCCTTGGCTGCGATCGTGAAGCGCGACCGTGCGTAGGCCAAGGTGGCCGGGTTGTCTCCGAAACCAGTGTCACGGCGGAAGTCGCCGATGCCGAACGCCAGTCGGAAGGTGCCCTTGGTCGCGGCGATCTCGGTGATGCGCTCGAGTCCTCGGGCCGTTTCGACGAGGGCGACGATCGGTACGTTGGGCAGCCGCTTGGCGGTTTCGATGACGTGGTCGACGGATTCGACCATGGCGAGCATGACGCCGCCGACGGAGGTGTCGGCCAGCATGTCGAGGTCGTCGGCCCACCAACGGGTGCCGAAGCCGTTGACGCGCACCCAGTCGTCGTTACCAGAGGTCAGCCACCGGCAGACGTTGTCACGCGCTGCGGCCTTGTCCTTCGGCGCGACCGCGTCCTCGATGTCGAGCACGACGATGTCGGCGCGGGAGTGGGCCGCGGGCGCGAACCGATCGGGCTGTGCGCCGTTGACGAGCAGCCAGCTTCTGGCAAGTACCGGGTCGATGCGGGTGCCCGCGTCCTGCGGATCGTCACTGAGCTCGGAGCTGCCGCTGCTGTCCTGGTCGTACACGCGTTCATGGTCGCCTACGAGGGTGCGGCGAGGCAAAACAGCGTCGTCAGCCGAGCTTGACGCCGAACACCCGCTCCATGGCGTCCCAGTGACGCTGCGCCGCGGCCGGGTCGTAGGGCTCGTTGTCGGGTACTGCGAAACCGTGTGCGGCGGAGTAGAACTCGATGGTGTGGTCGACGCCTGCGGTGGTCAGGGCCTTGTCGAGCGTCTCACCGTGTTCGGTGGTGAACGACGCATCGTCTGTCGCTGCGCCCACGTAGACCGTGGCCTGAATGTGGTCGGCAAGCAGGTGGGGACTGCTGGCGTCGTCCGTCACGAGCCCTCCGCCGTGGAAGGACATCGCAGCAGCCACCCGTGCGGGCACGCGACCGGCGACCAGCACCGAGGTCCGGCCACCCATGCAGTAGCCGGTGGTGCCGAATGAGCTACCGCTGACCTCGGGGCGCGACTCCAGGTAGTCGAAGAAGGCCGTCGCGTCGCGGGCCATGATGTCCGGGGTCACCTTGGAGATCATCCCGAACAGCCGGTTGCGCTCGCCCTGGTCGGTGAACACCGTCGTCATGTCGAACGGTGCCCAGTCGCCGTCGCGGTAGTACACGTCGGGCACCAACACGGCGTAGCCGAAGTCGGCCAACTGCTGGGCCATGTCGGTGAAGGTTTGGCGCGCTCCACCGGCATCCGGGTACATCACGACCGCGGGCCAAGGCCCAACTCCTTCGGGAAGGGCGAGCGTGATCGGACACGTTCCGTCGGCTGTGGTGATGGTGTCGGTGATCGTCGGCATGGCATCCGTTCTACTCCAGACCGCTCGACGTAAACTGACCGCGTGCCCATCGCCACGCCCTATGAGGATCTGCTGCGGTTGGTGACCGAGCGAGGCACGCCGAAGTCTGACCGCACCGGCACCGGCACGCGGAGTCTGTTCGGACACCAGCTGCGTTACGACCTTTCGGCAGGCTTTCCGCTGATCACCACGAAGAAGGTGCACCTCAAGTCCGTCATCTACGAACTGCTGTGGTTTCTGCGCGGCGACTCCAACGTGGCCTGGCTGCACGAGCACGGCGTCACCATCTGGGATGAATGGGCAAGTGAGACAGGCGAACTCGGGCCGATTTACGGGGTGCAGTGGCGCTCCTGGCCGACGCCGTCGGGCGAGCACGTCGACCAGATCAGCGCCTCGCTCGAACTGCTCAAGCGCGACCCGGACTCCCGGCGCAACATCGTCTCGGCGTGGAACGTCGGCGAAATCCCCCAGATGGCGCTGCCGCCGTGTCACGCGTTCTTCCAGTTCTACGTCGCCGACGGCAAGCTGTCGTGTCAGCTGTACCAGCGCAGCGCCGACCTGTTCCTCGGCGTGCCGTTCAACATCGCGAGCTACGCGCTGCTGACGCACATGATGGCCGCGCAGGCCGGCCTCGACGTCGGCGAGTTCGTCTGGACCGGCGGGGACTGCCACATCTACGACAACCACGTCGAGCAGGTGGCGCTCCAGCTGAGCCGAGACCCCCGGCCCTACCCGGAACTGGTACTCGCGCCACGGGATTCGATCTTCGACTACACCTACGACGACGTCGCGATCGTCAACTACGACCCGCATCCCGGAATCAAAGCCCCCGTCGCGGTATGACGACTGGTCTCATCTGGGCCCAGTCGACCTCCGGTGTCATCGGCCGCGCCAACGGCATCCCGTGGCGGCTACCCGAGGACCAGGCCCGGTTCAAGGAGCTCACGATGGGTCACACCGTCGTCATGGGCAGATTGACCTGGGACTCGCTGCCCGCGAAGGTGCGGCCGCTTCCGGGTCGCAGAAATGTCGTAGTGACACGGCAGGCTGACTACGTGGCAGACGGAGCGACGGTAGTGGGCAGCCTCGATGAAGCCCTGGCCGATGGACAGACGTGGGTCATCGGCGGCGCGCAGATCTACGCGCTCGCCCTACCGCTGGCCAACCGCTGCGAGGTCACCGAAGTCGACGTGGATCTGCCGCGGGAGGACGACGACGCGTTGGCGCCAGTACTCGATCAGCATTGGGTCGGCACCGAAGGTGATTGGCTGACCAGCGCGTCCGGGCTGCGGTACCGGTTCTCGAGCTATCAGCGGTCATGAAGCTGAGATTGGATCAGGCGCGCCGGGTTGCCGTCGCCGCCCAAGGCTTCGCGGAGGCAAAGCCCACCGGGGCCGTTTCGCGGACGCAGCTGCGGCGGCTCGTCTCGCGGATTCAGGTGCTGCAACTCGACTCGGTGTCGGTCGCCGTGCGGGCCCACTATGCGCCGGTGTTCAGCAGATTGGGCCCATACGACCGGGACGTGCTCGATCGCGCCGCGTGGAGTCACTCCGCCAGGTCCCCTCGGCTGCTCGTCGAGTACTGGGCGCACGAGGCCGCGCTGATGGCGGTCGACGATTGGCCGTTGATGCGGTGGCGCATGCGGGAGTACACCCACGGCCGGTGGGGCACCGAGATCGTGCGCAAGAACGCCAAGCTGGCCGAGGACGTCGTCGCCGCGGTCGCCGAACTCGGGCCGGCTACGGCCGGGCAGATCGAAGCGCATCTCGAGTCCGAGCCGCGTGGCCGCAAGGGCCCGTGGTGGGATCGCAGCGACACCAAATGGGTGGCCGAAGCGCTGTGGGCGTCTGGCGTGCTCACGACGGCGACGCGGGTCGGGTTCGCGCGGCACTACGACCTCACCGAACGCGTGCTGCCGCCCGAGGTGGTGGCACGCGAGGTCGATGACGACGAAGCCGTGCGGGAACTCGTGCTGAGGTCGGCCACAGCGCTTGGGGTGGCCACCGAGACCGACATCCGCGACTACTTCCGGCTCGGCGCCAGACAGGCCAAACCGGCGATAGCGGACCTGGTTGCCGAAGGTGAGCTCGTAGCCGTCGAGGTCGACCGGTGGAAGGCGCCGGCCTACCTGCGGGCAGGCCAGTCGGTGCCGCGCAGTGATCGCGGGACGGCGCTGCTGTGCCCATTCGATCCGCTGATCTTCTTCCGGCCGCGCGTCGAGCGGTTGTTCGACTTCCACTACCGCATCGAAATCTATGTGCCACAAGCCAAACGCCAATTCGGTTACTACGTATGGCCGTTTCTGCTCGACGGGCAGCTCGTCGGCCGGGTGGACCTCAAGGCTGAGCGGACGTCCGACGCGCTGAACGTGGTGGGCGCGTTCACCGAGCCCGGTCATGACGCCAGCCGGGTCGCCGAGGCGTTGGCACGTGAATTGCGCACGATGGCATCGTGGTTGGGCTTGACGGACGTCACGGTGGGGAAGCGTGGCGATTTGGCGGGGACGCTGCGCGCGGCGTTGCGGCGGGTTTCGTGAGCGGCGGAGCGCGGTGACGCGCTGGTGGCGGCAGACAGATCAGTTCGACTGGTTCAGCGTTTATCTGCACGACCGCGGGCTGCAGTTGCAGTGGCGGCTGGCCACATTCGTGTTCACGGCGATGCTCGGCGCGTTGCCGCTGGTGATGCTCGGCAGCCCGCTAGGGCCGGACAACTCTGTGACCACGGGCATCGCGATCGCCGCCGGGGTGTGTGGGTTCAGCGCCTCGCTGCTGTGGTTGTTCCGGTGGCCGACCCGCCGACAATCCCTGGTGTACAACGTCGTTTGTTCGGGGTGTACCGCCGCGACCTGCCTGGCGTTGTCGAGCCCCTATGCCGGCCTGATGGGATGCACGATATTCGCGGTGATCGGCGGGTTCGTCGCCTACTTCCACGTGATCACTCACGTTATCGGGAACTGCGCGTTGGCGATGACCTGCGCGGTGATTACCGCAAGCCGGCTGATCCTCGACACCGGCGACATCTCGGTGACCATCGCATCGATTCTCACCGTGGTCGCGCTCAATGTCGGGGTGCCGTTCGGAATCCACTCGTTGGTGCATTCGTTGCGCATCGACCTGCGAAACTCCGATCGCGATCCGCTCACCGGCCTGCTCAACCGGCGCTCCGTCTACAACGCGGTCCACGAGATCGCGGTGACCCAGCAAGGTTCGGTGGGAGTCCGTCTGAACGTCACGATGATCGACCTCGACCAATTCAAGAAGCTCAATGACACCCGCGGGCATGCCGTCGGTGACGAGGCTCTGGTCCACATCGGCGCCGTGCTCCGGGAGCACTGCAGTGGTGTTGCCGTCATCGGCCGACTCGGCGGCGAGGAGTTCGTGATCGCCGACAGCGAGCCCGCGGCCGACCATGCCAGGACCGTCGAACGCATCCGAGCGGGGATCGCCGCAACGCCATTTCAGATCACCGCGAGCCTCGGCACGTGCAGCGTGATCGTCGAACCCGGCACCTCGGTCGAGCATCCGGAGTTCGTCGACCGGCTCATCCATGTAGCGGACGCGGCGATGTACGAGTCGAAGCGGGCGGGCGGAGACCGAGTCCAGCATGGGCATCCTGATCAGATCGTCGCAGAGTGATGTCGTTGTCGCCCTCGGCCTTGCGGCGACAAGTCATGTTTGAAGCTTTGCGTGATCGGGTACCGGCAGTTGCAAATAGTCGAATGCGTCAATGTGGCCATCGGCGTTATTTGTGCGCTTTGCGAACGAAATGATCGATGCCGCCAAGCGGCTTGATTAAGTGGGAGGGCGACGGCTTTCCGGATCGTCCGAGATCGTCGGCGAACTCGGTCGTAGAACGGACTTCGTCGGCCTCCGGACGAGAAATGCCCAGGTTGAGGGGCCGTACCGCCAATCTGCCCGGCGCGATGGGCGAGTTCGTCATTGACAGGAACTTGCCACTAATTCACCAGATAGTGCGCATCGATTTGGCCGAAGTCCGAAAATTCACTCTGCAGTGCTACCGATTTTGTTAGGTTCCGAGAACGCGTTCTTCATTGAAAGGAATTCAATATGAACACCAAATTGATGACTCGGACCTCGGCTGCCGCTGCGACCCTCGCGCTCGCGGCCGCCTTCGCCGTCAGTTGCTCCCAGGCCAAGGAAGCGGGCAACGACGCCGCGTCGAGCGCTAGCAGCATCGCATCGTCCGTCGCAGGCCAGGCGACCAGCGGCGCGAGTGCAGCATCCAGCGCGGCGTCCAGTGCGGCGTCATCGGTCTTGGCAGGCGCACCCACCACCATCAACGTGCCCGGCGTCGGCGAGGTGGCACTCGACGGAGCGACTGCGGCGAAGTACCAGCAACTCGGCGGCGAGGGGACACTCGGGCTGCCAACCGGTCAGGCCGAGAAGGTGGGCAACGGCACGGCCCAGGCATTCGCCAACGGCACCATCTATTCCTCGCCGTCGACTGCTGCGTACCTGGTTCAGGGCGAAATCTTGAAGGTGTACGCCGCGCACGGCGGGCCGGCCGGAACGCTGGGCTTCCCGACGAGCGATGAATCACAGACCGCTGGCGGTCCCGATGTCCAAGGCGGGGGCTGGATCAGCGAATTCGAGCACGGTTCCATCAGCTGGCTCAACCAGGGCAACGGCGTCTTCAAAGAGACCGTCGCCCAGAAGTAGTCGCTTTTCGAACGGAGGCCGCAGAGCTCAGTTCAGCGGAATGTCGTTGTCGCCCTTGGTCTCCTGATACTGATCGGACAGTGCGGCATACGTCGCCTTGATGCCTTCGGTCTGCTCGCGTAGCCGCGTGCGCAGCGGTTCTGCTTCCGAGTCGACCAGGTCGGATATCGAGTACGCCGTCCAGAACTCGTTGGTGCGTCGGTAGCCGCCGGGTTCCAGCCCGAACAGTTCCTTCAGGATCTTGAGGTCATGCGGGATGGCGAAGGCGTCCCGCGAGTCTTCGTGGCTGTAGAAGTAGTAGTAGTTGTCGAACCCGGCCCAGGTGATGGCCGACATGCACAGCGTGCATGGCTCGTGGGTGGTCAGAAACACCAACTCCTTGGTCGACGGCCGATCGTGCAGCTCGTAGAACTGGTTGAGCGTGTTGATCTCGCCGTGGAGCAGTGGGTTGTCGGTTTCGTCGTTGGTGCCTGCGATGACAAGCGACAGGTCGTCCTTGCGCAGCAGTGCCGCACCGAACACCTTGTTGCCCTCGGCGACGCCGCGAGCCGTCATCGGCAGGATGTCACCCGCGATGACGTCGAGCAGGCGGGGGGCGATCGTCGTAGCTGGCATGGCACATCTTAGCGCCTAGGTGTCCGCGGATTCCTCGGCCAATTCAGGGACGCCCTTCCCGCGAAATACGTTGACTGCGAACACCACAGCGCCGATGACCAACCACACCAGCCCGCCGATCTTGGCTAGCGCGTCGGCATTGAACAAGACGAAGGCGATGATCAAGAAACCCAACGTGGGGACCACCAGGTGCAGCAGGTAGTTCTTCGACTTCTGGCGGACCAGGTAGTACCAGACCACCGAGATGTGCAGCAGGCAAAAGCCAAAGAGCGCACCGAAGTTCACCAACGACGAGATCAACCCGATCTGGCCGACGAAGAACAGCACAAGCACGATGCTGAGCGCGCTGACCACCAGGATCGCGGAGATCGGTACCTTCCGGCTGCTAATCTTGGACAGGAATTTCGGCAGCTGACCGTCGCGGCTCATCGAATACAGCAGTCTGCTGGTGGCGGCCTGCGCGGCCATCGCGTTGGCGAACCCGACCGCCATCACATTGACGGCGAAGAACGCGTTCATCCATCCGGTGTTCGACGCCGCCTGCACTAGCGTGAAGAAGGCGTTGCCAAGCTCGTCGTCGCTGAACGATTCTCGGCCCCCGGCGAGCAGGCTGGCCAGCCAGGTCTGTGTGACGAACAGGAACGCGACCACGAACAGCGCGATGATCATTGCTCGGCCCGCCGGGTTCTTGCGTCCCGTCGATTCCTCGGCGAGCGTCGAGATACCGTCGAACCCAAGGAAACTCAGCACGGCGATGGACAGGGCGCTCGCGATCAGGGGCGCGCTCACCGTGTTGGAGTCCCAGATCGGGAGCGTGCTCCAGCCCACGTTGGGCAGGCTGTCGCCGTTGATCGCCCGCACCGCGATGACGACGAAGATGACGACGAAGACGAGCTCGATGGCCAGGAACACGCGATTGGCGATCTTCAGCGAGCCGATCCCGGCAAGGTTGATGATCGTGTTGACGACGACGAACACGACGGCCCACAACCATCGCGGGGTACCGGGAAACAGTCCGATCATGGACTCGGCGGCGAACACGTACAGCAGGGTCGGCACCAGCAGGTAGTCCAGCAGGATGGCCCAGCCTGCAAAGAAGCCGAGCCCAGGATGCACGCCGCGGCCGACGTAGGAGAACACCGAGCCGGCCAACGGGAACGACTTCGCCATCTGTGCGTAGGCCAACGCGGTGAACACCATCGCCACCAAGCCGATGACGTACACCAGCGGCACCATGCCCGAGGCGCTGTTGTAGACGGTGCCGAAGATGGCCCACGGCGCGATCGGCACCATGAACACCAGTCCGTAGACGAGTAGGTCCAGCGTCGACACCGAACGGTTGAGTTCCTGTGCGTAGCCGAATGATTCGAGCGTGCGCTGGGCCGCGGGAGTGGGCGCGTCGGGTTTGGTCATGGGGCTGTCCTGTCCGTCGAAGGTTGCTCAGGCGGGGTCGTGCTCGGCGAGAAACGCGGCGACGACGGCGCGGAACTCCTCGGGTTGCTCGAGATGCGTGCAGTGGCTCGCGCCCTCGAAGACATGGCTGCGGGCGTCGCGGATGAGCTCGACGTACGGGCGCCAGGTGGCAGGGGTGGCCTCGTCGAATTCACCGGCTATCACCAACGTCGGGACGGAGATTCGGTCCAATCGGTCGATCACGGTCCAGTTCCGCAGGGTGCCGACGACGTGAAACTCGTTGGGGCCGTTCATGGTGTGGTAGACCGTCGGCTCGGCCTCCATCTGGCGCTCGCTGTCGACGAAGTCCGATGGCGTCGGCTCGACCCGGCACACGTGGCGGCGGTAGAACTCCATCGTGGCGGCGAGGTACTCCGGATCGGAGACGGTGCCTGCCGTCTCGTGATGATCCAGGGCTGCTTGCGTGTCGGGAGGTAGCTGCGCGCGAAGTTCCCCGGCGCCCTCGACCCACAACTGCATCGATGCCGGTGAGTTGCAGATCGACAGGCTGACCAGTCCCTCGGGCTGACGAACGGCGATCTCGGTGCCCAGCATTCCGCCCCAGGACTGCCCAAGCAGGTGATATCGGTCGATTCCCAATTCGGTTCTGACGGTGTGAAACTCGTCCACGAACAGGTCCGGGGTCCAGAAGTCCCGTGGCGCGTCGGGTAGGTGGGTGCTGTGGCCGCAGCCGAGTTGGTCGTAGTGGATGACTCGACGTCCGGTTTCGTCGGCGAGTGCGGCGATGTTGCGGACGTAGTCGTGGGCCATCCCTGGCCCGCCGTGGAGCACGATCAACGGAAGGGTGTCTGGTCTTGGCGTCTCCGGCGTCGTGATTCGTACCCAGGTCTCGAAGTTCCGGAACGGCACCGTGTGGGTGAGAACGGCCATGGAGCTCACAATGAACCCATAATGGTCTTATCGCAAGACCATTGCGGCGAATTAACATTCCCGTATCGAGGGGAAGGGGATCGCGCAGATGGCCGAACAGGTCGCGGGGCCGCTGTCGGGGTTGCTTGCTCAGCAGCTCGCGATGCCTTCGCGGGTCGACGAGATCACCGATCGGCTCGTCACTGCCATCGCGATCGGCGAATACCTGCCCGGCGCGCGACTGCCGGTCGAGAGGGAACTCGCCACTGCCCTCGGGGTCGGACGCATGACCGTGCGGGCCGCCCTCGCCCGTCTGGTCGAACGCGGACTGTTGGAGACCCGCAGGGGGCGTGGGGGCGGCTCGTACGTGGTGGACCAGTGGCCTGAGTCGTCCACCGACGCGGTCCGACGCACGCTGTCGATCCGACTGGGCGAGCTGCGCGATCGCTGCGACGCCATCTGTCGGCTACACGGCGCAATCTGTCGAGCCGCAGCCGAGGCCAGAACCACCGCTGACGTCGCCGAGCTTCGGGCCGCGTTGGAGGAATATCGGACCGCAAGCAGCGGACTCGCGGCCCAGCAGGCCGACAGCAGGCTCCACCTGGCGATCATGGAGGCGGCCCACAATCCAGTGCTCAAGCAGGTGCTCGTCGACCTCGAGGCCTCGATCAGCATTGGCGCGCCCGCCCACCTGTGGGGCGAGCCGTCGACCATGCGGCAGATGGAGCAGCGCTCGCTTCACGAGCACGAGGACTTGATCGCCGCGATCGCCGACGGCCACGAAGATCGCGCGGACGCGCTGGCCCGTGCCCACGTCGGCATCGACTTCGAGCACATCGCCACCGCGATGCGCCGCGCAGGCATGCTCGTCGACTGAGCAACACCCACAGGAAGACCTCGCGCGAGCGGGTAGCCTTGACGCCCGTGAGCACCAGCGGAATCGACGTCAGCGCACGCCTGGGCACCGTGCTGACTGCCATGGTGACGCCGTTCGGCCCGGACGGCTCGCTCGATGTGGCCGCCGCGAAGAAGGTAGCGACTCATCTGGTCGACTCGGGATGCGACGGGCTGGTGGTGTCCGGCACCACCGGTGAGTCGCCGACCACCACCGATGACGAGAAGCTCGCCCTGTTGGATGCGGTGCTCGAAGCCGTCGGTGACCGCGCCCGAGTGATCGCCGGAGCAGGCAGCTACGACACCGCACACAGCGTGCGGCTGGCCAAGGCCTGTGCGGCCCACGGCGCGCACGGATTGCTGGTCGTGACGCCCTATTACTCGCGGCCGCCTCAGGCCGGACTCGTTGCGCACTTCACCGCCGTCGCGGATGCGACCGAGCTTCCAATCGTGCTCTACGACATCCCGCCACGATCGGTAGTGCCGATCGAATGGGACACCGTCCGCACGGTGGCAGCGCATCCGAACATCGTGGCCATCAAGGACGCGAAGGGTGACCTACACGGCGGCGCGATGATCATGGCCGAGACCGGACTGGCCTATTACTCCGGGGACGACGCGCTGAACCTGCCATGGTTGGCGATGGGCGCGACGGGTTTCATCAGCGTATGGGGTCACCTCGCCGCAAGCCAGTTACGAAACATGTTGTCGGCGTTCACCTCCGGTGACGTGGCCACCGCGCGCAAGTGCCACGTGACGCTCGGCGCACTCAACGATGCGCAGAACCGGCTCGGAGGCGTCACGATGGCCAAGGAAGGACTTCGGTTGCAGGGCATCGAGACTGGCGATCCGCGGCTGCCGCAGATTCCGGCCACGCCGGATCAGATCGAGGCGCTGGCAGCCGACATGCGCGCCGCTGGCGTGCTCCGATGAGCGCCGCGGCTGGAACCACTCCGGCGAGCACCGGCGAAGCGCCGACGGCTCCGCTGACGCCGCCCGGGCCACTGGCTCCCGGCGGCCTGCGGGTGACCGCGCTCGGCGGCATCAGCGAAATCGGCCGCAACATGACCGTTTTCGAACACCTCGGCCGACTGCTGATCATCGACTGCGGGGTGCTGTTCCCGGGCCACGACGAGCCCGGTGTCGATCTGATCCTGCCCGATCTGCGCCACATCGAGGACCGCCTCGACGACATCGAGGCGCTGGTACTGACCCACGCCCACGAGGATCACATCGGAGCCATCCCGCACCTGCTGAAGCTACGTGCCGACATCCCGGTCGTCGGATCGAAGTTCACCTTGGCGCTAGTGGCGGCGAAGTGTCGTGAGCATCGCATCAAGCCGGTGTTCGTGGAGGTCTCCGAACACCAAAGCAGCAAACACGGCGTGTTCGAGTGTGAGTACTTCGCCGTCAACCACTCGATCCCGGATGCCCTGGCGATCGCCGTGTACACCGGCGCTGGGACGGTGCTGCACACCGGTGACATCAAGCTCGACCAGCTGCCGTTGGACGGGCGTCCCACCGATCTCCCGGGAATGTCGCGCCTCGGCGACGCCGGGGTCGATCTGTTCCTCTGCGATTCGACGAACGCCGAGATTCCTGGCGTCGGGCCCTCGGAGAGCGAGATCGGGCCGAACATGCACCGGCTGATCCGCGGCGCAGAGGGGCGGGTCATCGTCGCCTGCTTCGCCTCCAACGTCGCGCGCGTGCAACAGATCATCGATGCATCGGTGGCCCTTGGGCGCAAGGTGTCGTTCGTTGGTCGGTCGATGGTGCGCAACATGGGCATCGCCAAGGAGCTCGGCTTCCTCACCGTCGCCGACGACGACGTCATCGACATCGGCGCCGCGGAGATGCTGCCGCCCGAACGCGTCACGCTGGTCACGACAGGGACGCAGGGCGAGCCGATGGCCGCACTGTCGCGGATGTCGCGCGGCGAACACCGCAGCATCACGCTGACCCGGGGCGATCTGATCATCATGTCGTCGTCGCAGATCCCGGGCAACGAGGAGGCGATCTTCGGCGTACTGGATGCGCTGGCCAAGATCGGGGTTCGCGTCGTGACCAACGGGCAGGTGCGAATTCACGTTTCGGGTCACGCCTACGCCGGGGAACTGCTGTTCCTCTACAACGGAGTCCGGCCGCGCAACGTGATGCCGGTGCACGGCACCTGGCGCCACCTCCGGGCCAATGCCGCGTTGGCGGTGAAGTCGGGTGTGCCCGAGGAGTCGATCGTGCTCGCCGAGAACGGCGTCAGCGTCGACCTTGTCGGTGGGAAGGCATCCATCGCGGGAGCCGTGCCCGTCGGCAAGATGTTCGTCGACGGACTGATCACCGGCGACGTCGGCGATGCCATCGTCGGTGAACGCCTCACGCTGGCATCGGGTTTCATCGGCGTCACCGTGGTCGTCCGCCGCGGAACCGGAAAGTTGGCCGCTCCGCCGCAGCTGCATTCGCGTGGCTTCTCGGAGGATCCCAAGGCGCTGGAGCCGGCGACCCGCAAAGTCGCCGAGGCGCTGGAAGGCCTTGCCGCGGAAAAGGTCACCGACCCGACGCGGATCGCGCAAGCCGTGCGCCGCGCGATCGGCAAATGGGTTGGCGAGGTCTACCGCCGTCAGCCGATGATCGTGCCGACCGTGCTCGAGATCGATTAGATCTTCTCGGCGTAGGCCGACCATTCGAGCGGGGACGTGTCGAGGGTGCGGCCGGACGGCCGAACGTAGCGGTTCATGAACTCGTCGGGTCCGACCTGCTCGATCAGTCGCCAGCCGTACGGCGCGATGAAGTCCGCGACGTCCTCCGGCACCAGGCCGAACTTCCACACCTGACGCCGCTGCCGAAAGTTCCTGTACAGCCCCGGCGCACCGTAAAGCTCGTCGCCGTCGATGAACTCGCGTCGCACGTAGGTGAAGTCTAGTCGGCTGCCGGGAGCCGCATGGGCCAACTCCGTGAACGTCGCACGCACGGCCGACTCAGTCAGGTACTGCGTCACGCCTTCCCACACGAAGAAGGTGCGGTACTCGGGCCGATAGCCGTGCGACGCGAGGGTCGCCATCAGGTCGTCGCGTTCGAAGTCGACGGGCACCAGCTGCACTGAGGCCGGGGGCGTTCCCAGCACCCTGGCGACCACCTTCTTCTTGCGGTCGACGTTGAGCGGTTGGTCGACCTCGAAGACCGGAGTGTCGCTGCGGCGGGCGAGTCGGTATGCCCTGGTGTCGAATCCAGCGCCCAGGACCACTACCGCGTCGATGTCACCCAGCGCCTGCTTGAGGTTGTCGTCGATGTAGTGCTTGCGGCACGCCATGTTGGCCCACATTCCGGGCCCGGACCTCTCAGAGAGCTTGATGACGGCGCGTCGCAACGGGGCCAGCCGGGTTGCGGCCACCAACGCCCTCAGCGCGACGGGGAGGAAGGCCGCCGCGAGGTCATCGTCCACGAGCCGACGGCCCGGCGGCTCGTGCTGTTCGACCGCCGATAGCACCATCGGACCAAAGGCCGTCTGCGCTTCCGGGTTTCGGGCCATCGCTCGTCAGCGTTTGTTGGTGTAGCCCGCGTCGACGGGCAACGTCACACCAGTGATGTGGCGGGCCGCATCGGACACCAGCCAGGCCACGGTGTTGGCGATGTCCTCCGCTTCGATGGTGTCCATCTGCACCGAACTGTTGCCGCCGACGTCATTGGCCATGTCCTCGAGCCATTTCCTGGTGAACTCGTTCTCGATCATCGGGGTTCGGACGCCCGCGGGGTGAATCGAGTTCACCCGGATGTCCAGCGAACCAAGGAGATTCGCGTACACCCGCATGAGCCCGACCATGCCATGCTTGGCGGCGGCGTAGCCGATGGAGCCGGCTTGGGGAGCGGCGAGGCCCACCAGGCCGGCCACCGAACTCGTCAACACGATCGCTCCGCCGTTGCCTGCCTTGATCATTGGGCGCATTCCGACGTCGATGGTGTGGTAGACGCCGGTGAGGTTCACGTCGATGACGTCCTGCCAGGCGTCCTCGCCGGCCATGGGTGCGATACCTGCGTTGGCGATCACGATGTCTAGCCGTCCGCCGAGCTCTTCGACGCCTGCCTTCAGCGCCGTCTTGAGCGCGTCGCGATCGCGAACGTCGGCCTCGTGCGCGGCGATGCGGGCGCCGGCCTCCTCGACGAGTTTGACCGTGGCGTTCAGGTCGTCGGGCGTGGCCATGGGGTAGGGCACCGATGCGATCTGGTCACAGAGGTCAACCGCGATGATGTCGGCACCCTCGGACGCCAGTTTGACCGCGTGGGCGCGGCCTTGTCCCCGGGCCGCGCCAGTGATGAATGCGACCTTGCCGCTCAGCGATCCCAACGTGCTCCTCGCTTCCTCGCGCAAACGCTCGTCAGGGCCGCAGTTGGCCCTTGGCCGGATCGCCGGCGACGACGGGCGCCAACACCTTGATGTCGGGCGCGCCGTCCAGATGCTCTCCGATCGCGCCGACCAGGGCGGCGATGGCCGGGGCGGTGCTGTGGGTCTTCAGTGCGTCATCGTCGGCCCACTGCTCGACGAAGACGAACGTGCCGTCGGCCTCGTGCAGCGCGTAGAGGTCGCAGCCGGGCTCCGAATGCACGGCCTTGATTGCGGTCGTGCAGGCTTCCCGCACCGTGTCGACGGATTCGGGCTTGGCGGTCAAGGTGGCAACGACGACGGGCATGGATGAGACTCCTCAGCGAGTTTCACGGGTGTAGCCGGACAGTTGTCCACCCTACTGATAGGAAGCCCAGCTACAAACATTGGAATCGACCTGTGACCAGTGTGGCTGATGGTGAATATGGGGCTATTGCGACTAGGCTGATGGCCATGGCTAGTAAGACCGCAGCCCGCTCGGGTGCCCGTTCGACCAGGTCAAAGGCCGGTTCGCGCGCGTCAGCCCGCCCAGCGCGGCCCGCCCCACGACGCAAACCGGCGCCACGACGCAAGGCTTCGCCGATCGGAACCGCGGGCTCCGCGGTCGGCCGGACCGCGCGCGCCGGGTGGCTGATGGTCGCCAAGGGGGCCGGAACCACCGCCCGCTCGGTGGGCCGCGCCCGTGATCTAGAGCCCGGGCATCGGCGGGACGGCATCGCCTTGGCGCTGCTGGGCATCGCCGTCGTGGTCGCCGCTAGCACCTGGTTCGGAGCGGCCGGTCCGGTCGGCGCGTGGATAGACACCGCCCTCCGGACCGTCATCGGCGGGGCTGTCGTGCTCGTCCCGATCCTGCTCGCCGCGCTCGCGGTGATCCTCATGCGCAGCGAACCGCAGCCCGAGGCGCGCCCGCGACTCGTCCTCGGCGCCGCGATGATCGGGTTGCCGGCGCTGGGGCTCTGGCACCTTTGGTCGGGAGCGCCTCAGGAGCCCTTCGCCCGTCAGCACGCCGGAGGGTTCGTTGGCTTCGCCATTGGCGGCCCGCTGTCCGACGGGCTGACGCCGTGGATCGCGACCCCCTTGCTCATCATCGGGCTGCTGTTCGGGGTCTTGTTGATGACGGGGACGACCATCCGAGAGGCCCCGTCCGCACTGAGCAACTGGCTGGGCATCGGTGCTCATCACGATGACGACGAGTACTACGACGACGACGAGTACGACGACGCGCCCGAGCAGGCCGACGACTTCTCCGACGGCTACTACGACGATCCGGACGGATACGACGGTGGACAGGCGTGGCCGGCGGCCAGCCAACCCGACCTGCCTGCCGGCTCGCCGATGGACAACTACCCGCTCGACGAGGCCCCGACCATCCCCGAACCTGCCGTCCGGCCGGCCCGGCGCAAGAAGGTCGCCAAGAAGCAGGACACCGTGCCACTGGACCGCGTCGTCGAGGGGCCGTACACACTGCCGTCGCTCGATCTGTTGGAGGCGGGGGATCCGCCGAAGGTGCGCAGCGCCGCCAACGACAAGATGGTCGAGGTCATCGGGTCGGTACTTGAACAGTTCAAGGTCGACGCCGCCGTCACCGGGTGCACCCGTGGCCCGACGGTCACGCGCTACGAAGTCGAACTCGGCCCGGGAGTCAAGGTCGAGAAGATCACGGCGCTGCAAAAGAACATCGCCTACGCCGTTGCCACCGAGAGTGTGCGCATGCTCGCGCCGATTCCCGGCAAGTCCGCGGTCGGCATCGAGGTTCCCAACACCGATCGCGAGATGGTTCGGCTGTCCGATGTGCTGACCGCTCCGACGACGCGCCGCGACCACCACCCGTTGGTCATCGGGCTTGGCAAGGACATCGAGGGCCACTTCATTTCGGCCAACCTGGCGAAGATGCCGCACCTGCTCGTCGCAGGCTCGACCGGTTCGGGCAAGTCGAGCTTCGTGAACTCGATGCTGGTGTCGTTGCTCACCAGGGCCACCCCGGACGAGGTCAGGATGATCCTCATCGACCCGAAGATGGTGGAACTCACGCCGTATGAAGGCATTCCGCACCTCATCACGCCCATCGTCACGCAGCCCAAGAAGGCGGCCGCGGCCCTGGCCTGGCTGGTCGAGGAGATGGAACAGCGCTACCAGGACATGCAGGCCAACCGGGTGCGCCACATCGACGACTTCAACGCGAAGGTGAAGTCCGGCGAGATCACGGCGCCACTGGGCAGCGAGCGCGTGTACAAGCCATATCCCTACATCCTCGCCATCGTCGACGAGCTTGCCGACCTGATGATGACGGCGCCGCGTGACGTCGAGGATGCGATCGTGCGCATCACCCAGAAGGCGCGCGCCGCTGGCATTCATCTGGTGCTGGCCACTCAGCGGCCGTCGGTCGACGTCGTCACCGGTTTGATCAAGACCAACGTGCCGTCGCGGTTGTCGTTCGCCACCTCGTCGCTCACCGACAGTCGGGTCATCCTCGACCAGCCTGGCGCCGAGAAACTGATCGGCATGGGTGACGGGTTGTTCCTGCCGATGGGCGCCAACAAGCCGATCCGCCTCCAGGGCGCCTACATCTCCGATGAGGAGATCCAGGCCGTGGTCGAAGCGACCAAGTCACAGGCCGAACCGGACTACACCGACGGTGTCACGACGGCCAAGCCGACCGGCGAGCGCACCGACGCCGACCCCGACATCGGTGACGACATGGACGTCTTCCTGCAGGCGGTCGAACTCGTGGTGTCCTCGCAGTTCGGGTCAACCTCGATGCTGCAGCGCAAGCTGCGGGTGGGGTTCGCCAAGGCGGGCCGGCTGATGGACCTGATGGAGACGCGCCAAATCGTGGGGCCCAGCGAGGGTTCCAAGGCCCGCGAGGTGCTGGTCAAGCCGGACGAACTCGCGGGCACGCTGATGCTGATCCGCGGCGGCGCGGACGCGAACGGCGCAGACGCCGAGGACGAGTTCTAGAAGCGGTCCGAACCGTCGCGGCTACAAGACCAAGAGCATGCGCGAGTTTCCGAGGATGTTGGGTTTGACGTAGGACAGGTCGAGGAACTCCGCCACGCCGATGTCGTACGAACGGCACATCTCCTCGTACACCTCGGCGGTGACCGGGGTGCCGTCGATCTCCTTGAACCCGTGGCTGCCGAAGAAGCCGACCTCGAAGGTGAGCACGAAGATCCGTTCGAGGTGAAGTTCCCGTGCCACGGCGAGCAGATGCCGGACGACGGCGTGTCCGACGCCTTTGCCGCGAACCTTCGGATGTACCGCGACCGTGCGCACTTCGCCCAGGTCAGACCACAGCACGTGCAGCGCACCGCAGCCGACGAGCTCCCCGTCGAGCTCCGCAACCCAGAACTCCTGGACGGCCTCGTAGAGCGTCACCAGGTTCTTCTCCAACAGGATGCGCCCGGCGTAGATGTCGACCAGAGCCTTGACCCCGGGGACGTCGGAAGTACGGGCACGGCGAACCGCCAAACCTTCGATCTGGGGCGCGTCGCTCACGCTGCGAGAATATCGGCTGGCGCAAACGATATTCTGTTGCGGTGACGGGTCAGCCTGAAGTGAACCCCGCTGTCCCGCGGGTCGGCGTGGCGAACGTCGCGAACCTGCTGACCGGGTTGCGGATGGTGTTGGTCCCGGTATTCCTGGTGGCGCTCTTCGTCGGCGACGGACACCAAACGAATTGGCGGATAGTCGCTTTCGTGATCTTCGCCACGGCGGTCATCACCGACCGGTTCGACGGGGCGCTGGCTCGCACCTACGACCTGGTCACGGAGTTCGGCAAGCTCGCCGATCCGATCGCCGACAAGGCGCTGATCGGGGCGGCGCTGATCGGGCTTTCGCTGCTCGGCGACCTCCCGTGGTGGGTCACGGTGGTGATCCTCGTCCGCGAACTCGGCGTGACGGCGTTGCGCTTTGCGGTGCTGCGCGATGGCGTCATCCCGGCCAGCCGGGGCGGCAAGCTGAAGACGCTGGTCCAGGCCATTGCAATCGGTCTATTCATCCTGCCGCTGTCCGGGATGTGGCATACCGCCGCGTGGGTCATCATGTGGGCCGCGCTCGTCCTGACCGTGGTCACGGGCGTTGACTACGTCGTCTCGGCCGTCCGTGCTTCGCGAACTCGCACCGCAGGTCACTGACACTTTCAGCCGTCGGGAACCAATTCGCAGCGCACATGCGTTCTGGAACGTAGAGAGCGTCGAGGCGAAGGAGAGCGCGATGACGACATTGCTGCGCGAGGTGATCGGCGACGTGCTGCGTCGAGTCAGGATGGAACAGGGCCGGACCCTGCGTGAGGTGTCCGATGACGCCCGCGTCAGCCTTGGTTACCTCTCGGAGGTCGAACGGGGCCGCAAGGAGGCGTCCAGCGAGTTGCTCAGCGCCATCTGCGGAGCGCTCGAGGTTCCGTTGTCTCGGGTGTTGACCGACGCAGGGGAGTCGATGGCCCTTCAGGAGCGCGTCCCGGCCGACGCGATGGCCGCCAGCACCTCGAACATCGACGTCAGCACCAAGGTCGTCATCCCGCAAGTCGTGTCGATGGCGGTTGCCTAAGCGCTAGTGCCCGCGGAACGCGGAATTCGCCCACAAGGGGTGTGGTCACGTCCGCAGAACCGATAAGTTGACACCTAGCGCAACCACTCGAGCCCGTCGCCGGGCACGACACACGAAGGCGGAACGAACCGATGGCCAACCCGTTCACCAAGGCGTGGAAGTACCTCATGGCGCTGTTCAGCTCCAAGGTCGACGAATACGCCGACCCGAAGGTGCAGATCCAGCAGGCCATCGAGGAGGCCCAGCGTCAGCACCAGGGGCTGACCCAGCAGGCCGCACAGGTCATCGGCAATCAGCGTCAGCTCGAGATGCGGCTGAACCGGCAGCTCGCCGACATCGAGAAGCTTCAGGTCAATGTGCGCCAGGCACTGACCCTGGCGGACCAGGCCACTGCCGCGGGTGATGCCGCCAAGGCCACCGAGTACACCAACGCGGCCGAGGCATTCGCGGCTCAGCTGGTCACCGCCGAGCAGAGCGTGGAGGACCTCAAGACGCTGCACGACCAGGCGTTGCAGGCCGCCGGGCAAGCCAAGAAGGCCGTCGAACAGAACGCGATGGTGCTTCAGCAGAAGATCGCCGAGCGCAGCAAGCTGCTCAGCCAGCTCGAGCAGGCCAAGATGCAAGAGCAGGTCAGCGCCTCGCTGAATTCCATGAGCGAGATCGCAGCGCCCGGCAACACGCCCAGCCTGGACGAGGTCCGGGAGAAGATCGAACGCCGCTACGCCAACGCGATGGGGGCCGCGGAACTGGCCACGGGTTCGGTGCAAGGTCGGATGATGGAGATCCAGCAGGCCAGCGTCGAGATGGCCGGACACTCCCGGCTCGAACAGATCCGGGCGTCGATGCGCGGCGACGCGCTGCCGTCGGGCAATGCAGGCGCCCCGGCCACGCCGGCCGCAGCTCCGCCCGCCGCGACACCGGAAAACCCCTTACCGCAGTAACATTCACCGAACATGGCACACGATTCGAGGAGTGGACGCGCAGAGGGCTGGCGCACCTTGGTGCAGCGCGGGGTCGATACCGCCGCGGAACTGTCCGACGTCGTGGCACAGAAGCTGGGTGCGGCGGCCGATCAGCGCGCCAAGTTGTTGCGCAAGCGCCGTTGGGCTCTTCGGGCGGGCTGGTTCTTCACGTTGTCCACGGGCCTCTGGATCACGGTGACGGCGGTGCTCGCCTCCTGGAGCACGCCGGCCTGGGCACTGCTGATCCCAGGCGCCATTGCCGCAGGCGCCGCGTTCTGGGCCACGCTGGCCTTCATGCGCTACCGGTGGCTCAAGGGCACCCCGCTGCCGCCGGAACGCACCTTCAGGCGGCTACCGCCGTGGGGATCGGCGGCCCGCGATCCCATGGCGGCGCTGGCCTCGGCCGAGCGGGGACTGTTTTCCTTGCTCGGCGTCATGCAACGCGGCCAGATGTTGCCCGAGGACGAACTTCTCGAGGTGACTACGGCCGCCAACCAGACCGCGGCCACCATGACGGCCACGGCGGGCGAGGTGGTGTCGATGGAGCGGGCCGCCAATGCCGCTCCACGATCTCGTGCCCACCTGACACCCACGATCCGTGCGTTCGTCGCCCAACTCGACAGTGGGGCGCGGCAGTACGACGAAATGGTCACCGCCGCAGCGCAGTTGGTGTCTGCGGCCAACTCCGGGTCGATGTCGAGCTCGCCGATGTCGGCGCTGCGCTACCGGCACGAACTCGCCGATGCCACCGATCGGTTGACCGGGTGGGCCCAGGCGTTCGACGAACTAGGACACCTGCGCCGCGCGTGAAGCTCAGACGTCCTGGCTGCTTGGCGGTCCGGATCGCGGTCCGTACTTCTTGATGTAGGCCTCGTGCTTTGGCGCGTCGCGTTGGCGGGCGATGAAGTCGACGAGGGCTGGGTCCAGCCCGTGCTTGCGCAGCATGTGCCGCCGCCACACCTTGTTCAATGCGTGGGAGAAATACACGAACGGGATCAGGATCGGCACCGTCATGGACAGGTGCACGACGAGCGTCGTCGGAATGAACCAGAACGGCGCCAGGATCAGTATCGCGGGAATGACCATGCGGACCATCAACCGGATCGTGGCGCCGCGCCCGGCCAGGTCGTCGGCCACCCACTGGTTCATCGACGCGGGCAGTCGTCGTCCGTAGCAGTAGGTGACGTACTCGAACGCGTTCGGTCGGGTTCGGGTGGTGGGCGCGCTCATCACAACTTCGGGCGCAGTGCGGGCACGACCGCCCCCACGATTCCGCGGACGATGGCCTTGGTGCAGTCGAACAGGTCGAAGTAGTCCCGCCACAGGGTGATTCGGCCGTCGCGTACCTCGAACACGCCGCACACCCAGAACTGCACGCGGAGTGGTCCGAAGACCATGACGTCGGTGCGCTCGTTGAGCACGGTGCTGCCTTCGGCCACGTTGCGGTGGAACTTCACCTCGAATCCCATCCGGCCCTCCATCCCGCGGAGCATCTTCCGAACGCGAGCGCCGCCGCGGATGGTCGGGAATCCGACGTTCTGGTAGACGAGGTCGTCGGCGAGGAGGCGGTCGATCGCGTCGAAGTCCTGGCCTTGCAGCGCGTTGAGGAAGTCCTCCACGATTCGCGCATTGTCGACGGAGGAGTCAGTGCTAATCGTCTGCTCGGTCATGTCCGCCAGCCTAGCGCTCCGTCTTGGGCCCGATCAGGGCTGTGGCAGGGTAGGGCGATGCGCGTCGCGGTGGTCGCCGGGCCGGATCCTGGACACGCATTCCCGGCACTCGCGCTGTGCCTGAAGCTGCAGTCCGCAGGCGACGTGGTGACGCTGTTGACCGGCGTCGAGTGGCTGGAAACCGCCCGCGACGCGGGAGTGGCGGCGGTCGAACTAGCGGGCCTGGACGCCACGGAGGCCGACGACGACGCCGACGACGGAGCGAAGCTCCACCAGCGCGCCGCGCGGATGGCGGTGCTGAACCTCTCGCAGATGGGGCAACTGGCCCCTGAGCTCGTGGTCTCCGACGTGATCACGGTGTGCGGTGGCCTCACAGCCGAACTACTGGGAGTGCCGTGGGTCGAGCTCAATCCGCACCCCCTCTATCTGCCATCGAAGGGACTTCCACCGCTGGGTAGCGGGCTCGCGCCGGGTGTCGGCGTGCGGGGGCGACTGCGCGACGCGGTGATGCGCGCGCTGACGGCCCGGTCGGTGCGCCTTGGCGAACGCGAGCGCGCTGCCGCCCGCGTCGAGATCGGACTGCCCGCGGCCGATCCCGGCCCCGTTCGCCGGCTGATCGCGACGCTGCCCGCGCTCGAGGTGCCCCGTCCCGACTGGCCCGCCGAGGCCGTCGTGGTGGGACCGCTGCACTTCGAGCCGACGTCGGCGGTATTGGACATTCCGCCCGGCGACGGACCCGTGGTGGTGGTGGCGCCGTCCACGGCGACGACGGGGACGCAGGGCTTGGCCGAACTGGCCCTGGACGTGCTGCGACCCGGCTCGACGCTGGCGGTGGGCGCGCGCGTGGTGGTGTCGCGGCTGCGTGGACCCGACGTCACCGTCCCGCCGTGGGCGACGGTCGGGCTGGGCAGGCAGGACGACCTGCTGGCGCGGGCCGACCTGGCGATCTGTGGAAGTGGTCACGGCATCGTTGCGAAGGCGCTGCTGGCGGGCGTCCCAATGGTGGTGGTGCCCGGCGGGGGAGATCAATGGGAGATCGCGAATCGTGTTGTGCGACAAGGTAGTGCGGTGCTCGTCCGGCCTCTGGCCGCAGCCGCGTTGGCGGACGCGGCGGGCGAAGTGCTTGCGTCGCCTGGGTACCGCGCCGCCGCCCGACGGGCGGGCGCCAGTGTCGCCGACGTCGCCGATCCGGTACGGGTGTGCCATGAAGCTTTGGAAGCGTCCGCGTAAATTGGTCCCGTGCGGCTGACCGAATTCCACGTACTCGTCGAAGACCGGTTCGGCGCGGTGCGAGGTGGCTCCATGCTCGTCGACCACGTCTTGAGCGGTTTTGGCGGCCGCACCGCTGCACAGGCCATTGAGGACGGCATCGACCCTCGCGAGGTGTGGCGGGCGCTGTGCGCCGACTTCGACGTGCCCCGCAACGAGTGGTGAAGCGTTCAGAGTCGACTTCTGACGGCGTTGACGATGTCCAAACTCGCCTGGGTGGCCGCGGCGCACGCGTCGCCTTCGCCGTCCTCGAGGAGCCCGCACACCCAGCCCCAATGGGCCGACACCGTCTGGCCAGGAACTGGCGCCGGGGCCAGCGACGTGCCGTCCTTGCGCCAGCGCACCCGCTCGGGGATGGGCGCGCCGAGTCCGAGCGCGCCGCCCACGAACACCAGCGGCCGTGAATCGATCACCGCATGGTCGCCCTCTACCGACTGAACCGTGCCCCAGCGGATGCGGCAGTCCTGCATGACCTGGACCGGCTTGGTGGGGTTGCGATCAAGGAAGCGGATCCATGGGTACACGACGAACACGTGAAAACTGTGATGCGCCAACGCCTGCCCGGGTTCCAATGCATCGAGCAGCCCCGTCACCTGGCCGGCAAAGGACGTTCGTAGCCTACTGAGCAACGCGACGGGGTCGACGGCCTGCAGCAGTGGTCCGCCGATCCAGTAGTTGCGCACCACCTCGGCGGTCAGGGGATCCGGAAGCCCTACCGCGTCGGCGATCGCGTCCAGGTACGGCCAGGCCCCGTCGAACTCCTTTGCACGAGCGACCAGTTCGAGCGAGTCTCCGCCACGCAACAACGCTTCGGTGTCCGCGGGTCCGCAATAGCCGAGTTCGTTGGGCGGAAACGCGTATCGGGCGAACTCCTGGTAGCCGGGGGGGAGATGCCGCTCGGTAGGCGACCCCACGTCAGCAGATCCGGGGGAGTTGTTCCCCGATCGGCAGATCCACCACCCGGGTGCCGCCGAGCGCCGTCCGGGCAACCACCATGCCCGGATGCTCGGAAACGCAGTGGCCGATCGCCGCAGCGCGAATCCCCAACGGATGTCCATGCATTGCGGCGAGCACCCGATCCGCGTCATCCGGTGGCACGAACGCAAGCAGCTTGCCCTCGTTCGCGACCTGTAGGGGGTCGAGTCCGAGCAGCCCGCACGCGTCGCGTACCTCGGCGGGGATGGGGAACGTGCGCTCGTCGAGCGCGACTCCGACCCCCGCAGCCCGTGCGATCTCGTTCAGGGTGGCAGCCACTCCGCCGCGAGTGGGGTCACGCAGCACGTGGACGTCGGCACCCGTGTCGATCATGGCCGCCACTAAACTGTGCAACGGTGCGGTGTCGCTGGCGACGGCGGTCGAGAACTCAAGCCCCTCCCGGCAACTCATCACCGCAACGCCGTGCACGCCGATGTCGCCGCTGACGATGACCACGTCACCCGCCGCTGCGCGCTCCGGACGGATGTCGGCGCGTTCGTCGACGATGCCGATCCCGGCGGTGTTGATGAACACGCCGTCGCCGTGGCCCGCGTCCACCACCTTGGTGTCGCCGGTCACCAGCTTTACTCCGGCTGCCAGCGCAGCCGTGCCGAGTGTCTGTGCCACATAGGCGATCTCGCTGAGTTCGGTGCCCTCTTCGAGGATGAACGCTGTCGACAACACCATGGGGCGGGCACCCGCCATGGCGAGGTCGTTCACGGTCCCGTTGACAGCGAGGTCGCCGATCGTGCCGCCGGGAAACACCAACGGTTTCACCACGAACGAATCTGTGGAAAACGCCAATCGAACGCCGTTGACCTCGACGACGGCAGCGTCGCCCATGCCCGCGTCGGCGGCAGGTCCGAAGGCGGGCAGAAATAGATGCTCGATGAGTTCGCCGGACATTGCCCCACCGCCGCCGTGTCCCATCACGATGTTCGGGGCATCCCGCAGCGGCATGGGGCAGACCCACGCTTCCATATCGATGGTCGCCTTGGACTGTTCAGCGGAAGTATCAGGCATGGGTCACCTCGAGCCGCCGATACAGGTAGTAGGCGGCGCACGCCCCCTCCGATGAAACCATCGTCGCGCCCAACGGGTTTCGCGGCGTGCACTCCTTCCCGAAGGCTGCGCACTCATGCGGCTTGATCAAGCCCTGAAGCACTTCCCCCGAGCGGCAGATATCCGACTCGGCGGTGTGGATTCCGGTAACCGAGAAGCGGTGCTCCGCATCGTATTCGCGGTAGGCGGCAGACAATCGCCACCCACTTTGCGGGATCGTGCCGATGCCGCGCCAAGCGCGGTCCGTGACCTCGAAGACGTCTTCGAGCATTGCCCTGGCGGGCAGGTTGCCGCCAGCCTGGACTGCCCGCTGGTAGGCATTCTCGAGCTCGTGGCGACCGGACTCCAGCTGAATTACGGTCCGCCGGATACCCTCCAGAATGTCGAGCGGCTCGAATCCGGTGACGACGATCGGGATTCGGTATTTCTCCGTCAGCGCCGGGTACTCGTCGGTCCCCATGACGCAGCACACGTGGCCTGCGGCGAGGAAGGCCTGCACTCGACAGGTCGGCGATTCCATGATCGCGGCGATCGCAGGCGGCACCAGGACGTGGGAGACCAGCAATGAGAAGTTCTTCACGCCAAGTCGTTTGGCCTGATATACGGTCATCGCGTTGGCCGGTGCCGTGGTCTCGAATCCGATTCCGAAGAACACCACCTGCCGGTCCGGGTTGTCTCGTGCGATCGTGAGCGCGTCGAGCGGCGAGTACACCACCCGGATATCGCCACCCTCGCTCTTGATCCGGAACAGATCCTTCTGGCTGCCGGGCACGCGCAACATGTCACCGAAGGAACAGAAGATCACGTCGGGCCGCGCGGCGATTTCCAGCGCCTTGTCGATCATCTCCAGGGGAGTGACGCACACCGGGCAGCCTGGCCCATGGATCATCTCGATCTCATCTGGCAACAGCTGGTCTATGCCATGACGAATGATCGAATGCGTCTGCCCACCACAGACTTCCATGATCGACCAACGTCGCGTCGTGGCTGCTTTGATCTGATCGACGAGGTGGCCCGCGAGTTCGGGATTGCTGAATTCATCCAGATACTTCATGACTTCACCTCGGTTGTCGGATTGCTTCTCGGTGCGGCCAGCCCGGCCTGTTTCGCGGCGCGCGCGAAGCCGTCACCGAACTCCTCGTCGAGCACGCCGAGGTGCTCGAACTCCGCCAGTGTGCGTTTCGCCGATTCCTCGTCGAGGCGTTGAATCGCAAAGCCCACGTGCACGACGACGTACTCTCCGACGCTCGCGTCGGGGATGTACTCCAAACAGACTTCCTTTTGAATGCCGCCGAAGTCGACCAGCGACATCAGGGTGCCGTCTCTGTCGGCGAGACTCAGAATCCTTCCAGGAACTGCCAGACACATCAGCGTCCTCCTCTCATAGCGCGTTCGCCACCAACAGTTGACCGAGCGCGAGCCCGCCATCGTTGGGCGGCACCCGGCGGTGGGTGATCACGTCGAAGCCCCTGGCGCGCAGCCCGTTTACGGCTAGCCGAAGCAGGGCGGCATTCTGGAACACCCCGCCGGACAGTGCGACCGGCTGCGATCCGGGGTCGCACGTGGTGGCGAGGTCGACGATCAGGTCTGCGACCGCTCGGTGGAACCGCGCGCCGATTACCCCCGGGGGCACGTCGGCGCGCACATCTTTGATCACCGCCGACAGCAGGGGAGCAGCATCGATCACCGTCGCGGCTCCACCGGAGTCGACCGTGAAGTCGTATCGCGTCGACCCGCCGTCGACGCCACGGGTGAGGCCCTCGAATTCGATCGCCGCCTGAGCTTCATACGCGACTACCTGACGCACACCCGCCAGTGCCGAGACGGCGTCGAAGAGCCTGCCCATGCTGGATGTGGGGGCGCATCCGAGCCCGGTCTCGAGTTGATGGTGTAGCACGCGGCGCTCGTCGGTTGGACACGCTCGCACTGGCGGAAGGTCGGTGTCCCAGGGTATTCCGGCCGCCCACAGGTGGGCTAGCGACATCCGGTATGGACGAAGCACGCTAGCATCGCCACCGGCCAGCGGGACGTATTTGAGGTGCGCCAGTCTGCGGTACTCCTTGTAGTTCGCGAGCATCACTTCGCCACCCCAGACGGCGCCGTCGGGACCGTACCCGGTGCCGTCGAAGGCAAACCCGAGGACTTGGACAGTGCCGTCGAACCCATGCTCGGCCATCACCGCCGCGATGTGTGCGTGGTGGTGCTGGACGTGGCGGACGGGCTTGTTACCGCAGTTGCGGCTCGCCCACGCAGTCGAGCGATATCCCGGGTGGGCGTCGGCGACGAAGGCTTCCGGCTCGACACCGGTCAGCGCTCGCAGGTGTTGTTGGGCGGCGTCGAAGGCCGAGAGCGTGGCGAGATCGTCCATATCGCCAATGTGTTGGCTGAGCCAGGCGTACCTGCCCTCGGCGACCGCCAGGGTGTTCTTGAGATCGGCTCCGACTGCCAGGGTCGGCGTAACCGCCACCGGCAGGGACACCGGCAGCGGGGCGTAGCCGCGGGAGCGGCGGATCGGGAGTTCCCGGAATTCGTCCGGATACTCGGCTTCGCCGATGGTGTCTTGTTTTTCGGCTCCGGCGAGGCTGACCATCCGTACCACCGAGTCATCGCACGGCACCAGGATGTCGCGGTCGTGCATGAGCCAGCCGTCGGCCAATTCGGAAAGCCGTTCTACGGCGTCGTCGTTCGTGAAGCAGATCGGTTCGCCACCAAGGTTTCCCGATGTCATCACCAGCACGTGGGGACCCGGCTCGTCGCCGGCAAGTCCGAATAGCAGCGTGTGCACTGGGCTGTAGGCCAGTAGGACGCCGACGTCGGGATTGTGTGGCGCGACGGCGTCGACGACCGGTGCGTTCGGCAGCCGGGCCATCAGCGCGATCGGTCGCTGAGGGCTGGTCAGTACCCGCGCGGATGCCTGGTCAACGTCGGTGATTGTGCGTGCCGTCGCAAGGTCGGCCACCATCACCGCGAAAGGCTTGTCGCCGCGCCGCTTTCGGCGACGCAGCTCGCGCACCGCGGCGTCATTGCTGGCATCGCAGGCGAGGTGGTAGCCCCCGATTCCCTTGACGGCGAGGATCCCGCCGTCCCTCAGCAGCGTCCTGGCGCTAGCCAGTCCGCGCTCGTCTCTCTCGGTTCGGCCCTCGAGGTTGCGGTAGGTCAGCGTTGGTCCGCAGTTGGGACAACACACGGGTTGAGCGTGAAACCGGCGGTTCCCGGGGTCGGCGTACTCCCGCGCACAGTCGGCGCACATCGCGAAACCTGCCATCGTGGTGGTAGCGCGGTCGTAAGGCAGCGACTTGATGATGGTGAACCGTGGCCCGCAGTTCGTGCAGTTGACGAACGCGTGCCGGTACCGCCTGTCGGCCGGGTCGCGCTGTTCGGCCGCGCAATCCGAGCACATCGCGACGTCCGCGGAGGCAAGAGTTCGGCCACGGCCTGAGCGCGACGTGTCTGCTATCTCGAATCCGGTGCCGCCGACGGGCGGTATTTCGCTGCTCTCGATGGATTCGATGACCGCCAGTGGGGGAGCGTGCCCCCGCAGTCGGGCTTGGAAGTCGGCGATGGCGCTCCCGTCGCCCTCTATCTCGATGATCGCGCCCGAGCTGTCGTTGCGCACCGTGCCGGACAACCCCAGTGCGGCCGCGGTGGTGTAGACGAATGGTCGGAAACCAACGCCCTGTACGACGCCGCGCACGCATATGCGGAGCCGCCTGCGGAGGGTCATGGGGAGAAGTCCTCGTCGCCACTGCCCATCAGCCTCAGGCCGGCCATGGCCTTGTCGGCGCCTGCCCTGTCGGTCTTTTCGACCACGAAGCCCATGTGGATGATCACCCAGTCGCCCGCGTTGAACGTCTCCTCGGGCAGCATGCCGATGTTGACCTTGCGGTGTTCACCCGCGACGTCGACGAGGGCCAACTGGTCGCCGTAGCCGTCCAGCATCCCGATGACCTGACCCGGTATCCCCAGACACATGGCGTTCAGCCCTCCCTGGCCGGTGCAGCATGCCGCGTGCCGAACCGCGTGAGCACGTCCTCCATCGCGACGACGGCGCCGGGCACGGCCGCGGCCACCGGATCGGACAGGCCCATGCCCTCGTCGATGTTCGCGACCTCGCAGCCGACGACGATGGTCCGCGGAGCCGTCCCGCCCAACGCGGTCAGGGTCCCGAACACTGCCGCCGGATCCATGCTGTGCGCTTCGAGTCCAGCAGTGGGCGCCAGGGTTTCGTGATCGGCCTCGAAGACGTGCAGCGTGCCTGGTGCGCCCCGATCGGGCAGGGCGTCGACGAGCATGAGTCCGTCCCAGTGCTCCAGCAGGTCATACGCGAGATGCATGCCCCGGATGCCGTAGTCGACGACCTTGACGTCGATGCCATCGAAGTGACGCGTGTCAAGGCGGGGGCTGGCGCGACGGATGGCCTCGGGTCCGAAGCCGTCGTCCCCGAGGAAGATGTTGCCGATACCGGCGACCAGGATGCGGGCTGTCATCGGGTTGGTGGACTGCTGTTTACATGTTCCGCATCTTCATGTATCGCCGTATGTCCGGGACGGAACGCAACCCGACCACCACTCCGCCGACGACGACCACGGCGACGACACCTGCTGCGACCCAACCAACTACATCCATCATGAACTCCTATCTGGGCTGACTACTCTTGGTTCGAGTGGCTCGACTTCTTCCGGCGCGAAGTAGAGATATCGGCCGTACGAGTCGGGCATTTCGACGTCTGGATCGTCCTCGACGATGACGCCGACGTACTGTTGGCCGTCGACGTCTTCGTGTACGGAGGTGACGCGCGCGGTCCTACCGGCGAAGAAGATGTCCTGCGCGTCAGCGCGGCGGCACGGCCGCAGCCGCACTCGACTCCCCGCGGACACTCTCACGCCGTTCACCAGCACTGCATCAACATCTGGACGTACGGCGTTGTCGGCCAGCGGATCCCACCAGTCGACGCCGTCGGGGATCTCGGGGATCAGGCCTGCCGACCTCATCTGGTCGTCCAACTCCTCGAATCCGGGCGCTACCGAGGGATTTCCGGCGTGCGGGTTGCGCAGGATGCCATGCAACTGCTGCATGGCCTCGGGCGACATCGCATCGCACCGGTCGATCAGTTGGGCCGCCAACGGGTCGGTCGCCCGGGCCTGCGCCTTCTCCTCGTCGGTCATCGTCATCACGCGGAGCGTGAGGATCTCGTCGATCTCGGTTGAGTCGAAGAGTGCACCCTCGCTCTGCTCCGCGACTTCGGGATGGTCGTAGAGGATGATCGGCGAGATCAACAGCAAGTCACGTTCGCCAGGACGCCCGGCGAGCACCGGGAAACACCTGTGCTGGATGCAACGGGACACCGGCCCCGTTGCAGATTCGGGCGGTTCGAGCAGTGAAACAAATTGTCCACCAATGACTTCACCGATGATGTGAGTGCCGATCAACGACGTGGCGATGGCAGCGTCCTTGTCGGCCGGGGCCGCCCCTGTGTTGCGGACCGACACGCTGATCCGGTGCAGGCCATCGTCGGGTGCGACCGCGATGCTGAGTTCCCCCTGAATCGCCGCCCTGGTGCGGATGAGCCGGCCGCCGTCGACCCCTTCGGTGTGCTCGCATTTGGTGACCGCAATCTCCAGAGTGCGCGGCCGCTCGAGGTCGGTAAGCACAAACGGTCCGAACGACAGCTCGCACTCGACGGCCTCGTCCCAGGTAACCCAGGACTGCAGTCCGCTGGTCAGTTCGTCGACCGGCTCGAACCGGCCGTCGCCGAAGTCGCGCTCGGCTCGGCGGTGTTGCAGGTGCAGGAAGCGCACGACGAGCGTCAGCTCGCCGTGCCCGTCGATCAGAAACTGCGCTGACAGCGCGTCGTCCTCGCCGAGGCCAAGCTCGGATGCGCCGGGTGGTCCCACTACTCCGAACTGCCAACGGGATTGGTTCTTACTGGAGGTCGCCCGGTACGGGTACAGCAGGTACCCCTCGTAGAGCACGGCGTCCGCGATGGCCCGTGCGCGATCCCAGGTGGCCTTCACAGGGCCCGCTCCACCTGTGGTTCCGGCATGGAGAGCTGGGGCGCCTCCGCCAGAAGCGTGGTGATGGCGTCTTCGAAGTCGAGCATGCCGCGCGCAGACTTGTAGGTGGCCAGCGCGGAGACGGTGTCGTGCCCGAGCCGCACCCAACCGGCGTTCGGATAGTGCATCCGAACCAACTCGGTCCACACTGTCACCGGCAGATCGTGTTGGGCTTCGCATTCCCAGGAGACCTGGTGCACCGAGAAGCCACGCTCACCCTGGACGAAAACCGTTCCACTGAACAGGAACAACAGTGGGATGGCACCGCCGCGCAAGGCGTGCAGATACTTGGACGCAGCCACCTCGAAGTCGTAGGTGCACTCCAGCGGGAGTGCCACCTCGGTGACGCCGGTGAAGCCCTGCACCATCGCGGTGCTGTGCTGCCATAGGAAAGTGCGTTGCGTGTTCACCCACCGGTGCCGTGGGCCGAACAGGTCGACCAGTCCCTCGGCTTCCTCATCGGAATAGGGCCGCCGCAGCGGCTCGATCCGGAGCTGGCAGCGCAGCGCGATGGCCTGGATCGGCTCGTCGTCGCTGGAGGCGATACCAATCCGCGCAATGAGTCTGGGAGTAACCGAGTACTGCTCCGCGGTTACGTCCGAGATGGTGAACGTCAGGTCGCTCATGCCGCTCCGTTCATGTGGCGGCCACCTTGCTCCGCGCTTTGACCCGGTCGAAGAACTCATCGACGAACGCGCGCACCTCGTAGCCACCGTCGAAGCCCCGCCACAACATTCGGAGTCTGCCCACGAACTCGTAGCAGGCGTCGATGGGCACCAGGTAGCACTCTGCGGCGGCGTTGAGTTCGGGATCCGCGTGGTCGCGATCCGGCACACGTACGAGCAGCGCCTCGACGTCATCGGCGAGCATGCCTATCCGGGTGTCGGCGCCGCTGATGGTGCTCCAGGCGTCGAGGTCCAATTCGGATTCGGTGGCGCCGGCCGGACCAGGGTAGAAGGCGACGGTCTTGTCCATTTCAGAGTTGTGGAAGAAGAACGCCAACCCGACGGGTATCTGCAGCGCTTCCCACGCGCGACGATCGAGGGTGAAGTCCGAGAACGTCAGGTAGCGATCGGGCACTGCCCGATACCGCAGCTTCGCGTGTGAGTCGGAGAACAACAGGTAGCAGCCGCGGCACGTGCACATCAGTTGCCGCGCCGCGACATTGACGACATGCTGATGTTCGTCGGCGATCTGTTCGGCGCACATCTCGCAGCGCTCGCCTACCGGCTGGACGGCCCGCTTGTTGGCGCGGATCCGGGCCAGCACGTCATACGCTCCTGAGCCTGCCATCACATCACCCCGGTCGGCTCCGCCAGCACCGCGACGGACAGCACCCCGTCGCGAAGCAGCAGCGGGATCGGGTCGAGATGTGCTGGCTGCTCGCCAGTTTCGTCCATGCCTGCGCCGGCGTGCACGGCGTCGAAGTGGGCGTGGCAGCGTGGGCAGCGCAGCACGGCCTCGCCGATAGGTGCGCCCATCGGGCGGTGCAATAGCGCGCCCGCCATCGAGTCGTTGCACCGTCCGCATCGATCGTGATAGACGAACAGGTCGTCGCCGACCCGACACGCCAGGATCGGAACCCCCGCGACCAGGAATCCGCCGACGTCGCCGGGGCCAAGGTCCCCAATGTCGGGAACGGGGTACCAGGCGGCGGAGGCGGTGTCCTTGGCGCGGATGCGGCTCATCAGGGCATCTGCCGAGATCAGCGCCGAGGACGACGAATCCTGTTCTGCAGCTACCACTTCGATCGTGGTGATCTCCGGTGCGGCGGCACGTACGGCGTCCTCGACGGCGAACTCGAGCGTGACCGCCGACGACGGGCAGCTCTTGCAGCTGCCCGCGAACTGCAGGCGGACCACATCGTCTGCCACCTCGAGCAGTGTGACGTCACCACCATGCGAACCCAGGTACGGCCGCACGCTGTTGAGCGCATCCTCGATCCGGCGCTCCACCCCGTGCGGGTGCAGGCCGTGCACCAGCATGAGGCTGGCGACGAGTTCATCGGCGGCGAATTGGCCCACCAATTCGGGAGCCAACTGGGCGGCGATGGACACCATCCGCTCGAGCGCCGCGCCGTACAGGTCCGTCAGCTCACCGGCCAATTGCTCGGTGCGCTCGCGCACCACCGTGCCACTACCCGCGCTAGCGTCCAGCAGGAGCTGGATGCGATCGCCTGCAGTACGCCATCGCAGGTCGTCGTCGAGTGCCTCGGATCTGTGTTGTCCAGTCGAGGCCATGTATTACTCGCCGGTGACGGATTGGGTTGGGGAGTGCAGCTTCTCGAGTGTCTTGCCCTCGCCGAGGTACATGTGAACCCCGCATGGCAGGCACGGGTCGAAGCTTCGGACCGTCCGCATGATGTCGATGCCCTTGAAGTTCTCCCGGTCGTTCTCCTCGAAGATCGGTTGACCCTGTACGGCGTCCTCGTACGGACCCGGGGTTCCGTAGCTGTCCCGCGGGTTGGCATTCCACGGGGTGGGCGGATACGGGTGGTAGTTGGCGATCTTGCCGTCCCGAATCACCATGTGGTGGCTGAGCACACCGCGTACAGCTTCGGTGAATCCGCAGCCGATGGCCTCGTCAGGCACGGTGAACTTCTCCCACGTCTTGGTGCGGCCCGCCCGGATCTCAATCAGCGCCTGCTCTGCGAAGTGCAGCGCACACGCCGCAGCGTAGGCCTGGAAGTAGGTGCGGGCCCGGTTGCGTTCGATGGTGTTGCTGCCGTGCTCCGGGATCTTCCATTCGAAGGAGACAGGCCCCTTGAGCGCTGTCTTGGGCAGGTGGATCTGCACGCTGTGCCCGGTGGACACCACGTACCCACCCGCGTTGACGAGGCCAGCCAGCGCCGTACTCCACAGTCGCGCCAGCGGACCGCCACCGGTGTCCAGCGCCAGATGGTCCTTTCCGTCGAACCAGCGCGGCGACATGACCCAGCTGTACTTGTCGTCCATGTCGCGCTTCTGCGGCTTGGGGTTGGTGTGTTGGTTCCACGGATGACGTCGGTCGACCGGGTTGCCCAACGGATCATTCTTGACGAACATCTCCTGGTCGGTCCAGTCGTCGTAGTAGCTGCTGCCCAACAGAATTCGGATGCCGAGGTTGATGTCCACCAGCGAATGGGTGACGAGCTTGCCGTCGACCACCACGCCGGGTGTGACGAACATCTTGTTACCCCACAGTTCCATGTCCTTGTAGGAGAAGTTGCAGTACTCGGGATCCTGGAACGACCCCCAGCAACCCAGCAGTGTCCGTCGCAATCCGACCTTCTCGTACCCGGGCAAGGCCTCGTAAAAGAAGTCGAAGAGATCGTCGTGCATCGGGACGACCTTCTTCATGAACTCGACATAGCGCATCAGTCGGGTGATGTAGTCGGTCATCAGCTGAATGGTGGCGACAGTGCCGACCCCGCCCGGGTACAGCGTCGAGGGATGTACGTGCCTGCCCTCCATGAGGCAGAACATCTCTCGCGTCCAGCGGCTGACGACCAGCGCCTCCCGGTAGAACTCACCCGTGAAAGGGTTCAGCGCGCGCATGATGTCGGCGATGGTGCGATAGCCGTGCGCATCAGAGTTCGTGGCAAGGGAGTTCTCGGCCTTGGCGAGCACGCTCGGGTTGGTCTCGGAGACCATCTTCTCGCAGTAATCGACCCCGACCAGGTTCTCCTGAAAGATGTTGTGGTCGAACATGTATTCCGCGGCCTCGCCGAGGTTGACGATCCACTCGCCGAGGTTCGGCGGCTTGACCCCGTAGGCCATGTTCTGCGTGTAGCAGGAGCACGTGGCGTGGTTGTCGCCGCAGATCCCGCAGATGCGGCTCGTGATGAAGTGCGCGTCGCGTGGATCCTTGCCCTTCATGAAGATCGAGTAGCCGCGGAAGATCGACGACGTGCTGTGGCACTCCACGACTTCGCGATTCTCGAAGTCGATCTTGGTGTAGATGCCGAGGCTGCCGACGATCCGGGTGATCGGATCCCACGACATGTCAACGAGCGTGCTCGGGTCCTTCTTGGTGTGTTGAGGTCCGGGAATGGTGGTTGTCATTGAGTCTTGCCTCCTGTGCGAAGTGCGCCTACCAGGTGCGCTTCGCTCCTGTCGTCAGTTCCCGGCCTGAATGCCGCCACTTCGGTTCCTTGTCGAGCGTGCGTCCGGTGATGTGGCGCAGATTGCGAATCACCGATCCGTACAGGCCTGAGGCGGATGTCGAGATCTTGCCGCCCGGTGGCTCGTCCATGAAAGGCATGAACTTGTCCGGGAAGCCAGGCATCGTGCATCCGATGCAGATGCCACCGACGTTCGGGCAACCGCCGACGCCGTTGATCCAGCCTCGCTTCGGCACGTTGCACTTGACGACAGGACCCCAGCACCCAAGCTTCACAATGCATTTCGGCGACCCGTACTCGGTCGCGAAATCACCTTGCTCGTAGTAGCCGGCCCGGTCGCATCCTTCGTGCACGGTGTGGCCGAACAGCCATTGCGGTCGCAGCGCTTCATCGAGCGGAATCATCGGCGCCTGACCGGTGGCCATGTACAGCAGGTAGGTCAAGGTCTCCGATAAGTTGTCGCCCTGGATGGGACAGCCGGGCACGCACACGATCGGTATGCCCGCCTTGCTCTTCCAGTCCCAGCCGAGGTAGTCCGGCACGCCCATAGCGCCCGTCGGATTGCCCGCCATCGCATGGATGCCGCCGTACGTCGCGCACGTGCCGACGGCGACGATCGCGGTGGCCTTCGGTGCCAGCCGATCCAGCCACTCACTGGTGGTGATCGGCTGGTTGGTCGCGGGGTCGTTGCCGAATCCGCACCAGTACCCCTCCTCGTGCAGGTTCTCGTTGGGGATCGACCCCTCGACGACCAACACGAACGGTTCCAATTCGCCGCGGTCGGCTTTGAAGAACCATTCGAGGAAGTCATCTGCGCCGCCCGCCGGTCCGCACTCGAAGTCGATCAACGGCCAGTGCACCGCGACTTGAGGCAAGCCGGGCAGCGCTCCGAGCGCGATCTCCTCGATGCTTGGTTGGGTGGCGCCTGTCAATGCCACGGAATCGCCGTCACAACTCAGGCCGGCGTTGATCCACAGAACGTGGATCAGGGTTTCTTCCGCTTTTTTGGCAGCTTCAGTAAGCATGCTGCAGCTTCCCGGGACCGGGCTGGGATCCCTACGGCGCAGGAGTCGCCCTTCGGCCCACTTGCGCGTCGCTGGTTCTCGGTTTACTCGCGCAAAAGTGTGTTGTCAATCACATCTAGGCAACCCTCAGCTGCACTTAACCTGCGTGCGCGTCAATCCACTGATACCAGTTCTCCATTCCATCTCCCTTGGTAGCCGAAACGGCTATCACCCTGACCTCTGGATTGACCGAACGGGCATGTTGCGCACAGAGTTCGACATCGAAGTCGACGTACGGCAGTAGATCCATCTTGTTGATCAGCACCAGGCCCGCTGCGGCGAACATGTGTGGATATTTCAACGGTTTGTCGGTCCCTTCGGTCACCGAGATGACAACTACCTTGCTGTGCTCGCCGAGATCGAAGAGCGCAGGGCAGACCAGATTTCCCACGTTCTCGATGAACAGCAAAGAGTCGTCGTCGGGCTCGAGGGTGTGCAGCGCACGTTCGATCATCTCGGCGTCCAGGTGGCATCCTGCGCCTGTGTTGACCTGAACCGCCCGTGCCCCCGCGGCGGTGATCCGGTCGGCGTCGAGCAGCGTCTCCTGATCGCCCTCGATCACCGAAACCCGGCGCTGCGCGCTAAGTCGGCGGATGGTGTGCTCGAGCAGGGTGGTCTTTCCCGCGCCTGGTGAGCTGGTGACGTTGAACGCGAGAATTCTGCGATCTGCTAGCCAGTGCCGGTTCTGTTCGGCCAGCATGTCGTTCTTCGCGAGCACCTTCTGTTCCAGGGCGATGGTCTCGGTGCGTGGTTTCTCGTGACTGTGCGGATGGTCGTGATCGTGGGAGTGGCCGTGCGGGTGTGCATGGCCGGCCAGTGTGATGACCGCACCGTCGTCGCCACAGCCGCAGGTAGTACACATATCAGCTCACTTCCATCGAAAGGATCGTCAAGTCCCTGCCGGTTAACACCTCGACGTCGGCACTGCCGCAGGGGCACAACAGGATTGGGTCGGTCAACTCGAAGTGCGCATCACAGCTGCGGCACCGGGCCGCGCCGGGACGAACGTCGATGTCCAGCCGTGCCCCATCGGCAACGGTGCCCTCTACTGCCATCTCGAAGCAGAACGACATCGCGTCGGGGACGACGGCGCACAAGGCGCCAACCTCGACCCTCACGCTGTGCACACGGCGACCGGCGGCATGCTCGCACACCGCTTCGACGACACTCTGCGTCAACGCCATCTCGTGCATGCTGCCCCGCTTTGGGCTGGATCACCCCACCATAGGTCCGGATTCGGCGAGGCGTCCAGCGTTCGGGCCTCGCCGACGCGGCGACGAATCCGGCAGCCGCGGAACGCCTCGGCGCAGGCGCGCAGGTCGTCGTCGCTGGTGGAGAAGAAGCCGTGCGTCATGACGATGCACGACACGTCGTGGTCCGGGGCGACACGCGGCGTGTCAAGCTTGAATCGAACAGGTGTTCGTCTACTGTGGGTGATGTTCGACGGCGAAACGCTGGTCAGGCCCACTTGTCGGTGGGAGCCCCTAGCGTCACGGCCAATTGATCGAACACCGATCAACCGAACAGCTGGACATCACGACAGGGATGGAGACCCACACCATGGCACAAGCCCCAGATCGCGAGAAGGCCCTCGAACTTGCCCTCGCCCAGATCGAAAAGAGTCACGGCAAGGGTTCGGTGATGCGGCTCGGCGACGAGGTGCGTCAGCCGATCTCCGTCATCCCGACCGGTTCCATTGCCCTTGACGTGGCACTGGGCATCGGCGGCCTGCCGCGCGGCCGCGTCGTCGAGATCTACGGCCCGGAGTCCTCGGGTAAGACCACCGTCGCGCTGCATGCGGTCGCCAATGCGCAGGCCGCAGGAGGCATCGCGGCCTTCATCGACGCCGAGCACGCGCTGGATCCCGACTACGCCAAGAAGCTGGGTGTGGACACCGATTCGCTGTTGGTCTCTCAGCCGGACACCGGTGAGCAGGCCCTCGAGATCGCCGACATGTTGATCCGGTCCGGCGCGCTGGACATCCTCGTGATCGACTCGGTCGCCGCGCTGGTACCGCGGGCTGAGATCGAGGGCGAGATGGGTGACAGTCACGTCGGTCTGCAGGCCCGGCTGATGAGCCAGGCGCTACGCAAGATCACTGGCGCGCTGAGCAACTCGAATACCACTGCGATCTTCATCAACCAGCTTCGCGAAAAAATCGGAGTGATGTTCGGCTGCTTCAACTACAGCACCAGGGTTCAGCTGGCCGACGGTTCGATGGAAAAGATCGGCAAGATAGTCAACAACAAGATGGACGTCGAGGTGCTGTCTTACGACCCGGTTAGTGACCAGATCGTGCCGCGCAAGGTAGTGAACTGGTTCAACAACGGGCCGGCCGAGCAGTTCCTGCAATTCACGGTCGAGAAGTCTGGCGGCAATGGGAAGTCCCAGTTCGCCGCCACGCCCAACCACCTCATTCGCACGCCTTCGGGGTGGACGGAAGCGGGTGACCTCATTGCCGGTGATCGTGTCCTCGCGGCTGAGCCGCACCTCCTCAGTGATCAGCAGTTCCAGGTCGTGCTCGGATCGCTCATGGGAGACGGAAACCTCTCGCCCAACCGGCGGGACCGCAACGGGGTTAGGTTCCGACTGGGGCACGGGGCCAAACAGGTCGACTATCTGGAGTGGAAGACCGAACTGCTGGGCAACATCAAGCACTCGACGCATGAAAACGCCAAGGGTGCAAGGTTCGTCGACTTCACCCCGTTGCCAGAACTGGCTGAATTGCAGCGTGCGATGTATCTAGGCGACGGCAAGAAGTTCCTGTCGGAGGAGTACCTCAAGGCGCTCACCCCATTGGCGCTAGCCGTTTGGTACATGGACGATGGTTCGTTCACCGTCCGTTCCAAAGGAGTGCAGCAGCGGACTGCCGGCGGCAGTGGTCGCATCGAGATCTGCGTTGAGGCGATGAGCGACGGATCTCGGGTGCGTCTGCGTGACTACTTGCGTGACACCCACGGTCTGGATGTTCGACTGCGCTCGGCAGGAGCGGCAGGCAAGGAGGTGCTGGTGTTCTCCACCGCCGCCACCGCGAAGTTCCAGGAACTGGTTGCGCCATACATGGCTCCGTCGATGGAATACAAGCTGCTGCAGCGGTTCCGTGGTCAGGGATCGGTGACGCCGCAGTTCGTCGAGCCCGCTCAACACTTGGTGCCAGCGCGAGTTCTGGACGTGCACGTCAAGCCGCATACGCGTTCGATGAATCGCTTCGACATCGAAGTGGAAGGCAATCATAATTACTTCGTCGACGGTGTCATGGTGCACAATTCACCCGAAACGACAACGGGCGGAAAGGCTTTGAAGTTCTACGCCTCCATTCGCCTGGACGTGCGGCGCATCGAGACGCTCAAGGACGGCACCGATGCGGTCGGCAACCGTACCCGCTGCAAGGTCGTCAAGAACAAGATGGCACCGCCGTTCAAGCAGGCCGAATTCGACATCCTCTACGGCCGGGGCATCTCCAAGGAGGGCTCGCTCATCGACATGGGTGTCGAGCACGGCTTCGTCCGCAAGTCCGGCTCCTGGTTCACCTACGAGGGTGAGCAGTTGGGTCAGGGCAAGGAGAACGCCCGCAACTTCCTGATCGAGAACCCCGAGACGGCCGACGAGATCGAGAAGAAGATCAAGGAGAAGCTCGGCATCGGTGCCGTGTTGACCGACGACGTCAGCAATGTCGAACCCCTGCCCGCCCCAGTCGACTTCTGAGTCGCAGGAGGAGCAGGCGCGGGCACTGTGCCTGCGCCTGCTCACCGCACGGGCACGCACGAGGGCGGAGCTAGCCGGCCAGCTGGTCAAGCGCGGATATCCCGACGGCGTCGCCGATCGGGTGCTCGACCGGCTAGCCGACGTCGGCTTGGTCGACGACCAGGACTTCGCCGAACAGTGGGTGCGCTCACGCCACGCCAACGCCGGAAAGGGCAAGCGCGCCTTGGCTTCCGAATTGCGAACCAAGGGCCTTGACGACGAAGTGATCGCCGACGCGCTGGCCGACATCGACGCAGGTGCCGAGCGCACCAGGGCCGAGCAGCTCGTCGCCGACAAGCTACGCCGCGAGCGGCTAGCCGACGACACCGACGACACCAAGGTTGCCCGGCGGCTGGTCGCCATGCTGGCCCGCCGCGGCTACGGCCAGTCGATGGCGTTCGACGTGGTCAAGGTGGCGTTGGCCGGCGAGCGGGAACGCAGGCGGGTGTAGGCGTCGAGCTAAATCGTGCCGCCGGCGCCTGCGCCGAACGCGCCCTGCGTCACGGGTGCGATGTGCATCGGTTCCGGACCCTTGCTCGAGCGTCGCATCCGGCCCTCAAGCCACGTGGCGAAGTAGGACAGCGTGAAGTTCACGGTGATCATCAAGAGTGCGATGACGATCAGGGCGGGAACGTAGTTGCCGTAGGCCGATCCGACCTGCGTGCCTTGCCGCACCATCTCCAGGAACGTGATCTGGTAACCGATGGCAGTGTCCTTGAGCACCACCACCATCTGAGAGACCAGCACCGGCAACATCGACGTGATGGCCTGGGGGAGCAGGATCGCCCGCATGGTCTGGCCCCAGCGCATCCCGAGTGCCTCGGCGGCCTCGGCCTGTCCGCGGGGTAGGGCGTTCACACCCGCACGGACGATCTCGGCAATGACCGCCCCGTTGTACAGCGTCAGGCCCGTGATGACACCAGCCAGCGCAAGGTGTTTGGAGGGGAAGACGTCGTAGTTCGCAAACAGGAAGTACGCGAAGATCATCATGATCAGCACCGGAACTGCGCGGAAGAACTCGACGATCACCGAGCACGTCCACCGCACCCCGCTGTGACTAGACAGTCGGCCGACGCCCAACACGAAGCCGAGCGCGAGCGCCAGCACGATCGACACCGCGGCGGCCGTCAACGTGCCCTGAACACCGGGCAAGATGTAGGTCTTCCAGAGGTTGCCCGTGACGAAGGGCTCCCACTTGGCGGCCGTCAGCTGGCCCTTGCTCTCGAGTCGCGAGTAGATCACCCACGCTGCCGCGAGCACCAGCGCGTTGGTGATCACGGTGATGAGCCGATTGCGCACGCGGGCGCGTGGACCGGGTGCGTCGAAGAGCACCGATGCGCCACTCACCGCGCCACCGCCAGTCGCTTCCCGAGCCATCCGAACAACAACCCGACGGGCAGCGTGAGGACGATGAAGCCCAAGGCGAAGATGGTGCCGACCGAGATCAGCGCGGCGGTGTTCTCGATCATCCCCTTCATCAACAGCGCCGCCTCGGCCACGCCGATGGCCGAGGCGATGGTGGTGTTCTTCGTGAGTGCGATGAGTACCGAGCCCAGCGGAATGACGACGGACCGAAAGGCCTGGGGCAGCAGTATCATTCGCAAGTTTTGCCCAAACGTCAGCCCCAGTGAACGCGCCGCCTCAGCCTGCCCGAGCGGGACGGTGTTGACACCCGACCGGATGGTCTCGCAGACGAAGGACGCGGTGTAGACCGTCAGACCGAGTACGGCCAACCGGAAGTTGGAGTCCTCGATGGAGGTCGTCGACTTCGCGTCGACGAGCGTGATGCCGAGCGTCTGGGATAGGCCGAACGAACAGAACAGGATGATCAGCGTCAACGGAGTGTTGCGCACCACGTTGACGTACGTGGTGCCGAGCCAGTTGAGCGTCGGCACGGGTGACAGCCGCATCGCGGCCAGCACCGTGCCGAGGATGAGTGCCCCGACGGCTGAGTACACCGTCAACTGAATCGTGGTCCAGAACGCCTCTAGGATCTGGCCGCGATACTCGGTGAAGATCTCCACGTGGACTCCGCCGGCTCCCTCTCAGTCGCTACTGGTTGTCGGACGGGCTACTTCTCCACGGACGGCGGCGTCGGGGTAGCGATGCCTGCCGGTCCGAGATTCTTCTCGAAGGCGGCCTTCCAGGCGCCGTCCTGCTCCATCTTCGTGATGGCGTCGTTGATCTTGGTCTGCAGTTCGGTGTCGCCCTTCTTCAGGCCGATGCCGTACTTTTCCTCCGAGAAGGGCTTGCCGACGATCTTGAAGGTGCCAGGGCTCTGCGCGGCATACCCGGCGAGGATCACCTCATCGGTGGTGACGGCGTCGATGGCACCGTTCTTCAGCGCCTCCACGCAGGCCGAGTAGGTGTCGTACTGCTGCAACTGCACCCCGGGATACTTGTCCTTGATGCGCTGCGCCGGGGTAGAGCCGGAAACGGAGCAAAGCTTCTTGTTGTTCTGCAGCGACTCGGGGCCGGTGATGTCGGTGTTGTCCGCCTTCACCAACAGGCTCTGGCCGGTGATGAGGTAGGGCCCGGCGAATGACACCTTCTCCTTGCGCGCGTCGGTGATGGAGTACGTCGCCGCGATGAACTTGACCTGATCGTTCTGGATCAGCGTCTCGCGTTGCGCGGACGGTGATTCCTTCCACTCGATCTTGTCCGGCGCGTATCCGAGTTCCTTGGCGACGTAGGTGGCGACGTCGACATCGAAGCCGCTCAGCGTGCCGTCTGGATTCTTCTGGCCGAGGCCTGGCTGGTCGAACTTGGTGCCGATGACGATCTTTCCGTCGTCTGAACCGCTGCCGCCACAGGCGACGGCACTAAACGGTAGGGCGGCGGCAAGCGCAATGGCGGCAGCTACCCGAATTCGCAAGAACGGCATCTCTGTATTTCCCTTCGCCGGTGGACTAGTGGTTGAGGATCTTGCCGAGGAAGTCCTTGGCGCGATCTGATCTCGGATTGGTGAAAAACTCTTCTGGAGCGGCGTCTTCGACGACCGAACCGTCGGCCATGAAGATGATGCGTTGCGACGCGCGCCTGGCGAAGCCCATCTCGTGGGTGACCACGACCATCGTCATGCCCTCTTCGGCCAGCGACGTCATGACGGCGAGCACCTCGTTGATCATCTCGGGATCGAGGGCGCTGGTGGGCTCGTCGAAGAGCATCACCTTGGGGTTCATCGCCAGCGATCGCGCGATGGCTACGCGCTGCTGCTGGCCGCCGGAGAGCTGGGCCGGATACTTGTCGGCCTGGTTGGCGATGCCGACCCGCTCGAGCAGCTTCATCGCCTTCTCGCGGGCCTGGTCCTTCGATTGCCTGCGCACCTTCATGGGCGCGAGCGTGACGTTCTGAAGAATCGTCTTGTGCGCGAACAGGTTGAACGACTGGAACACCATCCCGACGTCCGACCGCAACTGCGCGAGCTTCTTGCCTTCCGACGGAAGCACCTCGCCGTCGATCGAGATGGTGCCCGAGTCAATCGGTTCGAGCCGATTGATCGTGCGGCACAACGTGGACTTGCCAGAACCGGACGGCCCCAGCACCACCACGACCTGCCCGCGGTCGACGTCGAGGTTGATGTCCTTCAGCACGTGCAGGTCGCCGAAGTGCTTGTTGACAGCCGTCATTGAGATCATCGGCTGGCTGGTCGACGTGGGTTCGCTCGCGGTGGACGCCGACTCGTCAGTCACCATGCGTTCAGACACTACCCAGGTAATGCGAAGCTCGCCGGAGTCTCGGGAATCCGGCGAGTTTGGTCTCCCAGAGCGCCGCCGTACCATTGGGCGGTGACTTCGATGGTGGTGAACGACGCACCGGTGACTGCCGGTGAGCGCGCGCGTACCTACCAGGTCCGTACGTACGGCTGCCAGATGAATGTGCACGACTCCGAACGCCTGGCCGGATTGTTGGATGCCGCCGGGTATGAGCGCGCCGCCGACGGTACGGACGCCGACGTGGTGGTCTTCAACACCTGCGCGGTGCGCGAGAACGCGGACAACAAGCTCTACGGAAACCTCAGCCACCTGGCTCCCCGCAAGCAGTCCGATCCGAACATGCAGATCGCCGTCGGCGGCTGCCTCGCGCAGAAGGACCGCGACTCGGTGCTGCGAAAGGCTCCGTGGGTCGACGTCGTGTTCGGCACGCACAACATCGGCTCGTTGCCGGTGCTACTCGAGCGTGCCCGGCACAACAACGAGGCGCAGGTCGAAATCGTCGAGGCGTTGCAGGAGTTTCCGTCCGCTCTGCCGACGACGCGCGAATCTGCTTACGCAGCTTGGGTTTCCATCTCCGTGGGCTGCAACAACACGTGCACGTTCTGCATTGTGCCCGCGCTGCGCGGCAAGGAGGTCGACCGCCGGCCCGGCGACATCCTGGCCGAGGTGACGTCGTTGGTCGATCAGGGCGTGCTCGAGGTGACGCTGCTCGGCCAGAACGTCAACGCGTACGGCGTTTCGTTCGCTACCGACGAGCGGTTGCGCGAGGACCCGACGATGTGGTCCGAGCTGCCCAATGACCGCGGCGCTTTCGCGGCGTTGCTGCGGGCGTGCGGAGGCATCGAAGGACTTGAGCGCGTGCGGTTCACGTCACCGCACCCCGCTGAATTCACCGACGACGTGATCGAGGCCATGGCCGCGACGCCGAACGTCTGCCCGACGCTGCACATGCCCCTGCAGTCGGGTTCCGATCGCATTCTCAAGGCCATGCGCCGGTCGTACCGGGCCGAGCGCTACCTCGGCATCATCGACCGGGTGCGCGCCGCGATCCCGCACGCGGCGATCACCACCGACCTCATCGTGGGCTTCCCCGGCGAGACCGAAGCGGACTTCCAGGCCACCCTCGACGTGGTCGAACGCGCGAGGTTCGCCAACGCCTTCACCTTCCAGTACTCGAAGCGCCCCGGCACCCCGGCCGCGGAGTTGCCCGACCAGATCCCGAAAGCCGTTGTACAGGAACGCTATCAGCGCCTGATCGACCTGCAGGAGCGCATCGCGTGGGAAGAGAATCTCGCGCAGGTCGGCACTACGGTCGAACTTCTGGTCGCCACCGGTGAGGGTCGCAAGGACGCGGCCACCGCTCGGATGTCGGGCCGGGCCCGCGATGGCCGACTAGTGCACTTCGCTCCGGGTGGGCGCGACGTGCGCCCTGGCGACATCGTCAGCACGGTGGTGACCGGCGCCGCCCCGCACCATCTGATCGCAGACTCCGACCTGCTGGACCATCGACGCACCCGGGCAGGGGACGCACACGAATCGGGCAGGCAGGTGAAGACCGTGGGCCTCGGCCTACCGGGACTCGGCGTGACGAAGGCCCAACCACCCACGAAGGGATGCTGCGAGTGACCGGTGACGAAGGCCGGGGCGACGCAGGGTTCGACGAGTTCAAGGGCGACATCGAAGCCGTAGAGCAACGAATGGCGCGCGAAATCGATCCGGGCGCAAGGGCTCTGGTCGTGGCGATCCTGATCTTCGTGATTCTGGCGACGTTCCTGCTGCCGCACACCGGCAGCGCCAAGGGCTTCGACGTCCTAGTCGGCAACGACGCGGCGCTTCGAGAGGCCATCGCCCTGCCTTCGCGCGTCTTCATGTGGCTGGTGCTGGTGTTCTGCGTCGGGTTCTCGATGCTCGCCCTGCTGACGCGGCGCTGGGGGCTGGCCTGGATCGCGCTGGCCGGCTCGGCGGTGGCGTGTCCTATCGGCATGCTGGCGGTGTGGTCGCGCCAGACGGTGGCACAGCCGCATCCCGGACCCGGCATTGGGCTGATCATCTGCTGGATCGCGGTCATCCTGCTGACGTTCCACTGGGCACGCGTGGTGTGGTCGCGCACCGCGGTGCAGTTGGCTGCCGAGGAAGAGCGTCGCAAGGCGGTCGCCGAACGGCAGCGCAAGGGGCTGCTCGACGGCCCCCTCGACAACCCAGACGCCTCTTAGCGCTTCTTGCCCAACGCCCCGACGGCCGCCTCGGCCCACTCCCGCCACTGTGTGGCGTTGGCGCGTGCTGCCTCGGCATCCTTGGTGCGCCCGGCCGCCTCGGCTTTCTCAGCCTGTCGCTCGTACTGCTCGGCGCGCTCCCGGAATTGGTCTGCCCTGGCCTGAGCCTCCGGGTCCGACCATCCGGTCGACGCCGCGTCGCGCACCTTCTTCTCAACCGTTCGCAGGCGCCGGTCGAGTTCGGCGGTCCGCTCGCGCGGGACCTTGCCGATGGCATCCCACTTGTTGCCGATCGCGCGGAATGCGGTTCGCGCGGCGTCGGCGTCGGTGAAGTCGATGGCCTCCGCCTCAACCAGGAGCGCTTCCTTGGCTGTGGCGTTCGCGCCGAACTCAGCATCCCGCTCGGCGTTGATCGAGTTGCGGGCAGCGAAGAACTTGTCCTGTGCGGCCTTGAATCGTGCCCAGAGGGCGTCGTCGAGATCCTTTGCCGCGCGGCCTACGGTCTTCCATTCGGTCAGCAGGTCGCGGAACGCCGCCGCCGTCGGCCCCCAGTCCGTGGAGTCGGAGAGTGCCTCCGCGCGTTCGCACAACGCCTCCTTGGCCTGGCGGACGCCGACCCGTTCGCGGTCGAGCTCCGCGAAGTGCGAACCACGCCTTCGGTTGAACGTCTCGCGGGCCGCCGAATACCGCTTCCACAGCGCATCGTCGGTCTTGCGGTCCAGTCCGGTGATCGTGCGCCATTCGTCGAGGATCTCGCGCAGCCGATCACCCGCGGACTTCCATTGCGTCGACTTGGCGGCGATGTCCTCCGCTTCGACGGCCAACTCATTTTTCCGCGCGGTCTGGGTCGTCCGGTGCTCGTCGCGGCGTTCGCGCTCGGCCTGCGCGGCGGTATCGGCCTTGTCGATGATTGCGCTCAGTCGGGCGGCCAGTGCGTCGACGTCGCCGAGCACGGCTGCGGTCGGAAGGGTTTCTGCGAGCGCAGTGGCGGCGGACTTGATCTTGCGGGCGTCGCCCGTCCCGGAGGCCAGTCGGCCCTCCATGAGTGAGACCTCGGTGTGCAGGTCTTCATAGCGGCGCCCGAAGTGCGCCCACGCGGCCTCTGGGTCTCCGGCCTGCCACGACCCGACGGTCCGTTCGCCTGCCGCCGTGATCAGCCAGACCGTGCCGTCCGGGTCGACGCGGCCGAACCGGTGGGGGTCGGCGGGCGGCGCGACCACGGGGTGCGGGGATCCGCTAGGCCGTGGGACGGGACGCGGCGGTCCAGGTCGGGGGGTGGGTTTGGGTGATCCGCCTGAATCACTGGTCGTCATATCCGTCATCCTCTTGCCCTCCGCGTGGTGACCCACGCATCTGCCGCGCGACGCGGCGCCGAAATAGCTGTGTTCTAGCCCGTTATTGAAACAGGTCACCCGGCGGCGTGCCCACGCCTTCGCACTACCGGCTGCCTAGGCTTGGTCGACGGACGGCTGGGAGGTCAGCGATGGACGAGGCGGACATCGCCGATGGACCCGTCCGCCACCAGGCCTTTTCCGGTGTCAGCTGCCTAATTGTCGCTGACGGAGCGGCGCAGCCAACCCCGTCCGAACAGGCGCTGGCTAGCGTGATCCCGTGCTGACTGCCATCGCCCTGATCCCATCTGCGCCCGTATTGGTGCCCGAGCTCGCGTCTGGGGCCGCCGCGGAGTTGTCGGAACTGCGCGCTGCGGTCTTCGCGGCCGCGCGGGAATTGCCAGCTCGGTGGATCGCCGTCGGCGTCGGCTCGACCGACGAGGTCATCGGATCCGACGCAGTGGGCACGTTCGGTGGCTACGGCGTCGACGTCCGCGTCGGCCTTGCCGAGGGCGAGCTTGCCGATGCGAGACGACTTCCCTTGTGCGCCTTGATCACCGGGTGGGTGCGCGGACAAGTCGGCCCAGGCGCCCGGGCCGAGGTGCGGGTCTACTCCGAAGCACTGGGCGTGGACGTCGCACTCGCTCGCGGCCGGGCCTTGCGCGCCGAAATCGAAGGGGCCGCCGAGGCCATCGGGGTCTTGGTCGTCGCCGACGGTGCAAACACGCTGACCCCACCCGCACCGGGCGGCTACGACCCGGATTCTGCTGCCGTCCAGACGGCGCTCGACGACGCACTCGGGTCGGGTGACGTGCGCGCACTCACCGAATTGCCTGCGGGCATCGGCGGACGGGTCGCCTACCAGGTGTTGGCGGGTCTGGCCGCGCCGTACGAAGCCCGCGAACTGTTCCGGGGGGCGCCGTACGGGGTGGGCTACTTCGTCGGGGTCTGGGAACCGACGTCGTGAGGCCCATCGCCGTCGTCGGCCCGACCGGCACCGGAAAGAGCGCGCTCGCGCTGGACGTCGCCGAAAGGGTCGGCGGTGAGATCGTCAACGCCGACGCCATGCAGCTGTACCGCGGCATGGACATCGGTACTGCCAAGTTGGCACCCGAGCACCGCCGTGGCATCCCGCATCATCAGCTTGACGTGCTGGAAGTCACCCAGAGCGCGACGGTCGGCAGGTACCAACAGGCCGCTGCGGCTGACGTCGAGGCCATCGCGGCGCGGGGAGCGGTGCCGGTGATCGTCGGCGGATCGATGCTGTACCTGCAGTCGCTGCTCGACGACTGGGCGTTTCCGGCCACCGATCCGGACGTGCGCGCGAGGTGGGAGGCTCGGCTGGCCGAGGTGGGGGTGGCCGCGCTGCACGCCGAGCTTGCCGGGGTCGACGCGGCCGCTGCGGCGTCCATCCTGCCGACCGACGGACGTCGGATCGTGCGCGCACTCGAGGTCGTCGAGCTGACCGGCCAGCCGTTTGCCGCGAGCGCGCCGACGATCGGTGCGCCCAGATGGGACGCCGTCATCATCGGATTGGATTGGGATACAGCACTTCTTGACGAGCGGCTAGCCCTGCGCACCGAGGGGATGTTCGGCGCCGGGCTCGTCGAAGAGGTCGTCGCGCTGTGCGCCCGCGGGCTGCGCGAGGGCGTCACCGCGTCCAGGGCGCTGGGGTACGCGCAAGTGCTCGCCGCGCTCGATACGGGAGCTGCGATGGCCCAAGCACAGGAGCGCACGTTCATCGGAACCCGGCGCTACGTGCGCAGGCAGCGGTCGTGGTTTCGTCGCGATCACCGGATCAACTGGCTCGACGGTTCGGAGCCGGGGAACGTGGAGCGGGCCCTCCGCATGTGGCAGCACGTATTCTGAACAGGTGATGTTCGCCAAGGGGCACGGCACCCAGAACGACTTCGTGCTGCTGCCCGACCTCGACGCCCGGCTGGCGCTGACGCCCGCCGCGGTGTCAGCGCTGTGCGACAGGCGGCGCGGGCTGGGGGCCGATGGCGTCCTTCGAGTGACGACGGCCCAGGGCGCGTTGACCGCAGGGGTGTTCGACCGCATCCCCGAGGGCGTGCAACCGGGCGACTGGTACATGGACTACCGCAATGCGGACGGGTCAATCGCCCAGATGTGCGGCAACGGCGTGCGGGTGTTCGCGCACTATTTGCGGGCCAGCGGGCTGGAGCGGCGCGACGAGTTCGTCGTCGGTTCGCTCGCAGGGCCGCGTCCGGTCGTGCTGCACAGCGCCGACGCACTCACCGCCGACGTCACCGTCGAAATGGGCAAGACCAACCAGAGCGGCACCGGCTCAGCGGTCGTGGGTGGGCGTCAGTTCACCGGCCTGGCCGTCGACGTCGGAAACCCTCACCTCGCGTGCGTCGACGAGACGCTGACCGATGATGCGCTCGCCCGCCTGGACGTCGCCGCGCCGGTGCAATTCGACGGAGGGCAGTTCCCCGACGGCGTCAACGTCGAGGTGCTGACTGCGCTGGCTGACGGCGCGGTGACCATGCGCGTACATGAACGCGGAGTCGGCGAGACCCGCTCGTGCGGAACCGGAACCGTCGCCGCTGCCGTCGCCGCCCTGCAGCATCAGGGCGCGGCCACCGGAACCTTGAAGGTCCGGGTGCCCGGCGGGGAAGTCACCGTCACGATCACCGACGCCAGCAGCTTCCTGCGGGGGCCATCCGTTTTGGTGGCCCGCGGCGAGCTCTCCGATGAATGGTGGCACGCGCAGCAGTGATAAATCAGATGCGCGACACCACGTCGGCGGGCAACATCGGTAGCTACCTATGACACGTCCCCACATCCCGAGTACCGGCGAGCTCGCCCTCGAAGACCGCGCTGCGCTGCGCAGGGTGGTCGGATTGTCGACAGAACTTGCCGACGTCTCCGAAGTCGAATACCGCCAGCTGCGCCTGGAGCGCGTCGTACTCGTCGGAGTCTGGACCGACGGAACGTCCGCCGACGCCGACGCCAGCCTGGCCGAATTGGCCGCACTCGCCGAAACCGCGGGCTCAGAGGTGCTCGAGGGCATGATCCAGCGGCGCGACAAGCCCGACGCGGGGACGTACATCGGCTCCGGCAAGGCCCAGGAACTGCGCGAGGTGGTCATGGCCACCGGGGCCGACACCGTCATCTGCGACGGCGAGTTGACTCCCGGGCAGCTCAACGCGCTGGAGAAGGCCGTCAAGGTCAAGGTCGTCGACCGCACCGCGCTGATCCTCGACATCTTCGCCCAGCACGCCACGTCCGCGGAGGGCAAGGCGCAGGTCGCCTACGCGCAGATGCAGTACATGCTGCCCAGACTGCGCGGCTGGGGTGAGTCGATGTCCCGGCAGGGTGGCGGCGCCGGTGGTAGCGGCGGCGGAGTGGGTACCCGCGGGCCGGGTGAGACGAAGATCGAAACCGACCGGCGCCGCATCCGCGAGCGCATGTCCAAGCTGCGTCGCGAGATCAAGGACATGAAGAAGATCCGCGACACGCAGCGCAGCGGCCGCCGGCGCAGCGACGTCGCGCCGATTGCGATCGTCGGCTACACCAACGCGGGCAAGTCAAGTGTGCTCAATGCGCTCACCGGTGCGGGCGTGCTCGTCGAGAACGCGTTGTTCGCCACGCTCGAACCGACCACGCGCCGTGGGCAATTCGACGACGGGCGCCCCTTCGTGCTCACCGATACCGTTGGGTTCGTGCGGCACCTGCCCACGCAGCTCATCGAAGCGTTCCGGTCGACGTTGGAAGAAGTCATCGACGCAGAGCTGCTCGTTCACGTCGTGGACGGTTCCGACGTCAACCCACTGGCGCAGATCAACGCCGTCCGTCAGGTCGTCAACGACGTGGTGGCGGAGTACGACATCGCCCCGCCTCCGGAGTTGTTGGTGGTCAACAAGACCGACGCGGCCAGTGGGCTGATGCTTGCTCAGCTACGCCGCGCATTGCCCGACGCGGTGTTCGTCTCGGCGCACACCGGCGACGGATTGGACCGGCTGCGGCACCGCATGAGTGAGCTCGTGGTGCCAACCGATCTGACTGTCGACGTCACCATTCCCTACGACCGTGGCGATCTCGTCGCGCGCGTGCACACCGACGGCCGTATCGATGCCACCGAGCACACGGAGGAGGGCACCAGGTTCAAGGCGCGGGTGCCCGTTGCGTTGGCCGCCAGCCTCCGCGAGTTCGCGACGTTCTAAAGCCCCTGCTCACCGGGGGATTGGGGTGATCGGCGGGGGTTCGTGCGCTTTGATCGGCGGCAGCGCCCCGGTGAACTTCTGAACCTCGACCAGCACGTGCGCACCGGTGCAGCCCTTGGCGAGCGAGGACGTGCCGACGTCGGCGGTCAACACGTTCGGGTTGCCGTGCACGCACATCGCATCGGGATCGGCGGGATCCTCGGGGTCATACCAGGCGCCCGTCGACAATTGAACGACGTGGCGACGTAACCGATCGTCGACGACCAGGCCGGCCAGGCACGCGCCGCGGTCGTTGAACACCCTGACCACGTCGCCCCCGGACAGTCCGCGCGCGGCCGCATCGGCTGGATGCATCCGGATCGGTTCGCGTCCTTGAATTTTCGAGTGCTGGCTGGTGGCTCCACCATCGAGTTGGCTGTGCAATCGGGTGGCCGGCTGATTGGCGAGCAGGTGCAGCGGATAGTGAGCTGCGCGTGGGCCGCCTAGCCACTCGTCGGGTTCGTACCACGTTGGATGGCCAGCGCAGTCGGGATAGCCGAAGGCATCGATCTTCTGCGAGAAGATCTCGATCCGTCCACTGGGAGTTGCCAATCGGTGTGCCTGTGGATCGACCCGGTAATCGGCGAACAACGTCAGATCGGGCTCGGTCGGCAGCCGCAGCTGCCCCTGCGCCCAGAAGCGCTCGAAGGTCGGCACGCTGAAATCCAGCCCAACGGCCCACTTTTCGTACATGTGGGCCAACCACTGGCGAGGCGTGCGGCCCTCGGTGAACGCGTCGCCGAAGCCCAGCCGTTCGGCCACCGCGCTGAGGCTCGAGTAGTCGTCGCGCGATTCGGCATGCGGCGGAGCCATCGCGGGCATTGCCATCAGTACGGGATCGTTGCGGGATCCCGAATAGTCGTCGCGCTCGAAGCTGGTGGTCGAGGGCAACACGATGTCGGCGTGCTTGGCCATTGCCGTCCAGTACGGGTCGTGGACCACGACCGTGTCGATCCGAGCGAGCGCTCGCCGCAATCTCGGCAGGTTCTGGTGATGATGGAAGGGATTGCCGCCTGCCCAGTACACGCATCTGATGTCGGGATAGGTCAGGGTGCTCCCGTTGTACTGGAACTGCTCGCCGGGCGACAGCAGCATGTCGGAGACGGCGGCCACCGGAATGAAGGTGCGGACCGGGTTCGCGCCTTGTGGAAAGGTCGGCAGCCCGCAGCGCAGCGGTGGCATGCCGAGTTCGTTCTGCGATCCGTAGCCATGGCCGAAACCGCCTCCGGGAAGCCCGATCTGACCGAGCATGGCGGCCAGCACCAGACCCATCCACGGTGCTTGCTCGCCGTGGCGTGCCCGTTGCAAGGACCAGCTGACGGTCACCATCGTGCGACCGGCGGCCATCCGCCGGGCCAAGGTGGTCAGGTCGTCGGCGGACAGGCCGCTGATCGCCGCCGCCCATGCTGGTGACTTCGCCACTCCGTCGTCGGCACCCAGCAGGTAGCGCTCGAATTGCGGGTATCCGACGCAGTAGCGGTCCAGGAAGTCGCGGTCGGCGAGGCCCTCGGTCGCCAGCACGAACGCCAGCGCCAACATGATCGCGACGTCGGTGCCGGGTACCGGCGCAAACCATTCGCAATCGCCGTCGACGTCGTCGCGCAGCGGGCTGAACGAGACGATCTTCCCGCCTCGTTCGCGCAACCGGGCCAGCGCACCGCGAGACGGATGTTCAGTGGCACCACCGGGATTGACCGCGGAGTTCTTGAGCGCCACTCCACCGAAACACACCATGAGATCCGTGTTGTCGACGATCACCTGCCAGTTGGTCGACCGCTTGAACAGGTCGTCGTGGGTGCCGACGATGTGCGGCATGATGACCCCGGTCGCGCCAAGACTGTAGGAGTGCCGCGAAAAGGTATAACCACCAAGCAGTTTCAAGAAGCGGTGCACCTGGCTCTGAGCGTGGTGAAACCTTCCTGCGCTGGCCCATCCATAGGAGCCGCCGTAGATGGCCTCGTTGCCGTGCGTGTCGACGACCCGGCGCAGCTCGTCGGCCAACCGTTCGGTGAGCTCTTCCCAAGGCACGGCGACGAATTGGTCGGAACCTCGTTGCGTGCTCGGGCCAGGGCCGTCGTCGAGCCAGCCGCGCCGGATGACGGGGCCTGCGATCCGCGACCGGTGGCGGATGGAGCCCACCAGATTGCCGAGTAGCGGTGAAGGGTCGGCGTCGCCTGGGAAGGGCCGAACGGTCGCGATGTCACCGTCGCGGACGTCAGCGGAGAACGCGCCCCAGTGGGTGAGGCTCGAACCGGACGCCATGCGGGCAAGTCTATTCGGGGCGGGCGATCGCCGTGCCCCCCGCGGTCGCCACGGGGCGCTCGGACACCCGGTACCGCCGGTACCAACCATCCGGTTGGGTGAGATAGGGTCGGCTCGACTCTTTCTCGCATCCCTCGTCCCACCTCGGAGGTCATCCATGGGCGTCATCAAGTACGAGCGCACCCTCTTCGAACCCGAACACGAGCTCTTCCGCGACTCGTATCGCGCCTTCCTCGAGCGCCACGTCGCGCCGTTCCACGACCAGTGGGAAAAGGACAAGATCGTGGACCGCGAGGTCTGGCTCGAAGCCGGCAAGCAGGGCTTTCTCGGCATGGCCGTGCCCGAGGAGTACGGCGGCGGCGGAGAGCCTGACTTTCGCTACAACGTCATCGTGACTGAGGAGACGACCGCAGGCCGCTATAGCGGGCTCGGCTTTTCGCTGCAGAACGACATCATCGCGCCCTATCTGCTGCGGCTCGGGACCGACGAGCAGAAGCAGCGCTGGCTGCCCGGATTCTGCTCGGGCGAATTGATCACGGCGATCGCCATGACCGAGCCGGGCACCGGCAGCGACCTGCAGGGCATCAAGAGTCGTGCGGTCAAGCAGGACGATGGCAGCTGGGTGCTCAACGGCTCGAAGACCTTCATCACCAACGGCATCAACGCCGACCTGGTCATCGTCGTCGCGTGCACGGACCCGGAGAAGGGCGCACTTGGGTTCTCGCTGCTGGTCGTCGAGCGTGGCATGGACGGGTTCGAACGTGGCCGCCACCTCGACAAGATCGGCCTCGAGGCCCAGGACACCGCGGAACTCTCCTTCACCGATGTCAAGGTGCCTGCCGAGAACCTCCTCGGCGACGAAGGGCAGGGTTTCGTCTATCTGATGCAGAACCTGCCCCAGGAGCGAATCAGCATTGCGGTCATGGCCGCCGCGGGCATGGAGGCCGTGCTGGAGCAGACCTTGCAATACACCAAGGATCGCAAGGCGTTCGGCAAGCCGATCGGAAGCTTCCAGAACACCCGATTCACGCTGGCGGAGTTGTCCACAGAGGCCACCGTCGTCCGCATGATGGTCGACGAGTTCCTCAAACTGCACCTCGAGGAGCAGCTGACCGTCGAGCAGGCGGCCATGGCCAAGTGGTATTCCACCGAGGCACAGGTGCGCCTGAACGACCGCTGCCTCCAACTGCACGGTGGCTACGGCTACATGCGCGAGTATCCGGTCGCCCGGGCGTACCTGGACTCGCGCATCCAGACGATCTACGGCGGGACGACGGAGATCATGAAGGAGATCATCGGACGCAGCCTTGGCGTCTAGTCGGCTCGCCGACCTGCTCTGGCCAGCGATTTCATCCGCTGAATCTGATTTTGGAAGCCGGTGTCTTCTGCGACACATTGCCGCTCCAGCGTGTATATCCCTCAAGATGGACGTCGACTAAAGCAAAGTTGACGGGCGCGATGTTTGCAGGGCCGCTTGCGCCGATCGCGGGGAGGACTGATGACCGGATTGCGAACCCTGTTGGGTACGACGTTGGGGCGTGTGACGGTGAGCCTCGTGACGGCGGTCGCCGTCGCGTTCCTCGCTCCGCCTTTGGCGTCGGCTGACCCGATAGGAGATGCCGACGCAGCGATGACTCAGGCCTGGGAGGCCAGCGGCGGTGCGACGGGATCGCTGGGCATCAAGGACGGCGGCGCGTACCCGGCCGGGGCGGGGTTCGGTCAGAACTTTGCGGGCGGGAAGATCTTCTTCACTCCGGAGACCGGCGCGCACATCATGGCTGGTGCGATCCTGGACAAGTACCTGTCGTTGGGCGGGCCTGCCGACGGCGATCTTGGCTTCCCCAACATCGACGAGGGCGCCGGTAAGGCCCCGGACAGTCGCAACACCACCTTCAGCGCGGCCGACAATCCCGTCATCTTCTGGACGCCCGACGCCGGCGCGCACGTGGTGCGAGGGGCCCTCAACGCCGCGTGGGACAGGCTCGGCGGATCCGCGGGTGTGCTCGGGGTGCCGACCGAGGACGCGGTGTACCGCGGCGATCTGGTGAATCAGACGTTCACCGGCGGCCAGCTGTCGTGGAATCGCAAGACCAACGCCTTCACGACCACCCCACCAGAACTCGCGGAACAGCTTGCGGGCCTTCAGGTCCCGGGTGACGTGACGTCGGCGATCAACGCCGCGCGCAGGGTCGCAGGCGGACCGATGGGGCCACTTGGGGCCGCAGACGGCGGGCAGTATCAGATCCCGCCGGATGGCGTCGGCCAGAACTACGCAGGCGGCAAGATCTTCTACAGTCCTGCCACCGGCGCCAACGTCGTAACGGGTCAGAGCCTGGCGAAGTACGAAAGCGTCGGGGGTCCGCAGGGCGATCTCGGCTTCCCGACGAGCAGCGTGGGCGACGGTGGGCTGGCCCCGCAAAGCTCGATCGTGACGTTCGCCGCCCCCGACCAACCGGTGATCTTCTGGACGCCGGACTTCGGCGCTGTCATCGTGCGCGGCGCCATGAACGCGGCGTGGGCCAAGCTCGGGGGAGCGACGGGCGACCTTGGTGCGCCGACGGCCGATCAGACCGAGAACGGCGAAGAGGTCACCCAGAAGTTCAACGGTGGCGCGATCACCTGGAACAAGGTGACCAACGAGTTCAGCACCGAACCCGCGAAACTTGCGTCACAACTTGCCGGGCTGGAGATTCCAGGGCTGAAGGCGTTGCAGGCGCCACCTCCCGGACAGGTCTCTACCGCCAACAGCGACAAGTGGTACACGTGGCACCGCTGGTGGCTGTTGGCCATCGTCCCGATCGTGGTGCTACTCGTTGCGGTGGTGATCGGTGTGTTGTTGAATCGCCGACGTCACGACGATCAGCCGTTGGACGGGTTCGACGCCGGTTACCCCGGTGACCACGACGACCACGAGCACGACGACTTCGACGACTTCGACCACGACGAACACCGCGACCTCGAGTCGCGGCCGCAGCCCGTCATCGGCATCGGCCCTCCGGTCCAGTACGCCCCGGTGAGCATGTGGGCGATGCCTTCGGACACGGGTAGTTCCGACCCCGCGATTCGTATTGCGCCCAACTCGCCTCCGCCGACAGAAGAGCCGCCCTCGGCTCCCCAGGCCGATCCCAAGGACGACTTCCAGGACGACCCGGATTCGGTCGATACCGCGCCCACCGAGATCGCTTCGGAGCCCGAATCCGATCACCAAGAGGCGCGCGAACCCGATCACGACGAGGAGCCTGAGCCCGATCACGAAGAAGAGCCCGACTCCGGTCCGGCCAGTGGTCGGCACGCCGCGATCATCATCGAGGAGCCGGCGCCCGCAGAGACGTCATTGCGCTTGGCGACGGAGGACGCATTCCACGCGCCCGATGGCTACCCGGTCAAGGCCGACACCAAGAGCGGCCTGTACTGGCTGCCAGGCAGTGAACGCTATGACGAAGCACGAGCGGAAATCTGGTTTGCAAGTGAAGAATTCGCGCTGACGAACGGATTCGTGAAGGCCTGAGCTTCGCCCGTCAGATCTTGCGGATGACGGTGACGACCTTGCCCAGGATCGCGGCATCGTTACCGGGAATCGGGTCGAACAACGGGTTGTGCGGCATCAGCCACACCTGACCGCCGGTGCGCTTGAACGTCTTGACGGTCGCCTCTCCGTCGATCATGGCCGCCACGATGTCGCCGTTGTCGGCGACGTTCTGCTGCCGGATGACCACCCAGTCGCCGTCGCAGATCGCTGCGTCGATCATCGATTCGCCGACGACCTTCAGCAGGAACAACGAGCCCTCGCCGACGAGCTCGCGGGGCAGCGGGAAGACGTCCTCGACGGCCTCCTCGGCCAGAATCGGCCCGCCGGCGGCGATCCGGCCGAGTACGGGCACGTAGGTCGGCTCCGGCAGCGCGTCGGTTCCTGCGACGTCGGTGGAGACGGTCGTGGTCACGGGATGGTCATCGGTCCCACGCACGTCGACGGCGCGTGGCCGGTTCGGGTCACGCCGGAGGTAGCCCTTGCGCTCCAGCGTGCGCAGTTGGTGTGCGACCGACGAGGTGGACGTCAAGCCCACGGCGTCGCCGATCTCACGGATGCTAGGCGGATAACCCCTGGTGGTGACGGAGTTGCGAATGACGTCGAGGATGGTGCGCTGACGTTCGGTCAGGCTCGCTGCGCTATCGCTCATGCTTGCGAATGTAGTCGTACCGGTTCTGATAATCAAACATGTGTTCGAGGCGTGTCGCTGCGCTGCTCGGACGGAATTTTCTTGTCGGTGGCCCTGGTTATGGTTTGCAACAGTTCGATCACATGTTCTATTAATCGAACAGATGATCGATTATGGTTTCGAACACAGGAGCGAATAGCGCTACGAGGAAGGCCCCGAAGATGACCATCATCACCCGTGAAGACCCCACTGATCTCGTCGTACGTCGAGTGCGTCCTCGGCAGGACGTGCGACGCCGTCCGCGGTCGACCCGCCCGCATGGAGCGGCGCATCCCTACCAAGGCACCGGAGTGCTGATGTCGCGTGCATCGCACCGCCGCCGGCCGATCACTCCGCTGTCGACCGTCCTGCTCGCGCTGATCGCCGGCGCCGTCACCATTTGGCTGGGACTGGTCGCGCAACTCGGTGGATCCGTGACGTCGTCGGACTCGCCTGAGGCCATTCCCAGTCAGCTTGCGGTGGTCAGGGTCCAGTCGGGAGAGTCGTTGCAGCAACTCGCTGCGCGGATTGCGCCCGATGCGCCCGCGGCGGCGGTCGTCGATCAGATCCGCGAATTGAACAAGCTTGGCTCGGGCACTGTGGACGCTGGTCGAACGCTGATCGCCCCCGTCGGCTGATCAGCCGACATGCGCCGTGAAATTCGCTGCCGTGCAACGGTACGCTCGTATGCGTCCCCCGTAGGAGCACGCGGCGAAGGAGCGGTATGCACTGTCCTTTCTGCCGCAATCCCGACTCGAGGGTGGTGGACTCCCGTGAAGCCGATGAAGGCCAGGCAATCAGGCGTCGCCGATCCTGCCCGGAATGCGGCCGCCGGTTCACCACCGTGGAGACCGCAGTGCTGGCGGTAGTGAAGCGCAGCGGGGTCACCGAACCGTTCAGTCGCGAGAAGGTCATCAAGGGTGTCCGTCGGGCCTGTCAGGGCCGTCAGGTCGACGACGACGCGCTGAATCTATTGGCGCAGCAGGTGGAAGATGCCGTTCGCGCCACCGGATCACCCGAAGTGCCAAGCAACGAAGTCGGCCTCGCGATCCTTGGTCCATTGCGAGACCTCGATGAAGTCGCCTATCTGCGATTCGCGTCGGTCTACCGGTCGTTCTCGTCGGCCGATGACTTCGAACGCGAGATTGAAGCGCTGCGCGCGCACCGCGGCGTGTCCACTTCGGGCTGACGCGGTCAGTCGAGCTGTCGAACGCCGTCGTCGACGACGCGTCCCGCGACCTTCACCCAACCCTCCGCATTCCAGCGGGTGCTCAGCTGCGAACCCTTGCCCTGCGTTATTTCGAGGTCGCGACTCAGGTGATCCGTGATGCGAACCGCGGCGGCGCCTGTCGCCTCGTCCTCGCGAATGCCCAGATTACTGGCGAACAATCGCGACCGAATGACGCCCGCGTCCCGGTCAATCCACGCCCACACGTAGTGGTCGACGTCATCGGAGTAGTCGTCGGGATCGGCGCCCAGGACCTCGTCGACCGAACTCAGCTCGTAAATGGAGAAGGCGGGCGCCCATTCGGAGCGCGCTCTGATGACGGTCAATTCGCCGTCCGGCCGGGTGTCGTATTCCACCTGAACGACGCCCGCCGGCACCTGGAGTGTATTGATCGGTGTCCCACGATTCTTCAGCCACCACGACAACCCGACCGTGGGATGTCCGGCGAACGGCAACTCCGTCGCCGGGGTGAAGATGTGCGCCCGTGCGGTGCTGACGCCGGCCGCTGGCAGCTCGACGAAAATCGTCTCGCTGTAACCCAATTCGGTGGCGACGCGCTGTCGATCCGACGGAGCGATGACGCTCGAGTCGACCACGCCAAGTAGATTGCCGAAGTTGCCTGCGGAGTCGGTGAAGACGCGTAGCACGCTCACGTCGATGGCCATGGCTCGATGCTACGTGGTGTCGTCGGACCGGTGGGGCGGCCGAATGCGGCGGGGGAGATGTGTGGCGCGTAACGGCTCAGGTGGCGCTGCGCTCGTCCTGCCCCATTGCGTCGAGCACGGCCACGCGGGTGTCGATCGTGCCGGTGATGGTCTGTTCGCTAATGCCGGTGCGCAACAGGTTTCGCAAAACATCGTGGTCGTAGACAGCGGGTTCGGTGGAGTCGATGAACTTCTCAACGAGCTCGACGAAGCGGTCGGGATCGTCGTGGAACGGGAAGTGGCCGGATCCGTCGAACACCTCGAGTTGAGAGCCGGGCATGGCCGCGTGTGCCATCCTGGCGTGCTCGACAGGGATGACCGAGTCGCGGGATCCCCAAATGAGTTGCACCGGTACGGATTCCGTCAAATAACATCGATCGAGCATGGTGACTACCTGACCGCGCCAGTCTACCACCGCACGCAGCGTACGGGCGAACGCCGACGACGCGGTGGGCTCGGGTAGGTCGTTGAGAATCCGAACGACGTCGGGTAGGTCGCGGCCGACACCTGTGGAGCCGAAGAGCGCGCCGCCGATGCGGCCGAGCACCTGAAGGGCAGGCAGCACCATGGGTAGCCGCAGCAGGGCGAGCGCCTCGCTGCCCATGGGCACTGAAGCGATGCGCAGGGCGATGTTGACGTCCTTGGTGACACCGCCTGCGCCGACGAGGATCAATCGCTCCACCAATTGCGGAAACTGATAGGCGAACTGCATGGCGACACCGCCGCCGAGCGAATGGCCGATCACCGTGACGTGTTCGATGTCGAGCACGCTGAGCAGATCACGCATTCCGTTGGCGTAGGCGGCCACCGAATAGTCTGCACGCGGCTTGTCCGACTTGCCGTGACCAAGCAGGTCCGGCGCGATGACGGTGAATCGTTGGGCGAGCTTGCTCTGCACCGTCTGCCACGTGGTCGAGTTGTCACCGATTCCGTGGATCAGCAGGATGGCGGGTCCGGTCCCGGCGACCCGGAACGCGCGCCGATAGCCGTGGATGGTGCGGTACTCCAACGTCGGCGTGAGCTCGCGCACGGGGCGCAAGTTGGGCTTTCGTTTGGTCTTGCTCTTTTGATCAGACACTGTCGCCAACTCCTCGCCAACTTCACTGTCGGGCCCGGCTAGGGCGCTGCACCGCCGTCGTCTCCGCCCGCGGACTCGTCGCCGGCCTGCTGAGCGAGGAACCGCTCGAACTCGGCACCGAGTTCGTCACCGCTCGGCAGGTCTTCGTCACGTGCTAGCAAGCTCCGATTTTCCTGAGCAGAGACGAACGCATCGTACTGGCGCTCCAACGCGGTCACCACTTGAGCGACCTCCGCACTTGATTCCACCTGTTCGTTGATCTTGTCGTGGACTTCTGCGCCCGACGTCAACAGGGCCGTGAGCGGGAATTCCAGTGCCCCTGTGCGCGCCACCTGGGACAGCAAGGCCTCGGCTGCCGGGGGATAGTCCGTCTGTGCCAGGTAGTGCGGCACGTGAACGGTGAAGCCCACGGCCTCGTGGCCGTGCTGGGTCAATCGGTATTCCAGCAGGTTGGACACGCTGGCGGGCACCTGCACTTCACCGACCCACGGCTCGTGGTCGGTGATCAGGTCCTTGTTGCTGGCATGAGCGGTCATGGTGATGGGCCGCGTGTGTGGCACGGCCATCGGAATGGTGCCGAGGCCGATCACCTGCCGCACGCCGAGCCGTTCGGCGAGCAGCCGCACGGCCGTGATGAATCGCTCCCACTTCAGGTCCGGCTCCAGGCCTGCGAGCAGCAGAAACGGGGTACCGACGCTGTCGTTGAGGGCGTAGAGGTTGAGCTCCGGGTCGTCGTAGCCGGTGAAGTGATCGGTCTTGAACGTCATCAGCGGGCGGCGTGACCGGTAGTCCAGGAGTTCGTCGATGGCGAACGACGCCACCAATTCCGTGTCCAGTGTCTCCTTGAGGTGCGCAGCAGCCAGCTTGATGGCGTGCCCAGCGTCGGAGAACCCCTCCAGCGCATGGATCATCACCGGTCCGCGGCCGTCTGCCGCGGACAGTTGGGGTGCCGGAAATTCCAGCTCGTACATCCCCGTCGGCTCGGGTTGGTATTGCTGCTCCTGGTCGTCAGCCACTCGCGTTCCTCCTCGTACACCTAAGTGTTGCGCACTTTGGCGTTGATGCCATTGTGGCCCACACATCCGTTCGAACACGGCGGCGGTACCTGGGCATTCCGCTGCGCCACATCCAGGGTCTTCAGGCAAGATCGTTGATCATGCGTGGCAGGTGGATGGTTTTCACGGCGGCACTGCTAGTGCTGACCGCGTCCTGCACGCGTGCGATACCCGGTGCGGTCGAAAGACCCACCATCCAAACATCCCCGGTGCCCGCGGCGGCCGTCGGTCCCGATCTGCGGGTCGGCGCGGTGTTCCTCGGCGACAAGAACATGCATGTGTGCAGTGCGTCGGTACTGGACTCGGCGGCAGGCGACCTGATCGTCACTGCCGCGCACTGCATGGCCAACGGCATCGACGCGTACTTCGTGCCCGGCTATGACAAGGATGCCGACGACAAGGACTACTGGCGGATTGACGCCGTCTATCTGGATCCGCGATGGATGGCCAGCCAGGATCCGTTGGCGGACTTCGCAATTGCCCGGGTGAGTCGTGACGGGAGCGGTTCGTTGGAGAGTCAGGTCGGCGGCGGGTTCACGATCGGCGGGGCGCCGAGTGATGGCACCGAGGTCACGGTGACCGGCTACGCCATCGGCATAGGCGGCGAACAACTCGGCTGCCAAGCCCGCACGGGCACGCTCCACGGATACCCCTCCGTGCCGTGCGCGGGGTTCGTCGACGGGACCAGCGGTGCGCCGTGGATCGCCAACTCCACGGTGACCGGGGTCATCGGGGGGTTGGACGGTGGTGGCTGCCAAGAGGACGTGTCGTACTCGCCGCCGTTCGACGGCGCGATCAAGCAGTTGCTTGCCCGCGCGGAAGCGGGCGGGCCAGGCGACGCCGCGCCGACGACGTTCCTCAGCGAATGCTGAGCGCCGTTAGCTCTTGAACTGGTTCAGCGCGCGCAGCTTGTTCATCACGTCGAGCGCGGCCACTTTGTACGCCTCGGAGAACGTCGGGTAGTTGAAGACGGCGTCGACGAGGTATTCGACCGTCCCTCCGCAGCCCATCACGGCCTGCCCGATGTGCACCATCTCGGTCGCATTGGTGCCGAAGATGTGCACGCCGAGCAATCGCAGGTCCTCGGTGGACACCAGCAGCTTGAGCATGCCGTAGGAGTCGCCTGCGATCTGCCCGCGGGCGAGCTCGCGATAGCGCGATACCCCGACCTCATACGGCACCGAGTCCTTGGTCAGGTCGACTTCGGTGGCGCCCACGTAAGACACCTCGGGGATGGAGTAGATGCCGATGGGCTGCAGTTCGGTCATGCCCCTGCATGGCTCTCCGAAGGCGTGGTACGCGGCCAGCCTGCCCTGGTCCATCGAGGTGGCGGCCAGCGCGGGGAATCCGATGACGTCACCGACGGCATAGATGTGGTCGACCTTCGTCTGGTAGTTGTCGTCGACGAAGATCCGGCCGCGGTTGTCGGCCTCGAGCCCGGCGTTGGGCAGATCGAGGTGATCGGTCTGGCCCTGACGGCCTGCCGAGTACATGACCGTCTCGGCGGGAATCTGCTTGCCACTGGCCAGCGTCGTGACGGTGCCAGAGGCGCCGACGTCGACCCCGGTGACCTCTTCGCCGAACCGGAACGTGACGGCGAGGTCGCGCAGATGGAACTTCAGCGCCTCGATGATCTCGGGATCGCAGAACTCCAAGATGTTGTCGCGTTTCTCGACGACGGTGACCTTGGTGCCGAGCGCAGCGAACATTGACGCATATTCGATGCCGATGACCCCCGCGCCGACCACCACCATCGACGTCGGGATGGTCTTCAGATCGAGGATGCCGTCGGAGTCCAGGACGCGATTGTCGTCGAACTCGATGCCGACCGGCCGCGCGGGCAGGGTCCCGGTCGCGATCACGATGTAGCGGCCGCTCACCGTGATGCGCTCGGCGCGGTTGGGATCGTCGACGTGGATGGTGTGCTCGTCGATGAACCGCGCGTGGCCGATGTACAGCTCGATGCGGTTGCGCATCAGCTGCGAGCGCACCACGTCGATCTCCTTGCCGATGACGTGTGCGGTGCGCGCAAGTAGGTCGGCCGGGGTGATCTTCTCCTTGACGCGGTAACTGGCGCCGTACAACTCGCGTTGGCTCATACCCGTGAGGTAGACGACCGCCTCGCGCAGCGTCTTCGACGGAATGGTTCCGGTGTTCACGCACACGCCGCCGAGCATGCGACCGCGTTCGATCACCGCGACCGACTTGCCGAGTTTCGCAGCGGCGATGGCCGCTTTCTGACCACCCGGCCCGGAGCCGATGACGACGAGGTCGTATTCCTGCGTGGAACCCATGGACAAGGTGTACGCCGGTTGGCGCAATCTCGCATGCCGTGTACGTCAACTGCGCGTGAACAACGTTCTTCATCCCCAGATGCGCTTTGATCCACACCTGGTCACGCACCAGGGCGCGAGCGGGCAAATGCGACGGGGTCTGCTGGGAAGTTCGGCGCATGACCACTTCTGATCCGTACGACTATTCGCTCACCCGTCCCGGCGAACTCATCGCCGCGATTCCCGCCCTGCTCGGCTTCGTCCCGGAGAAATCTCTCGTCCTCGTCACGATCGAGCACGGTTGCCTGGGCTGCGCGATGCGCGTCGATCTGTCAGACGACCTGTACGGCGTTGCCCTCCAGATGGCCGAGGTTGCCGCGGCCAGCCGCCCCGAACGGGCCGTCCTGGTCGTCGTCGACGAGTCGGGGGCGTCATGCCGGATGTGCAACGACGAGTACCGCGAACTGGCCGCAGCCGTCACCGACGCGCTGAAGGTGCACGGCATCGAACTGTGGGCGGCTCACGTCGTCGACCAGATCGCCGCTGGTGGACGTTGGCACTGTGCCGACGGGTGCGGCGCCAGCGGCACGGTCGACGATCCGGCGTCGTCCCCGCTGGCTGCGGCGGCCGTGCTCGACGGACGGCCGCTTTACGCCCGCCGTGAGGAACTCCTCGATTTCGTCGCGTTGGCAGAGCCCGAGCGGGCGAGCGGGCTCAGCGTGCTGATCGAGCGTGCCACCCACGCGGGCGGCGGCCGCCCGGCTACGGCCGCCCGCCGCGATGTCGAACATGCCATGGAAGCGGCGAGCACCATCGCCGAAAGCGGCCGACTGCCCGACGACGACGTGGCCAGGCTCGCTTGCGCACTGACCGATCCGCGGGTGCGCGACACGATGTATGCGCTCGCCGTCGGCAGCGCCGACACGAAGCCGAGGCGCTCTGGGCGATGATGGTGCGCGTGCTTCCTGATCCCTCGCGTGTGGAAGCGCTTGTGCTGCTTGCCTTTTCGGCGTACTCACGGGGCGATGGCCCGCTGGCGGGCATCTCGCTGGGGGAGGCGTTGCGCGCTGACCCGGAACACAAGATGGCGCGCATGCTGGATCAGGCGCTGCAGACGGGGATGCGCCCTCAGCAGATCCGGGAGCTCGCGCGCACGGGCTACCGCCTGGCGAAGCGCATCGGTGTCCGTTTGCCACCCCCGCAGCCATTTGGCCGCCGGGCGGGTTAGACCTTCTCGACCTTGACGGCGTGCGCCATATCGTGGGGGAGTTCGACCTGTTCGTGGCCGGGGATGACGATGAGCACGCTGCCGGAGTCACTGACCTGAACGGTGACGCGCGCGTTGGGCACCACGCCAGCGTCCTTGAGGCGGTAGATGAGGTCGGTGTCGCCCTGGACGTGCTCGGTGAGCTGGCGGACGCGCACGGCCACGGGGAAGCCGGTAGGAAGTTCGGTGAGTCGAACCAGGGTCACGTCGTCATCACCCGACGACGTGACGCCGAGCTCGGACAGTCCGGGAATCGGGTTGCCGAACGGCGACGTAGTCGGGTTGTCGAGCACCTTCACCAAACGCCGTTCGACGTCCTCGCTCATCACGTGTTCCCAGCGGCAGGCCTCGGCGTGCACCTCTTCCCATGGCACGCCGATCACGTCGACAAGGAGCCGTTCGGCGAGCCGGTGCTTGCGCATCACCGAGACGGCCAGTGCCCGACCCCTATCGGTCAGTTCGAGGTGCCGATCGCCTGCGACGTGGAGGAGCCCATCGCGCTCCATGCGTGACACCGTCTGGCTGACTGTGGGGCCGCTCTGCTCGAGACGCTCCGCGATCCGGGCGCGCAGGGGCACTACGCCCTCTTCCTCGAGGTCGTAGATGGTTCGCAAGTACATCTCGGTTGTGTCGATCAGGTCGTTCATGCTCGCGCCTTCCCAAGCCCAGCGTCTCAGCCGAGTCTACCGGGGTCAGCGGCTGATCTGGGGTGCAACATGGTTCGACGCGATGTGATCTCAGACAGCAGTGATCCCCGCCGGTAGCGGCGGGGATCACTGTGATGAAGCTAGCTCGCGTACGAACGCAACCGCTCTGCGCGCTCACCCTGACGGAGTTTGGACATGACCTCGCGCTCGATCTGGCGGACCCGCTCCCGGGAAAGCCCGAACAGCTTGCCGATCTGGTCGAGTGTGCGCGGTTGGCCGTCGTCGAGGCCGAACCGCAGCCTGATCACCTGCTGCTCGCGCTCATCGAGGGTGGCCAGCACGTGGCGGATATCGGTGTGCAGCAGTTCGGAGATCACCGCGTTCTCGGCGGACATGGCGTTCTCGTCCTCGATGAAGTCACCCAGTGGCGCCTCTTCGTCGCTGCCGACCGGCATGTCCAGACTCACCGGATCGCGACTGTGCGAAAGCAGGTCGGCGATCTTCTCGGCGGGGATGCCCGACTCCTCGGCAAGTTCCTCGTCGGTGGCGTCGCGACCCAGGTTCTGGTGCATCTCACGCTTGATCCGCGCCAACTTGTTCACCTGCTCGACCAGGTGGACGGGGAGGCGAATGGTGCGGCTCTGGTCTGCCATGCCGCGGGTGATGGCCTGGCGGATCCACCACGTGGCGTACGTCGAGAACTTGAAGCCCTTGGCGTAGTCGAACTTCTCCATCGCGCGGATCAGACCCAGATTGCCTTCCTGGATGAGATCGAGCAGCGGCATGCCTCTACCGGTGTAACGCTTCGCCAGCGAGACGACGAGCCGGAGGTTGGCCTCGAGGAGGTGGCGACGGGCAGCCTCACCGTCGCGGGCGACCGCAGCCAGTTCGCGTTTGCGTGTGTCACCGAGTCGCTTCTTGGTGGCGAGCAGATGTTGCGCATAAAGCCCTGTTTCGATCCGTTTGGCTAGCTCGACCTCGTCTGCGGCGTTCAGCAAGGCGGTTTTGCCGATGCCGTTGAGATACACGCGTACAAGGTCGGCAGCTGGGCTCTGGCTGTCCAAATCGGAATCGACGCGGCTTAGGGTGGCGTTTGCCATTGCGGCCTCCTGCTCGGGTGGAACTGTCATGAGCTACAACGCTGTTGTCGCTTCAAGAGTTCCCACGCGTCGCGGGTTTCACACCTTCTGACCTGCAGAGATTCGACGTCGACCTGAATTTCTCCTGAGAAAAGACCAAGAAGGCTCTCATCAAGGAACGTCGTAGGGCGATTCCGTCGACTCCGGTTGCGGTGAACCGGGCGAGCGGCGCTCCAGCGCAGGCCGCTCGGAGGTGGGGAAGAGCGGAATTCGCCGCGGCGCCTGATAACGGCGTGGCTCCTCGGCCCGCCGTGGCGGGCGGTCGTTGGCGATCAACACGGCGATCCACGGCAACGGGATCGACGCGACGAGGATGGCCAGCGAGATGAGTCCGTTGTGCCAGAGGCCGTACGCCCCAGCCGCCAGCAGGAGTGCCGGGACGCGGAACGACATGATCGTCAGGTACTTGCGCACGCGCTCTCGGTGCTGCACTTCGTACGGTTGTTCCGCACGGGTGATGAGCACGGGCTTGCCGTCATCGTCGAAACTCAGCTCTTGGCCGTGTTTCATATCTCCACTGTTCCACACTTCCGTGCCCGGGTAATCGGCCCGGTTTCTTACGGATCCATCTTTGGGCACAATGAATGCCATGCAGACCCAGACGATCGAGCGCACCGACACCGACGAACGCGCCGATGACGGGACGGACGACGACGCACCCAAGGTCTTCCACTATGTGAAGAAGGACAAAATCGCCGAAAGTGCCGTCATGGGGACCCATGTCGTTGCCCTGTGTGGCGAGGTCTTCCCGGTGACCAAGTCCGCCAAACCCGGTTCACCGGTATGTGCGGATTGCAAACGGATCTACGAGTCGCTCAAGAAGTAGGCCGCGCCGGCGGCGCCCCGACGTTCGCTTGCCCGGCGTCTTCTTGTGCGGCGTCTTCTTGGTCACCGTTGCCATTGCGCACTTCGTCGGCCTTGTCCTCCAGCCATTCGCGCAGTCGGCGGGCGTGGGTGTCCGGCGCGGGCCACTCTTCCTGGATCGCGGCGTTCAACTCGGCGCCGATCATGATCGCGAAGCCGAGGAAGAAGGCGAACAGCAGGAACGCGATCGGGGTCGCCAGCGCGCCATAGGTGTATCCCGTCTCGGTGATCCAGGTCAGATAGAACCGCAATCCCAACGTCGCGACCAGGAACACCAGCGTGGCTAGCACGGCACCGTATGCGAGCCGGTGCGTTGGCAGCGGCTTGGGCAGCGCTACCCGGTAGAGCACGTTGAATGCCAACACCAGGCCCACGACCAAGACCGGGTAGTACCCGTACTGGAGCGCGTTGGCCAGGCGCACCGGAATGTGTTCGGCGATCTTGATCGGCCCGAGGGCGACGAACGGCGCCGAGATGATCACGGTGACCAACATCGCCAGGTAGAGCCCGAGCGCATAAAACCTTTGACGCACCGGGTGACGCAGTGGCGTCTGGTCGTGCGCCTCGGTAATCGAGTCGACGAAGGCCGATATCGCGGACGACCCTGCCCACAACGAGATCACGAATCCGATCGAGACCACTTCGCCGCGCGCCCCTTGGGCGATGTCCCGGATCGTCGGCTCGATGATCTCGTTCACCACATTGGGCGAGAAGAAATTCTTCGCGGTGTTGAGGATCTGCTCCGTGATCATCGGTAGCGTCTCAGGTCCGAACAGCGGCGCTACGTAGGCCAGGCTGCCGAGCATCCCGAGCAGCAGCGGCGGTAGCGACAAGGCGCACCAGAACGCGGCCTGAGCCGACTCCGAGAAGATCGAATCGTCCCAGCTCTTCACAAGCGTGCGCTTGGCCACCCGCCAAATGTGGTGTCGGCTGGGCTTGACTGGCGCTGGTTGGTCATTCATGACCAGACCAGCATTACCGATGCGGGCCGCCGCAACCCAAATTGACGGTCGTCGGCGGGTCGGTCAGGCCTCGACGGGGTCGACTTCCAGGACCGCAGCCAACTCCACGAGCTTTGCCTCGTGCTCGTTGGCGTGGTGCTGGCAGAACAGCAGCTCGGCTCCCGAAGGCAGCTTGGCGCGAACACGGGCGGCGGCGCCGCACCGGTCACAGCGATCAGCCCGAGTCAGTTCGGGACTGGTCAGAGTTGCGTTCATGGCGCTCTCCTCCGTTTCTGCTGGTGCGTCTACCGCTCGTGGGTCTACTGTCTCAGACGTTTTTGCTTCCGGCCTTGTTCCCCGACCGTTCACCGGTGTGTCGTGTCTCACGCAATACCCAAGTTGCAGGTCCGGCACACTCAGCGGATGATCGCCGCGCCTCGAATATTCGTCCACCTGTGCACGACGGATGAGTGGCGAGCCGCCGAACGGCTCGGCCTGCGTAAGCCACCGTCGCTCGACGATGTCGGCTTCGTGCATCTTTCTGCCCCCCAGCAGGTCCATCTGCCCGCCAATCGGCTGTATGCCGGCCGCACCGACATGGTTTTGCTGCAATGCGATCCAGCGTCGTTGGATGCGCCGGTGCGTTGGGAGCCCGGCGTGCCGGGTGATCCGGAGGCGATGCGCTTCCCGCATCTGTATGGGCCGCTCCCGATGGCCGCTGTGACGAGCATCACGCCGTACGGGCCGGGCGCCGACGGGAGGTTCCCCGAACTGTCCGAGGAGCAGCTGTTGGAACGGGATCAGGAGTTGGACAGGTAGGCGTCGACTTCCACTTCGACGAGGAGGTCCGGCGAGATGAGCGCGGACACCTCGACCATCGTGGCGACCGGGCGGATGTCGCCGAACACCTCGGCATGGACGGCCGCCACCACGTCCCAGTGGCTGATGTCGGTCACGTACATCCGCGTGCGCACCACGTCGGAGAGCGCTGCACCTGCCTCGGTCAGCGCCGCCTCGATGCGGCGGAACACTTCCCGACTCTGGGCGGCGAGGCCGTCACCGGCGGCCGTGGTGCCCGCAACGACGACCAGCGGTCCGATGCGTACCGCCCGTGAGTAGCCGACCTGCTCCTCGAACGGGGAGTCCGAAGAGACGTTCACGCGCGCGTGGAAGGGCATCACGACGAGTCACCATACTGCGACGCGGCCCCGGGGAAGGGGCTCAGAACGCGGTTTCGACTACGCGGGCACGGCCTCGACGATGGACATCGGACCCGCGGTGGGCACGATCCGGGTCTGGCGAAAACCAGCCTTGGACAACAACTCTGCGTACTCGGATCCGGTACGTTCCCGGCCGCCCGCCTGGACGAGCATCTCGAGGTCGAGCAACATGCCGGGGTGCGGCGGCGCACCCGCTGGCAACACCAGTTCGAGCACGAGCAGCCGTCCGGTCGGGGCGATGGCCGAACGGACATTGCGCAAAATCGTCAGCGCCTGATCGTCGGCCCAGTCATGCACGATCGTCTTGAGCAGGTAGGCGTCCCCGCCTTCGGGCACAGACTCGAAGAAGGAACCGCCGACCATGGTGCAGCGCTCGCTGACGCCTGCGGCCTCCAATGGCGCGCCCGCGCCGTCGATGACCGACGGCTGGTCGAACAGCACCCCCCTGGCTCGGGGGGCTTTCCGCAGCACTGCGCCGAGCAGCGCGCCGTGCCCGCCGCCGACGTCGACGATCAGCTTTCGGTCGCTGAAATCGTATGCACCGTCCAGGCTTTCGATGGCCATGCTGGACACGCCGGTCATCGCCCGGTTGAAGACCTCGGCGTACTCCGGCCTAGTCTCGAAGTAGTCGAAGATCGGCATGCCGCGGACCGCCTCGGCCGCGGTCTCGCCCGTCTGCACGGAGTGCAACAGGCTGCCCCAGTGTTCCCAATGTTCTTGAGTGCCTATCAATTCGACCATGGCCGCCATCGTGTCGGGGCTGTCCGTGCGCAATTCTTGTCCGACTCGGGTCAGTGCGAAACTGCCGTCGCGACGTCGCTTGAGGATCCCGTTGCTTGCGAGCGCGCGCATGAGCCGGAAGGTGGCACTCGCATCCGACCCGACCTTGCTGGCGACCTCGTCGGCACTCAGCGGCCCGGACGCAAGCACGTTGGCGATGCCGAGCTTCGTGGCCACGTACAGCGCCTGGGTGAGCCAGGCGCCCTGTGCGATCTCCAGCAGCGCGACCTTGGGCGGTACGGCGGCTCGGTGGAGCAGGCCGAGGCCTGCGCGGACGCGGCCGATGCCATCGATCAGCCAGGCGGGTGGTGGTTTCGAGGTGTCTGACACGACGCCAACCTTAGCGTTTCCTGTGTGTCGGGACTTGTCAGGTGGGGGCGGTGGCGCACGTCACGGTAATTCCGTTACCTACACTGACTCATCGTGGCCATTCTCGCCGGATTCATACCGTGGATCGTCTATTGGGTGCTCGTCGGAAACGTGCCCTTCAAGGTCGCGGTGGTTGCGGCCCTGGCAGCAGCCGTGGTGTCGTTCGTCGCCGGGCGGATCAGGGGCACCGGCGGGCGCACGCTCGAAATCGGAGCGATCGGCGTCTTCGTGATCCTGACGGTGCTGACGTTCACAACGAGCCAGGCCTTCATGGAGCGGTGGGTGCAGCCGTTGAGCAGCGCCGGGATCTTCCTCGTTGCGCTCACCAGCGTGCTGATCGGGCGGCCGTTCGTGCGCGAGTTCGCCGAATCGGATCAGCCCCCCGAGGTCGTCAAGAGCGAATTGTTCGGCCGGATAACCACATTGGTGACATGGATCTGGGTCGCCGCATTCGCGGGCATGACGGTGTCCTCGGCGATTCCACCGATCGTGCAGGGCAATGCAACGCTGCTTGACACCCGCACCCCGTTGTCGTTCATCTGCTACTGGGTCATTCCATTCGTGTTGCTGTTCGGTGCGGTGGTCACGGGGCGCTTGCTCACCGACCACATGGTGGCCGAGGCCAACAGCCCCCACACGGTCCGCAAGACGACGTTCCTTGCCTTCAAGGAACTCGGTATCGACGAGCTGCTCTACCTGGCTCACGAGAAGGCCAACCGGGAGGCCGGCCCCGGCAAGGAGGCATACGCCGTCCAAGTGGGCGGCAAGGGCGTCCCGCTGACCGGCGACGAGTCAAGGGAGTCCTGGCCCGCGTCGTACAAGGTGCGCGAGGCCCGTTAGCTGGCCACGCAGAACTGTTTAACAGTTCAAATACCTGCTGCGCGTTTCCATCTCGGTGTCTGTACATCCACCAGCGCGAGGCTTACATTTGGTGCGGCGGTGAATGGTCTGACTGATCCGAGAGCCATCGCTTGACCTCCCAGACCGGCCTAGTCCGTCGCAGCCGAAACATCGGGGTAATCGGCACAAGGGGGTACTGACAATGTCAGAGCAGGAAGAAAACATCGAACTCGTCAAGGCGGGCTATGCCGCGTTCATCGCGGGTGACATCGAGACGGTGATGGGGTTGTTCGACGACAACGTCGAATGGGTCCAACCGGGTAACAGCACCATCAGCGGCGTCTACCACGGCAAGGGTGAACTCACGGGCTACCTCGCGCAGCTCGGCGCCAAGTCGCCATCGGTGAAAGTGAACCGCCTCATCGCCAACGGTGACACCGTCGTGGCGCTGACCGACGTCGCGGTAGGTGACGAAAAAGGTGAGGACGCCGACGTCTTCACGATCCGCGATGGCAAGACGGTGCGGGTCGTCGTACACACCGACACGGCGTTGATGGAGCGCGTGTACGGAACGAAGCAGGTCGCCAACCGATAGCGAAAGGCATTGAACCGACCCGTCATTCGCCAGCAAAGGCGGGTCGGCTCAAGAGCGAGCTAATCCAGGTAGTCGCCCGTTGGCCCGGCGGCCCCGTCGCAGTCGGGAACTTGTGTCAAGAAAAGTGTGGGAGCCGTGGTCTCTGATCGCTCCTAGTTGGTGAACGCGACTCGCAAGGGGTCGCGACCCAACGAAAGGAACGATGATGACCACCACCCATATCCGCACGAAGACACGCCAATTCGGCATGAGCGCGGCACTGCTCGTCGCAGCAGGCGCAGTCACCGTGCTCAATCCCGTAGCCCCCGCCGCCCACGCGGCGATTGCACCGCAGATCTTCACGATCCAACAGGTGTCGTCCGGCCGATTCCTCGACGCCTGGAATGACGGCACCCACGACTACGACGTCGTCACACGCCCGGGCCAGGGCGACTCCAGCCAAGAGTGGAAGGTCACCTTCGACGACAGCGGCGCGAGCGTGGCCACGATCCAACAGGTGTCGTCGGGCCGGTTGCTCGATGCCCACGAGATCGCCTCGTTGGACTTTCGCGCAGTGTCGCGACCGGGCGGACAGACCGACAACACCCAGAACTGGCAGGTGAAATCGATCGGGGGAGGTTCCTACAACATCATCCAGCAGAGTTCGGGGCGTTTCCTCGATGCACACGAGATCAAGGAGAAGGACTTCGAAAGTGTCACGCGCCCTGGTGGTCAGACCGACCACACTCAGGAGTGGAGACTCAACTTCGTGCGCTACGCCTGAACGTGGCGGCCATGGGTTGGCCGTGATGGTCTGGCCAACCCATGGATCGTCGCCTAGTCCAGGTAGTCGCGCAGCACCTGAGAACGGCTGGGGTGACGCAACTTTGACATCGTCTTGGACTCGATCTGGCGGATTCGTTCGCGGGTGACCCCGTAGACCTGCCCGATCTCGTCGAGGGTGCGGGGCTGGCCGTCGGTGAGGCCGAAGCGCAGTCGGACCACGCCCGCCTCGCGCTCGGACAACGTCTCGAGCACCGACTGCAGCTGATCCTGAAGCAGGGTGAACGACACCGCGTCCACGGCCACGACGGCTTCGGAATCCTCGATGAAGTCGCCCAGCTGGCTGTCGCCCTCGTCGCCGATGGTCTGGTCAAGCGAGATCGGCTCACGCGCATACTGCTGGATCTCCAGCACCTTCTCCGGCGTGATGTCCATTTCCTTGGCGAGCTCTTCTGGGGTGGGCTCGCGGCCCAGGTCCTGCAGCAGCTCGCGCTGGATGCGACCGAGCTTGTTGATGACTTCGACCATGTGCACCGGAATGCGGATGGTGCGGGCCTGGTCGGCCATGGCGCGGGTGATGGCCTGGCGGATCCACCACGTGGCATACGTGGAGAACTTGTAACCCTTGGTGTAGTCGAACTTCTCGACGGCGCGGATGAGGCCGAGGTTGCCTTCCTGGATGAGGTCCAGGAACGCCATGCCGCGGCCGGTGTAGCGCTTGGCCAACGACACGACGAGGCGGAGGTTGGCTTCGAGCAGGTGATTCTTCGCGCGATCGCCGTCGCGGCAGATCCAGAGCATGTCGCGCCGCTGCGCGGTGGTGAGCTTCTCGCCCTTCTCGGCGTGCTCCGTCATCAACTGGGTGCAGTAGAGCCCGGCCTCGATGCGCTTGGCGAGCTCGACCTCTTCCTCGGCGTTGAGCAGCGCGACCTTGCCGATCTGCTTGAGATAGGCGCGGACCGAGTCGGCAGATGCGGTGAGTTCGGCGTCCTTGCGGGCCTGGCGCAGCGCCTCGGACTCCTCTTCGTCCCACACGAAGTCGCCAGAGGCCTTGTCCTTCTCGGAGGGCTCGGCGATGTCGTCGTCTGCGGCGGCATCGGCGGGCGCAGCCTTGGCCCCGGCCTTACCTGGGGTGGCCTCGTCGTCGCCGACCACCACGACCGCGTCGTCGCCGGTTTCGAGGTCAGCGAGATCGATTTCCTCGACCTCGATTTCCTCATCGGGCTCGACTTCGATGTCGTCGGTCGATTCGAGTTCGTCGGTAGCTTCCAGTTCGGTGCCGCCGCCGGCCGCCGCGCCCTTCTTGGGACGGCCGGGGCCGCCTGCGGTCTTGGCGCGTGGACCTGCCTTGGCTGCGGTGCCCGGTGCGGCTTTCGTGGCGCGTGCGGTGGTCTTGGTGGCCTTCTTGGCGGGGGCCGATCCGTTCGCCGCCTTGGTGGCCGCAGCCTTCTTGGCAGGGGCCTTGGTGGCGGGGCCCTTTACCGGCTCATCGGTTACCGGGCTTGCCTTTGTCGCGGCCACTTGCACCCTTTCGGTCATTGCGGATCTCGGTGGTCGTGGGCGTGCGCCACCGAAAAGCGTCGGCTGTCGAATGTTGGCGTTGATCTCAGCTTGGATACTTGCCGCTATCCGTCGTGCGGCCGCCGTTGACCATTGTAACGACAGTGTTGGCCAAGTGCCGCTACGAGCGGCAAATATGCCACCGCGTGCCGTCCCGGAGCCGCCCCGAATCGGAACTTCGGCGACGCACTAGTGCGTCGGGGCGCCGACGTCGGTGGCCATCGCGGCACCGACGATGCCCGCGGTGTTGAGCAGCGCGGCGGCCACGACGGGCACCCGGTTCTTCAGCAGGGGTATCCACTTGTCGGCCTTGCGGCTGATGCCGCCACCGGCGATGAACAGGTCGGGCCAGATGGCGTTCTCGACCGTGACGAGCACCTTGGTGACCTCTTCGGTCCAGCGCTCGTAACTCCAGTCCTTGGCCTCCTTCACCGACGACGCCGCGCGGTGCTCGGCCTCCTTGCCGCCAACCTCGAGGTGGCCGAATTCGGTGTTGGGCAACAGGACTCCGTTGTAGATGACTGCCGAGCCGATGCCGGTGCCGAACGTCAGGAGCACGATCAGGCCGGTGTTGTCCTTGCCCGCGCCGAACTTCTCCTCGGCCAGACCCGCGGCGTCGGCGTCGTTGAGCACGGTCACCGACTGGCCGTTGAGCTTGGCGCTGATGACGTCCTGCGCGTTGGTGCCGATCCACTTCTTGTCGACGTTCGCGGCGGTGCGGACGATGCCGTCGGTGACCACCCCGGGGTAGGTGACGCCCAGGCTGCCCTTCCAATCGAAGTGGCGGACCACCTCGGCGATGGTGTCCGATACCGCGTCCGGCGTGGCGGGTTGGGGCGTGGCGAGTTTGAAGCGGTCGCCGATCAACAGACCCGTTTCGAGGTCGACGATGCCGCCCTTCACGCCGCTACCACCGACGTCGATGCCGAATCCCCGGTGTTGGGAGGCAGCGCTGGATTCGGTGGCTGGGGTATCGGTGGCGGTCATTGAACGCTCCTCTTGCAACGCAGTTTCGTTTCCCCTGGCGAGTTCGCCCCGCCGTCGAAGCAGGTGAAGCGCGACCCACACATTAGTGCTTCGTCAAAGTCGACGTGGGGCCGACGAGGAACCCGTTTGCCACTCGTGTGTTGCGATATCTGGGTGAGCCACTCAGACAACGATCCGGTGACCCTGCGGGCGGTCTCGGAGCTGCTGGCCGTCGAGGCTGCCGAGCTCGTCCGACGTCGCCGCGCCGAGGTATTCGGTGACGACGCCCGACGCGACCACGACGGCACGACGGTCCAGAGCAAGAGCACGCCGACCGATCCCGTCACGATCGTCGACACGGAGACGGAACGGATGTTGCGCGACCGGCTGGCGGTGGTCCGGCCCGGGGAACCGATTGTCGGGGAGGAGGAGGGCGGGTCGGTCGACGCACGGGCGGGCGCCCCGACCTGGGTGCTCGATCCGATCGACGGGACCGTGAACTTCGTCTACGGACTCGAGGCGTACGCGGTCTCCGTCGGCGTACAGATCGACGGAAGCTCGGTGGCCGGCGCCGTCGCCAACGTCCCGACCGGTGAGGTGTTCTCGGCCGCGCTGGGGCACGGTGCGCACGTCCGCCGCGGCGATGCGTCCGTCCCGTTGCACTGCACGACCGTCACCGAGCTCTCGATGGCCTTGGTGGGCACCGGGTTCGGCTATGCCCGCGAGCGCAGGATCCGGCAGGCGAAGGTCTTCACCCAGCTGCTGCCCGAGGTGCGCGACGTGCGTCGCATCGGATCCTGCGCGCTGGACCTGTGCATGGTGGCCGCCGGACGCCTCGACGCCTACTACGAAGAGGGCGTGCACGTATGGGACTGGGCCGCGGCCGCGTTGATCGCCGCCGAGGCCGGGGCATGGCTGCGATTACCCCCCGCGAACGGGAAGTCGGGCTTCGTCGCGGCCGCGGCACCGGGGATCGCTGCGGAGTTCGACCGCGCGCTGCACGGCAGTGGGGCGTACTAAGCGCTAACAGGTGGCTCCGTGAATCTTCGACAGCAGCGCCGAGTCTGGCGGCTGGGTCGCGTCCGGCCGAAGGCTGGCAAGCATGGCGTCGGTGTCGTCGTTGTGCGTCAACTCGGTGAAGTCGGTCCCGATGGCCAAATCGACGGTGTCGTCGCTCCGTTGGTCTTGATACAACTCCGTGCACGGAGCGACCAACCAGACCGCGGCCGCGGCCGCGCGGCCCGTCGGCCCGAACCGGAGCTGCCCCTGGCATTCCAGGCGGGTGCCGGCATAGACGTCGTCGTTGGCGGCGGCGGGCTGGGCGTATCCGAGATCGCGCAGCGCACCCGAGACCTCGGCGGCCTGGCCGCCCTGGCCGCTGGCGTTGAGCACCCTGATCTTGGTGTCGGCGAGTTTCGCGGGGACGACCTCGGTCATGGTGGCAGTGGTGACCGGCGAGCCGAGCTTGGGCTGGTTCGGGTCGGTGGCCGCCGGTGGTGCGTTGCACGCGGCCACCTGCTCCACCTCGGCGGGCTGATTGAAGGCGATCAGCCACGCGACCAAGGAGATGACGGCCAGCGTGGCGATCACGATGGCACCCGGTAGGAAGTTCCTTCGCCGGAAGGGGCGACCGTGTTTGTCGAAGGCGGTGCCTGACGTGATTTGCGCGACCACCCCTGCACTGTAAGGGCAGGCCGTGGCGCCGGTCGCTACCTGGCCATTCGTCCTGTGATATAAATCACAGTCAATCTGTGCCGAAACGGGGCACGAATTATTTGGCGGATGCGTTCTGCGCTGGTACAAAGCTCTGTCGCTACTGATACGAGGGGAAGAGGGGTATGGCCACCGACTACGACGCCCCACGGCGCACCGAGACCGACGACGTTTCCGAGGATTCGCTCGAAGAACTCAAGCAACGGCGCAACGAGGCCCAATCGGCGGTTGTCGATGTAGACGAGTCCGAATCTGCGGAGTCATTCGAACTGCCCGGTGCCGACTTGTCGGGCGAGGAACTCTCGGTTCGCGTGATACCCAAGCAAGCCGACGAGTTCACGTGCGCAAGCTGCTTCCTGGTGCATCACCGCAGCAGGCTTGCTACCGAGAAGAACGGCGTCATGATCTGCACGGACTGCGCTGCCTGACCGGAGCCGCTCAGGCGCGCAGTGCCGCCAGCAGTTGGTCGGGTCGCCTGCTGCTCACCAGCCAGTACGGGGTCGGGTCGTCCGGATCGTCCAGGACCACCAGGATCATCGGGCCCACCCACGGCCGGTGCACGACATAGGCCGCTGGATCGAGTTGGCGACCCAACGCGGAGGACTTGGCCGAGCGAGGAACTTCGGCCGAACGGGCGATGACGCTGACCGGAAGGTGCGCTGCGTTGACCCACAACTCGGTTTCGCGATCGGGGGAGCTCACGACCCGGATGTCGAATCGACCCATCCAGAGCAGGACCGCGGCGGCCACCGGCAGCAGCACCGCGAACGGTATCCAGGCGGGCATGGCCTGCACACCTTGATCAACCTCGAGGGCGATGAGGCCCGCAAGCCCGAATCCTGGCAGCCACCACCACAACGGCACTCGCAATCGTTCTTGATACAGCACCGTTTGGGCGGCTGCGCGCGTGTCGGACACGTGGCCAAGAGTAATCTTGCACGCCGTGTCCACCTCTCTCGCGGTCGTCCGGTTGGATCGCGACCTCCCCATGCCTGCCAGGGCTCACGATGGTGACGCTGGCGTCGACCTCTACAGCGCCGTCGACATCGAGCTCGCGCCAGGTCGACGCGAGTTGGTCCCGACGGGCATCGCCGTTGCCATCCCACACGGGATGGTGGGGCTGGTGCATCCGCGCTCGGGATTGGCTACCCGCGTTGGGCTTTCGATCGTGAACACCCCAGGCACCATCGACGCCGGCTACCGCGGGGAGGTCAAGGTGACACTGATCAACCTCGACCCAGACCTACCGATCACCGTGCGACGCGGTGATCGGATCGCACAGTTGTTGGTACAACGGGTCGAACTGCCCGAGTTGGTCGAGGTGACGTCATTCGACGAGGCCGGACTGGCCGACACCTCCCGTGGCGAGGGCGGCCACGGTTCCTCCGGCGGACACGGGAGTCTGTAGATGGCATTCGGCAAGCGCAAGCACGGCAAAGAAGACACGGCCGACGAGCAGGGTGGCGCGGACGACCGCGGCAAACCGGCCAGTGGCCAGGCGGGGGAGGTCGCGCCCGCGGCCGGTGACGAGTTCGACGGGCCGTTCGACATCGACGACTTCGACGATCCGGCGGTGGCGACACAGGGTCGTCACGACCTCGGCTCGGTGCTGATCCCCGTCGACGAGACCGCCGAACTGGCGGTCGAAGTGAACCAAGAAGGCGTCCCCACCATGGTGTGGATGGTGACGCCCAACGGGCGCTACAACTTCACCGCGTACGCCGCACCGAAGACCGGCAGCCTGTGGCGCGAGGTGGTAACCGAGGTCGCGGATTCGTTGCGCAAGGAGGCCGCCCAGGTCACCATCGAGGACGGCCCGTGGGGGCGCGAGGTCGTCGGGGTCATGACGAACGGTCCGGAACCCACGGTCATGCGCTTCATCGGCGTCGACGGCTACCGCTGGATGATCCGAGGCGCAGCCGTCGGCAGCCCGGAAAGCGCCGACGCGATTGCCGATGACGTGCGAAAGGCCATGGCGGACACGGTTGTTCGTCGAGGCGAGACGCCGATGCCAGTGCGCTATATGCTTCCGCTCCAGTTGTCCGAGTCGCTCGTCACGCGGCTGCGGGCCAGGGCCGAGCAGATGGTGGCCGAACAGGGCACCGACTCGCCCGAGCCGCCGCAGCCTCCGCAGCCCGCGGCCAGGCGTTCCGAGCAGGGCTCGGCGATGCAGCAGCTCCGCACCATCACGGGTGGGTGAAGCTGGGTGGGTCAGTGACCCAGGTGAGTCAGTGCTCGACCTCTAGCAGCGCATCCACGCAGGCCGCGCCGAGCGCGCTCGCATCGGCTCCCAACTCGTCCAGCGTGATCGTCCGCAGCGCCGCGTGCGGTGCCGCGGCAACCCACTCGAAGGCCACCTCTACGGGATGGACCAGATCGCCTGTCGCGGCGACCACCCCCATCGGAACGTCAAGCGTCGCCAGTTCGTCCGAAGTTGGGGCGACGTAGTGCGCGGCTTCGTCCATCGCGTCGGGTAGCGCGGGCCACTGGCCCACCCATGACCGGGTGAGCTCGTCGGCCAGCCAGGCCGGACTCGAGGCACGCATCTGGGCGATCGCCGAGGCCAGCCCATCGCGCCGAAGAACGTCCGCCGAATACTTCGCCGCCATCGCGGCCGGTGCGGCCTCGGGTGGGCCGGTCCACGCCGGCAGCGCGGCGAGCACCCCGACTGCGTGCGACGGGTGAGCCAGTGCCCACGCGACGGCCACCGCGGCGCCGATCGACACGCCGCCGACCGCGATGGGACCGGTGCGGGCGGCCTCGTCGAGCGCGCGTCGATACCCGGCGACGAGGTGCTGTGGCTCGGGGGCGGGGGTGACTACCGTGGCGGCGCAGCCGTGCAACGCGGAGGAAAAGGCCCGGTAGACGTAGTCGTCGTCCGATCCTGTTCCGGGCAGCAGGACCACTGTGACGCCGCGCAGACTGACGGTCATCTGTTGATCGTGCCGGGTCGGCGGGCTCATGTGGCAGCCGACACGTCGACGCGACACGACGTGCGGTTGGGCCGCGTGGAAAAAGGGAACCCAAGGGTCTACCGTGGCGTTGGTTATAGCGGAGTCCACGGTGGACTCGCAGAGGGGCAGGAGAGCCCATGGCTACGGCCGAAGGTTATCTGCGCCGGCTGACACGCCGGCTGACGGAGGACCCCGAACAACGTGACGTCGACGAGCTCACCGACGAAGCCGCTAACACGGGCGCGCAGAAGGCCATCGATTGCCGGCGCGGTCAGGAAGTGACGATGGTCGGCACGTTGCGCTGCGTGGAGACCAATGCCAAGGGTTGTGCGGGCGGCGTGCGCGCTGAACTGTTCGACGGCACCGACTCGGTGATGCTGGTGTGGCTGGGGCAACGCCGCATCGCCGGCATCGAGTCCGGACGCACGCTGCGCGTCCACGGACGACTCGGCAAGTTGGAGAACGGCTCGAAGGCCATCTACAACCCCCACTACGAGATCCAGAAGTGAATGACCCCGAAAAGGGGATCACGGACGACGTAGAGCGTGACCCGGTTGGGTCGCCCGACGAACCCGAACAGAAGCTGGACGGCCGTGCGCTGCTGGAGCAGATGGGCGGCTTCAGCGGCCTGATCTACTCGTCGTTGCCGGTGCTGGTCTTCGTTCCGGTGTCCACCAAATTCGGGCTGATGCCCGCAATCTACGCGGCGCTCGGCGTGGCCACTCTCGTGCTGATTTGGCGACTGATCCGACGAGAGTCGTTGCAGCCGGCCATATCCGGCTTCTTCGGCGTCGGAATCAGCGCGCTCATCGCCTACGTGGTGGGGGAGTCCAAGGGTTACTTCCTGCTGGGCATCTGGTCGTCGCTGATCTACGCCGCGGTATTCGCGGTGAGCGTCCTGATCCGGCGGCCGATCGTCGGCTACGTGTGGGCCTGGGTCAACGCCCGCGACCGCGACTGGCGCGGAGTACGCAAGGCGGTACTTGCCTTCGATCTGGCCACCCTTGCGTGGGTACTGGTGTTCGGGGCGCGCTACCTCGTCCAACATCGGCTCTACGACGCCGACGAGACCGGTCTGCTCGGCGTGACTCGCATCGCCATGGGCTGGCCGCTGACCGCCGTTGCGGCGCTGGTGACCTACCTGGCGATCCGGACGGCCCAACGTGCCATGCACGCACACGAGTCGGAGCAGGACGACGTGTCCGTCGAGCCCCGAACGGACTGACACCCCTGAGCGGCGCTCCCCAAGCGGACAGTGCGACCGATCGTCCACTCATCGCGGTCGCCGTGCTGGCATCCTTCGTGGCGTTCCTGGACGGCTCTGTCGTCAACCTGGCCCTTCCCGCGATCGGCCGCGAGCTCGGTGGCGGCCTTGCGCTGCAGCAATGGGTGATCGATGGATACCTGCTCGCGCTCGGGGCGCTCATCCTGGTCGCCGGGGCGGTGTCGGATCAGTACGGCAGGCTCAGGGTGCTTCGGGCGGGGCTGGGGATCTTCGCGGGCGCGTCGCTGTTGTGTGCGGTTGCGCCTACGGGATGGGTGCTGGTCGCCGCGCGCTGTCTTCAAGGTGTCGGTGCGGCTTTCTTGGTGCCGAGCTCGCTGGCGATGATCAATTCCCGGTTCAGCGATGCGCGGCAGGCCAGCGCCATCGGAACCTGGACCGCGTGGACCGGCACGGCGTTCGTCGTCGGGCCACCTCTTGGGGGCGTGCTGGTCGACGCGTTGAGTTGGCGCTGGGTGTTCGGGCTCAACGTTGTGCCGGTCGCCGTCACGCTCTACCTGGCGACCAAATTGTCTTCGGCGGGGGCGGGGGAGTCCGGCGCACGGCGCGAGGCGCGCATCGACGGCGTCGGCGCCGCATTGGCCGCCGTCGGCCTCGCTGCGACGGTGTACGCGCTGATCGAGGTGCAGCGCCTCGGCCCGTCCAATCCCGCCGTGCTCGCTGGACTGGGGTCTGGAGTCGCGTGCCTGGTCGCCTTCCCGTGGTGGGAACGCCGCACGGCGAATCCCATGCTGCCCCTTCAGCTGTTCGGCGAGCGGAACTTCGCCGTGGGCAATCTGGCCACCGTGTTCTTCTACGCTGCGGTATCGCTCGGCATGCTCAGCATCGCCCTGTTCCTTCAGGAGGCGGTCGGGCTGACGGCCACGCAGGCGGGCCTTGCCACCCTTCCGATGCCGGTGCTCTCGTTCCTGCTGGCCCGACCGTTCGGCACTCTGGCAGGCAGGCATGGGCCTCGGCTCTACATGGCCGCGGGCCCCGTCGTCGCCGCAGGCGGGTTTCTGTTGATGGCGATGTCGTTGCAGCAGCGCGACACGTTCGACTTCTGGACACAGGTGCTGCCCGGCGTACTCGTCTTCGGGTTCGGCCTTTCGATGACCGTATCGCCGCTGACGGCGGCCGTACTCGCCGCAGTCCAGCCCGCCCAGAGCGGCATCGGATCGGCGGTCAACAACGCAGTCTCGCGCATCGCAGGCCTGGTCGCGGTGGCCCTGATGGGGATAATCGTAGGCGGCGCAATGGATTTCGATGGATTTCGACGGACCGTTCTGGTGGCTGCGGTGTTGTTCGCGATCGCCGGGCTCTGCTCGGCACTGGGCATCAGCAACGCCCGCCACGGGGCTGGGCACGGCTCGGCCCAGTCACCCCCGCGCGCGCTCGGGTGGCACTGAGCTCAGCGTGAGTGGAGTAGCACCTCGCGCAGCTGCTCCTCGACGTCGGCGACCGCAACGAACAACAGTTCGTCGCCGCCCTCCAACGGCTCGTCGTCCTCGGGGACGATCACGCGGGCCCCCCGCAGGATCGTCACCAGCACTGCGTCACGCGGGAGTTCCAGCCTCTTGACGGCCTTTCCGCCCCACGGGGTGTCGTCGGGCAGCGTGATCTCGACAAGGTTGGCCTGGCCCTTGCGGAAGCTCATCAGCCGCACCAGGTCACCGACGGACACCGCTTCCTCGACGAGCGAGGCCAGCATCCGCGGTGTGGAGACCGCCACGTCGACGCCCCAATTCTCGTCGAACAGCCACTCGTTACGCGGATCGTTGACCCTGGCGACCACGCGTGACACCGCGAACTCCGTCTTGGCGAGCAGGCTCAGCACGACATTGGCCTTGTCGTCGCCGGTCGCGGCGATCACGACGTCGAAGTCCTCGAGCTTGACCGACTCGAGCAGGCTCAACTCGCACGCGTCGCCCAGCCGCCAGTGCGCGGCCGGGATGGCGTCGACGTCGACGTGAGCGGGGTCGCGTTCCAGCAGCGTCACCTCATGGTTGGCGACAAGTTCTCGTGCGATGGACCGGCCGACTGCCCCGGCCCCTGCGATGACGACCTTCATGGGTTCCTCACCGCTCCTCGACGTCGTCGGCGGGCGGCAGCGCAGCGATTGCCATTGCTTCGGCCACGCGGCCGGAGATTGCGGCGAGGTACACCTGATCGCTGGCCTGGATGACAGTCTTGGGCTCGGGTAGCAGTCCGCCGCCGAAGCGGATCATGAACGCGACGCGTCCGCCGGTGGCGGCCTCCAGTGCGGTCACCCGGTGTCCGACCCACTCCTCGTGCAGCGCCAACTCGGCCACGGCGACGTTGCCCGAAGGATCGCGCCACTTCGTCGTTTCCGATTCTCGGGTCAGCACGTTCAGCAGCCGGTCGGTGGTCCATGGCACCGTCGCCACCGTGGGGATGCCCAGCCGCTCGTATACCGCGGCGCGTTTGGCGTCGTAGATACGGGCCACCACGCGCTCGACGCCGAACGTCTCGCGAGCCACCCGCGCCGAGATGATGTTGGAGTTGTCGCCCGACGACACCGCGGCGAAGGCTCCAGCCTCCTCGATACCCGCCCGCAGCAGCACGTCGCGGTCGAAACCCATGCCGAGCACGCGCTCGCCGGGAAACTCGGGGGACAGTCGGTGAAATGCCGTGCTGTCGCGGTCGATGACGGCAACTTCGTGGCCCACCCGGGCCAGTCCGTCCGACAACGACGCGCCGACTCGGCCGCATCCCATCACTACAACACGCACGCGTCGGTCCTTCCAGCGGTCGTTCAGCATCAGATTGTCGCGAACCTGAGCACACGGAACGCTACAGCCATTCGTCCATACGCTTACTCTTGGCAGTCGTGTCCAAGCTATCGACCGTCGCGCGCCGGCTGGTCCTGGGAAGGCCGTTCCGCAGCGATGCGATGGGCCATACGTTGCTGCCCAAGCGGATCGCGCTGCCAGTGTTCGCGTCCGACGCGTTGTCGTCGGTCGCCTACGCACCCGAGGAAGTCTTCCTGGTGCTCTCGGTCGCCGGGTTGAGCGCCTACTCGATGGCACCGTGGATCGGGCTGGCGGTGGCGGCGGTCATGCTCGTCGTGATCGCGAGCTACCGGCAGAACGTGCACGCCTATCCGTCCGGCGGCGGCGACTACGAGGTGGTGACCACCAACCTCGGCGGTACTGCCGGGCTCACGGTCGCGAGTGCACTGCTGGTCGACTACGTGCTGACCGTTGCGGTCTCGATGTCGTCGGCGATGTCCAACATCGGGTCGGCGGTGCCGTTCATCGCGCAGCACAAGGTGATGTTCGCGGTCGGCGCCATCCTGCTGCTCGCGGCGTTGAATCTGCGCGGTATCCGGGAGTCGGGCACTGCCTTCGCGATCCCTACCTACGCCTTCATGGTCGGCATGTTCATCATGCTCGGCTGGGGTTTCTTCCAGATCCTGGTTCTCGACCATCCCTTGAAAGCTGAGTCCGCGCAGTTCCACATGCACGCCGAGCACGGCGACATACTTGGGTTCGCGTTGATCTTCCTGGTGGCGCGGGCGTTCTCGTCGGGCTCTGCCGCATTGACCGGCGTCGAAGCCATCAGCAATGGTGTGCCCGCCTTCCGGAAACCCAAGTCGCGCAACGCGGCAACGACACTTCTGCTACTTGGGTTGATCTCGGTGACGCTCTTTATCGGCATGATCATGCTGGCAAAGGAGACCGGCGTACAGATGGCGGAACGCCCGGCCGAGCAACTGGTCGGCGCGCCGCCCAACTACCACCAGAAGACGTTGGTCGCGCAGCTCGCTGACGCCGTGTTCCACAATTTCGGCCCAGGGCTGTTCCTCATCGCACTGGTGACCGCGCTGATCCTCGTGCTGGCCGCCAACACGGCGTTCAACGGTTTCCCGGTGCTCGGCTCGATCCTCGCCCAGGACCGCTACCTGCCCCGCCAATTGCACACGCGAGGGGATCGACTGGCGTTCTCGAACGGCATTCTCTTCCTGGCCTTCGCCGCCATTGCCTTCGTGGTGGCCTTCCGGGCCGAGACCACGGCGCTGATTCAGCTGTACATCGTCGGTGTGTTCGTGTCGTTCACGCTCAGCCAGATCGGCATGGTCCGGCACTGGACACGACTGCTGCGTGCGGAACCCGACGCCGCAGAGCGCCGCAGGATGCAGCGGTCCCGCGTCATCAACACGGTCGGCCTGCTCTGCACCGGGACGGTGCTGGTCGTGGTCGTGGTGACGAAGTTCCTGGCCGGGGCGTGGATCGCGATCCTTGCGATGGGCGCGCTCTTCCTCATCATGAAGTTGATCCACAAGCACTACGACACCGTGGCGCGCGAACTCCACGCTCGCGAGGCGGAGGACGAGGACATCGTGCTGCCCAGCCGCAACCACGCCGTGGTGCTGGTGTCGAATCTGCACAAACCCACCCGCCGCGCGCTGGCCTACGCCAAGGCCACCCGACCCGATGTGCTGGAGGCCATCACCGTCAGCGTCGACGACGGCGAGGCCCGAGCGCTGGTGCACAAGTGGGAGGACAGCGACGTGACGGTGCCGCTGAAGGTCATCGCGTCGCCCTACCGTGAGATCACCCGTCCCATACTGGATTACGTCAAGCGGATCACGAAGGAGTCGCCACGCACGGTGGTCACCGTGTTCATCCCCGAGTACGTCGTCGGACACTGGTGGGAACAGGTGCTGCACAACCAGAGCGCGCTTCGGCTGAAGGGGCGGTTGCTCTTCGAACCGAACGTGATGGTCACTTCTGTTCCGTGGCAACTGAACTCGTCCGAGCGGCTCAAGACGCTGGAGCCACAGTCGGCTCCAGGTGATGCGCGCAGGGGCTTCCTAGATTGACGAGCTCTGAGCAATTGATCTTGACCACGGGCCCTCCGGCCAACGGTGGTAGCTGCGTCGCCCACCACGAGGGTCGGGTGGTGTTCGTGCGCCATGCCCTACCTGGGGAGCGGGTGCGGGTGCGCGTTACCGCCGAGCGCGGAAGCCATTGGCACGCAGAGGTCGTCGAGGTGCTCGATCCATCGCCTGACCGCATTGACTCGCTGTGCCCGATCGCCGGTGTCGACGGCGCGGGGTGCTGCGACCTGGCCTTCGCCGAGCCCGACGCGGCGCGCAGGCTCAAGGCCGACGTGGTGGCCAACCAGCTGGCGAGGCTCGGTGGGTACGAGTGGGCGGGGGTGGCCGAGCCGGTCGGGTCCATCGAGGCCACCGGATGGCGCACCAGGGTGCGGCTGGACACCGGTCACGATGGTCGCGTGGGGTATCACCGCTACCACAGTCCCGACCTGGTGACGACGCTGTCCTGTGCCCAGGTGCCGTCGGGCATGTTGGACGGGCTCGACGAAGGGCGCTGGCCGGCCGGTGCGCAACTGCACGTCGCGCTCGACGATGACGGCCAGCGGCACGTGGTGCGGACCGGGCCAAAAGCGGGCCGTAAGACCGCTCCCACCCAGGTCGTCGAGGGCAGCTACGAGGCCGTGCAACGCGTGGGCAGCCGGACGTGGCAGGTGCCGGTCACCGCGTTCTGGCAGGCCCATCGCGACGCCGCCCGCGTCTACAGCGGCCTGATCGCCGAATGGGCACAGCTGAGTCCAGGTCAGACCGCGTGGGACTTATACGGCGGCGCAGGGGTTTTCGCTGCAGTGCTCGCACAGGAAGTCGGTGAGTCGGGACGGGTTGTCACCGTTGACACTTCACGTGGCTCCGCTCGCGCGGCGCGCACTGCGCTGGCGGACCTGGGCTGGGTCGACGTCGTCACCGATTCAGTGCGCCGCGCGTTGAACTCGCAACCGCGGCGTGCCGACGTCGCGGTGCTTGACCCGCCGCGCACCGGCGCAGGCCGTGAAGTCGTCGACCTGCTGGCCGGTGCCGGAGTGCCACGCATCATCCATATCGGTTGTGAAGCAGCATCTTTCGCGCGCGACGTCAGCCTGTACCGGGGCCACGGCTACACGGTCGAGGAGGTTCGGGTATTCGACTCGTTCCCGCTGACCCATCACGTGGAATGCGTTGCGGTGCTCAGCCGGTCGTGACGGCGAAGTGGCGTTGCAGCCGCCGATGGCGATGGCTGAAGAGCGCGCCCACGCCCGCCGCGACCAGCGGGGTCGACAGCCTCAACCCGGCCCTCAGCCGGAAGCTGACGCGGTCGTGGACGACGGATGCCATAGCGCCTTCTGGCGTGACCGTCCGCTCGTGACGCCACAGGCTCATCGAGAGCATCGTGGACTCCTCGCGAAACCGCCGTCCCGGTTCGAGTTCGGCGATGGTGAGGTGGTCGTAGTCGAACGGCAGCACGCCGCCCAGCCGAAGCCATGCCCTGCCGATGGGGATGCCGACCGGCACGTTGTCGACGGTCAGGGAATCGGCGCCACGCGGCATGGACATCGTCATGACCGGCCGCAGTTCGTCGTTGATGCCTTCTGGGGTCACCACGCGCTGCCATACCTCTTCGGCGGGCGCGGCCACGACGGTCCGACGTTCGATGACAGTCGGTGCCTTCGTCGACGGCATGGTGAACAAGTTAGGCCGCATTCGCGCTCTCATGTGGGCTACGTCGTCGCGGCCGCACTCTAGGATTTGGTCGATGCCCGTGCGTCAGCGTCTGCTCAGCCGAGGTTCGTGGCCCGAGGCGCGGCGCCTGACCGAGGTGCTGCGCCGCGAGACAGTCGGCGGCGTACTGCTGCTCATCGCCGCGGCCGCCGCCTTGGGGTGGGCCAACTCGCCGTGGGCGCACCTGTATCGCGAACTGTCCGAGGTCATGATTGGTCCGGAGTCGCTCCACCTACGGTTGTCCATCGCTTCGTGGGCGGCCGACGGATTGCTCGCGATCTTCTTCTTCGTCGTCGGGCTCGAACTCAAACGCGAGTTCGTAGCCGGCGACCTGCGCGATCCGGCCCGTGCCGCGCTGCCGATCGCGGCTGCCGTCGGCGGGATGATCGTGCCCGCCGCGATCTTCATCGGGATCAATCTGGCGACGGGTCACCCCGAGACGGTCGACGGGTGGGCGGTACCGATAGCGACCGACATCGCGTTCGCCTTGGCCGTGCTGGCCGTGCTCTCGAGCCATCTGCCCGCCGCGTTGCGAACTTTTCTGCTGACACTGGCGGTCGTCGACGACCTCCTGGCCATCACGATCATCGCGGTGTTCTATACCGACCACCTCTCGGTCGGGCCGTTGGCACTTGCGCTGATTCCGGGCGGGTTGTTCGCGTTGGCGGTCCAGCGCGGGGTGCGGCACTGGTGGGTATTGGTCCCCTTGGCGGTCGTCACGTGGGCGTTGGTGCACGCCAGCGGTGTGCACGCGACGGTCGCCGGGGTCGTGCTGGGCTTCACCGTGCCGGTGCTGGGTCGACACGCGATCGCCGAGCACTTCGAACACCTGCTGCGGCCTTTGTCGGCCGGCTTCGCGGTGCCGGTGTTCGCCTTCTTCGCCGCAGGAGTAACCGTCGGCGGGTTGTCGGGGCTCGGCGACGCGCTGCTGCATCCGGTAACGCTCGGCGTGCTCGTCGGTCTGGTGGTCGGAAAACCGGTGGGCGTGATGCTCACCACTTACCTGCTGGCGAGGTTCACCGGCGCGACCCTGGACGAAGACTTGGCCTGGCGTGACGTTTTCGGAGTGTCGTTGCTCGCTGGTATCGGATTCACCGTCTCCCTGCTGATAGGGGAGTTGGCCTTCGGTTACGGAACGGTGGCGGGCGCCGACGCCAAGATCGGCGTCCTTGCCGGATCGGTGGTCGCCGGAGTGCTGGCCGCGGTGGTCCTGGCCAGCCGCAACGCCGCTTACCGGCGCATTCAGGAGCGTGAACTCGCCGACTCCGACCACGACGGTGTGCCCGATGTCTACGAACCTTGACAGGACTGCCGCCGGAACCCGTGCGTAAACTAGCGGGATGCTCGAACAGATCCGCGGCCCCGCTGATCTGCAGCACCTTTCCCAATCTCAGCTAACGGAACTGGCTGGTGAGATCCGCGAGTTCCTGATCCACAAGGTCGCTGCCACCGGTGGACACCTGGGGCCCAACCTCGGCGTCGTCGAGCTCACGTTGGCCCTGCATCGAGTCTTCGACTCGCCACATGACCCGATCATCTTCGACACCGGCCACCAGGCGTACGTGCACAAGATGCTGACGGGGCGGTCCCCGGAATTCGACAGCCTGCGCAAGAAGGGCGGGCTGTCGGGATATCCATCGCGTGCCGAGAGCGAGCACGACTGGGTCGAATCCAGCCACGCGAGCGCCGCGTTGTCCTACGCCGACGGCCTTGCGAAGGCCTTCGAACTGAACGGACATCGCAACCGGCACGTGGTCGCCGTCGTGGGTGACGGCGCGCTCACCGGCGGAATGTGTTGGGAGGCCCTGAACAACATCGCCGCCCAACGTCGACCCGTCGTGATCGTGGTCAACGACAACGGTCGCAGCTACGCGCCGACCATCGGCGGGTTCGCCGACCACCTCGCGGCGCTACGGCTGCAGCCGGGCTACGAGCGGATCCTCGAAGAGGGTCGCAAGGCCGTGCGGAACGTGCCGCTCATCGGCGAGCTCTGCTACCAGTGCATGCACAGCGTCAAGGCCGGCATCAAGGACGCCTTGTCTCCGCAGGTCATGTTCACCGACCTCGGGCTGAAGTACGTCGGGCCCATCGACGGTCACGACGAACACGCGGTCGAGATGGCCCTGCGCCACGCCCGCGGCTTCAACGCGCCGGTGATCGTGCACGTCGTCACCCGAAAGGGCATGGGCTACGGCCCGGCCGAGTCCGACGAGGCCGAGCAGATGCACTCCACCGGGGTCATCGACCCGCTCACCGGGTTGTCGGCGGCGGTGTCGGCGCCCGGGTGGACGTCGGTGTTCTCCGACGAACTGATCACGCTCGCCAAGAAACGCCGCGACGTCGTCGCCATCACCGCGGCGATGCCGGGGCCGACGGGGCTCAGTGCGTTCCGGCAGCGGTACCCCGATCGGTTCTTCGACGTGGGCATCGCCGAGCAGCACGCGATGACGTCGGCGGCCGGCCTCGCGATGGGCGGTATGCATCCCGTCGTCGCGATCTACTCGACGTTCCTCAACCGCGCGTTCGATCAGCTGATGATGGACGTCGCGATGCACAGCCTGCCCGTCACGATGGTGCTGGACCGCGCAGGTGTCACCGGACCCGACGGCGCCAGCCACAACGGTGTGTGGGACCTCTCGATGCTTGGGATCGTGCCAGGCATGCGGGTCGCCGCGCCGCGCGACGGCGCGCGACTGCGCGAGGAACTCGGCGAGGCGCTCGACGTCAAGGACGGACCCACTGCCATTCGGTTCCCGAAGGGTGATGTGGGAGTGGACATCCCGGCGATCGAGCGACGGTCGGGTGTCGACGTGCTCGCGGTACCGGCGGACGGCCTGTCCGAAGACGTGCTGTTGGTGGCCGTCGGACCGTTCGCGGTGATGGCACTTTCAGCGGCTGAGCGCCTGCGCAACCAGGGCATCGGCGTGACGGTCGTCGACCCGCGGTGGGTGCTTCCAGTGCCCGAGGCGATCGGAGCATTGGCCACCGCGCACAAGCTGGTCGTCACGCTCGAGGACAACGGCGTGCACGGAGGTATCGGGTGCTCGGTGTCGGCGGCCTTGCGCGCCAACGAGATCGACGTGCCCTGCCGTGACGTGGGGGTGCCGCAAGAGTTCCTGGCGCATGCCTCGCGCAGTGAGGTGCTCACCGAAGTCGGGCTCACCGACCAAAACGTCGCCCGCCAGATCACCGGCTGGGTCGCCGCGCTCGGTGCCGCAGTTGGCGATCACGTCGCCCACGAGGTCGACTAGTCCGGTGCGCATCGGCCCACCAGTGCCGGTGCTGCGCATGTTCGACGTTGATGCGACGCTCGACTTCTACTGCGGTTACCTGGGTTTCACCAAGGACTGGGAACATCGCTTCGAGCCGGGGTTTCCGCTCTACGTTCAGGTAAGCCGGTCCGAGGCGGTCATCCACCTGTCCGAACACTACGGCGACGGCAGCCCGAATACCGTGCTGTGGATTCCGGTCGACGACGTCGCGGCGCTGAACGCCGAGTTGCTCGGTCGGAAGCACGGGTACTCCAGGCCGGGTATCGAACCCGGAGGCCCCGGCGGCCCCACAATGACCGTCATCGACCCGTCCGGAAACCATCTGCGGTTCGCTCAGCCGGAGTGACGGGCCGTCCCAGCCAGCGGTAAGTCGGGGGAGACGCCTGACCGGCGTTGTTACGCTGGCGAAGTGGACGACGGCAACGAGCGAGGCGAGCCGAATCTGACGGCGACCAGCTGGGCGCTGCTCGGCATGCTGTCTTATGAGCACGAGCTCTCGGGCTACGACATCCGCAAGTACATCGACTGGAGCATGCGGTTCTTCTACGGGAGCCCGGCCTACAGCCAGATCTACTCCGAATTGAAGAAGCTGGAACAGCTGAGCTTGGTGACCTCGAGGGTGGATCACTCAGGTGGTGCGCGTAGCCGCAGGCTCTACAAGATCACCGAATCCGGGCTGGACGCGGTGACGCGATGGGCCGACGAGGCGCCGGTCGACCCGCCGATGCTCAAGCACGGCCCGCTACTGCGGGTCACGTTCGGCCACTTGACCAATCCGACTCGGCTCAAGGAGATCCTCGCCGAACACGTGGCGTACGCCGAAGACATGCAGCGCAAGGCCGCCAAGGACGCCCGCTGGTCTGCAGCGGACCCGGCATGGGCGTACGCGCGGGTCGCACTCCAGTGGGCCGAGCGCTACTACGCGAACGAGCGCGAGCTGGCGCTGAAGATGATCAAGGATCTCGACGAGGCCGAGGCGATCTTCCCGGCTGAGGTCGGGCGCCGCGAAGTGCCATGGCCCGCACCGGAATTCTGGTACGAGATCGAGCAGAAGGCCGACGCCGAGGATCAGGATTAGCTCCGGATTGATTCCTCAGCGCGTGGCCGCGTCCATCGCGGCGACGTAGCCGAACACCAACCCCTGCGCGATCGTTGCGCCGGCACCCGGGTAGCTCGCGCCGAACGCGTTGGCTGCGGTGTTACCGATCGCGTAGAGCCCGTCGATCGCCGTCCCGTCCTCACGGAGCACCCGCGCCCGCTCGTCGGCGCGCAATCCGCCGCAGGTGCCGAGATCGCTCAGCACCATCTTGACCGCGTAGAACGGGCCTTGCTCCAGGGGGCGGAGGTTGGGGTTCGGTGTGATCGTGGGGTCGCCGTAGTACCGATCGTAGGCGCTTTCGCCGCGGTGGAAGTCGCCGTCGATCCCGGCATGCGCAGCTTCGTTGAACGTACGCATCGTCTCGGCGAACCGTGGCTCGGGGACGGCGATCCGTCGGCCCAATTCGACGAGTGTGTCGGCGCGGCAAGCGATTCCGGCGTCATACCAGGGCCGGGGAATCGCCATGCGCGGGAACAGTTCAGCGGCGAACACGTAGCCGTTGCGATACTTCTGGTCGAACACGATCCACATCGTCTCGACGGGCCTGCCCGCACGTTCGAGTTCGAGCACGCGCTGCCCGAACGACATGTAGTCGGTCGACTCGTTGATGAATCGATCGCCGTCCTGGTTGACGATCAGCGACCCGGGCAACGAGCGTTCGGCGAGCATGACGGCGGGCGGCCGGTCGGGCAGCGGGGCCACCGCGGGAAACCACCAGGCCTGGTCCATCAGGTCCAGTCCCGCGCCGACGTCCTGCGCAACCCGGATCGCGTCGCCGGTGTTGGTTTCGGCGCCAAGGCTGAGCCCGGATCCGAGCGCATTGGACTGGAACTTCCAGCGCAGCTCCATGTCGTGGTCGAAGCCACCCGCGGCCAGCACCACCCCGCGGCCCGCCGTCACGGTGATCCGCCTGCCGTCGTGGTCGACGACCGCCCCAGTCACGTGACCACCATCTTCGACGAGCTCGACCAGCGAGGTGTCCGTCCAGATGGGAATCCCGGCGTCGAGCACGCCACTGAAGAGGCCAGCGGCGAGGGCCTGGCCGCCCGCGGCGTAGCGCCTGCCCAGCAAGAGCCCGCCGACGCCCTGGGCGAGTCGCTTCGCGATGGTCGGAATGCCCTTGCGCGGCACCCTGGCCATCAAGTTCATCCAGCGGTAGTCGGCCCCGGTGGTCGGCATCGGCACCTTGGCCTCCAACACGCCGGGACGCAGCCGGGTGAGATATTCGCCGAGCACCGACGTATCCAGCGGTCGGCACTCGCACGTCCGCCCTGCTGCGCTGCCACCGGGGGCCTCGGGGTGGTAGTCGGAGTAATCCCTGGCCCAGAACAGCTTCATCGGAGTGGTCCGGCGCAGCATGTCCACGGTTGCGGTCAGCTGGTCGACGAAGCGTTCGCTGCGCTCACTCGGTGCGGTATCGCCCACCACTGAACGCAGGTACGTCTTGGCCCGTTCCGCGTTGTCGCCGGCACCCGCCTCGCTCAGCACCGGGCTTCCGGGCAACCACAGCGCACCGCCCGATCGAGCGGTCGAACCGCCGACGTACGACGACTTCTCCACGATGAGCACCGACAGTCCGGCGTCGTGCGCGGCGAGCGCAGCGGCCATGCCGGTCCCGGAACCCACCACGACCAGGTCGACGGTGGTGTCGGCGACGGTCAGCCCGGTCGGGATGGTCATGCTGGGTGCGGTCACATTCGCTGACGTTAGGCCTCGTTGGCGGGAAAACCGATCGAAGTTCCTGATGAGCGGAACACTGCTCTGTTCTCGTCGCGGCATCAGCGGTTCAATCGAGGAAGCAGCCCACTGAGCACATTAGGCACCTAGGACGGTCGTGACATGACACTGCAGGCGCACACCGACGACATCCGGTTCATCGAAGCCGACGCCGCACCAACGCGGTTCGCGCGCGGCTGGCATTGCCTTGGTCTGATCAAGGACCTCGGCGACGGTACGCCCCATGCCGTCAACGCCTTCGGTCAGCGGCTTGTCGTGTTTCGCGGTTCGGACGGTCGGATCAACGTGCTCGACGGGTACTGCCGACACATGGGTGGCGACCTCACGCAGGGCACGGTCAAGGGCAACGAGATCGCGTGCCCGTTCCACGACTGGCGCTGGGGTGGCGACGGGCGATGCAAGAACGTGCCGTATGCCCGCCGGGTGCCGAGGCTGGCGCGCACCGCGACGTGGACGACGATGCAGCAGGACGGAATGTTGTTCGTATGGAACGATCCGGAGGGCAACGCGCCGCCGGAACAGGTGACCATACCGCGCATCGAGGGTGCGACGAGCGACGACTGGACCGACTGGCACTGGTACACCACCGTCGTCCACACCAACTGTCGCGAGATCATCGACAACGTTGTGGACATGGCGCACTTCTTCTACGTACACGGCTCGCTACCAACGGAATTCAAGAACATCTTCGAAGGACATGTCGCGACCCAGTACATGAACGGCGGCTCGCGGCCCGACCTCGGTGGAACGGAGGGGGCGGCCATGCTCGGCACCACCTCAGTGGCGTCCTACTATGGCCCATCCTTCATGATCGACGACCTGGTCTATCACTATGCCGAGGCCGACCACCACACGGTGCTCATCAACTGCCACTATCCGATCGACGCGAATTCCTTTGTGCTGCAGTACGGCATCATCGTCAAGAAATCCGAAGCACTACCAGCGGACGAGGCCATGCAGACCGCGATCAGCCTTGGTGAGTTCGTCAAGATGGGCTTCGAGCAGGACGTGGCCATCTGGCGCACGAAGGCCAGGATCGACAATCCACTGCTCGTCGAGGAGGACGGGCCGGTGTATCAACTTCGGCGTTGGTACGAGCAGTTCTACGTCGACGCGGCCGACGTGACTGCCGATATGGTGGACCGGTTCGAATTCGAGCTCGACACGACCACGCCCACCGAGCACTGGAACGCCGAGATCGAGGCCAACCTGGCGGCCGGAACGGCGCCGTGAGCGTCCGCGCCGACAACCGGCTGGACGACGCTCCGATGGTCGCCGTCGAATGCCGGCGTTGCGCGGCAACGGTGTTGGTGCGCAAGAGCAGTCGGCATCAGACCAGCATTCAGTGGAGCGCGGCCGCGCATCAAGCCTGCCCGGAGCGGCAGGCGGCGGACATGATCTCGGCGCACGGACCGCGTGGGGTATTCCTTGCGTGCGCCGAGATCAAGGGTTCCATCGCCGACGCCGTACGCCGCGGGGACGTGAGCGTGGTCGATGACGCGGTCGCGCTTCCGACCGGCCCGTAGCGCTCAGGCGTACTGCAGCGCAACACCATTGCGTAGTGGCCGCGCCTGCTGAAGCGTCGGCGTGACTCGGCGCGGTCCGTCCTCGACGTCGCGCCAGATGTTCATCGCCGCCATCCGCAGCGGTGCGACGAGGCGCTGATCGAACGTGACGTGGCTCATCGGTCCACACACGGACACCGCCGCGACGGCACCGCCCATTTCACCGCCCATGTCACCGATGGGGGCTGCCACGCAACCGAATCCAACCAACGACTCCTCCCGGTCGAAGGCCACGCCGTGCGAGCGGACCTTGTCGAGTTCCTGCCGCAGCTGTGCGGGGGTGCCGACCGAGTACCTGGTGCGCCGGGCGGAGAAGTCGACGGATTGTGCACGCTCGGAATATGCCAACATGGCCTTGCCCACGGCGGTGCACTGCGCAGGTTGGCGGCCGCCGACCCTGGTCGGAATGGCAGCGACCATCCGATTGCCGATCTTCTCCAGGTACACCACGTCGGAGCCGTCGAGCACGGCCAGGTGCACCACCAAACCGGTCGCGCGATGCAGTTCGTGCAGTAGTGGGGTGGCGGCGCGGTGCAAGCGATCCTGGTGCACGGCAAGCGAACCCAGCTCGACGAGGCGCATGCCCAGTTCGTAGTCGTGGCCGTTGCGTCGGAGCCATCGCAACGCGACCAGCCGTTCGAGCATGCGGTGCGCAGATGAGCGGGGCAGTCCGGTGCGCCGTACGAGCTGCGCGAGGGTGAGCCGACCGGGGCCGTCGAAGGCTTCCAGGACCAGCGACACCCGATCGATGACGGCAGTGGGCGTAGTGGGTTCCTGGCGTTCCGCGGTCACGGTCATGGCGTCTCCTCGGGGTGGCACACGATATGCCTATTAGTAATATAGCTATTTGTAGCATAGGAGGGTGGCCGCTGTCACTCGCGATTTTTGGAGTTTTTTCGGCGCCTACCGCCGCAAAGACTCCACAAATCGCAGGGAAGCCCTAGGCCTTGGCGGCTGCGCGGCCCGCTCGGCGCCCGTAGAAGCTGCCATCGCCGAGTGAGATGCCGCTGGCATAACCCCACGCGGCCAGCCCCGCGGTGCAGCGACCTGCCGCAAAGAGCCCGGGTATCGGCTGACCCGCGACGTGCAGCACCTCGCCGTCCAGGGTGGTCTGCAGCCCCCCGAGGGTGAAGCCTGCGCAACTGGCGCGCAGATCGATGGCACCGACGGGCGTGCCGATGGGCTTGAGCCATTCGCGCTTCTTGTGCAGCAGCGGATCATCGCCACGCGTGGCGGCGGCGTTGTAGGTGTCGACCGTCGCTTGCAAGGACCCTGGCGGAAGGCCGATTTCGGCTTCGAGTTCGGCGACGGTGTCGCATACCCAGGTCGCGGGTCGCTTGAGGAACGGTGTCGCCGACGTGGCGGCCATCGCTTCTTCTTGCGCGTCACCGTCGATGATCAGGTAGGCGGTGTCGTCCTGGTGGTACAGCGTCACCTGTCCGATGCGGCCCGAGTACATGTCCTCGGCGACATAGCGTTGACCCCGCCCGTTGACGAGGATGCCCCGGACGGTCTGCTGCGGGTCGATCAGAAAGGCCACCTCGGTGGCATCCATGTGGGCCAGATCGGCACCGAGCGCCTGCGCCATCCGGATGGACTGCCCGTCGTGCTGCTCGATCGACGCGGCCGGACGACCGGCCAGTCGCGGCGCGTACTGCATCACCATTGCGTCGTTGTACGCGAAGCTGCCCGACGCCAGCATGACGCCGCGGCGCGCCCTGACGGCGAGTCGCTTGCCGTACTGATGGGCGATAAGTCCCACCACTCGGCCGTCGGCCGCCACAACCAACGACTCCGCCCTGAGGTCGTAGCAGGCCCGCACACCAAGCGCGGTCGCGGTGTCGACCAACGGCTTCATCAGCATGTAGCCGCCGCTCTTCTCACCCGCCTGTTTGTCGGCCATCTGTGGGACGTGGCCGCGCGGAGCGGGTTCCGCGACGGTATTGAACGGGAAGGCGTTCTCGCCGCCGGTGAACATCAGGCCTTGGTCGCCTGGGGGCTCCCAGCCTGGCTCACCCCAGAACTCGGCCTTGAACGGGACGCCGCAGCCGACCAGCCAGTCGTAGTGCTCGACGCTGCCCGCGCAGTAGTCGTCGATTCGACGTTCGTCGGCACCGGGACCCATTGCGACGTTCAGGAAGGCCTTCATATTCTCGGCCGAATCCTGGTAACCGCAAGCCTTCTGAAGTGCAGTGCCGCCACCGAGGTAGATGAATCCACCTGCCATCGCCGCCGCACCGCCCCACCCTCCGGTGCGTTCGACGACGAGCACGTCGGCACCGGCCGAGCCGGCCTCGACCGCTGCGGCCGCGCCCGCGATGCCGTACCCGGCGATCACCACGTCGGCTTCGAGGTCCCAGGTGTGAACGTCGTCCGCCGACGTGGGGTAGACGTCGGTCACGGCCGCATCGCCGCGGGAAGATCGCTCACCCATTCGTGACCCCAATAGCTGTCGGCGGTGATTTCCTCTGCCGTGTAATGGTTTTCGTCGACCCGCGTGCCTTCGGTGCCGAACTCGATGTCCCAGTCGCCTGGCGCTCGCACGTAGAACGACACCATCTTGTCGTTCGTGTGGCGTCCCAGGGTGGACGACAGTTGGAAGCCGTCCTTGTTGACCCGATCGAGCGCCTGCCCAACGGCGTCGAGCGTGTCGACCTCCACCATCAGGTGAATCAGGCCAGGGTCACGCTGAGTGGCCGCCGGACAGATTGCCAGGCTGTGATGTCGCTCGTTGAGGCCGAGGAAGCGCACGCGCAGCGCGCCGAACTCAGGTGGCGCAGGCACCCGAAAGGCGCCACGGGGGAGGAAACCCAATGTCTGCGTGTAGAAGTCGAACAGGCCAGGGAAATCGACCGCAGGCAGCACGACGTGTCCCAGCCCCTGGGCTCCGGTCACGAACCTGGCACCGAACGGCGTCACTACCGGGCTGTGGTCGAGCACCGCCCCGTGGAAGACCTCGACCGAGTTGCCCGCCGGGTCGTCGAACGCGATGACCTCCTCGACGCGACGGGCATCGGCCTCGGCCAGCGACAGTTCCTTGACGGGGAGGCCCGCCACGTCCAGGGCGGACTTCACGCGGGCAAGCGCCGCGCCGTCGCGCACCTCCCACCCCACCGTGACGATCCGGTCGACGGCACCTGGGACGACGATGATGCGGGCTGGGCGTTCGTCCATGCGGAGGTACAGCGCATCCGGATCCGGGCCGTCACCCTCCGCGAAGCCCAGCACGCCGAAGGCGAAGCGCCGCCACCGATCCATGTCGGTGGCTTGGATCTTGACGTAGCCGAGGCTCTTCAAGTCAGGCATGGCGGCTCAGATCAACGCCCGCAGTGGACCCTGCGGGTCGACACCGAACGAACTCAGCGCCGACGCGTGGTACGTGGTGCCCGGGGTGTGGATGGCGTGCGCCATGCCCGCATGCGCATCGCGCCAATAGCGTTGTAGCGGCTTGTCCATGCGCAGCGCGTTGCCGCCGGAGCGGGCGAATATCTGATCGACGGCAGCCACCGCGCGCCAGACCGCCCGGACCTGTGACCGGCGTACGGCAGCACGCTGCTCGAAGCTGATGTCCCGCCCGGCATCGACGGCGTCGTACACCTTGTCGACGTTGGCCAGCAACGCCTGGCGCGACGCGTCGATCTCGGCGGCCGCCTCGCCGATGGAGTACAGCACGTACGGATCGTCCTTGATGGCCGTGCCCGCGGCGCCGACCCGCTCGCGCTGGTAGTCCAAGTGAGCGGCCAGCGCTCCCTCGCAAATGCCGATGGTGGCCGAGCTGATGCCAAGCGGGAACATCGTCGACCACGGCATCTTGTAGAGCGTCTTGGTCATGCCCGCCTCGAGTTGGGCGGTTCCGTCCATCACCTTCGTCCCGTCCATCGTGCGGTACGCGGGCACGAAGGCGTCCTTGACGATGACGTCCTTGGAGCCCGTGCCACGCAGTCCGACGACGTCCCAAGAGTCGGCGACGATCTCGTAGTCCTTACGGGGCAGGATCATGTGGAGGATCTGCGGCGGCATCACCGGTTTCCCGGCGGCGTCACCGACCATGGCGCCCAGAATGATCCAGTCGCAGGCGTCGGTCCCCGAACTGAACTGCCACCGACCGTTGAAGACGTACCCGCCGTCGGCGGGAACGGCAATGCCCTGTGGCGCGTAGGGCGACGCGATCCAGGTGTCGACGTCGTCGCCCCACACTTCCTGGGCGACGCGCGGGTCGGCGTAAGCGAACTGATATGGGTGAACGCCGACCACGCCGTTGACCCAACCCGCCGCCGGATCCAGTGCCGCGGTGGCCATCACGGTCTCAGCCCACTCGCGCGGGTGGACTTCCAGGCCGCCGTGGCCTTCGGGTTGCAGCAACCGGATGGAGCCGATCGACTTCATGCTCTTCACTGTGGCGTCGGGCAATTGGCCGAGCTTCTCGGCCTCGACGGCCTGTTCCTTGAACTGATCAGCCAGGTCCGCCACCCGGTCGATTACTCGCTCGCTCATCGTTGAGGTCCTAACTGTGTGGGCTGAGGAGAAGACTTACCCGATTCGAGTCTGGCCGGTCGGTTCGGTCCCGGTGAGTGGACCAACATTCTCGTCGCGACTGTGAACCTCGCGCCGAAATAACGAAATCGTCGTGACGTTCATACTCGGCGCGATCACGGAGGTTCGTGTCCGGTGGCCGGGAGGCCCGTTCGTTGGCGTCCGGTCACCGGGAACGCCACGCCGCACGATGCGCCCGTCGGCCTAGCTTGGCGAGCGTGAACAGTGCCCGCCAGTTCGACGCGGTGGTCGTCGGCGCCGGATTCGCCGGCCTCTACGCCTTGTACAAATTACGCGCGCAGGGGCTGACGGTGCGCGTCTTCGAAGCCGCGCCCGAAGTCGGGGGCACCTGGTACTACAACCGGTATCCGGGTGCGCGCTGCGACGTCGAGAGCGTCGACTACAGCTACTCGTTCTCCCGCGAGTTGGAGCAGTACTGGAACTGGTCGGAGAAGTACGCGACTCAGGCCGAGATCCTGCGTTATCTCAACTGGGTCGCCGACGAACTCGACCTGCGCGACGACATCACGTTCGAGACCAGGGTCTGCTCCGCGGTGCTCGACGAGCACACGTCGCAATGGACGGTTACCACCGATACCGACGAGCAGGTGCTGGCCCGGTTCTGCGTGCTGGCGACGGGTCCGCTGTCGGCGGCGCTGACGCCGGACTTCAACGGCCTGAGCACGTTTGGTGGCGAGGTGTACCACACGGCGCACTGGCCGCACGAACCCGTGGACTTCAGCGGCAAGCGGGTGGCGGTCATCGGCACCGGATCGTCGGGGATCCAGTCGGTGCCCGTCATCGCCGAACAGGCCGAGCGACTGTACGTGTTTCAGCGCACGCCCAACTACAGCGTGCCCGCAGGCAACACGCCGTTGAGCGACGCCGACCGAGCGGCAGTCAAGGCGGACTACGCGGAACGGCGGCGGCAGTCCTGGTGCAGCGGTGGAGGGTCGCCGCACGTCGCTCACCCGAAGCTGACGATGGAGGCCACCGCCGAGGAACGTCGCGAGGCGTTCGAGCGGCGCTGGGAACTCGGGGGCGTGCTGTTCTCCAAGACGTTCGCCGATCAGCTGACCGACATCGCAGCCAACGACGAAGCCCGCCTTTCTACGAGCAGAAGGTCAGGGCCGTCATCGACGATCCCGAGCTGGCTGACCTGCTCATCCCCACCGATCATCCAATCGGCACCAAGCGAATCTGCACCGACACCAACTACTTTCAGACGTTCAACCGGCCACACGTCAAGCTGATCAGCGTGCGCCAGACGCCCATCGAGTCCATCGACACGACCGGGATCAACACTTCCGATGCCCACTACGACGTCGACGCGATCGTGCTCGCCACCGGGTTCGATGCGATGACGGGCGCGTTGGCGAAGGTCGACGTCGTCGGTCGCGGCGGGGCGCGGTTGAGCGACTACTGGGCCGATGGACCCCGTACCTACCTGGGCCTCGGCGTCGACGGATTCCCGAACCTCTTCATCGTGTCCGGCCCTGGCGCACCGGCCGTGTTGGCCAACATGGTGCTGCACGCCGAGGCGCACGTGAACTGGATCGGCGCCTGCATCGGCTACCTCGACGACCACGGCTATGTCGGCATCGAAGCCACCGATGCTGCGGTGGACGACTGGGTGCGGGAGTGCGCGCGCCGGGCGGAGGCCTCGTTGTTCACCAAGGCTGACTCCTGGTATCTCGGGGCCAACATTCCGGGCAAGCCAAGGGTGTTCATGCTGTTCATCGGCGGATTCGCCGTGTACAACGACATCTGCGCCGAGGTCGCCGCCGCGGGGTACAAGGGCTTTCGCTTGCTCAAGGAGGATTGATGCGGTTACTCGACCGGGTTGCGGTGGTCACCGGTGCCGGACGAGGGTCCGGTCGCAGCCACTGCGTGCGCATGGCCGAAGAGGGCGCCGACCTCATCGCGCTCGACACCGCCTCGGCCGCAGCCGACTTGGCGGTCACGGCCGCTCAAGTCGAGCGGCACGGTCGGCGTTGTGTCACCGAGGTGGCCGACGTGCGCGATTTCGACGCGCTCGTCGCCGGTATCGACGCCGGAGTGGCCGAACTTGGCCGGCTCGACATCGTGGTGGCCAACGCAGGCGTGCACACCGCAGGGGCACCTGCCTCGGAGCTCACGGAGGAAACCTGGCGGCACACCATCGACGTCAACCTCACCGGCGTCTGGCACACGGTCAAGGCCGCAGTCGGCCACTTTGGCGAGCAGGGCGGTTCGATCGTGATCATCAGTTCCACCTCGGGACTTCGCGGCGAACGCAACGGTGCGCACTACTCGTCGAGCAAGCACGCTGTCGTCGGGCTGGCGCGGTCATTGGCCAATGAGCTTGGTGCCAAACGGATCCGGGTCAACACGGTGCACCCGGGAGCGGTGGGTACGGCGATGGTGCTCAACGACGCAACGTTCGCGCGGCTCTGCCCCGACGTGGAGCACCCCACGGCTGAGGACGCGGCGAAAGTGCTTGCGGCGCGGAACTTGTTGCCGGTGGGCTGGGTCGATCCGGTGGACGTCAGCAACGCGGTGCTGTTCCTGGCCTCCGACGAGGCGCGCTACATCACCGGCACGCGACTCGTCGTCGACGCGGGCTTGAGTGAGAAGACGACGTGACCGGGCGGCTGGCTGGCAAGGTCGCATTGATCACCGGTGCGGCCAGGGGCATTGGGCGCGCTCAGGCGGTGCGCTTCGCAGAGGAAGGCGCGGACATCGTCGCGCTCGACGTGTGCGCTCCGATCGAGACCGTCGTGGTTCCTGCGGCGACCACCGACGACCTCGGCGAGACCGCTCGGCTGGTCGAGGCCGCCGGCGGCCGCATCGTGACCGAGGTCGTCGACGTCCGTGACCCGGACGGCCTTCGCGGCGCGGCCGACGCGGGAGCGAGTGGCTTCGGAGGCATCGACATCGTCTGCGCCACTGCGGGTATCACGTCGCGGGGTATGGCCGCCGAGCTCGACGAACACACTTGGCAAACGATGCTCGACGTGAATCTCACTGGGGTGTGGCGCACCTGCAAGGTCGCGGTGCCGCACCTGGTGGCGCGGGGGAGTGGAGCCGTCGTTTTGGTCAGTTCGATCGCCGGCTTACGCGGCCTGGTCGGGGTTGCGCACTACACCGCGGCCAAGCACGGCGTGGTGGGTTTGATGCGCAGCCTCGCGCAAGAGCTTGCGCCACATGGTATTCGGGTGAATTCAGTCCATCCGACCAACGTCGACACTCCGATGATCCAGAACGCCGCGGTCAGCTCGGCCTTCCGGCCCGACCTCGACCGGGCGCCGACAAGGGCGGAGTTCGCCGAGGCGGCGCGGTCGATGAACCTGCTCGACGTGCCCTGGATCGACCCGGTCGACGTCGCCAACGCCAGCCTGTTCCTGGCGTCTGACGAGGCCCGGTACATCACCGCAGTGGCGCTACCGGTCGACGCGGGTTCGACGCAACGCTAAGCGGAGTGGTGAGCCGCGATGAGTCTTGCGGCGTCCGGGAGTCTTACTGTCGAATCCCTTACGGAGGAGGACTCTGATGCGCAGCGTGACGTATTCGATGGGCGTCTCACTCGACGGCTATATCGTCGGGCTGGACGGCGGCTTGGATTGGGGGGTCCCCGACGACGAGGTCTTTCGCTTCTGCCTCGACGAACTACAAGGGGTCGGCGTTCACCTGTTGGGACGACGGCTCTACGAGACGATGCTGTACTGGGAGACCGCCGAACAGGATCCGTCGCTCAACGATGCAGAGCGCGAGTGGACCGTGCTCTGGAACGCGCTGCCAAAAGTCGTGTTCTCCACGACGCTGTCGGCTGTGCAGGGCCATGCCCGCTTGGCTTCTGGCGGATTGGCCGCAGAGATCGAGCGGCTGCGCGCCGAACCGGGGGAGGGCGACATCGCGATCGGTGGCGCAGCACTCGCCGCGGAGGCAGCCGCGCTAGGCCTGATCGACGAATACCGCACCAGGGTCTCCCCGGTGCTGCTCGGTGGTGGCACCCCCTACTTCCCCCAACACGAGCGGCGGGTGGACCTCGAACTCGTCGAGAGCCGCACCTTCAGTTCGGGAGTCGACTACCGCAGTTACCGTGTGACGCGCTAGCGCTGCCTGCGAAGAAACGCGAGCACCGTCGACTCGAAGGCGGCCTTGGCCTCGATCATCGCCCAGTGGCCGCAGTTCGGAAACACGTGAAGCTCTGCGTTGGGAATGGTCCGCATCGGGATGAGCGCCATGTCCAGTGGACTGACCCGATCGTCGCGACCCCACGTCAGCAGCGTCGGGCACTTGACCTTGTGCATGATCGCCCACGGCATCGGCATGTCGGCCTTTCGCATCATCGCCATCATCTGCGCGAAGGCGGCCTTGCCGTACATGCGGCGGGCCGACTCGAGGGTGGGCGGATCGGTCGCGAGCGCCCAACGCTCCTCGATCAATTGGTCCGTCACCAGCGCCTCGTCAAAGACCATGGAGCGCAGCCAATCGACGAGGCGCTGTCGCGTCGGCTCCTCGGTGAAGTCCTGCAGCAACCGGATGCCCTCGCTGGGTCCCGGGCTGAAGACGTTGGTACCGATGCCGCCGATCGTGACGAGCCTGCCCACTCGGTCGGGGTGGTTGATGGCGAAGTTGATTCCGACGCCACCGCCCATCGAGTTGCCGATGATGTCCACCTTGGGTACGTCGAGGGCTTCCAGGAATGGTGCGACCGCCGCTTGCGCAGTCACCATCGGATGGCCACCGAAGTCGGCGCTGACGCCGAAGCCGGGGAACTCGAGCACCAGGCAGCGGAAGTGCTGCGCGAACGTGGGAAGTACCCCGCGAAAGTTGCGCCACCCGGTGACGCCCGGCCCCGATCCGTGGAGGAACAGCAGCGCGGGGCCGCTGCCCTGGTCGTAGTACCGCAAAGTGCCTGCGGGCGTGGCGAGTTCGAGCAATCCGTCGTCGGGTCCAGCGGTCACCGTCGCTCCGTTCTCCATGGGTGGCGTGGCACCGGTGCCACGCGCACTCTCACGCTAGGTGACGGTGTGGGGAAGCGGACGCCGTATCCCACCAGGCGGGCAGAGCCTAGGCTGCCGACATGGACGCCGAACTCGAAAGCTGGAAGGCCGCAGGCCAGTACTTCGACTACCTGGGCTTCGACATCTTCTATCGGGTCGGCGGGCTTCCGCTCGGGGAGGGGCCGACGCTGCTGCTGGTCCACGGCTACCCGTTCAACTCCTTCGACTGGGAGCTGATCTGGCCGACACTCGTCGAGCGGTTCACCGTCATCGCTCCCGACATGATCGGCATGGGCTTCTCCGCCAAGCCCGTCGCCTATCAGTACTCGGTGCACGATCACGCCGACATGCACGAGGCGCTGCTGGCGCGCCTTGGCGTGGAGCGTTGCCACCTGCTGGCGCACGATCTCGGCGATTCTGTCGGCCAGGAACTGTTGGCGCGCTACCACTTCGGCGAGCATGCATACGGGTCGGTGAGTTACGAGTCCATCACCTGGCTCAATGGCGGCATGTTCAACGAGACGTACACGCCGCGGGCCATGCAGAAGCTGATGTCGGGCACCCCATTGGGCGACCTCATGAGTCCGTTGCAGGGTTCTCCGCTGTCGCGCCGCCTGTTGGAGCCGACGATCAACGAGATGTTCGGCCCGAACACCAAACCGTCCCGTCCGCTCATGGAGAAGTTTCACCAGATCCTCGACTACAACGACGGCAAACGCGTGCTGCACAAGGTCGGTCGCTTCCTCGCCGACCGGTACGCACACCGAAACCGCTGGGTGCGCGCGATGCGGGAGACCCAGGTGCCGATGCGGCTCATCGACGGTCCCATCGACCCGAACTCGGGCGCGCACATGGCACGGCGGTATGCGGAAGTCATTCCGAACGCCGACGTGGTGATGCTGGCCGACGACATCGGGCACTGGCCGCAAATCGAGGCGCCCACAGACGTGCTGGCGCACTTTCTGGCCCACGTCGACCGGGTGATCGATCGTTGAGTGTGAACTGAGGGCGAGTCCACTCGAAGAACGTCGCCGTGAGCGCTACGTCAACGCGCTGATATGAGTGGAGTTAGTCCTTCACAAACGCCTCCGGAGGTGTCAGGAAGGGATCTGTAACTGATTCCTTTCGGGGTCCGTGTGTTGACGCACGTGGACCTCCTGACACACCCCGGAGGTGTTGTTGTGTCTGTGCATGTAGCCCCAGTCACGTTGTCCACGATCGTCGTTGCCGTCGATGTCGGCAAGACCTCAGCAGTGTTTTCGGTGACTGACGCGGCTCGTCATCGGCTGGTCGCTCCGTCGGAATTCGCGATGACGGGGTCGGGCCTGACCGCGGCGGCGGCTCGCGCGATCGCTGTGGCGCCTGCGTCGGTGCAGGTGAAGGTCGGCGTGGAGGCAGCTGGGCACTATCACCGCCCGGTGCTCGACCATCGATGGCCCGATGGGTGGGAAGTGTTGGAGCTCAATCCCGCTCAGGTCGCCGAGCAGCGTCGCGTGCAGGGTCGGCGTCGGGTCAAGACCGACGTGATCGACCTGGAGGCGATCACCGATCTGGTGCTGGCTGGGTATGGGCGCCCGGTCGCCGATCGCGATGCCGTCATCGGTGAGGTGAGCGCCTGGGCCGGACACCGGAGTCGACGGGTCGCCACACGTACCGCGACCAAGAATCAGCTGCTCGGGCAGCTGGACCGGGCGTTTCCCGGCCTGACCCTGGCTCTGCCCGACGTGATGGGTACCAGGATTGGCCGGCTAGTGGCCGCCGAGTTCGCCGACCCGGCACGCCTGGCAGGGCTCGGAGTCAACCGGCTGATCCGGTTCGCCGCGACCCGCGACCTGCAACTGCGCCGTCCGGTCGCCGAGCGTCTGGTCGCCGCGGCCCGCGACGCGCTGCCGACCCGCGACGCGGTGATCGCGCGCCGGATACTGGCTGCCGACCTGGTGTTGCTGGCCGACCTCGACGATCAGATTGATACCGCGGAGACTGAACTGGGGTCGCTGCTGCCGCGCAGTCCGTACGCGACGTTGACCTCGGTACCAGGATGGGGAGTCGTGCGGGTCTCCAATTATGCTGCTGCCCTTGGTGATCCGCAACGGTGGCCGGGACCTCGGCAGATCTACCGTGCGTCGGGGCTGTCCCCGATGCAGTACGAATCCGCCCACAAACGCCGCGATGGTGGTATCAGCCGTGAAGGCAGCGTGGCCTTGCGCCGCGCCTTGATCGACCTCGGTATGGGACTGTGGCTCACCGAGCCGGCGGCCAGAACCTACGCCCTCGCACTCAAGGATCGCGGCAAGCACGGCGGAATCATCGCCTGCGCGTTGGCCCATCGCGCCACCCGCATCGCTCACGCACTCGTTCGCGACCACGCCACCTACGAGCCGACCCGTTGGGCCTAAACCCCCGCACACCCCACTCGGGAAAGGACCAACCAGACCCCTTCACAACCCCCATCGGTAGTGCCACGCTAAGCGGACGGGACGAAGGGCCGGATCAGATGCCGTGCGCGCTATGGCGGACCCCTCACCGGGTTACGCCGCTCCTAGCTTGGCACCCGGCCCTTCGCCTCCACGGCAGCCCGAACGACGCCAGATAACCCACCGAGGTTGCATGCATCAGCGTGGGCGCCAGGCACCCCTCAACTCACAGCAGCACCACCGACCGCATGAAATCCAACGCCCCATCCAAGGGTGTCAACCCACTATGGCCCCGCTCCACTTGACTCGACCTACAGCCAGCTAGGAAGGCTCGGGGAGCGGTTCGGTCAACGCCTTCGCCATGACGGGCACGGTCAGCTCCCGCTGCCATGGCCGCGCTCCCGCATCGGCAAGGAATGCATCGATGACCGGGGCGGCGTCGTCCACCGGCTGCCAGTCCCACACCAGCCTGCGGACGAGCTCCGGGGTCAGCAGATTCTCAGTCGGGACCGAAAGCCGTTCGGACAGTTCGCTGAGTCCGTTGCGGACCGCTTCCAGCCGGGCCGCGGCGTCGGGCTTGCGGCGGCTCCAGCGCACGGCGGGCGGTGGGCCCGTCAGCGGTTCGCTCGCGGCGGGCAAGTCGTCGGTCGTGCGGGCGCGCGTCAGCGCGTCCAACCACACCTGCGCGCTGCGGCGCTGGCGTGAGCCGCCGAAGACCGGAAGGGCCGTCAGCTTCTCCACGGTGTCGGGATCGTTGGTCGCGGCGTTGACGATGGCGGCGTCGGGCAGGATGCGCCCCGGTGCGATGTCACGGCGCTGGGCGATGTGGTCGCGCGTCGTCCACAGTTCGCGCACGGCGGCCAGCGTGCGCGGGGAGCGCACCTTGTGGATGCCCGAGGTGCGGCGCCACCGGTCCCGCCGGGTGAGCGGAGCGACGTAGGTGCGTAGGTGTTCGAATTCCTCTGCCGCCCAACGTGACTTGCCCTGCTCTTCGAGTACCTCGGCGATCGCGGCGCGCAGCTCGAGCAGCACCTCGACGTCGAGCGCGGCGTAGTTCAGCCACTCTGCAGGCAGCGGTCGCTTGGACCAGTCCGCCGCGCCGTGACCCTTGGTCAGGGCAAGGCCGAGCAGCCGCTCGACCATGGCGGCCAGGTTCACCCGTTCGAAACCCGCGAGTCGGCCCGCGAGTTCGGTGTCGTACAACGCAGTCGGCGTCATGCCGAGTTCGCCGAGACACGGAAGGTCTTGATCGGCCGCGTGCAGGATCCATTCGTCCTTGGTGAGCACCTCGGCGACCGGCGCCATGGCCTCGAGGGGGTCGATGCCGTGGCTGACGGGGTCGATCAGCACCGTGCCAGCGCCTGCCCGCCGGATCTGGATCAGATAGGCGCGATTGGAGTACCGGAAACCAGAGGCGCGTTCGGCATCGATGGCGAAGGGTCCGTGGCCTGAATCGAGAAGTGCTGCGGCTCTGGCGATTTCACTGACGTACAGCGCAACCGCCGGCACCCCGTCAGCCGGAGCTAGCAGTGGGATGGCCTGAGCCTCGGGTTCCTGCGGACCGGGGTCTTCCGACGTTTCTTCCGTCATCAAGCGCGGGTGCGGGAGCTCAGGTCGGTGACCCCCAACGGGGGCAGCCCGGCCGCGTGTTCGAGCACCTCGCAGAACGCAGTCACGTGGGGGCCAAGTTCCAGCGTCGTCGCCGTCCACGAAGCGCGAAGCTCCAGTTGGTGAGCGCGAGGCGGTCCGGAGATGTCGCCGTAGCGCACCGACGTGGTCGCGGTGACGGTGCCTCCGAGTGCAGTGACGTGCTCCTCGCGCTCTGCCAACGCGTCGACGAGCCAGCTCCACGCGACCTCGGGCAGTAGCGGGTCGACGGCTTCGGTCGAGTCCAGATCTGCCTGGATGTAGGCGACTAGCCGCATGGTGCCGTCCCAGGCCTCGGCGCCGTCGGGATCGTGGAGCAGGATCAGTCGGCCGAACGCGTCGCCCTCTGACCGTTCGGGCACGATAGCCGTGTCGGGATGGCGCACCTCGGCGCCAAGGGCGTAGCTGTACGGAGCCAACCGCTGCGGCGGACGGATCGGGCCAAGGTCGATCTCAGGCCGCACGGTGGTGGCGTTCATCGCCGCCACCGCTTCGCGGAACTGAGCCGGCTCGGCAGAGGTCACGGCGTTTGACGCTAGCCGATCCGGGCATCGGACACGGCAGGCGCGCCGAACTGTTACCAGACGGTGCCAGGAGCGCCCGTGAACAGGGCCTCATGGCAGCATGGTGGCCGATGAGCACCCGTCGTAACCTGCCCGATTCCCCGTACCTCGCCGCGGCAGCGGGCCGCAGGCCCAGCCGCACTCCGGTGTGGTTCATGCGCCAAGCGGGACGTTCGTTGCCGGAGTACCGGGCCTTGCGTGCCAACCACGGCATGCTGGCGGCCTGCTTCGACCCGGGTCTGGTCTGTGAGATCACGCTTCAGCCGGTGCGACGGCACGGAGTAGACGCCGCCATCTTGTTCTCCGACATCGTGGTGCCGCTGCGCGCATCGGGCATTGACCTGGACATCGTGCCCGACGTCGGACCCGTCATCGCGAACCCGATTCGCACCGCGTCCGACGCCGCGGCGATCAAACCGCTCGAGCCAGGGCAGGTCGCTCCGATCTCCGAGGCCGTGGAGTTGTTGGTGGCCGCCCTTGGCGACGTGCCGCTCATCGGGTTCGCCGGTGCGCCCTTCACGCTGGCGTCCTACCTGGTCGAGGGCGGTCCGAGCCGCAACCACGAGCGCACCAAGGCGATGATGTTCGGCGAGCCCGCGACCTGGCACGCGTTGATGACCGCGCTGACCGACATCACCATCGGCTTCCTGCGCGCCCAACTCGACGCCGGTGTCGACGCCATCCAGTTGTTCGACTCGTGGGCGGGGACGCTGTCGCTGGCCGACTACCGCAGTCACGTATTGCCGCACAGTGCGCGGGTGTTCGCCGCACTCGCCGGCGACGGGGTGCCTATGACGCACTTCGGTGTCGGTACCGCCGAACTACTTGGCGCGATGGGTGAGGCGGGCGCGACGGTCGTCGGAGTCGACTGGCGCACCGCCCTGGCCGACGCCGCCACGAGGGTGGGCCCCGGGTTCGCACTCCAGGGCAACCTCGACCCGGTGGTGTTGCTGGCGGGCTGGCCCGTTGTCGAACGGGCCGTGCGAAACGTCGTCGAAGATGGTCGTCGCGCCGTCGCTGCAGGAGCCGCGGGCCACGTGTTCAACCTGGGCCACGGGGTACTGCCTGCCACTGATCCGGGCATTGTCACCGACGCGGTCACATTGGTGCACTCCTTGTGAGAGCAACGTACTGCGTTGTGGGAGGCGGTATCTCGGGATTGGTTGCGGCCTATCGGCTTCGGCAGGCGTCGGGTCCGGACGCATCCATCACGCTGTTCGACCCCGCCGACCGGCTGGGTGGGGTGCTGCGCACCGAGCGGATCGGCAACCAGTACGTCGACGTCGGCGCCGAGGCATTCGTGGCGCGCCGACCCGAAGTGCCTGCGTTGCTGGCCGAATTGGGGTTGGCGGCGCGGCAGGTCGGCTCGACGGGGGTGCGGCCGCTGATCTTCTCCGGTGAACGCTTGCACCCGATGCCCCAAGGCACGTTGCAGGGCATACCCGCCGACGCGTCGAGCGTCATGGGACTCGTCGACGCAGCGACGGTGGCGGCGATCGGCGGCGAACGGGAACGCCCGTTCTCGTGGCGGCCCGGCGCCGATCCGCCCGTCGGGAGCCTCGTCGGTGACCGCTTCGGAGCACAGGTCGTGGCACGGTCCGTCGACCCCCTGCTGGCCGGGGTGTACGCGGGTTCGGCCGCCACGATCGGTGTGCGCTCCGCGGTGCCGACGCTGGCCGCCGCGCTGGACCGGGGGGCGAGGAACCTCACCGATGCGGTGCGCCAGGCGCTGCCCCCGCCGACGTCGGATTCGGTGTTCGGCGCCGTCGACGGCGGCTACCGGGTACTGATCGACGCACTCGTCCGACGCGCCCACGTCAACTGGGCACACGTCGCGGTCGAGCGCGTCGAACGGGCCGCCGGCGGATGGACCGTCGTCGACGATGAGGGGGCCTGCTGGCCCGCCGACGCGGTGGTGCTCGCCGTACCTGCGCCGAGGTTGCCCCGGATCATCGAGCGCGTGGCGCCGCGAACTGCCGCGGCGGCGCGGCGGATACACGTGGCCTCGAGCGTGCTGGTGGTGTTGGCGCTACCTGGCGGGACGCCGATGCCTGCCCAGTCGGGCGTGCTGGTCGCCAGCGGAGAACCCTTGCACGCCAAGGCGATGACGTTGACGTCCCGGAAGTGGGGCGCCCGCGGCAACGTCGAGTTGGTGCGGCTGTCGTTCGGGCGGTTCGGCGATGGTCTGGCCCGAAGTGTGGGCGACGAGGAACTACTGAAGTGGGCGTCGGACGACCTGTCCACCGTGTTCGGCGTCAACGTGGATGCCGTCGACTGCCACGTGCAGCGCTGGCTCGACGCGATGCCGCAGTACGGACCGGGACACCTCGACGTCGTCGCTGAGTTGCGGGCCGGGTTGCCACCAGGGCTGGCCGTCGCGGGCGGCTACCTCGACGGCATCGGGGTGCCCGCGTGCGTCGGGTCGGGCACGAGGGCGGCCGCGGCGTTGACCGCCTAGCGCGTGGCACGATGGCTGTATGGCCAAGCTCGATTATGACGCGCTCAACTCCATGACGAGATACATGATGATCTCGGTGTTCGCCGTGCAACCGCAGGCCTTGGGGGAGGACCGCGCCGCAGTCGTCGACGAAACCGCGACTTTCCTCAAGCAGCAGGAGGAGAACGGCGTCGTCGTGCGCGGGTTGTACGACGTCGCGGGCCTCCGGGCCGACGCCGACTTCATGATCTGGACGCACGCCGAGCGGGTGGAGGACCTGCAGGCCACCTACTCCGGGTTCCGCAGGACGTCGCTTGGCGTCGTCAGCGAGCCGGTATGGAGCGTGGTCGCGCTACACCGGCCCGCCGAGTTCAACAAGAGCCACGTGCCTGCGTTCATCGCGGGCGAACCCGCGGGCGACTACCTATGCGTGTACCCGTTCGTGCGCTCGCTGGAGTGGTATCTGCTGCCTGACGACGAACGGCGCAAGATGCTGGCCGAGCACGGCATGGCGGGCCGTGAGTACGCGGATGTCCGGGCCAACACGGTGCCCGCCTTCGCGCTCGGCGACTACGAGTGGATCCTGGCGTTCGAAGGCCCTGACCTGGGTCGCATCGTGGAGTTGATGTGGAAGCTGCGATACACCGATGCGCGCCGACACGTCCGTGAGGAGACGCCGTTCTTCACCGGCCCACGGGTCGGGGTCGAGGAGCTCGTCGCCAAGCTGCCGTGACAGTGCGGGCCCATGACTACTCAGATTTGCTGTTTTTGAAGGTTCGTGGACAGCGAATGTCGTGCAGGGCCCTAAATTGGCGGGAAACGCGTCAAGGGCGATCTAATTTGCTCGCTCGGTAAATGTTGCTAGCATCCCCCGATGGGGCGAATCGCGTGGCCGGTGGGTATTGCCACGGCTGTCGCCGTCGCGCTCTCGGTGTGGTTCATCGGCGGCTGGGGTGACGAGGCGACGCTGCGCATCGGCTGCAACGTCGCCTGCGTGGTCTTTGCCATCTTCGCCACCGTGTGCGCTGTGGTGGCCGCACGCTCGTCGGCTGGTCGGAAGCGCGCCGCCTGGGGGTGCGTGAGCGTCGGACTTGCCGGGTGGATCGTCGGCTCCGCGCTGTGGTTGTTCTACTCGCTGGTGCTGGGGACCTCGCCGTTTCCTTCGCTCGCCGACGCCGGTTATCTGCTGTTCCCGATAGCCGTCTGCATCGGATTGGTCGTGTACCCCGTCGGATTCTCCGGACACTCGCACGGCCGCCTGGTGCTGGACGGGCTGATCGTGGTCGCCGCGCTGTTCCAGGTCTCCTGGATCCTCGTACTCCAAGGCGTATACGACGCGGGCGGCACCAGCCCCTTCGCCTTCGGGTTGGCCCTGGCGTATCCCGTTGCGGACCTGGTCGTCATCGCGGTGGCCTTGCTGGTGTTGGCGCGGGCTCGCCCCGGACAGCGCCGGACGCTGACATTGCTCACGGTCGGCGTCACCCTGATGGCGCTGTCGGACAGTGGATTCGTCTACGTGACCGCTCACGATGCACATCGGGGCGGCAGCATCGTGAACGTCGGTTGGATCGCGGGCTTACTGGTGATCGGCATCGCCGCACTGGTGAGCCAGCGCGAGCCGACCTCCGATGCGGGACCGGTGCGGGTGCCGTCGAAAGCGGCCCTGTGCCTGCCGTACCTACCGACGGCGGCGGCGATCGCCGTGTGCACTCCGCCGGTCATGAGGACGCCGGGGATGGGCGCACTCTTCGTGTCGACGGCAATGCTGGTCGTCGCCGCGATGGCGCGGCAATTCTTCGTCGTGAGCGAGAACCGCAGGCTGCTCGAAGTGGTCGCAGATCAGGCCATGCGCGACCCGTTGACCGGGCTCGCGAACCGCGCGTTGTTCAACGACCGACTGATGCACGCCGTGCAACTACACCAGCGAGAAGACCAACCAGTGGCCGTGCTGTGCCTGGATCTCGACGACTTCAAACTCGTCAACGACAATCTGGGTCACCCCGCGGGAGATGCCCTGCTGGTGCTCGTCGCGGAACGAATCCTCGGGTGCGTCCGCACCGGCGACACCGTCGCCAGGTTGGGTGGCGACGAGTTCGCCGTGCTCATGGAGGGCAAGGTCGAACACTCGCGAATCGTGGCGCACCGGGTGATGGCAGCCTTCGACGAGATGTTCCTCATCGACGGACATGACCTCTTGCTGCGGCCCAGTGTCGGACTCGCGGTGGCGTCCGGAGCTGACACGGGGACCTCCGCTGATGCGTTGTTGAAGCAGGCCGACGTGGCGATGTATTCGGCCAAGCGCTCCCGCACCGGTGGTGTCCACACTTTTGATCCCGAGATGCATCTGGTCGACCCGGCCGATTCCGGGCTGGCGGCTGGCTCGATGGCAAGCGCCGGGCGCAATGGGGCAGCCACGGTGCGCACGTTGGGCCAGCTGCGCAAGGCCATCGATCACGCCCAATTGAGTCTGATGTATCAACCGAAGTTCGGGCTCCACGACGGAACGCTCGTCGGCGTCGAGGCCTTGGTCCGATGGCCGCACCCCGAACGCGGCCTGCTTGGTCCTGACCATTTCCTACCGCTGGTCCGAGAACACGGGCTCATGCGGTCGGTCACGGCATTGGTGATCGGCCAGGCGCTCGACGACGCGGCGGAGTGGCAGGCGAGCGGTTTTCGGGTGCCGATCGCCGTGAACATGTTCGCGCCGTCGCTCTGCGATGTGGCGCTGCCCGACCAGTTGCTGCGCGCACTCGACGACCGCGGCCTGAGCCCCGACGTGCTCACCATCGAAATCACCGAAGACTTGTTGCTCGACAACGTGGACCGCACCAGAACCGTGCTCGACCGGCTCCGGGCGTGCGGGATGCGGGTCGCCATCGACGACTTCGGCAGCGGCTACTCCTCACTCGGCTATCTGTGCGAGCTTCCGATCGACGAGGTGAAACTCGACAGGCAGTTCATCGCACCGATACTGGCCGACCCGCGGGCCGCCGCGGTGGTCCGTGCGGTGGTCGAGCTCGCCCACGTGCTCGGTATGACGACCGTCGCCGAGGGCGTCGAGAACGCCGCAACCGCGGCGATCCTGAGCGAATACGGCTGCGATGTCGCGCAAGGGTTCTACTACAGCCCGCCACTTGCCGCCGTCGAGCTGCGCACGCTGCTGCCCGGGGTTATGTTGCGGGCGACAGCTTCAGCGAGATCGAGTTGATGCAGTACCGCTGATCGGTCGGCGTCGGGTAGCCCTCACCCTCGAACACGTGGCCAAGGTGGCTGTGGCAGTTGGCGCAGATGACCTCGACTCGGTGCATGCCCAGTGAGTCATCCGTCTTCAGGATGACCGCGTCGGAGTCCTTCGGATCGAAGAAAGATGGCCAGCCGCAATGGGATTCGAATTTTTCTGAGCTGCGGAACAACTCGGCACCGCACGCCCGGCATTCGTAGACGCCTTCGGTCTTGGTGTCGGTGTATTCCCCCGTGAAGGGGCGTTCCGTGCCCGCCTGGCGCAGCACCGCGAACTCGTCCGGGGTGAGCTTCTTGCGCCAGTCGTCGTCAGTCAGTTCGACCTTGGGTGTACTCATGCCTCCACGCTAGCGAGTTCCAACAGGTCGCGGAACCTCGAACTTAGGCGGCGATGGCCCGCGCGTCGTCGACGCGCTCGATCCAGGGTGGGTCGATGCCGTCCTGCAGGCGACCGTCGGCCTTCGCGTCGAGGTACCGGAAGTACAAGACGCAGAAGACCACGATGAGCATCAGCGACCATCCGTAGGTGATCTTCATGTACTCGAGATAGCGGCCCGTCGTCGGCCAATGGCCAAGCAGCCAGCGGTCCATCGTCATGAAGCCGTAGATCGCCAGCCACGCAGGCCAATTGCGGATCACCGAATTGGGCAGCACCACCGACATCAGGAAGGGAAACAGCATCATCGAGTAGTAGCCCTGGCCCAGCGACGTCACCAGGAACGTCGCGATGAGCAGCACGCCGGACGACGTCACCATCCAGAACAGCGGGTCGCGTTCCCGGTAGTAGCGGTACAGCAGCCACAGGCTCGCGACCGCGAGCAACAGGAACAGCACGCGGAGCGACAGGATCAGCCACGTCGGCAGCCCGTAGTAGATGCCGTTGCCCTGAATCGAGCTGTTGAAGTAGTCGCGGACGCTGAAGATGTAGGGCACCGTGCCGCGCACGAAGTTCATCGGGTCGCTGACCATGAACCAGCCGACGGCGTTGAACAACAGGGGCACGAAGAACGCCGTCACCAGGGCTCGCCACTGGCGGTTGAGCAGCGGCAGCAGCAGCAGCGGCGCCAGCGACGGTTTGATCACCAACGTCAATCCGACGGCGACGCCCGCGAGCCATTGGTGGTTGACCTTGCCGTCAAGGAGCCACCGGAAGAACAGCACCTCGCACAGCAGGATGCACCCGTTGATGTTGGTGAACACCAAAGTGTTGGTAACGCTTTCGGTGCAAAACATCGCAAGCAGCAGGGCCGGGGCAGCGACCGACGCGAGCGAGAACTTGAACAGACGCAGCAGGAAGTACGCGGCGACGACGATCGCGATGGTGTTGAACGTGATGAACCAGTACCTGGAGGCGTCCACGGGCAGGTATCCGAACGGGGCGAGCAGCAGCGTGCCGCCGGGCGGATAGAGGTAGTGCGGGTCGACCTGGTCGAAGTGCTCGTTGTAGATGTCCAGGCCGAGCTTGAAGTTGATGACGGCGCGGTAGACGGGGCCGAAGTCGTCGGTGATGTAACCGTTCGTCCCGAGCACGTAGCTCCGGTGGATTATCGAGATGATGGCTGCGGGCCACAACACCGAGCGCAACACCGTCGCGGTGCTGGGCGGGGATGTACGGGGTCGAAAGGCGCTCAGCAGAGCGTGCTTGGGCGAGCGAAGCGACGGGAGAGAGTTGGGTACCGCCACCAGCGCACCGTACACCGGCCACCGGGACCGGCAAGTCAGGCGGGGCAGTACGTGTCGGTGTCTGGCAGCTTGCCGGATTGCAGGTAGCTGAGCAGTGGTGGCATCGCACACGGGGTGTAGATGCTGGCGCCATGGCCGACGCCCTGCCACATCACCCTGCGGTTGGGGGCGCCGGCGTTGATGACGGTCGCGGCCACCGCGGCCACCCCTTCGATTCCGACGATCGGGTCGTTCTGCACGCCGAGCAGCAACACCGGGACCGTCAGATCCTTAGGTCCCTGTGGGGCGTTGCCGCTGGGCCAGCTCAGACACTTCACCAGGTTGAGTGCGCCGACGGTGCCGAACTGCGGGTAGAGCTTGCCCCACTGCACCAAGAGTTCGCGCACCCGGTCGGGGGTGGGTCGGTTGAGCGCGTCACTGCACGAATTGACGAACTGTCCGTCGGTTTGGCGCAACGCTTCGGCCCTGGCGATGAGCTCGTTCAACTGGGTGGTGTCACCGCCGCGCGCAGCGGCGAGGGTGTTCGCGAGGTTGTTGGTCGCGCTGACGCGGTCAGTGGAGGGGAATGCGAGCGCTGTGGTGATCGCGTCCGCGAGGGTGGCGACCGACGCGCCTCCCGGACCGCGTCCGGCTCGGGCGGCCGTCAGCAACCCGTCGACGGCGCCCTTCGGATCGGGGCCGAGCGCGCACGCAACGGCGGCGCATTGGGCGGCGAACACGTCCAGTGCGGCCTGCTGACCCTTGACCTTCTGTTCGGCGGCCGCCTCGGCGGCGACGTCCAGCGGCAGCGGTGAGTCGAGTATCAGCCTGGCGAGCTTGTTGGGATGAATGCCCGCGTACGCCAGCGCTACCTGAGCGCCGTTCCCGATGCCGAGCAGGGCGAGCGTCGGGACGTCCCAAGTACTGCGGAGCCGTTCCAGGTCTTCGGCGGCGCGCGCGTTGTCGTACGCCGAATCGCCAGGGGCGATGGTGTCGGTGCAACTAGTGGTGGCGGTCTGCACGACAGCGGCGAGGTTGGCGACGGGGTCGTTGCCCGATTCGAACTGCGCCTGGTCGACCATCTCCTGCCGGTCGAATACGTCGCGGCAGTCGAGCTCACCCGACATGCCGGTTCCGCGTCGGTCGACGGCGACGATCGGGTTGGTCTTCAGCAGGTCGACGCCGTTGCGGCTGAGCCACGCTGGAAGCTGCACCGACGTTGGCACGTCAGTGCCCGTCGTCATCACCAGCGGGCCTGCGTCGGACGGCGTTGCCGTCGACGTCGCCTTGACCACGCCGATGCTGACCGTGCCGGTTGCGCCGCTGATGGGGTCGAGGTCGGCGTCGTAGTTGGCGCACTGCAGGGTGATGCCGGGGAGCGCCGGGACGGAGGCATCGCTGAAGACCTTTGACGTGCAGTCTCGCCACGACAGTTCATTCTTGGGAGCTTCGATGGGCGGCGGGCCCGACGGCGGAGGCGTGCTCTCCGGTTGCGCTTGGGAGCCGCCGCCGGAGTCGGTCGCATAGCGCGGGTTGGCGGCCAATCCCGGCGCGCACGCGGCGAGCACTGCCGACACCACGACGGACAGGCTCAGAGCCCGGAGTAGCTGACGGTCCCGACGCATGCTGACCACAGTAGCGATCTGCTGGAGCGTTCTGACTTCAGTCTTCCTTCACGTAGCGGGTGTAGAGGTAGCCCTCGGCATCACTGAGCAGGTGGCTGCGTCGCATCCTGGTGTGCGCCTCTCCTGGTCCGGTGGCGATGCGTCTGGCGAGGCCGCCCACCAGGATCGGGGCGATCGTCACGCACAGTTCATCGAGCAGGTCCCGCTCGATGAACAGACTCAGCAGCGACGGCCCACCCTCGGTGAGCACCCGCCGCAGCCCGCGCTTGTCGAGGATGTCGAGCACCACGCCCGCGTCGACCCGGTCGGGCTGCGGTCCCGACGCGTCGATCACCTCGGCCACCGCACCGAGTCGGTGGCGCACTTCCGTCGCGGTTTCGCGGCTGGTCAGAATCAGCGGCGGAACCTCGGCGCGGGTGAACAGCTTGGCGTCGTGCTGGAAGTCGGCGGATCCGGTGATGACGGCGATCGGGGGCACTTCGGCCTGCCCGCGGCGCTGACGGTGCTGGCGCTGGGCCACCGACATCTGCGCGCCGGAGTAGTTCTCGATCCGCACCGTGGAAGCCCCGACGAGGATGACGTCGGCCTCCTCTCGCATCCGTGAGAACACGGCGCGGTCACCGGGGCCCGCGAGGCCGCCCGAGCTGCCGTCGTCGGTGGCTCCGCCGTCGAGGCTCGAGATCATGTTCGCCCGCACCCAGCAGCGGTCGAGGGCCTCCGGATAGGAGTAGTAGGCCGCAAGGCGCGCGTCGTCGTCGGGATCGAAGGCCCCGCCAACCGCGCCTAGCTCTGTGAGCTCTGTCGCAGCATTGGCATCGGGCACGGGCTCAATTTCAGCACGCCGATAAAGTGCGTTCATGTCTGGGGTTGTCGCGCATCTGACCGATCGACACCCGAGCGTCACCCCGGAGCGGCTCGTCGCCGGGCTCGTCCCGCCACCGACGTTCGCGACCGTCGACTTCGATACCTACCGGCCCGATCCGGCCGAACCGTCGCAGGCCGCGGCCGTGCAGGCCGGTCTGCGGTTCTGCGACGACGCGGTGACGCGGCGGGCGGGCAAGAAGAAGCTGTTCGGCAAGGGTGAGGTGCTGCCCGGGGTCGGCATCTACCTCGACGGCGGGTTCGGCGTCGGCAAGACTCACCTGCTCGCGTCGATCTATTACCGGCTTGCGGCGGCACAGGCCGGACCTGCGGCGTTCGCCACCTTCGGCGAGTTGACGCAGCTCGCCGGGGTGTTCGGCTTCGTCGAGTGCATCGACCTGCTGGCCGAGTACGTGGTGGTGTGCATCGACGAGTTCGAACTCGACGACCCCGGCAACACGACGCTGATCTCGAGGCTCTTGTCGCAGCTGGTTGAGCGCGGCGTGTCGATCGCGGCGACGTCGAACACGCTGCCCGAGCAACTCGGTGAGGGCAGGTTCGCCGCCCAGGACTTCCTGCGCGAGATCAACACGCTCGCGGGCATCTTCACCACCGTGCGGATAGAAGGTCCCGACTACCGGCACCGGGACTTGCCGCCCGCCCCCGAACCGCCACCCGACGCGGACGTCCGGGCCGAGGCCGCCGGAGTGGAGGGGGCGACGCTGGACGACTTCGACGCGTTGTGCGCGCACCTGGCGACCATGCACCCTTCGCGGTATCTGGCGTTGATCGACGGCGTCACCGAGGTCTTCGTCACCGGTGTCCATCAACTGGACGATCAGAGTGTCGCGCTGCGACTGGTTTCGCTGACCGACCGGCTGTACGACGCTGGGATTCCAGTGGTGGCCTCTGGGGCCAAGCTGGACACGATCTTTGGCGAGGAGATGCTGGCAGGCGGATTTCGCAAGAAGTACCTGCGGGCCACCTCGAGGTTGTTGGCGCTGAGCCACGCGGGTCGGACCTCGTGAGCCGTTCCGCGTGCCACGGCTAAGCTAGCCCCGCCCATCAGGTCGAGGAGCGTGGGAAATGGCACCAAGGGTTTCATCGCTGGGTGAGTTGCGCCAGGCGCTGGTCGTCAGCGGATTGCGTGGCTTGGCCCGCGCCACGCCGTGGATGGAGAGCGAGTTGGTGGGGGTGGCCCAGCTCATTCCCGCGGGCGGCGTGTGCATCGACATCGGTGCCGCGGCAGGCTTCTACACCGCCGAACTGGCCCGGCTGGTCGGCGACGGCGGAGTGGTCCACAGCGTGGAGCCGTTGCGCTTCGCGCACGCGACGGCGTCGCGGCTGCTCGGACTGCGGACCGGTCGAAACATCGTGCGGCACAGCGTGGCGCTGGGGGAGAGCGGTGAGGAACTCGTGATGAGCGTGCCGCTGCGCAAGGGCGTGCCCATCACTGGACGGTCGTTCGTGACGCGCCACGCCAACGGGTTGGGTTCCAACGCCGAGTTCGAGGAGCACCTGCGGGTGGTGGTCGAGGGCGACACGCTCGATGACTTCTGCGGGCGGCTGGGCATCGACCGGTTGGACTTCGTGAAGATCGACGTCGAGGGCGCGGAGTTGCACGTGCTGCGCGGCGGCCAGTCCACCATCGCGACGCTCAAGCCGTTGGTGATGGTCGAGGTGGAGGACCGTCACCTCGAGCGCTTCGGAGTGACTGCTCCTCAGATCGCCGCATGGTTTACCTCGCAGGGCTACCGAATGTCGGTGTGGGACAGCGGAAATTGGCGTGAGGTCGATGTCGTTACGGCGCAGTTCCGCAACTACTTGTTCAGCCCTCCCGGATGGGTTCGCGCTCGGTAGGCAGTGGTCGCACCAACACGTAGTCATTTTCGAGGCCGTCGCCAAGGCGGAACGTCTTGGTGCCGCCGGGCGTGAACCCGTGCTTGGCGTAGAAGCGTTGGGCGCGTTGGTTCTGTTGGTTGACGCCGAGCCAGACGCAGGCGGCGCCAAGCCCGCTTGCCCGGTCGAGTGCGGCAACCATCAAGGCGGTGGAGGCGCCTGCGCCGTGCGCGTCGGGCAGCACATACATCTTGGACAGTTCGACGGCGGGACGTAGCGGGACGGCCTGCTGGACTTCGGCGTCGGCGATGACCCCGCGAATCAGCATGGCGTACCCCAACATTCGGCCGTGCTCACGGCCGCACAACACCACCCGCTCTTGGTCTGTCAGGTACTCGGCGAACCGCGCGCGCGACAGGTGCTCGGCGATGAACGCCGCCACGTTCTCGGCGGTGGCCGACGGTGGGCACGCCAGCGGAAACGTGACCGCTGCGACGTCGGCGAGGTCGTCGAGATCGGACTCGGTCGCCGCCGTGACCAGAACGGACATCCCGCGTCAGGGCAGCGGCGCCCCTGGCTGCCAGATGTTCCACTGCGCCAGGTGCGTGCCCGTCTGGGGATTAAGCAATACGACATTGGTGACCAGCGCGCGATAGACCTGCCAGTAGACCGCGCCATCGACCGTCGCGCCCGGCGGGGCGTTGAGCAGCTTGTACTGCAACGCATCCGGGGCGTCGGTGTTCTTCGGTGTGTACGCGTCTGCGTAGGGCGTGACGCCGTCGAAGGCGAATGCTACCGACGTGATGAACGGGTTCGGCGCCTGGATCACGTGCACCGTGATGTTGGCCTTCCACGGTCCGCCCTCGTTGCGCCAGCGCGGTGAGCCAGTCGGGGAGTAACCGTCCGGCGGGTCCGTTGGCACGACGTCGTGCACGGTGACGTCGGCGACGATGCCCTTGAATGCCACGCGCAGCGTGTCACCGAGATTCCCGATCGGGGTACCTTCGGCGCCCGCGGGCGGTGCCGTGACGAATCCGGCAACGACCACCATGGCGGCGATCATGGACATCAGCCAGCGCATCGATCCTCCATCCAGGCGAGCGCAGCGACGGGGTCATTTGCTGCCCTCGCATGATGTCACACGCCGTGTGCGACCAGACGAGGATCTGGCTATACGCCGATACCGCCGACCTTGTCGATGTGGATGCGGGTCAGCAGCCCCGCGGGCGCGTTGGGTGGGGGGAAGTGCTCGCTGGAACCCAGCATGACCTCGGACAGTTCGGTGAGCAGTTCGGGGGCGCCGCCTTCGACGATGCGCGCTGTTCCCGTGACCGTCAGATACGGCGTCTGCTGCCCGGGTTGGCGCTTGGCCACGATGGTGACGGCGACCCGCGGATCGCGCCGGATGTTGCGTGTCTTTTGGTATTCCGCGAGGTGCGCACTGACCAATTCGTCGCCGTCGGGCGTCGACTGCAGCGCCACCCACACCAGGGACACTTGGGGGCTTCCGTCGGGATTGATGGTGACCAGGGTGGCGTCGGCGCCGGATCCGATCAGCGCGCGGGCAGAGTCATCGAGTTCCATGACTGTGTTCTACCGCGTGCGCGTGCATTTCATTCCCGAATCACTGCCCGGTCAGTGAGCTCAGCGCCGCGACGACCTCGGCCTCGGTCCGCTGCTTGTCGACGCCGAGGCTGTGCAGCGGGCCGTCGCCTGCTTCCGCCTCCAGCAGCGCGAGCAGGATGTGCTCGGTGCCGATGTAGTTGTGCCCCAGGCGAAGTGCCTCACGGAACGTCAGTTCCAGCACCTTTCTGGCTGCGCCGCTGAAGGGGATCAAGGCCGGTAACTCGGCGGCCGGTGCCGGCATGGTCAACGCGTTGGCGACCGCGTCGGCGTCGACGCCCCGACCCTCGAGCAGTCGACCGGCCACCGAACCGGGATCGGCGAACAGCCCCAGCAGCAGGTGCGCCGGTTGGATCTCGTCATGGCTCAGCTGGCGGGCCTTGTTCTGCGATTCGACGACCACGTTGCGCGCTCGCGGTGTGAAGCGGGTGAACCCGTCGTTGGGGTCGATCGGATCCGTCTGCGCCTTGGGCACGAAGCGCTTTTGGGCGGCCTGCTTGGTCACTCCCATGCACTGACCGATCTCCGTCCAGGACGCGCCAGAGCGGCGAGCCTGGTCGACGAAGTGGCCGATGAGGTGGTCTGCGACCTCACCGAGTGCATCAGCGGCGAGCATCGCGTCGGTCAGTTGGTCGAGCGGTTCGTCGTGCACCGTCTTGATGGCGGCGATGAGGTCGTCGAGGCGGACGGGGTTGGTGATCTTCGAAGGCTCGGTCATGCGTCAACTGTAGGTTGACGGCTATGGTTCGTCAACCTTGCGTTGACGCACCCCGAAGGGGGTGCGGTCAGCCGCGCGGATAGCCGCGGCGCACCGTGCGATCGAGGATGCCCAGCGTCGCGCGGAGTGCCGTCTCGGAAATCACCGGGAAGATGCCCGCGTCGCGCCAGTGCTGATCGATGTCGGACCAGTCGTAGAACGACGTGACCAACGTCGAGTCGCCGTCGGGTTCCAAGCGATAGCCGTACACGTGCCCGATCTGCGGCTTGATCTGACCGAGGATGGTCCACGCAATGAGTCGGTCCTGGTCGAACTCGCTGATGCTCACGGTGACGTCGTACTTGCCGAGCGGAAAGTCGTTGAGTGCCTCGCGATCCATGTGCACGACGAAGCTGTCGCCCACGGCAGCGGCAGGCGCTCCGTCCGCGTCCTGCAGCATCCCCGATGCATCGATGGCCACGTGCCCCTGCGGGTCGCACAACACGGCAAAGATGTCGGCCGCCGGGGCCGCGATGGTGCGCTGGACTTCGATGCGTTCGCTCATGACGACGATGGTGTCAGGCCGTGGCGCCGTCGTGACCAATTTCGAGTGACGGCAAGATCAACGGCCCGCCCCACCCGTCAAGCAGGTGGCTCAGCCGCTGGTCCTGGTAGTGGCCCCGTCCCAGTCGGTGCTGGGGCCGGTGCTGGCGCGGCCGCCGGCGCCGGTGCTGCGCCCCCGCCGCCACCCAGGAAGCCGCCTCCCATGAGGCCGTTGAGCATGGTCATGGCGGCTTGCGCCTGAAGGTTGCTGATGCCCGCCGGCGGAGTCGCGTCGGTGAGCGTCCAGGCCTGGCAGCCGTTGGTCTTGAAGGTGGCGTCAGATGCTTCGATCGCCACTACCTGCGGTTTCTTCGTGATGGCGTTGTCTATGGTCTCGTTCGCGGCGCTGGCGCGCTTCCAGGAGCACGTTCCGTTGACTGGACCCGCAGACGCATACGTGCCGGGGGCGATGTCCGTGCCCACCTTGTAGATGCCATCCGCGTCGATCGACGTCTTGGGTCCCGACGGCGCGGGAGGTGTGGGCGGATCGGCGCTTGCCACGCCCAACGCAGCGCTCCACCCGCCGAGCACGAGAGCGGTCGCCGCCGCCATCTTGATTACGCGCATGGGGTACAGCTTAGAACGTCTACGCAAACTGCCGGGTCACAGCGCTCGTGGCGGTCAGGTTGCCTGCGTCCTCGCGACGGCCCGGGTCACGCCGATCGCGGCTGCGCCGTATGCCATCGCAGCGGCGATTTCTTGCTGCACGGCTCGCAGTGGCAGCGTTAACTGGGCCCTCAGCGGCTCGAGCCACGGGGCGTCGACGTCGTCCTCGACGGCTTCGAGCACGTCGTGCAGGTGGCAGATCAAGAGGTAGAGCGGGTCCTCGCCGATCGCGCTCGGATCGAGCTCTCCGCGCCGGTATCGGTCGAACAGCGCGTTGGAGTCGAGGTAACACGGGTTGGCCACCGCGACCCGGTGGGCTACCAGCCAATCCGAGACGACGGTGTTGGTGTACTGAATCTGGTCGGCAAGTTGGTCGGCTCGGGTGCGCAGGGTGCGTGCGGCGCACACGAGGTCGTCGTCGTTGCCCTGCCCAGGTTCGATGAGCAGGTAGGGGGCATTCGCCAGCCGGCGGGTCCGGTCGCCGCGCAGCACGTAGTTCGCCAGGCTCCAGCGAACGGAGTCCAGGTATTCGAATGTGTCGTTGTCCCGTGGTGCTGCCAGCCCGCTTGCGTCGGGAATCAGGCCGAGGTCATCCGCGATATCGGTGATGTCGGCCAGGTCGCGTACCAGCTCGTCTGCCGACACCTGGCGGTGGCGCGCGGGCGGCGCCGTCGCGGGTGGGGTGTCGTGCGAACGCTGGGTGCGCAGCAATGCGACGACGCCGCCGAGCAACAACGCGAAGGAGAGGTTCTTCATCGCACTCTGGGCGAATGTGATCCAGCTCCACCCGCCAGTCGCTACCGTGACGACCTGCTCGAGCAGCGCCCACACCAGAGCGGCGACGACGAGGCCGATGGTCAGGGCCGCGGTGCTGTCGCGCAGCAGGCCCGCTTTTCCAAACGACCTCCGCAGTCGAACAATTGTGACCATGTGTGCCCCTTGGGATTTCGCTTGCCAGCTAGTCGGTGATCGGCAGTGGGCCGTTCGTGATCACGCGTTGATCGCCGCGATCGTCCAGCTGGGGAGGGTGGGCGCCTTGGCGAGCACGTGATCCCCCTGGCCGATACTTCGCAGCAGCGACTGCATGCGCACGATGCAGCACCCCATTCGCACCATCGCGAAGATCTCGTACCAGTTCAGGTCGATCAACGGCCGACCGATCAGCTCTTCGAAGCGGGCGATGACGCGTTCGCGACTGTCGAACCCTGGCAGTTCCGGATCGAGGTCGAGTCCATTGACCTCCAGCATCTGGCGACGCGTGGCGAGCCACCAGGCGAAGTCGACCTCGGCTGGGCACCAACAGGCTTGCTCCCAGTCGAGTACGCCGACGATCGCGCCGTCGTCGTCGAAGATCGCGTTGGACAGTCGAGCATCACCCCAACACAGCACGAGGTCGTCGGTGTCCTCCGGCTGGTTGCGGACGAGCCAGTCGAATGCGGTCGCCATGACGTCGGGCACGTTCGAAGCGGTGCCCCAGTCGACGTAGTCCCGCCACCACGCCAGTTCGGCAGTATTGCCGACGCCAGTCGGGCGGGCCAGCCACGGTGCCGCGGCCATCGGAACCTGGTGCAGGGCAACGAGTGTCCCGAGGAAGGAGTCGTGGACCCGGCGCTGTACGGGCGCTCCCGCGCCGTGTAGCCAACCGCGCGTGGCGTACGACATGTCGGAAGGCGTATGACCCACGATGCGGGGCATCACGATGAAGGGCGAGCCAATCCACGCATCGTCTGGTTCGTAGCGAATGGGCGACGGCGTTGCGATGTCGTACTCGCGCAGCAGTTCTTGTGTGCGTGTCTGGGCGCCCAGGTCGTAGGTGGGGAAGATGCCCCCACCGGACGGCGGGATGCGAATGACGTAGTCGTTGGTCGATCCGTCGGCCCCGCGTGTCGAGAACTTCAGGCATTCGCTCGACCAGCCGGCGGCGCGATTGGCCAGCTCGAGCTCCGACACCGTGACCCGTTCGCCGAACGACTGCTCGAACCACTGACCGAGGCGGTGTTGGGTGTCGACGAGATCGCGTTGGGCAACGGTAATGCCAGCCATGAAAAGAGCTTTACATATGCATCCTTCGATGTAAAGTCAATCGGGCTTACGTATGACTGTCCGTGTGTAATACACCGCCGCGCATTTCGGTGGCGGAACGACATCCTCGGCTGGGCCCTCGACGGGGCCAATTAGCTAGCCGTGGCTGCGGTACGTGCCACCCTTCGGCGCCGCGGTGGAAGCCCGGCGGCATGCCGCAGTTCGGCGAGGTAGCGCTCGGGATCGTCCGCACCGAGCAGGAAGTGGCACACGGCGATGCGCACCACGGCGGCTGCGGCGATGTCGGAATGCTCGCCGGGAATGATTCTCCGGATGCGTTCCTCCAAGACGGGCAGCAGCCGTTTCGTTTGCGCCAGTACGTGTTCGGGTTCGATGTCGACCATCACGCTGACCGAGTACTCATGCTGAAAGTCGACGATGAACTGCAGGGCGGCATCGAGCCGATCGGGTCCGCGCAGCCCTGCCATCGCGGCCGCGATGCCCGCGTCGAAGTTGTCCTGCTCGAAGAGCCCGAACGCATCAAGCAGGCCCTGTTTGGAACCGAAGTACCGGTAGAGCGTCGGCCGGGACACCCCGGCTTCGGCGGCCACCTCCGACAACTGCAAGTTGCGGTGCCCGCTGCGCGACAGCACGACGAAGGTCGCCGCGAGTATGCGCTTTCGAGTCGACTGCTCCGCCTCGCTGGGCATCGTTCGAACCCCCATCCAGTGCTTTACATCTGAAGGCCATAATGTCACACTGGCGTCGTCCTGTCTGCACTAGCGTTTCGCAACATGCGTGACGGCAGACCGTATCGATGTCAAGACGTACCGGGCCGGAAGCGATCGCCCGGTGCCCGCTAGCCGCGGTGTTGCGGTGGGGAGGGTGACAAGGCGATGACGGACTTGATAATCCGCAAGATCGGCTGGGAGTTCGACGCGAGCGTGCCGTTCCTGTGGCAGCCGGCAAACCCGAACTTCAGCAACTTCTGCAACGCCTTCACTTTCATCGCGGTGCCGTTCGAGAAGTACATCATCAGCGCGGTTCGAAAGGCGCAGCACGAGTTCGACAAGGACCCAGTCATCGCAGCAGAAGCCGAGGCGTTCCTGCGGCAAGAGGCCCAGCACGCGGCCGCCCATCGCAAGCACATGCTGGCCCTCGTCGCGCGCTACCCGGCGTTGGAGAAGTGCTACGAGGACGCCGTCAACGCGTACGACCAACTGATCGAGCAGCACCCGGCAGAATTTCACTGGGCCTACATCGCCAACCTCGAGGCGACATTCACCCCGTTGTTCAAGCTCGTCCTGGACAATCGGGATGCGTTGTTCGGCAACGGCGATCAACGCGTCGCGTCGTTGATGATGTGGCACTTCGTCGAGGAGATCGAGCACCGAAGTTCCGGCCTCATGCTGTATCGACACCTGCGCGCCGATCCTTGGTACCGGGTCAAACACATCAAGAGCACCTTCAAACACGTCGGCGACCTCTCAGCCATGATCGCCAAGACGTTCGACGAGGTCGTCCCCTTGGAAGAGCGCGGGGCGTCGGCCGAAGAGCTCATGTCGATCGACATGCTGATCGGCGAGTTCCGCTACCGCGGCCCAGGTGGTGCGCGTAGGCGTTCCAAGATTGACGGGGGTACGCCAACTCTGTTCAATGCTGTGCCGACAAGGGAATTGGCCGCGATGGTGTGGCGACTGCTGCTTTCCCAGGCGCCGTACCACGACCCGGCCGAGCAGCCGCTGCCATCCATTGCGGACACCTGGATGCGGGAATACGACCGGGGCACCGACATGAGGACCTATTGGGGTCGACCGCCAGACCAGGCGATCCAATAGCTCTGCCCGCCAGACCAACTGACAAGGGGATCTTGAGTTGCTTTCGACGAACTACGGCGGCTTGGTAGCCGATGACGAGAGTTTGACGCATCAGATCGTCGATACGTTCGCGACGGTCAGCCAGTCCGATCCGTCGTGGACGGAGAAGATCTGGACGATCGCGCACGCCAGGGACAACTCCCTTCAGGTCGTACTCGGCGTCGGAAAGTACACCAACCGCGGCGTCTTCGACGGTGCTGCCGGGGTGTGCCGGGGTACCGAGCAGTGGACGGTGCGCGGCGGACGGCGGTTGTCCTCGGATCCGTGCGGCACCGACGTCGGGCCCATTCACTACCAAGTGGTCGAGCCGTTGCGCACCATCCGGATCAGTCTCGACCGCAATGAGCACGTGCCGATCGCCTTCGACATGACCCTGCGCGGCAGCTTCGACGCCGCACTCGAGGATCCGTGGCCGGACCGCAGCCCGGACGCCTTTCGCGTCACCCACAACGTGTTGCGCTACCACCAGATTGGGGTGGCCTCCGGGTGGGTCGAGGTCCAAGGGGACCGCACTGAAGTGGGGCCCGACGAATGGATCTCGATACGCGACCACTCCTGGGGGTTGCGCCCAGGCGTCGGCAAGCCGATACCGGGGCTGCCGCGCGGCGGCCGCGGCGTCACGCACATGTTCATGACCTGGCTGCCGATGACGCTGACGCGCCCCGATGGGACCGCGTATTCACTGTTCGTCTTCTATCAGGAGGAGCGCGGGCAAGGCTTCACCTCGGTGCGGTGTCAGGCCGAGGAGCAGTTCGCGGACGGAACGTCGAAGCGCTTCGCCCATGTCGAACAGGATCTGCACTTTCGGGACGACAACCGCCGGTTCACTCACGGCACCATCACCTTGATCGAGACCGACGGCACTCGGCGTCCGGTATCGCTCACCGCGGCAGGCCCTGGTGGCTTCCACCTTGGTACGGCAGGCTATTACGGTTGGGACGATTGGGTTTACGGGCAATGGGTCGGCGACCTGCGCGTCGAAGGCAACCACGTGACGAACTGTGACAGCCCCGAGCAGGCGCGCAAGCTGCACCAGTTGCGTGATCTGCTGGTCCGCGTCGAGGATCCGGTCGGCGATGGCGTGGGTCTTGGCAACGCTGAGACGTTCGCGCTCGGCGAGTTTCCGGAACGCGGCCTTACGAAGGAGAATTCGTTCCTGTGACCGTGTTGCATCACGCCGGCGTGTGTTGTCGGGACATCGAGGAATCCCTGCGGTTCTATCGCGACGGCATCGGGTTGGTGGTACTGGCCGATGTCGTGCTCGAGGCTGACCTGAAGCCGCTGCTCGGGGTGAGCACGACCTCGGTTCGGACGGTGTTTCTCGGCGAGGCCGAGCATCCCGATGCGGGCATCGTCGAGTTGCTCGATCTCGGTCTTGCGGCCATTTCCGACGCCGACGCACAGGCCGGCACTCCGGCGCGTGGCGTCTTCCTGCTGTCGCTGCAGGTGGACGTCGAGGTGGTGTTGGAGCGGTTCGCGGCGATGGGGCTCGGCGGGACGCCGCTGGCGATGCCGGTGCCCGGGGGCAAGGTGGCCGCGACGGTGGTCGATCCCGACGGGGTGCAGGTGGAACTGCTTCCGCTTGGCGGGCTTTCGGTGATGAACGCGAAGAAGTAGCACACTGTTCATGGCCGGGCCCACGCCGACACCGTTGACGGACCTGCGGGTGCTGGAGCTCGGTGGGCGCATCGCCGGGGCCTACTGCGGCAAGCTGTTCCGTGATGCCGGGGCCACCGTGGTCAAGGTCGAACCCGAGCGCGGAGATCCACTGCGCCGATATAGCGCGACGCGGTCGGAGTCGCCGCCCGGCGTCGACTCGCCTTTGTTCGGGTATCTCAACGCCGGAAAGCGCAGTGTCGTCGCTGACCCGAGTGGACCCGTCGTCGCCGAACTCATCGAGAAGGCCGACGTCGTGGTGCTCACCGCGACCCGGGCCGCCGCCGAGCGCATCGGGTTGGGTCTGGACACATTGGTGGTGCCTGGTAGTCCACGCATCGTCGTCACCATCTCCGACTTCGGCTGGACGGGTCCGTGGGCCGAGCGTGCGGCCACCGAGTTCACGCTGCAGGGATGGTGTGGCGCAACGGGATTCCGAGGGGTGCCCGACGGGCCGCCGATCTCTGTCGGCGGCGACGTAGGCGAGTACGTCGGCGGCGCCATGGCGGCGTTCGCGGCACTGGCCGTGGCGAGACGCGTCCAGGCCGGAGGGCCGGGGGACCACCTGGACATGGCGCTGCTCGAGGCGATGACACTGTCCATGCAGAGCTCGGAGTGGCTCCACACCCACCTACTCAAGGTCGGCCCGATTCAGCGGTCCATCGAAGTGCCGTCCATCGAACGGGCCAAGGACGGCTTCGTCGGCATGACGCTGATCACCGGCCAGCAGTGGCTCGACTTCTGCGCAATGGTGGATTGTCCTGAGCTGGCGGAGGTTCCGGAGTTCCAATTCCAGTTGCAACGGTGGATTCATCGTGACCGCATCCGCGAGCTCATCGGACCGTGGATGCGCGCGCACACCGTCGACGAGATCGTCGAACTGGGCGAGCTGTTCCGGCTGCCCATGGCGGCCGTTGGCAACGGCGCCACGATCACCGAGCAGCTGCACCTTCGGGAACGCGGCGTGTTCAGCCAGGACGCCTCCGGTCTGCAGAGCCCACGTCCACCGTGGCGCATGACGCTGGCCGCGCCCGCGGCGAAGGCGCCGGCACCGGCGTTGGCTGAGGCGGGCGACGGAGTCGGTTGGGCTCCGCGACACCGCGTGACCGTTGTGGACACACCTGCCCGGCTCCCGCTGTCCGGGGTGAGAATCGTTGACCTGACGGCGTTCTGGGCCGGGCCGTCGGCCACCCATCTGCTCGCCGCGTTCGGTGCCGAGGTGATCAAGATCGAGTCGATTCAGCGCCCCGACGGCATCAGAAGTTCAGGCGGCGTGCGCAAGGACGTCGACGACTGGTGGGAGTACGGCTGGGTGTTTCAGGCCGTGAACACCAACAAGCGGTCCGTCACCCTCAACCTGGAATCCCTGGACGGCATCCGCCTGCTCAAGACGCTCGTCTCGGAGTCCGACGCCGTCATCGAGAACTTCTCGCCACGCGTGATGGAGCACTTCGGACTCGGAGCCGACGCGCTGTTGGCGGTGAACCCCCGCGTGGTCGTCATGCGGATGCCTGCCTTCGGACTCGACGGGCCGTGGCGGGACCGGGTGGGATTTGCCCCAACCATGGAACAGATCGCCGGAATGGCTTGGCTGACAGGCCTTCCCGAGGATCCGCCGATTCCGCCGCGCGGGGTCTGCGACCCACTCACCGGTGCGCACGCCGCCTTCGCGCTGCTCGCCGCGCTGGACTTCACAAGTCGCACCGGCAAGGGCCAGCTGGTCGAGATGGCCATGATCGAATCGGTGCTCAACGTGACCGCCGTGCAGACCCTGGAGGCGCAGGCCTTCGGGCGGGTGATGGAACGTCAGGGCAACCGCAGTCACGGACTGGCCACCCAGAACGTCTACCGCTGCGCAGGCACCGACGACTGGGTGGCCGTCACCGTGCGCGATGACGTCGAATGGGGCGCGCTGACGGGGGTGATGGGTAGGCCCGACTGGGTCGACGAAGACGAGTTCGCGACCGTTTCAGCCCGCCGGGCTCACGCCGACCTCGTCGACGAGCGGCTGGCGACGTGGTTCGCCGCGCAGGACGCCGGCGCCGTCGTCGAGCAGCTCGCGGCGGTGGGGGTGCCCGCCGCATCGGTGGGCTCGCCGTCGCTGGTGACGGACAACGAGCAACTGCGCTTCCGTGGGTACTTCGAACCGCTCGACCATCCGAGTTCGGGCCCATGCGTGTATCCCCGGCCGCCGTTTGCACCGATCGCCGGAACGGGTGGGCGGTGGCTGCGGACTTCCGCGCCGACACTCGGCCAGCACACCGCCGAGGTACTCGGTCGGCTGTGTGGGGTGTCCGATGAGGAACTCGCGCGGCTCGCTGCGGGCAGGGTCATCGGCACCAGGCCGATCGGCTTGTGACGTCCTGCGTCATGATTGACGCTTAAAGCTAATAATAGTAAGAATAGAATTCAGTCACTGCGGCACGGCACGTCCGCCGGGCCCATAACGTTGGATCATTGGCCCGACGTCGGAGGAGTTGACGTGACTAATACAGTTTCTGATTCGGCGGCCGACCTGGTGTCCGGCGATCCCTCGGAACGGGAGTTCGGGACCTCGGGGATCGCCCTGTCGCCGTACCGCTTCCCGACCGGATGGTTCATCGTGGGCTTCGCCTCGGACCTGGCCGTGGGTCAGGTCAAGCGCATGCACTACTTCGGCGAGGAACTCGTGATGTTCCGGACCGCATCAGGAGCGGTGAACGTGCTTGACGCGTACTGCCTTCACCTCGGCGCGAACATGGGCGTCGGTGGCACCGTCGAGGGTGAACACATCGTCTGCCCCTGGCACGGCTGGCAGTGGAGGGGCAACGGCACCAACGCGCTGATTCCGTACAGCAAGATCGGCTGCAAGCAGAACGTCCGCGTCAAGACCTATCCCTGCCAGGAGTGGTACGGATTCATTGTGGTGTGGCACGAACGCCACGGTCGGGCGCCGTACTGGCGGCCACCGGTACTGCCCGACCTCGAGGGTGGCGACCACTATCCGCTGCACCCGCACTCCCGGATGGTCAACCGGGTCAAGGTGCACGCGCAGATGATCATCGAGAACGCCGCCGACCCATATCACGTGCAATTCGTGCACAAGGCCGACAGCGCGGCCACCACAACGTCGTTCGACGCCAACGGATACCACCTGCACGCGACGGTCACGGCGAACTTCGGCGGCGGGCGCGCGGCGACGTGGCTGACCCCGGATGGCCCCGTGGACGCTCACATCGTTTACGACAACTACTCACTCGGGCTTGGCATCGTGCGATTTCCCAAGGAACTCGTCCAGACCATCGAGGTCACCGGCCAGACTCCGGTGGACGAGGAGTACACCGACTACTTCTACACCCAGGCCTCGGTGCGTGAACCCGGCGACACCGGCGACGTGCCGACGGGCCGGGCGGCGAAATTCATTGCGCTGCAACAGGAAGTCATCAAGCAGGACTTCTTCACCTGGGAGAACATGAAGTACCTCGAGAAGCCCAACCTCGCCCCTGAGGAAGCCCGCGACTATGCCGCGCTGAGGCGCTGGGCGCATCGCTTCTATCCGGGTGTAGAGGCCGCTTCCGACGATTTCGGATATCTGCCCGACGGTGAGCCGGATCCGGCCGCCGCGAGCGCGTGATGTCCGGCGGCGGAGACACCTGCGCCGCCACACGCCGCTACGGAGTTGACGAGTGCACCGTCGCGGCGGTGCTGGACGCTCGCGCGGCCGAGTTCGGCGATCGCAGCCTCTTGGTCGTGGACGGCGTCGCCATCAGCTTCGCCCAGATGCGTGACCGGGCAAACACGGCGGCGAATGTCCTTCTCGGGTTGGGTGTTTCCCGCGGCGATACGGTGGCACTCTTCGCGGGCTCCACTCCGCAGTGGGTGTACTTCTGGCTGGGCGCTGCGCGCATCGGTGCGGTAACTGCCGCGGTGAACGCCGCGAACAAGGGCGACTACCTGCGACACGCGCTCGCGATCTCGCGCGCCAAGGTCGTCGTCACCGACACCGCCGAGCGGTGCCTGCGCGTGCTCGAGGTGGCGGGCGAACTCGACTTCTTGCACACCGTGTTGTCAGACGAGCTTGTCGCGGCGGGGGAGTCCGGTCTCATCATCAGGTCCATCACCGAGTTACTTGGTGCCGCCTCGACGGCGAATCCACCGGCGGCGCTTGGCTTCAGCCCATCTGACACGGCCGCCCTGTTCTTCACGTCGGGAACCACCGGACCATCGAAGGCCGTGGCGACGAGTTGGCAGTATCTCTTCACGGCGGCCGCGACAGTGGCCTCGAGTTGGGAGTTCGCCGAGGGCGAGGTGATCTGGTCGGCGATGCCGCTCTATCACCTGAGCGCGGTGGCTACGATTCTCGCGCCGCTATTGGTCGGCGGCACAACGGTGTTGGCAGCCGCATTTCGGCTGACGCAGGTGTGGGATCAGCTCCGCGGCTGCAACGCTGTGGGTTTCGTTGGCGCGGGTGCGATGGTCTCGATGCTGTGGAGCCTGCCCGTCACCCCGACCGACCGCGCGCCCGGGCTGCGGTTCATCTCCGCGGCCCCGATCCCCGCTGAACTCCATCGCGCAATCGAGCGGCGATATGACTGCCGGGTGGTCACGATGTACGGGCTCACCGAGGCCTTCCCGATCGCGGTCAAAGCAGTCGGTGAGGACGGCGTACCGGGAACCTCCGGCCGGACGAACGACGACTTCGAGGTGGCGATCCTGGACGCCGATGGCCGGCCCGTGGCGGACGCAGTCGGCGAAATCGCCTGTCGCGGTGGCTCACCGGAGGTGATGAGTCAGGGTTACGTCGAGGCGTCGGAAGCGGGGCTGTTCGTACGCCGCCACGACGAGTGGTTCCGGACCGGCGATCTGGGGCGCCTCGACGCAGAGGGGAACCTCACCTACGTGGATCGTGTGAAGGACGCCATCCGGCGCCGCGGCGAGAACGTCTCGTCGGTCGAGGTCGAGACGGTCGTCACCGGGTACCAGGGGATCGCCGAGGCTGCGGCCGTCGGCGTCCCCAGTGCGCTCGGCGAGCAGGACATCCTCGTCGTACTCGGTGTCGTCCCCGGGACCGAGTTGGACCCGTGTGGCCTGCTCGACTACTGCGCGCAGCGGATGCCGTACTTCTGCGTTCCGCGTTACGTCCGCGTGGTGTCGGAGTTGCCAAGGAACATCGTGGGGCGCGTGCGCAAGGATCTGCTGCGTGTTGACGGCATCGGTACGGACAGTTGGGACCGCGAGGCGCACGGCTACGTGCTCGACCGCTAAAGGAGATCGGCATGTCGTTCGGTTATCAGCAGCAGCACGTCCTCGAGAGCACCGCAGCGCGCGCAGCGATTCTCAACCTCGACGCACGCCACAACCGGTTGTACTCGGCAGGAGACCGGGTGCAGTGGCTGGCCACCTTCAAGCACTCCGGCGCCACGCTCACCGTCGGTGGTCAGACGTACTCCAAGATTTGGGAGGCCTTCGATGGTGGCGCGGGCCGGCTGATTACCGTCGATCATGAGATCGACGTCGACGGGGTGAACGCGACGCAACATTGTGTGGCAATACGATTCGATGTCTCGGGATCCGTTTCCGCGGTCGGCACCTACCGCGATGCGTTGATCTACGAACGCGGTGGCTGGTACTACGCCAGCCGAACATTGGCGTGGGACAGCGCATCGAACCCTTCGGCCACCACGTCGTGAACAGGATCCGGGTCGCCGCGGTAGCGGAGCCACTGAAGTGAACGCCGAGTTAGCCTTCGGCACTTATGAAGACGGGCTGAAGATGGTCGGCTTTAGGTCAGCGCCGCGCGTCGCGGCGAGTGCCGTCAGCGCTGCGCGAATTCAGATGTTCGCCGCGACCATCCAGGACGCCAATCCGGGGTTTTGGGATGCCGAGTTCGCCGCGGAGGTCTGGGGCGGGTTGATGGCGCCTCCGGCCCTGTTGATGGGCTGGCTCATCCCGACGCCGTGGCAGCCCAATGGCCGACCGCCGACGCCGTCGCTCGCGACCAGAATTCCGCTTCCTGGAACGACTTTCATCAACGCCTCCAACGAGGTCGAGTTGCTCGATCCGATACTGGAGGGCGATCGGCTCACCGTCGTGGAGGAGGTCGTGTCGATCTCCCCGGAGAAACGCACTCGACTCGGTACGGGACACTTCGTACAAACGTTGGAAACCTTTTATCGCGGCGACGGCAATCCGGTTGCGATGAACCGCAATACGCTGTTCAGGTTCACCCCGAAAGAGCAGGCGTGACGGCGGGCGGGCTGGACTGGGCGGCCGTCGTCGTGCCCTTCGACCTGCCCGACGTCGTCGACGGCCCGATCAGCTACCAGCGGGTCGTCATGAACCCAGGCTCGACGTGGGACTACTTTCCCGGTCACTTCGACCCGGACTATGCACGCGCGCACGGCCAGCCGACGATCTTCGTCAACACCATGCACGTCGCCGGATTCGTCGACCGTGTGGTCACCGACTGGGCGGGGCCCTACAGCAGGGTGGTTCGGCGAAAGCTCACGCTCATCGAGTCGATCTACGCGGGCGACTCCGTCACGGGCCGCGGTCGGGTCACCGGCAAGCGCCGCGAGCCCGACCGCTGGCTGGTCGACCTGCACGTGGACGTGGTCAACCAGCGTGGGGAGTTGTGTTGCCCCGCAGACGTGACGGTCGACGTAACCAAGGCGCTGAACCGCAAGAACCAGCCCGATTTGGCGATGACATACCCGGTTCGCATCGACGAGAACAGGCCTGGCAACATACGAGAATGAAGTTCACAATCACCTACCCGATGCATAGCCACCCGTATCACCCGGAGTTCGCGTCGGGGGCGGGTGTGGTGAAGTTGGCTACGGCGACCGAGGCGGCGGGCTTCGACGGATTCGGCTTCACGGACCACCCCGCTCCGACGCAGCGCTGGCTCGACGCCGGCGGGCACGACGCGCTGGACCCGTTCGTGGCGATGGCCTTTGCGGCCGCGCACACGTCGACGATCCGGTTGATTCCCAACATCGTGGTGCTGCCGTATCGAAATCCGTTCGTAGTGGCCAAGTCTGGGGCCACGCTGGACCGACTGTCAGACGGTAGGTTCACGCTCGCCGTCGGGGTCGGGTACCTCCGCAAGGAATTCGCGGCGCTTGGCGTGGATTACGAGCAGCGCGCGGAGTTGTTCGACGAGGCGTTGGAGGTCATCGACGCAATCTGGACGGGTGACGACGTGTCGTATGAAGGCAGGCATTTCAATGCGGTCGGCATCACCGCGCATCCGCGGCCGGTCAGCACTCCTCGGCCTCCCATCTGGATCGGCGGTAACACCGGCGCCGCGCGTCAGCGCGTGGTCGACCGCGGCGAGGGCTGGTGCCCGTTCGCGGCCCCCAAGGCCCTCGCGCAGACCGCCAAGACGGCCGCGATGGATTCCGTGGAGGCGCTCGAAAAGGCGATCGGCGATCTGCGCCGTCGGTGTGACGCCGCCGGCCGCGACTGGTCGAAGCTGGACATCGCGTTCACCAACTTCGAGGGCGGCAACGCCGGAGAAGACGACTTCAACGCGGCTGCGCACATCGCCGGACTCAAGGCGCTCGAAGCGCTTGGCGTGACCTGGGTGCACGTACACCTGCCCGGGGACAGCGTGCAGCACGCACTCGAAACCATCGACCGCTTCCGGGTCGAAGTCATCGACGTGCTCTAAGCGATGAAGTGGCATGCTCGATGGCATGCGCATCATCATCGTGGCAATCGGTATCGTGCTCGCCCTGTTCGGCACGCTGTGGGCACTGCAGGGGTTCGGCGTGCTGGGTGGCAGTCCCATGAGCAACACCACGACGTGGTCGGTGATCGGTCCGATCACGGCGTTGGTCGGCGTCGCCGTTGCGGTCTTCGGTTGGCGCCGCGGCAAGTCCTCCTAGCGCCCTATTCCGTTGCGCCTGAGCGCTCACGCGGCGTGGGCAGCCCGCTTTCGATAGCGCTGATACGCACATCCGCGCGCAATTCCCAGTGCGGAACCGATGCGGCCCCATTCGACATCGAGGTCCCGCGCGACGTCGACCGCGGCGTGCAGCTGCCGTTCGGCGCGCGCGACGGAAGTGACGGAGTGTGTGCGCTTGGCCGCTTGCAGGCTGGCCCCGGCCGCCGAGACTTCGCGCAGCGCGCTTACCTGTTCTTCTTGATAATCGACCACTTCGTTGCCTCCCATCGATGTGTTGTTTGTACAAGTGTGTTCCGATTCTGCAAAGAGGTCCACACTTAAAATTGTGAATCAAGCTGCAATAAGAACAATCTCATAACCTTCTCAGCAACAATTCAAGGAAACCGCGACGCCGCTAGCGCTCTGGAGACAGCGGGCGTCCCGGGTAGAAATCTTGCGAGGGGATGTCGAGAAGTCTCCCGCAGCTCCGTCCCAGGGGTGAGCGCGGCCAGAATGGGCCGCATCGAATAGAGGAGATCAGAATGGCCAAGTACCTGTTGCTCAAGCATTACCGCCGCTCGAGCAGCCCCGACAACCTCAACGTGCCCGGTGCCGATTGGTCGCACGGCCTCCCGATGGACCAGTGGACTCCTGAGGAGATCGACGCACACGTGAAGTACATGAACGACTTTGCCGCGCGGCTAGAGCAGTCCGGGGAGTTCGTGGACGAGCAGGCGCTCTCACCCGAGGGCACCTTCGTCCGGTACGACGGGCCGGGCCGTCCACCCGTGACCGACGGCCCATTCGCCGAGACCAAGGATCTGATCGCCGGCTGGATGGTCATCGACGTCGATGGCTATGAGCGGGCGCTCGAATTGGCTGGCGAGCTGTCGGCGGCCCCGGGCCACAACGGTGAGCCCATCTACGAATGGCTCGAACTCCGGCCCTTCTTCGCCGCGCCGCCCACCGTCACCGAGTGACCGACGCGCCGAGCGCCGCCCCGCTGCGCGAGCTCGTTCCCGCCGTGCTTGGCGTTCTCGTCCGCCGCGGAGCTGACTTCGCGACGGCCGAGGACGCCGTTCAGGAGGCTCTGGTCGCGGCCATCAGCAGCTGGCCCGCATGGGCGAGCGGAGCGACGGGGGACGATTCCGACCCGCCGGACGATCCCAAGGGCTGGCTGATCACCGTCGCGTGGCGGAAGTTCCTGGACGTGGTCCGGTCCGACGTGGCCCGCCGCGGCCGCGAGGAACGCCTGCTCGCAGAACCTGCGCCCGGCCCCACCGAGGATGCCGACGACACGCTCGAGCTGTATTTCCTGTGCGCCCATCCCGCGCTGACGTCGGCGTCGGCGGTCGCCCTGACCCTGCGCGCAGTCGGAGGGCTCACCACCCGCCAGATCGCTGCTGCCTACCTCGTGCCCGAAACGACCATGGGCATGAGAATCAGCCGGGCGAAGCGCGCGGTCTCCGACGTCCGCTTCGATCGGTCCGGTGACTTGGGCACCGTGCTCACGACGCTGTATCTGGTGTTCAACGAGGGCTATTCGGGCGACGTCGACCTCGCCGCGGAGGCCATCCGGCTCACTAGGCGACTCGCCGCCATCAGTGACAACGCCGAGGTCGGCGGATTGCTCGCATTGATGCTGCTGCACTACGCCAGGCACGATGCGCGCACCCGCGCCGATGGCAGCCTCGTCCCGCTCGCGGAGCAGGACCGCACCCGATGGAACGGAGAAATGATCGCCGAAGGCGTCGACCTGCTCCAGGCGGCCCTCGAGCGTGATGCGCTCGGCCCGTACCAGGCGCAGGCCGCGATCGCCGCCCTGCACGCCGATGCGCGCACAGTCGAGGAGACCGACTGGGTGCAGATCGTCGAGTGGTACGACGAGTTGCTCGACCTCACGGACAGTCCGGTCGTCCGACTCAATCGCGCCGTCGCGGTCGGTCAGGCAGACGGTGCCCGCGCCGGGCTCGCCGCCCTCGCCGACGTCGACCCAGCAGTACCTCGCCACCGCGCGGCGGCCGCCTTCCTACACGAGCAGGACGGTGACCTCGTCACGGCGGCGAGGCTCTACGTCGAGGCGGCTGAGATTGCTCCGAACCTCGCCGAACGAGACCACCTCACCCGCCAAGCCGCCCGGCTCCACCAGATACTGCGCGATCCCGAGACGTAGCCGGTCGGAACCATGAGTTGCTAAATGCGTTGGCCCACCTGGGCATCCGCAAGGGCAATCACGGTCACCGACATTGGTCCAGGCTAGAAGCTGACGGGTCTCGCGGGTTCTCGGCACGAACCGTCGGGGCCTTTCAAGGCGCGATGTTCACGCGTTGCCGTCCGGCGCTTGGCGCCGGGCGGCCTCCTCACGCCTGCGCCGAAGCTTGGCCTGCTGGCGATTTTCCAACACGTACCGGCCGTTGATCACGATGTCGATCACAGCCGTCCCAACGACACCGACCAACGCCCCGACACCCGCGCCCAACAGCCACATCTGCCACGTGCTGTTGTACCCGCCCGTGCAGAACCCGTAGACGCCGCACTGGCGTGGCCCCATGCCGACCGCACCAAAGGCGGCGCCGAACATCACGACCAATGCGTACAGGGAGACCCGTTTACCCACACCCCACCCCCGAGGAGAGCACTGCCTGCAGTCTAGGTGTTTCTACGCGCGCGCACTGAGCGTAAGCCGTCGGGGCCTAGTGTCGGACGCGTAGCCGACGAAGAGGGAATGCGTCACGCTCGGTATGTCTTGGCCTCGAGCGATCGGGCTCCAGGAAGTCGGATCGGCCACGGGCGCAATGGGTTTGGGTGGCGCATTCGCGCATTGGTAGCGACGCGGACCGCCTTTAGTCTGGCCAGATGCCTTCGACCATGACGAGGAGTTCGGCGTCAGGACTGTAACGATGGCACCGGCTGCGGCCGGTTAGCTTCCAAATCCATCGCCCATTGGGGGCGTGGAGGGTCACGTGGGTGCCGTCGAAACTCAGGCCGATGTCTGGGTTCGCGCGGGTGCGCTCAAGAGCATGGCGGGCGAACCACATGACCGGGGTCGCGTGGTCGACGCACAGCCGGTTGCCTTCTCGTCGGAACCGCACTTCTCCGGCGGGTTGTAGCTCTCCCACGGTCTGCAGTTGCTCCGTCATGACAACCCCCAGTTCGTCCGCGCCTGGCCTCAAAAATGAGTTTGCCGAATTGACGTTTAAGCAAACGCCTGTTTGGCCAATGTTGTGGGATTTGACCGGTCGTGTCGCGGTGGCCGGTTGACATAGGGACCGGCAGATCCACCACAAATGGACTGATGTGAACAGGATCACACTGTCAAATACATTGCGGCTAGCGAATTTTCGACTTGCGCAATTGAGTTCGCTGTTTGCTTGTTGGCTCTTGTGAACAAGTGTTCGGGCCGCCCTGGGAGAGCCATCGGGGAGAGCCGAAGGGTCCGAGTGAAAATCCGACCCACATGTTCAGACGCAAGCGAGCGGCGTTTGGTTCATTCGGTCGGAAACCGAGGCCGACTCGGGCCACCTGCGGAGCGGATATCGAACCGCCTCATCGAGACTGTCGCCGCCGCGCGCCGGTACCTTCCCGGCCTAACTTTCAGCGGTGGCGGCCCTCGATGCCCGTGAGGCCCTGCTCCTCGGTCGGAAGTTGTGCCGGCCCCCGGATCGCCGGTGCGGCCTCACCTTCGGTAGGGGCGTTCGGAGCCACCGTCGCAGTGCTGGTCGAGCCCAACGTCATATGCGACGATTCGTACGTTGATGCTGGCGGGACGTGGCCCTGCACGACGCCGGTGTCCAGCGCACCGAGGGTTACCACGGCGCTGCCGCCGATGACCGCGGCGAACACCCTTGCGTTGTAGCGCATGTCACGATTCCGATCTGGCGAAAGGGCAAATGAGGCTCTTCGAGTGAACGCTCGCTTGCCTTGACCCAGCTGATCTCGACCTGTCAGTTCACGTAGCTACTCAGCCACGCTTGGCCGCACGACTCGGCCCGCCACTGGGAGCGCCGTGGTCGGGGGCTGGATGGCTGGAGCCGCAGCGTCACCGCCGAACGTCTCATAGGGTCAACACCATGGTGCTGCGTTCGATCCTGTTGTTCGTCGTGGCCGCAGTGTTCGAGATCGGGGGCGCCTGGCTGGTGTGGCAAGGCATCCGCGAGCACCGGGGATGGATATGGGTGGGCCTCGGTGTGGTCGCCTTGGGGGCCTATGGATTCGTCGCCACCTTGCAGCCCGACGCACATTTCGGCCGGATCCTGGCGGCCTACGGTGGTGTGTTCGTGGTTGGCTCGCTCGCCTGGGGAATGGCCTTAGACGGCTTCCGACCCGACCGCTGGGACGTCATCGGTGCGTTGGCTTGCTTGGCAGGGGTAGCGGTAATCATGTACGCGCCACGCGGAGCGTAGAGAAATTGGTCGCATCAGCTGCGGCGGGATTGCTGCGGCGAGGTCATGTAGAGCTCGTGTCCGCGATTTCCGAGCCGTAAAACGGCCTCTGACCTGCAAACTAACTGGTGCGCGATACTGGGATTGAACCAGTGACCTCTTCCGTGTCAGGGAAGCGCTCTCCCGCTGAGCTAATCGCGCCGGGGTACCTTCTTGGAGGTGGAGACGGGAATCGAACCCGTGTGCACGGCTTTGCAGGCCGTTGCCTCACCACTCGGCCACTCCACCGTTGGGGTTGATGCCAATGCACCTTCGAGCGGATGACGGGATTCGAACCCGCGACCCCAACCTTGGCAAGGTTGTGCGCTACCAACTGCGCTACATCCGCGTGCCACGGGCGAGATCGTCGCCCGTCGCGAAGCGCAACATTAGTCCAAGCACGTGAGGCCGCACAAATCCCTCGACGATCGGGCATCGTGCTCGGCCGATTCGATCGTCCGCGCGATGTCGCCCGCACGGCCGACCGGTGGGCGTGACCTGCGTACGCGCTCAGAACACCTTGTACGCCTACCGCGCGGTCGTGAAGCCATGGCCAGTCGCGCTGTCCCGACACGTGATACCTACCTTCGCGCTCGCACAGGTCAGATTGCCCTTGGTGATCGACTTGCCGTACGCCAGCGGCGCGCCGGCACCCATCACGGTGTCGCCCGCACAGTTGAACGCAGGCCGCTCGCCAGCCGACATGTTGATGCCCTGCCCGCAGTCGAACTCGCAGTCCGCGGGCCTCGGAGGCGGCGACCAGTCATGTTCGGATATGTCGCATCGGACGTAGGTCGGGTCCAGCATGCAGCCCACGTTGTCGCTGGGGGAGATGAAGCCGACGAGCTCGGTAATCGCTTCGGGCTCAGTCGTTTCGCAGGCAGCTGTGCCGGTCGACGACGGAGTGCCCGACGTCGTCCCGGCCGAGGTTGTCGCGGCCGACGACGTGGTGGACGCAGGACCCTGGGTGCCGCAACCGGCCAGCGCACCTGCGCCGAGGGCGAGCACATCGAGGCCGACTCGAAGCGTCATGGCGTGACGATTCGCCGGCGTTATCGCGCGTTGCGTCCTCGAGATTCCCGGCCTCGTAGCGCGCCGTGTTAATCTTCGTCGTCCATCGATCACTGATCGGTGCTCCCGGGTCTCGTAGCTCAGTGGGAGAGCGTCCGCCTCACACGCGGAAGGTCGCTGGTTCGATACCAGCCGGGACCACCCTCAAAACCCCAGTTCAGTGGGTATTTTGCCATCCCCACTCTGAGTCGTGCCAGATCTCAGCGAAACACCACCTGCGCACTGCTCTACGTCACGATGACCCGCGGCCGCGACGCTTACCTACCGGTTTTCAAGCGCGGGTTTCGGCCGAAGTGTTTAGCGTTCTATGCCGGGTCTGCGGCGCGCCTGGGTCGTGCTCGCACGGCGTGAAGCCGCAGCCGCTTTCTGTGGCCTGACTGTCTTCGTGGAAGGAACTGTCAGGCTTTCGACATGGGCCAGCGCCATGTCGAGCGCAGTCGCGAGGGGGGCGACATCATGATCGGCTTGGGCCAGCAGGTAGCCGCCCTGCAATGCGGCCATGAGCCCCGTGGCCAACGCATCCGGGTCGGCCTTTGGCGCAAGGATCCCATCGTCTTGCATGCGCCGAAGTCCCGCAGCCAGCAGCCCCTCCCAATTGGAAATGTGCTCCGACAGCGAGGTGCGTGCCGATTCATCTTGATCGGCAAGCTCCACCACCAAGTTGCCCAGAGTGCAGCCGTACGCGCCGCCGCGTAGGCCAGCGGCTTGGACGATGGCGTTGCGCCAGCGCCGCAGCCCGCTGATGGACTTCAACCGTCCCAGGCGCTGTTCTTCGCGTGCCAGGATCTGTTCGGCGCGCAAATCCACCACCGCGCGCACCAATTCAGGCTTGCCGTCCGGGAAGTGTTTGTAGAGCTGGGACTTGCTGGTGCCCGTCGCGGCGCGCACGTCGTCGAGGGTGACTGCGTTGACGCCGCGGACGTACATCAGCTCTGCGGCCGACGAGATCATGCGGGCCCTGGTCGCTTCCCCGCGTGCGGTCATTCGCCGCCGCGCCGGACGCTCACCGCTAGTCACCGGCGCGACACTACCGGCCGAGCCGCGGCTGCGGTCGCTGCGCGCCGAGATAGCCTGCGGCGCTGAGATATCCTGCGCGTGGACCATCCGGTCCGCAGTTGTGCGGCGCATCTGTCACTAGAAGTTGATCATCTTTCCGGTCAGGCCATGAAAGGCTTCTTGCAGCGCCTCGGACAACGTCGGGTGGGTGTGGACGTTGCGGACCAGTTCCTCGACGGTCAGATCCCAGCGTTGGGCCAAGGTGAGTTCGGGCAGCAGTTCGGCGACGTCGGCACCAACCAGGTGCGCTCCGAGCAACTCTCCGTGCGCACGGTCCGCGATAACCTTGGCGAATCCGGTCGCGTCGCCGTAGCCGTGGGCTTTTCCATTCGCGCGGAACGGGAACTTGGCAACCGCGATGTCACAGTCGCGCGCCGCAGCGTCGGCGTGGGCCTGCGCTTCGGTCAGGCCGAAACTGGCGACTTGGGGTTGGCAGAAGGTCACGCGCGGCATCATCGCGTAGTTGGTCAACGCCAAAGTTGGTGCGCCGCCGATAGTTTCGGCGGCGACGATGCCCTGAGCCTCTGCCACGTGGGCGAGCATCAGCTTTGCGGTGACGTCGCCGACGGCATACACGTCAGGCACAGTGGTTTCCATGACGTCGTCGATGACGATGCCACCGGTGCGAGGGTCGATCGCCACGCCCAAGCTCTCGAGCCCGTAGCCAGTGGTATTGGGCGCGAATCCGATGGCCTGCAACACGACATCGACAGTGAGGATGTCGGCTTCGGCGGCACCGGGCCTGCGGTAGGTAACGGTGACGGCGTCGGCAGTTTCGGTCAGCGCCTCGATGCGCGCACCGACCAGCATGGTGATGCCCAGGTTGCGGAAGGCCTTGGCGAGCTCGTTGGAGACATCGACGTCCTCGTTGGGGAGCACGCGTTGCAGGCTTTCGATCACAGATACCCCGACACCGTAATTGGCTAGCAGGTAGGCAAATTCGACACCGATTGGGCCGCCTCCAACGATCGCGATCGACGTCGGGAGCTCGCGGGACATGATTTGTTCCTTGTAGGTGCGCACCCGAGGCCCGCGGCTGGTCCCGGGTAGCAGCCGCGGGATGGCGCCAGCGGCGATGATCGCAGCGTCAAATGTGATTTGCGTGTCGACGTCCTGGCCCTTGATGCGCATCGTGTGGCGGTCGACGAAGATTCCCTCGCCTTCGTATTCATCGATATTGTTCTTGCGCATGAGGAATCGCAGCCCGCGCACTCTTTCGACTGCGACCTGCCGGGAACGTTCGAAGGCCGCGTCGTAGCGCATCGTGGTGGCGCCTTCGATGCCGAACTTGTCGGCGTCGGTGCGCAGGAGGTGGGCAATTTCTGCATTGCGCAGTAGCGCCTTGGACGGGATGCATCCGACGTTGAGGCACACCCCACCCCAGTAATGGGCTTCGACGATGGCCACCGACAGACCCAGCTGCGCAGCGCGGATTGCGGCCACGTAACCGCCCGAACCTGCGCCGAGTACTACGACGTCATACTGCATGGATCGACCCATCAGAGCGAGGCTGCGAGCGCCCAGAGATCTTCGGCTGCGGTGGCGTCCGTCCAGGCCAGCCCGCTCAGCACGACGTCAGTCGCACCCGCATCCAGATGCCTCTGAAGCTGATGCCTGATCGATTCCGCCGTACCCACCGCCGCAAGGTTTGCCGCGCCAGCGACTCCCTCTCGCGCAATTACCTTTTGATACGACGGAATGGTCTCGAAGAAGTTCAATCGCTCGGCCGCGAAGTCCTTTCCCGCCTGAACGTCGGTGCAGATGATTGCGGGAACCTGTGCGATGAGCCTGGGTTTCGGCCGTCCAGCATCGGCGGCCGACTTCGCGATGGCCGGTTCGATGAACTCTGCGATGGTCCGCGGACCGGCGAGGTACGGCATGGTGCCGTCGGCCAACTCGCCGGTGACCTGTAACGCCCTTGGGGCCATCGCGGCCACGTACACCGGGACGGGCGTGCCCCCGGCCACCTGTACCGGCCATACGGGATGTGCGCTGATCTCGTCACCGCTGAAGTCGACCGCTCCGCTATCGAACACGGACCTCAGCACCGTCAGGTGCTCGCGAAGGCGCGTGATCGGGTTGGGCCACGACGTCCCGAAGGCCTGCCGCTCCGGCTCATGCCCGCCCAATCCGAGCCCGAGACTGAAGTTTCCGTGCGACGCGGCCTGCGCGGTCTGCGCTAGCGACGCGACGATCAGCGGGTGACGCGGGTTGATCGGCACCACCGACGTGCCGACGCCCAGGCCCGGTACGGCCGCGCCGACCACGGCGGCGAGCGCGATCGCGTCGTGATCGTTGTTCTGGCTGAGCCAGACCTGGCGGACGCCCAGCTCGTCTGCACGCGTGGCCTGAGCCACCACGTCGTCGACACGATTGGGTGCTTGCGGGTTGGCGTGCAATACGATTCCAGTCGGCATGGCGCTCCATCTCCTTTGGCTTGGGCAACCGCGGGTCATACCCCCGCGGTGGGTTCGGGATAGTCGAGGTCGGGTGCGCTGAGTCGGTAGATCTGCAAGGTGAGGCCGTAGTACTTGTCCGTCTCACCGACCCATTCCATTCCGACGCGGCGTGCGGTCGCGAAACCGCGGGTGTTGCCCAGCCGGACGACTGCGAACACCTCTGACACACCCTGGGCGAAAGCCTGATGCGCCACCGCATGCCCGGCCTCGGCACCGAATCCGTGCCCCCAGGCCGTCGGACTGATTTGCCAGCCGATCTCGAGGTCGGTGCAGCCGGGTGGCAATGGCAGCAACGAGACCGCTCCGACGACGCGGCCACTGTCGCGGAGCTCGATCGTCCAGTGGCCCAGTGGCAGCCCGGCCTCATCGTGTTCGGTGATCCACCGGTCTAACAATTGGCGCATTTCGTCGCGATCGGCCACGCGCGGCACCGCCGGGGTCAGCCAGCGCGCCACTTCCGGCTGGCCGAAGATCCCGAGTGCGGCTTCGGCGTCGTCACCCGTCCACGGGCGCATTCTCAAGCGCTTGGTGTTCAGCTCGTCGGTTCCCGCCACCACCTCGACGTGACCATCCTCGTACATCGATTACTCCTTCCGGCTTACCTTGACGGCTCAACGTCAAATGGGTTCATCAGGGAATTTCACGTCGAAGCGTTTGCATAGCTCTGGGCCACCGTCGCCTTTCGTTCATTTGCAAGGCACACTTGCGTTTTGGTCGCGGCGACGTCAGTTGCGGCCGGCCATGACGCCGCCGTCGACGTTGAGAATCGCGCCGGTGACCCAACTGGCCTCATCGGAGAGCAGATACGTGACGGCGTTGGCGACGTCATCCGGGGTGCCGACTCGTCCCAAAGGGTGAAACGGCGCGAAAGTGTCAAGCGTGGCCTCGATCTCGTCCTTTGGAACCCACCGCTCGAGTGCAGGGGTCTTGACGGCTGCGGGCGCCACTGCGTTGACGCGGATCTGGTGCTCGGCAAGCTCGATGGCCAGGTTATGGGTGAGCGCATGCAGCCCGGCCTTTTGCATCGAGTGCCCGCACGATGGGGTCACGCCGATCGCCTGATGTGCCCACATGCTGCCGATGTTGACGATGGACCCGCCCTCGTCGCGGGCAATCATGCCCTCGACGACGGTCTGGGTCAGGAAGAACAGGGCGTAGTTGAGCTCCATGTAGGAGTCGTAGAACGCCCCGTCGTACTCGAGAAACGGCTTCGGGATCAATAAGCCGGCCGGGTGGACCTCCGGTGGGGCGTCGCCGGCCCGCGCGCACCGCCCGCGCGGGCCGCCGGCGAGCGGGGCGCTATCCGCCCGGGCCGGGGCGAGGCCCCCGGCCTCCCCACCCCGACTCGTCAACTCAGCCACGGTGTCGTCGACTCGGGGATTCGAACGTCCGACGATCACGGCGCCCCCGCCGTGATCGACTATGTCGATCGCGACCTGCCGGCCCATGCCGGCACTGCCGCCGACGACCACGACTTTCTTGCCCTCGAAATGCATGTCCAGGTTCCTTTCTGGTGGTGCTCGCCGACGGTCAGGCGCCCGGTGCGATCGCGCAGGCTGCGACACAGACCCAGGTACCGTCGCGCTTTTGGTACGTGTCCGTGTATAGGGCGTCTTGGTTCACTCCATCGGCGAGCATCGTGTAGGTGGCGCGCGCGTGGATCAGAGCAACGTCACTGAGAATGCGGATGTTGACGTCGTGCACGGCGAGCTCCTTGAAAGGGCGCGGCTTGGCGATGTAGTCGAGGAACTCGTCGCGGTTCCGGGTGACGCCCGGCGTCTGCACGATGAAGTCTTCGGCGAGGAACTCACTGAAGCGCCTGACATCACAGAACTGGTCGGAGTGGACGTAGTCGTTGTTGAGCTGTTCGAGGATGGCCAGGTCTTCGGCGGATTGCTTGATATCGTTCACTTTCCCTCTCCTTCTTGTCATTTCGGTGTCGCTGCCAATTGGCGGAGTCGTAGCCGCGAACTTTTGGTCGTACTGAGCGTGCCGCCTCAAGGGGTGAGCCGTCGTCACCCCGGCCAACGATTCACCCGGGTGAGCAGCGCCGCAGTGAAGACCCGGGTAGGGGTGGTCGTTAGCGGTGCGGCTTTTCCTACTGTGGCTGGAAATCCAGTACGGCGAGCGGAGCCCGCACATCGAGGAGAACAGAACGAAACTCGCATGCCATCACTGAAGTGGCGTCGGTATGCGGGTTGCGGGTAGTCAATTCGACCACTAGCCGGAGTTGCGTCGGCTCGGTCACGCCACGTCCTAGCACACGGATCGCGGGTAACTCGCTGAGGATGTCGAGTCGCATCGGTATCACCTTCATCGGGTGACTGCGTGCGGTTGTGTGGTCGCCGAGGGATGCCAGTGCGATGTTGCCTGAGTCGGCAAGCAACAGGTCGTTCGACAAAGCGCTGCCGGTCAACGTGATCGAGACGGATCCGTGCGAGTGCGGCGGGTGAGCCGCGGCCGTCGCGGTGGCGCCCATCAACACCAGCTCGCGAGTTGCCTCGCGCCATTGGTCTGCTCGCGCGCCTCCTGAATCGCGGCCGGTCGCTTCAGCGCTGGTATGGGTCCGCATGACGCGCAGGCGCTTTCGGTCCTCAAGCTCCTCTTCGGAGACCTGCTCGAGTAAAGGTTGCCCGGGCTTGCGCAATATCGTGAGCACGAAGCTACAAGCAATGTCGGCGCGATTGTTGGCGTCCTGATAATGGATCACGTCGCCGCCTGGTCCCCAGAACGCATCTCCCGCACGGAGCACCCGTGGAGCTTCCCCCTCGAGCTCGAAGAGCATCTCACCGGAAATCATGTAACCGAATCCGGGACCGCCAGGAAGGCGGTGTGGGGGATTACCTGGGGCGCCCGGCGGATGATTGATGAGGACCGTCATCACGTCGGCATCGCCGGGAATCAACGCAGACCGCACTTCCTGCAGCACGTTCATCGTAGATTTCGACTGGGAACCAGGCATGTCCTGCAGCATTTGGAATCCCCTAAGTCGGAGTATCGAGTGGTGACGATGGTGGCGTCATCGCTAGCGGGGTGGCTCCTCGCCGACGATGTCGTCGGTGGTGAGTGGTCCGTCTCCGCTATCGAGCAGGAAGACTGCGAGCAGTTCAGCAGGTTCAATGGCGCTGGCGTTTGCACTGATCGTGTGGTGCGCACCCGGCGCTTCACTCCACGTGTCGCCGGCGTGATAGACACGTGCAGGCTCACCTTCGAGTTCACTGCGGATCGCTCCAGAGACCACGTAAGCCATGATGAAGGCTGATTTCGCATGGTGGTGAGCGGCGCTTTTGGCTCCCGGTGGATAGCTCACCGTCACTGCCTGCAGTGATTTGCCCGGCAGGTTACTCGCTTGATCGAAAACTGCACGGACAACCGGGTTCTGACCTGGATGCTGCGGCGGCTCGGCGCGGGCCGCAGGCGCGATCAACACACCAGCGACCAGTACGACGAATAGTGATCTTCGGGTCACTTCTTGACGCCTTCCGTGCCATCCTCTTCGTCGGGTATCGGATCAGCCGAAGACAACGGCTGGCAGCTGACGAGCTCAAGTCCGAGATCGCGGACCCGGTCCAGCAGCCCGTAAAGCTGTGACTGATCCCGGATTTCGCCAGTAAACACGGTTTCGGTCGCACTGGACCTCAGACGCATCCCCTCTAGCGCGGATCCGAGTCGCTCGCTCACGCGACCTCGAATGCAGATCTGGTACATCGTCGGCTCCATATACCCTCCGTTCGTCCTCTGCAGAGCCAGAGTTCACCGACCGGGGGTAAGTCGTCATCACCCGGCGAGCTAAATCACCCGGGTGAGTACCAAGGCATAGCGGCGTACCCGCGCTTGACCCGGTGATCGACACCGCGCGATGTCATTGCCGGGCAGCTGACCGCCAGGGAAACCAATGCGGACTATTAGGTCCATTTCCTTTCCTTCAACATGGGTCACTGAGGTGCGTTCCCCGACGGCAGTCAGGTGATGGTCGCATCGAAGTCGGCCCCGGCCTTGAAATAGGGACCAAATGGTCCACAATGGTGATTGGCGTCTGGTACCGAATGAAGGGCAACTCAAGGTGGATACAGCGGGGCGACGGCCACCAGCCCGTGCGCTGATTCCCACGACATGTCACCGGCGGAGCTGTCCATCGCGTAACCACTGGACAGCCACTTCGTCGACGTCAGAAAAAGCTAGCACCAGCAACCTTCACCGTCGATGCTCCGGCGTATTCTTGATACCGCTTTTCAGGGGAGAAGACGCGATGGACGGGATCGCTGATGCGGGTAGCGTCGTGGGTCGGGTGGCCCCTTGCGATTGCGGGTGCCACCATTGGTAACCACCTCGAGCGTCGATATGCACGACGATTCCGGACCGCATAGCGCGGTCGCCGGGTTGGACCTCCACCTGGATCGCCCCGGCGGCAGGCTCCGCGACGGCGTGATGGAAGCCATTCGCGATGCGATCCGTTCGGGGCGTTTGGCGCCGGGCCTCCAGTTGCCCTCGAGTCGCGCGCTCGCTGCCGATCTTGGTGTTGCGAGAAACACCGTCGCCGCTGCATACGCAGAGCTCATCGCCGAGGGCTGGCTGACGTCGCAGCATGCGTCCCGCACGTTGGTTGCCCAACGTGCGGCCGAACTCATCCCGCCCGTCGCTCCATCGCCAAGGAGACGGGGGCAGCGCCAGTTGGACCACGACTTTCAACCGGGACATCCAGACCTGGCCTCGTTTCCGCGGGCGGAGTGGAGTCGTGCGGTCAAGCGCGGGTTGAGCGCCGCACCGTTCGAGGCATTCGGCTACACGGAACCGCAGGGGCGGCCAGAGCTTCGCAACGCCCTTGCGCAGTATCTGGCCCGTGCGCGCGGCGTTCGGGCCCGGCCGTCCAACATCGTGATCTGCAGCGGCGCCGCCGAAGGATTGCACCTGGTGGCCGGCGCGCTGGCAGAAACCGGAGTCGCCGCCGTTGCCGTCGAGGAATTTGGCTTGGACACCCAGTGGGCGTCACTCGCTCGAGCCGGGTTACGTTGCCCCCCAATGACAGTGGACGCAAATGGTGCTGATGTCATGGCGCTCGACAGCATGGCAGATGTGGGCGGTGTGCTGCTCACCCCGTCGCATCAGTTCCCGCTCGGCGTGTCCTTGCATTCCGACCGCCGCGCGGCGGTCGTTGACTGGGCGCGACGTACCGGCGGCGTGATCATCGAAGACGATTACGACGGCGAGTTCCGCTACGACCGCAGCCCTGTTGGTGCATTGCACGGTGTGGATCCTGAACGTGTCATCTACATGGGGACGGCCAGCAAATCGCTGGCGCCGGGGCTTCGGCTCGGGTGGCTGGTGTTGCCGAACCGGCTCGTCGATGCGGTGGGGAGGCAGCGGGGCGATCGCGAAGAGACCTGCAGCTTCGTGGACCAGTTGGCGATGGCGGAGTTCATCGAGTCTGGTTCCTACGACAGGCACATTCGCACGATGCGCGCCCAGTACCGGCGCCGCCGAGAGCAACTGGTCGCCGCTGTGACAGCGTCGTCGCCGACGACCACTGTGGCAGGAATGCCCGCGGGTCTGCAGGTGATGCTTGAACTTGCCGGGGCCGACGAGAGCGTGCTGTGTCGGCAACTCGTGTGGCGACGGATGGGCGTTGCGGGGCTTGATCGGTATCGTCATCCCGAAGCCGGCAGCGAGCGGAACGGCTTGGTGGTCGGGTTTGCAGCTCCCGCGCCGAGCGCGTGGTCAGCGGCATTGGATGCCTTGGTCCGAATGCTGCCCTGAGATGGGCCGACTGGCCCAATGTCGCTGCACGCAACTGGCCCACGGTCACCTCTATACCGCGATTAGCGTTGAAAGCGTGATAGTCGGGGGCAGAACCGAGATCGCCGATCTGGTGTGTGTCACGCCGCCCCTCTTCGAGAAGGAGGGCGAAGCTCCGAATGACGCCGGCGAGCCGGCGGTGCTGCATGACGCCGGCGAGCCGGCGGTGCTGCTCGCCGCCAAGTCTGCGCCACCGGCCATCCGCGCTCGGCTCATCGAGCGGGCGGCTCTGATCGAGCTCCTGTCGGCAGAACCCGCTCGCAAGCTCACGTTGCTCAGTGCGCCTGCGGGCTGGGGAAAGACGACGCTCTTGGCGCAATGGGTCGGCGGCCCCGATGACCGCCGTCGGCGCGGCTGGCTGTCCCTTGATGCGTCCGACAATGACCCGGCGCGATTCTGGGCCTGCGCAATCGCCGCGCTGAGCAAGGCCAGCCCGGGGGTCGCGCCACGTGCGTGCGAGCTCATCAAGATGGGCGCCGACCCTCGACAGGTGGTCTTGCCCACCTTGCTCGACGAGTTGGCCGGTATCGACCATCAGATCGCGTTGATCCTCGACGACTATCACGTCGTCGAAAATCGGACCGTGCATGAGCAGGTGGGTTTCCTTGTCGAACGGATGCCGCAGACCTTCCAACTGGTCATCGCCACCCGCTCGGACCCCGCGCTGCCGTTGGCGCGGCTGCGTGCCCGTGGCGAGCTGCTGGAATTGCGGGCCGACGAACTGCGCTTTCATGCCGGCGAAGCCGCGGACCTACTTGATCGCGTGCTTGGTTTTAGGTTGACCGACGCGCAGGTTCAACAGTTGTCTCGCCGCACTGAGGGCTGGGCCGCCGGACTCTATCTGGCCGGGCTGTCGTTAGCCGGTTGCACTGATGCGGCGGCGTTCATCCAAGACTTCGCCGGCGACAACCGTCACATCGTCGACTACTTGATCGCCGAGGTGCTCGACGGTCAGCCGCCGCACATTCGCAGCTTTCTGCTGCGCACCTCGCTGCTGGGTAGGTTGAGCGGGCCGCTGTGCGACGCCGTACTGCAAACGAGCGGCTCTGCATCGGTACTGGAGACCATCGAGCGGGATAACCTGTTTCTGTTGCCCTTGGACGTTTCCCGCCGCTGGTATCGATATCACCAGCTGTTCGCGGACTTGCTGCGCACCGAATTGCACTGTAGCGAGCCAGCTCTCATCCCAACTCTGCACCAGCGGGCCTCAACTTGGTTTGCCGGCGAGGGCCTCACCGACGCGGCAGTACACCATCTAGTGGCCGCCGGTGACATGCAAGGCGCGGCAGAGCTCATCGCCGAGAGCTGGGCTAGCGCGTTCAACCTAGGCCGGTTGTCGACGGTCTCAGGCTGGCTGGACGTGCTGCCGCCGGCGTTGGTGTCAGGCCACCCACGGTTGTGCTTCGCCCGGGCCTGGATTGCTTTGGGCTGGGGCCACCTCGACGACGCCGGCCGTTGGATCGACGCGGTGCAGGCCGTGCATGCGGACGATACCGCTGATGTTGACAACATCGACGCGAAGCTCGTGGTGTTGCGCGCGCTGCACCGTTTCAAGTCTGGCGACCTCACCGCGGCCCTTGATACGGCGCGACGCGCGGTCAGTCTTGACCTCGGTGACGCGCCCGTTGGTGGGCCGATCGCTTACTGCACTTATGGCGCTGCGCTGTACTTCTCGGGCGACACGCACGAAGCCCAGGTCGCATTCCGCACGGCCGTGTCGCTGGCCGAGCAAGTCGGTCATCTTCTCGCGCATCGCTACGCGTTGGGCTATCTCGCGATTATCTCGGCCCAACAAGGTGAGCTAGCCACCGCCGAGGAACTGGTCCGCCGTGCAACCGGCAGCAGCAGGGACCTGGCCGACGAGGAGCATTTCGTGGACATGATGGCGTCGCTCGCCACGGCCATCATCCTTGACAATCGCGACGACACGGCCGCGGCCGCGGAAGCCGCCGACATGGCCGTCGCGGAGGCGCGACGCGGCGCAGGAGTCCTCGAGGTGGCCAACGCTCTGATGGCCCGTGCCGAGATCCTCGGACATCTTGGCGAACACGCCCAACGTCAGGCCAGCCGCAATGAGGCGGCCATGCTGGTGCGGGGCTGCACTGATGCCGGCGTCGTTGCAAGGTCACTCGCCGCGACACACCGCAGTACGGCCGTCGAGGTGGGTACCCGTAGCAAGGGCAACTGGGTCGTAGAAGCCCTCACCGCCAAAGAACACGAGGTTCTTGGGTTACTGGCCACGCGGCTGTCGCGTCGTGAGATCGGCCAACGGCTCTACGTCTCAGTGAACACCGTGAAAACCCACCAACGCGCCGTGTACCGCAAGTTGGGTGTGGAGAACCGTAGCGCTGCAGTCACTCGAGCTCGCGAGCTCGGCCTGCACTAAACCTGTCGGCGAGACACCTGGAGCCGCCCGAACCAGGCTGGCCCCACATGCAGCGGCAGCGACGCGTCCATCCCCGCAGCAATCACCCGGGTGAACGGGCGCCAAGGGTGATGACCATTCACCCCGTCGCGCGGAAGCGTGACCGTCATCAGCCTTGAAAGGCAACGGCGCCAAGCCATTCACCAAGTCCGGGAAGGGAGCCAAGACATGCGTTCAGAAGTCATGAATCGAAAATGCGTCGGGACTTCGCTGATCAATCGCGCGCCGGCTCATCGCGCTGTGATCGGCAACGGGAACCGCGCCCCGCAGTGCGGGCTGGCTTATCTCGACAACGGACTCCGGTGTGCCCGACCCGCTGCGGCGTATGTGGAATTTCACATGGTCGGGCACTGTCAGCGCTTCGATTGTGACGCGCACGGGAATGCATGTGGCTTCGTATGCGCTGATCATCGGGACGCGTTGGAATACACCGCGCAGTGCACAGCGGCAGAGCTGCAGCCCTCGACCTTGTCGAGGCGGCTGTTCAATCGTGTCGGCCGATGCCCGACGTGTGGCAGAACGCTTCTGAGTGCATCCGACATCCTGCAAGCCGTGGTGGCGCTCTGATGCAAAGTACGTGGACAGCGGACGTTGATTCGTGGCCGCCACGGTGCGCCGCACACCGTGAGACAGGTCGGCCTGCAGCCATTTTTGTCGCGATCGGTAGCTGCTCAGCGAGTCGTCAACCGCAGAAGCCGTTGTCGAGAGCTTCGCGTCATCGGCCGAGCACGGCCGACTCGTCGATTACCTCGGATACGGACATGGCGTGGTTGCTGGCCACTGCAGCCGACGTGTGTCTGACAGGTCATGAACGCAACATGATATTCGTCGAATTGGGCTGCGGGGAAAGCCTTCTCGCGATCCATCGGATACTCAGCGCGGTCGTGGCAAGTCGGATGGCATTGCCGGAGGGGATATTCGATCGGCTCATCTGCTGGCTGGACGTGTACGTAGGCAGCCCGGAAGAGCCCCGACTGCGCACAATGCTCTGCGCGATCGGGCGCGGCAGTTTCACTCGGTTGCAGCCGACCGCCTCGGCGTGAGCATCGGCTCGGATGGGAACGGACGATGACAGCGATTCGGCGGATTTCGTGGTGAAGATCCGCGATGCGGCTCCGGCGAGCCGCGTGATGGTGGTGGCGGTCATGGTGTCGATGGTCGCCTTCCTCGACAGCACCGTGGTGAACCTGTCGTTGCCCGCTACCACGCGCGAGCTCGGCGGGGGAATGGGCCTGCAGCAGTGGGTCGTTGACGGATACCTTCTGGCTCTGGGCGCCATGATCCTGCCCGGCGGATCGATATCGGATCTACTCGGTCGGGTGCCCGTGGTGCGCTTCGGGCTGGTGGCGTTCGGGGTCGGATCCGTGCTGGCCGCGACTGCGCCTTCGCCGGCGATCCTGATCACCGCTCGAGTCGTTCAAGGGTTGGGTGCGGCATTTCTGGTGCCCGGCTCGCTGGCCATGATCAACGCCTCGTTCGACAGCGCCCACCAGCCGGCGGCCATCGGAGCGTGGACCGCATGGACCGGAACCGCGTTCGCTTTGGGCCCGCTGCTCGGCGGCCTCGCCGTGGACCTCCTCAGTTGGCGTTGGATCTATGCGCTCTCGGCCATCCCGATGGTCATCGGTTTTGCCTTGACGTTCTGGATGTGCCCCATGGCGGCACCGTCCGAACACGGCCGCGTCGACCTCGCCGGTGGGCTGTTGTCCGCGACGGGTCTGGCTGCCACCGTGTACGCACTCATCGAATCCCAGCGACGAGGTTGGGTCGACCCGATCGTCAGCGGAGCCTTCATCGTCGGCGTGACGGCACTGATCGGATTCATTCGGTGGCAGCGCCGCGCGCCGCACCCCATGGTGCCCTTGCACTTGTTCAGCAGCCGCAACTTCGCGGGGGGCAATCTCGCGACCGCCTTCGTCTACGGAGGGCTAGCGCTGGGTTCGTTGATCATCGCGCTCTACACCCAAGAGGTCGTTGGCTATTCGGCGACCGCCGCGGGGTTGGTGACCCTGCCGATTCCCATCTTGTCGTTTCTCTTCGCCCGCCACGTCGGCGACGCCGCCACCCGTATCGGGTCGCGGGTCTTTCTGGTCGTCGGACCGACGATCGCAGGGGCCGGGTTGCTGCTGATACGGCCTACGGCGCACGGTTCCAACGTCGTCGCTCAGTTGTTGCCCGGAATGGTGCTGCTAGCAACGGGGTTGGTCGTCACAGTCACACCGTTGACGTCTGTCTGCATGTCGGCCGTGGACCCGATCCACGGCGGGATCGCCTCAGCGATCAACAACGCCGTCTCAAGGTTGGCAGGGCTGATAGCGGTGGCCTGTATGGGATTAATCGCGGCAGGCACACTGACCGACGGCAGTTTCCTGCGGCTCGTTCAGGTCAGCGCCGCGTTGTTCTTCCTGGGCGCGGCAGTGTGCGCAGTCACGATCACCAACCCGGCGGTCCGGGCCGAGCCCTTGCCGTGCGGAGTGGCTGCCCTGTGCCGCGACCGGGCCGGCGCCCAACCCGCCCTTGCCAGCGGTCAGTCCTCACCCGGGTGATTGGCGCTGCCGGGCGAAGACACCTCACCCCGACACGGGCCAGGCTTGACTTCGGGCCAACCTGCGCGGCGGTGATCGATTGTTTCACCGCCACACCGAACGTCGAGGACGCGGTAGCGGGCGAAGAAATCCGGGAAGGAACTGAGCAATGGGCGCAGAATTCGAAGGTAAGAAGGTCATCGTTGTCGGGGGCAGTGCAGGCATGGGACGCCAAGTCGCGCTGGACGTCATCGACCGCGGCGGCAGCGCGGTGATCATCGGCCGCTCGAAAGGCCGTGTCGATGACACCGTGGTCGAGATGATCGACCGGCGGGGTCAGGCCTGGGGGATTGCTGCCGAGCTGACCGATCGATTCGCGGTTGCCGATGCCCAGCGCACACTAGCCGAGTACCACGGCGACGCAACGCTGATGGTCAATGCCGCCGGCTTCTTCATCCCAAAACCGTTCCTGGACTATGACGCCCAGTTCTACGATTCGTATCTGGAGCTGAACTACGCGCTGTTCTTCCTCACCCAGACCGTGGTCACCGGCATGGTCGCCGGGGGTGCGGGTGGGTCGATAGTCAACATCGGCTCTATGTGGGCGCATCAAGCCATGGGCGTGACTCCGTCGTCGGGCTACTCCATGCAGAAGGCGGGGCTACACGCCCTCACCCACAATCTGGCCATCGAACTGGCCGGCCATCAGATCCGTGTCAATGCCGTCGCGCCGGCGGTGGTCAATACACCGCTCTATGAAAGGTTCATTCAAAAGGACGAGATCGACTCCACGCTTGCGACATTCGCACCATTGCACCCGCTAGGGCGCGTCGGCACACCAGCTGACGTGGCCAACGCCATCACCTTTCTGCTGTCCGAACGAGCGAGCTGGATCACCGGCGCGATTCTCAACGTTGACGGCGGCATCATGGCAGGCCGCAACTAGCCCACGGGCATTCCGCCGAGCACCCACCACAAGGAGCAACTTCGATGCGCGATTACCACAAGAATCCGACTGCGGTCGACGCGTTGAACCCCGAGCAGTACTACGTCACACAGGAAAGCGGCACCGAGATACCTTTCACCGGCGAGTACTTCAAGAACCACGACCCGGGCATCTATGTCGACGTCGTGTCTGGCGAGCCGCTATTTGCCTCGGTCGACAAGTTCGACAGCGGTACCGGCTGGCCGAGCTTCACCAAACCGATCGAAGGCGGCAACGTCGTCGAGAAGCCCGACTGCCGCCACACCATGGTGCGCACCGAAGTGCGCTCGCGCCACGGCGACAGTCACCTCGGGCATGTCTTCAACGACGGACCACGGTCCGACGGCGGGTTGCGCTACTGCATCAATTCCGCGGCATTGCGCTTCGTCCACCGAGACGACCTCGATGCCGAGGGTTACGGAGACTATCTGAGTCTCTTTGAAGCCACGAATACTTCAGCGCGGCAGGGTGAAGCTGAACTGACAGAGCCGCGACGATGACCGGCGAGACCGTGAGGTACCGCCACATGTCGGCTCGCGATCGGCAGATGCTAGCCGGCGCGTATCTGCCTGTCATCGCATTCGCCAGCGTGCTGCTCGCCGCGCGAATCTCGCGTTCGCGGAGGCGCGTCTCACCCGGGTGAAATGCCCAGTCGGATGAGGACAATTCACCCCGGACGCACAGATAGTGATAGCCGACCGAGCCGCCCCAGCGGCGCCAAGAGGTACGAACGGAGAGAGCATGTCACACGATCAGGCCGCAACCAGGATGGCCGACGACCTGCGAAGCCCTCGAACGACCGCGGTTGCAGCGCTCGTTGCTCGCTACGGGCTGGTCATCGTCATCGCCTGGTTCGGCGCGATGAAGTTCACTCATTATGAAGCCCAGGGTATTTCACATTGGGTGGCCAACAGCCCCTTCTTGAGTTGGCTATACGACTTCATGTCCATCGACGCATTCGGTCGACTGAACGGGTCAATAGAGTTGATTACTGCAGCGCTGCTTGCGGTGAGCCCGTGGTACCCGAAGGTTTCGGTGGTGGGCGGCGTCATCTCGTCGCTGTTCTTCGTGCTCACGTTGAGTTTCATGATCACGACCCCCGGCGTCGGCGAGGGGTCCGCCGGTGGCTTTCCCGTTTTGTCCGCCGACGGGGAATTCTTGATGAAGGACATCGCGCTTCTCGGGTTGTCGCTATGGCTGCTCGCGGACGCCACGGACGCGGCCCGCAGAAGGAACGAATTGCACAAGGGCGTGGCCGCGAATCACCTCAGTTTCTCAACCGGTTAGAAGCCGGTCGTCAGAACGCAACCGCTACAACTCAAATCAGGAGGTTCGTGCAATGCAAGCCATTACTGTTTCAGATCGCGAGGCCGGTATCGCTGGCCTGTCGCTCACGGAGCTGCCCTATCCGCAGCCTGCCACCAACGATGTCGTCGTACGGGTACATGCCGCGGGTTTCATACCGGGGGAGCTTGACTGGCCGGATACCTGGGTCGATCGAGCGGGCCGTGACCGCACACCCAGCGTGCCGGGCCACGAACTGTCGGGTGAGGTGGTCGAGTTGGGCTACGGCACTACCGGTTTGAGTGTTGGCCAGCGGGTGTTCGGGCTAGTTGACTGGTCACGCAACGGCTCGCTTGCGGAGTACACCGCAGTCGAGGCCCGTAGCCTTGCGCCGTTACCAATTGACATCGACCACAAGGTCGCAGCCGCCGTGCCGATCTCCGGTCTGACCGCCTGGCAGGGCCTGTTCGACCACGGCCGGCTCACCACTGGACAGACAGTTCTGGTCCACGGCGCCGCGGGTGGGGTGGGGTCGATCGCCGTGCAGTTGGCTCGTGAAGTCGGTGCGCGCGTCATCGGCACCGGCCGGACCGCAGATCGTGACCGGGCGTTGGCGCTCGGCGCCCATGCCTTCCTCGATCTTGAGACCGAGAAGCTCGAGGACGCAGGGGAGGTCGATGTGGTCTTCGACGTGATCGGGGGAGAAGTGCTCGCCCGCTCGGCTGCACTGGTGCGCGCGGGCGGAACGCTCGTCACCATCGCCGAGCCGCCCAAGATCCAGCCGGGCGACGGACGGGCAATCTTCTTCGTCGTCGAAGCCGATCGTGCCCGACTCGCGGACCTTGCCGTGCGGGTGAGGGATGGACGCCTCAAGCCTGTGGTCGGCGCGGTACTGCCCCTCGCCGAAACCACCGCCGCGTTCGCTCCCGGCAAGCGCACTCCAGGCAAGACGATCTTGCGCGTGGTCCAAGACTGACGAGAAACCATCCGTGATCAGACTGGGTATCGCACAGGGCATCGCGGCCAAGTCCGCTGGACGAATCCTGCTGCGGGCGGTCGTGTTTCTGGCGTCGTGGTCGATCGGACTACTGGTTGCGGCGTGGATCGTTCCCGGAGTCTCAGTGTCGTTACCAGCATTCGTCGTCGCCGTAATGGTGTTCGCGGTGACGCAGGCGATCCTTTCGTTGTCGATCTTGAGATTGCCCCATTGGTATGTGCCGCTACTCCTTGGCGGCACAGGCTTGGCATTGACCATCGTCGCGCTGATCCTCGCGTCGATACTGGCTCGAGGCCTCGGGATCGACGGTGTGGCAGCCTGGCTGGCCACGACGGTTGTGGTGTGGCTCGTAACGACGATTGGGGCGATCACCCTGCCCGAGCTACTTGCCGGCGATGGGGGCCCGCTCGACGTGACGAAATAGAGGCCGGCGCAGGCGGATCGATCGCGGTTGACCGCATCGATGGCTGCACCTCGCGGGTTGGCACAGTGACTTGGAGTTTGGCGGTACTTCATCCGACGACGGAGGTAGCGGTGATGGGAGACACTCACGACGATCCGACGGATCACTCCCGTACCACGCAACCGCACGCGGGTATCGCAATGAAGGACAACTTCTTGTGGCCAGGGTTGGTCCTGACGGTCGTAGCGATGCTAGGGCTCATCGGCACGGCAGTTGCGGCCGCCTATCGACACTTCGAATGGCTGGCCACCACGCTGCTGATCGCTGCGCTCGGCGCGATCGCCGGAGCGCTGTGGCTTGTGATGGAGCATCGGCGCGTAGCGCGTATCGAGGCGCAGTGGGACGCCACGCACCACGAAAGTCGGACGCGCGGGCGGGGCTAGATTTGCGTCATGCTTCGCAAGACGTATGCCGGTTACAGCACCGGATGCGCAATCGTCTGGACTGTCATCCTGACGCTTGTTGCGATCCTTAATGAAGTAGAAACCCGCGTCATCGCCTTTCGCCGATCTTGTGAACGACTCCAAAGTCATCCGGCCAATATCCGGCCAAACCTTCAGAACAGGTGCTCCAAGGGGGCCAATTCGAGCCTTTGGCAACAGTCTGACCAGCACAAATAGTATTCAGTCACACGCTTAACCGCCTCACACGCGGAAGGTCGCTGGTTCGATACCAGCCGGGACCACCCTAAAGCCTCAGTTCAGAGGGTCTTTCTTGGAAACGGCTGCGTGTCCGAGAAGACGTTCCAGGCAGTTATAGGGCAAAAAAGGGCCCACACTCTCGAGCTACTCAGACGGACAAACGTCGAGCGCGACCGAGTAGATGTTGGCCTACGGTGAAGAGCGAAGGTCCGCCGCAGTCGTCGATGAGCGTAGTGAGCGAATTGCGGAAGTTGTGAGTGGTCACGCGGCGGACGCGCGGAGGTACCGGCGCGGCGGCAGGGCCAAGCGAGTGATGCCAGCGGGATCGACACCGGCTTCCTCGGCCGTCTCTCGCAATGACCAGGGCGTTACGCGGGGGCGAGCGCGCACCGCGGCGCATGATGCTTGTAGCGGAGCCACCGCCACGCCACCAATGCCGCGCTACCGAGGAGACCATATGACGTGCACAGACAACGTGACACAGTTGTTACTCGCCCGCCACTCGCCGGCCTACGTGCTCGGACACCGCGTCGTTCTATCGAGCGGGATCCAAGAAAGCGTGAGCAGATGAACTCGGAAGCATTCCGCCACAGCACGATTCCGCTCATCCGGGGCTCCGGCACGATTCCTGCCGTCGGGTTCGGCACGCTGATCCCGGATCTCCTCGCCACCCAGGCGGCGACGAAGACGGCGCTGGACGTGGGTTTCCGGCACGTGGCACGCACTCGAGCGACTTGTCGACGAAGGCCACTGCCGGTCGATCGGGCTCTCGAACGTCTCGCTGGACACGCTGCGCGAGATCGTCGCGGGGGCACGGATCACACCCGCCGTGGTACAGGTCGAGTCGCATCCCTATCTTCCGGAATGGGAACTGCTCGACTTCTGTCGGGAGCGCGGGATCGTCCTACTCGCGTTCGCGGCGCTGGGGCACGCGATGACCCCGAACTTGCTGGACGACCCGGTGATCACGGCCATCGCCGACCGCGTGCACAAGTCACCGGCGCAGGTCGCCCTGGCCTGGGCCGTGCAACGAGGCACTGCGTTTCTGACCACGTCGACCAATCCGCAACGCATCCAAGAGAATTACGACGTCTCGCCGCTGCCTGCAGACGCCATGCAAGAGATCCGCGACGCCATCACCACGAACATCCGCTTCAGCTCCGTCGTGCAGACTGGCGTTCCCGGATTCATTCCGAGAGCTTCGTGAGATGACGTCGACGACGAGGGTCGCGCTGGTGACCGGGGCCAGCCGGGGGATCGGTGCCGCGACTGCGTCGGTGCTCGCCGAGCGCGGGTTCCGAGTGGTCGTCAACTACCGGTCTAGCACCGCGGAAGCCGACGAGGTGGTCCGCGCCGTCAACGCGGCAGGCGGCCAGGCCGTGGCGATTCAGGCCGACGTCACCGACCCCGGCGACGTGGCGGCAATGGTCGACGAGATCGAACGACGCTGGGGCAGCGTCGACGTCGTCGTGCACAACGCCCTGATCCCGTTCGCGGTCACCTCGTTCCACGACCTGACCTGGGAGCAGCTGGGCGGCAAGCTCGACAGCGAGTTGCACGCCGCTTTTCTGATCACCAAAGCCGTTGTGCCGGAGATGATCAACCGCAAGTACGGCCGACTGATCTACCTCAGCACAGGGCTATCTCGACGGCCCCGCGCCGGGATGATCACACTTGGCACCGCCAAGGCGGCCCTTGATCAGTTCGTCCGCTACGTCGCCCTCGAGTTGGCGCCGCACGGCATCACTGCGAACCTCGTTGCGCCGGCCACGGTCGACGAGACGAAGGTGACGCAGCAGTTGACGGCCGACCAGATCGGCCACCTCGGCGCCACCAACCCCATGGGACGCCTCGTCCGTCCCGAGGAGGTGGCCAGAACGGTGGCCTTTCTGGCGAGTGAGGACTCCGGTTTCACCACCGGCCACTACCTTCCGGTCAACGGTGGCCTCTCCATGGATTGACAAGAACTGCAAACAAATTCACGGAGGAGCGTCAACCATGCACACGATCGACCTTGCCTATGCCGGGCACGGCATCCACGAGGAGCTGGTCGCCTACGTCGCCGACCAGGAGGGTACTACGAGGACGAGGGCGTACACGTCGCCGTCCGCGATGGCGTGCATTGGCCGGTGGAGCGCCTGTGCCGCGGCGCGACCATCGGCCTCGGCCGGTCACTGCTGTCGCGCCTGACCGATGACATCGGCTGGACCGTACTCAGCGTCAACACCCATCGTCCGCTGTTCTGGTTTCTCGGCGGACCCGAAGTGACGTCGATGACGGATCTTCGCGGTCGGCGGTTGGCGGTGCACGCCGCCCACACCGCGCCCGGGTGCTTCGCCCGAATCGTGTTGCGCCAGCACGGGTTGGACCCCGACGTCGACGTAACGTGCGTGGCCCGCGATCCCGGCGACTACCAGATGGACCTGCGCCGGCTGCGCGATGGATCAGTCGATGCGGCCTATGTCGGCAGCACGCTGTCGCCCGAGCAGGTCGCTCGGGAGGAGCGGTTCCACGTGTTGGCCTGGGTGGGCGATCACTTCCAGATCCCAACGGTGGGCGTCGCCGTCGACCCGGTTCACGTCCCGTTGGATAGCCCGGCATTGCAGGCCTTGGTGCGCGCAAACGAGCGGGCGCTCCGCACGCTTGCCGACCGGCCCAAGGTGGCCGTCGACTACATCGCCGGATTCCTGAACCGGGTCACGCCCGAGGAGGCGAAGCGGTACTACGAACGCTACGTCGGCCCGTACTTCACCGCCGACGGCCGGGTCGACCTCGACGTTGCACGGCAGGCCATCGCCGCGGTGGCGGCTGAACTCGGCGTCGCGGCAGTGGACGCCGAGGCCGTCTACCGTGCGCGGTCGTCATGACTGCTTCCACGGTAGATATAAGTGACCGACGCCGGTATCGGTCTGATGAGTGGGTATGACCCCGACGTGCTGGCCACCGGGCTGGACGTGATCTTCTGCGGCATCAACCCGGCATCCAGTGCGGCCGCCGACGGGCACAACTTCTCGAACAAGAGCAACCGCTTCTGGGCGGTCCTGCATCTGGCGGGGTTCACCGAAGAGCGCTTGCGGGCCGACCAGGAGCGCCATCTGCTGAGCTATGGCTGCGGCATCACAGCGGTCGTGGCTCGCCCGACGTGTTCGGCAGCCGAGATCGCGTCCGCCGAATTTCGCCAAGCGCGACCCGTCTTCGAAGCGAAGATGCGTCGATATCACCCACGGGTAGTCGCCTTCCTCGGCAAGCGCGCCTTGTCGGCGATGCTCTCGACGTCTGACATCGGTTGGGGAAGACAACCTTTGGACTTCGCTGGCGCGACGGCCTGGGTGCTGCCCAATCCGAGTGGCCTCAACAGGGGCTTCACCCTGGACGCGCTCGTTCGTCCCTACGCCGATCTGCGCTCGGCTCTAGCCGGCTAGCTCGCTCGACGTCCGCCATACGGGCCGAGCTAGACCTCGGCAGGCGTGAACGCACCCCGGTACCGCGCGGCGGGATGACGGTCGGTCAGCAGGTCGGAACCGAAGAGCTTGGTGCGTGTCGTGCCAGGGGAGTATTCGCGCTGAGCCAATCCGCGGTCCTGAAGGACGGGGATGACGTGGTCGACGAACTCTTCGTAGCTCCCTGGAATCGTCGCGTTGACGACGTTGATGCCGTCTACTCCAGCACCGCGCCACTCGGCCAGCTGATCCGCGATGGTCTCCGGGGTGCCGACGACTCGCGAGTTCCGTCCTTGCAACAGGCCGAGATCACGCACGGTGGCGTCTCGACCCGACACGGATTCCTCCACCCAAGCCACGATGCTGCGCACCCCGTCGGTGTGGGTGATGTCGCCCAGCGGTGTGTCCAGTGAATGGCCGCCGAAGTCGACACCGACCGCACCGGACAGGTGCGCCACCATGCCGTCGAGATCGATGGACTCGTCGAGTTCGTCGGCCTTGCGTGCCGCCTCCTCCTCGGTGCTACCGATGACGAAGTGCAACCCCTGAAAGAACTTGAGATCCCCAGGTGCGCGGCCGGCTGCCACCACTCGGCGGCGAGTGTCGTCGATGAGGGTACGAGCATGCTCGGGGCCGGGTGTGATGATGAACTGTGCCTCGGCATTGCGCGCCGCGAAATCCCTTCCAGCGGGCGATGATCCAGCCTGAAAGAGCACCGGGGTGCGTTGCGGCGACGGGGCGACCAGATGTGGTCCTTCGACCTTGTACCGCTTCCCGGCGTGGTGGATCTTGTGAATCTTGCGGTAGTCGCCGTGCAGCCCGCGATCCCGGTCCTGCAGTAGGGCGCCGTCGTCCCACGAACCCTCCCACAGCTTGTAAGCCACGTCGACGTACTCGTCGGCCCAGTGATACCGCTCGTCGTGTTCCTCCAATTCGTCGTAGCCGAAGTTACGAGCCCCGTTGGCAAGTGCGTTCGTCACGATGTTCCACGCGATCCGGCCATCTGACGCGTGGTCGAGCGTGGATATCTTGCGGGCGAAGTTGAAAGGATGCTCTTGAATCACCGAACTCGTGATCGCGATCCCCAGATCCGTTGTGTTGTAGGCGATCGCCGATGCAACGACGCTCGGATCGTTGCTCGGGATCTGCAGGCCGGACTGCACGTACTTCTCGTAGGACCCGCTGTAGTCGCCGTAGAGCCCGATCACGTCGGCGAAGAAGATGAAGTCGAACCGTCCCCGCTCGAGGACCTTCGCCAGCTGAACCCAGTGCTCGAGTGAGTTGAAGTTGACCTGACCCGCCTCCGGCTGACGCCACACTCCCTGCAGGATGTGCGAGGTGGTGTTCATCACGAACGCCGAGAAGTGAAGTGGTGGGGCAGACATCCAACCAGCGTCACGGTGAAGTGCGCTTCGGCGCAATGGTTTCGATCATGCTGCGTGCGAATCCGCGTGCCGGGAACGGTATTTGCTCAGCACGAGTATGACGCTCGAACATCCTGGGAAGTAGCACTACGTTCAGCCCGCACTATCAATTAGGAACGGACGGGCGATGACTCCAGACGGCAGTGGCGACGAACGCCGCGTGGTGGACTCGCTGCTCGAGCGCCTCGATACGTACGGTCTCGGCCGACGGCAGTTCGTCAAGCTGTTGGCCGGCGCCGGGGTCGCGGTGGCCGCGGGCGGCACGTTGGCGGCGATCGGGCGACGCGGCCCCGACAAGAGCGGTGCGGTCGCCTACACCGACGGCCAGTTCGCGCTGCTCAACTGGTCCTCGACAGGCGACTACCAGGTTCAGTGGGCGAAGGCGTACCAGGACGCCGCCAGTCAACTTGGTTACAAGAGCGTGGTTCTCGACGGCAAGAACGATGCGGCCGTCCAGTCCAACCAGTTCAACCAGTTGCTCACTCAGAAGACCACCGCGATCTTCATCGGCCTCAACGACCCAGGGGCGCTACCCACTCTGGCGCACGACGCCAACGACAACGGCGTGCTCTTCCAGGCGGCGTGGAACTCACCGGCCTGGTACACGCCGTGGCACAGCGACGTCGATGGCGACAAGTACAACACCTTCCTGATGCCCGACGAGTACGAGGCGGTCAGCAAGGCCGTCGACGTGCTGGCCAAGCAGATCGGCGAGGAGGGCACCATCGTCCGGGTAGGCGGCTACTACCCGTCCATCGACGGATGCGAAGTCCAGCGCAGGCTCGCGGTGTATCACACGCTGAAGAAGTACCCGAAGATCACGTTCGCTGGTGAGTTGCACGCCAAGTACGACGCTGATCTGTCGCAGCGGGCCGCCTCGTCCCTGCTGGCTCGCTACCCGGACACCAGGGGAATCGTCGCCGTTAACGACGATGCGGCAACCGGGGTGATCGCGGGTATCGAAGCGGCGGGCAAGGTTCCCGGCAAGGATGTCTTCGTCGTGGGGGCTAACGGCTCGACGGCAGGCATCGAGCGGGTGCTGGCAGGCAAGCAGTTGGTCACCACCGGAAACGTCCCTGCCTACCCGTCATTCGTGACACTGGCACAGTTCCATGACCGGCTGCGCGGCTGGAAACCCGAGCCCGCCGAGCGGTTCTACGGCTGGCACGCCGAGATCATCACCCGCGCCAACGTCGAAGCGTTCAAGGCCCGCTACGTGGACCAACCGATCGGCGAGTCGTTCGACGTCAAGCTGTTGTCGCGCACCGAGCACCCGAACGACTTCGACCTGCAGTTCGATGGATACCCGGTCGAGAACCTCGACCTCATCTGGCCGGACGTGCCCAAGCCCAAGGGATTCCAGTATCCGGATGCCTATCTGAAGGCTCAGCGCAACGGCGACTTCGACCGGATTCGCGCGCTCTACAAGGAGCACTACCGCACGCCGGTGCTCGGGCCGTCGCCGTACGGGAAGGTGTGAGAATTGAGCACACAGACCACCGAGCCACGCCTGCAGGCGCGGAACATCGTCAAGTCGTTTGGCGCCAACCGTGCACTCAAGGGTGTCGATCTCGACGTCGGCGACGGTGAAGTCGTCGGATTGATCGGCGAGAACGGCGCGGGCAAGAGCACGATCCTCAACATCGTGTCCGGGGTGTTGCCCTACGACTCGGGCTCGCTGCGCCTGGATGGCCGGGAGATCGCACCGAAGACCTACCAGGAAGCCAACCGGCTCGGCATCTTCCGGGTGTTCCAGGAGGCGGCACTTGTCGATTCGCTGGCCGTCTACGAGAACGCCTTCTTCGGTTGGGAGCACCTGTTTCGTTCGCGCAGTGGCGGTCTCGATCGTCGGCGACTCAAGCGGGCGATGGAGGAGGCGCTCCACGAGGCCGGGGTAGATGGTATCGACGTGTCGTTGCCGACCGGCTCGCTCACACCGGGCCAGAAGCAGAGCATCGACATCGCGAGGGTGACCGCGTTGGCCAAGCTGCTCGAAGTCGCGCGCCCCGTCGTGCTCTTCGACGAACCGACGACCGCCCTGGATCAGGAGCACGAGGACAACTTCCTGCGCCTGCTCGAGCGGCTTCGGGGCGTGGCCGCCGTCGTCTTCGTCTCGCATCGCCTGCCCGAGATTCTTCAGACCACCGACCGGATCACCGTCTTCAAGGACGGTGAGTCGGTGGGACATCGGCCGACAAGGGGCACGGACGAGGGTGAACTGCACCGGCTGATGGTCGGCAGGATACGGACCGAGAACTACTACCGCGAGCATGCCCAGCACGAACTTCAGGCCGGCACCGCTCCGCGGTTGGTCGTCGAATCGGTCGCAGGAGCCGGCGTGCTGCACGAGGCGTCACTCGAGGTGGCGCCGGGCGAGATCGTCGGTCTGGCGGGGACCGAAGGTTCGGGGAAGCGCGTGCTCGGCGAGATCATCGCGGGTGTCGTGCGGCCGACAACGGGCCGGGTGCTCGTCGACGGCCAGGAGGTGTCGGGCTCCATCGGGGATCACGTCCGGGCCGGCATCGCCTACGTGCCACCGGACCGCGCAGACAAGGGTTTGATCACCTCGGCCTCGATCATCGACAACGTTCAATTGGCCTCGCTCCACGATCAATTCGCGACCAAGCGGGTCGGGCTATGGGCTGTCGGACGAGCGCGCAAGGTGACCGAGCGCTTCGTCGAGGAGCTCGGCATCGTGACCGAGAGCATCGACGCCCCGGTGTCCTCACTGTCGGGCGGCAACGCACAGAAGGTCCTGATCGCGAAATGGTTGTTGCGTCAGCCCGACGTACTGGTCCTCGATGAACCCACCCAGGGCGTCGACACCGGTGCGCGCGAAGGCATCTACGACCTATTGCGTCAGGTCGCTGCCGGCGGCACCGCGGTCGTGCTGGTCAGCGATGACCTGCCCGAACTGATCGGACTGTCCAATCGGATCGTCGTGATCACCAACGGCCGGATCTCCGCCGTTGTCGACGCTCCACCCGGCGCCAAGCCGGATGAACACGACCTCGTCGCCAGGATGATTCCCGGCGCCGACTCCAATACCCCTACGACCGTCGGATGACATCATGACCACCGAACTCAGTCCTGCCACACCATCCGTCGACGTGCCTTCGCCCGCGCCCGCGTCCCACACGGCTACGCCACGGGCCGCGGTTCTCAAGCGTGTCAACGTCGTTCGCGACATCCTGCCGCTGGCAGCGCTGCTGGCGCTCATCGTGTACTTCTCGGTGCGAGCCGAGGCGTTCCTCAGTGCGGCCAACCTCACGCTGATCAGTGGGCAGGCCGGGATTCTGCTTCTCGCGTCACTGGGTGCGACCCTCGTCATCATCGCCGGCAGCGTCGATCTGTCGGTCGGATCGATCGCGCTGCTGACCGGCGCCGTGCTGGCATCGCTCATCAACGCCGGTATCGGCAACCCGATCCTGGTGTCACTGATCGCCATCGTGGTGGGCGCCGCGATCGGCCTGCTCAACGGGGTGGTGTTCGCCTACGGTCGCGTGCCGTCGTTCATCGCGACCCTGGGCACGCTCTCCCTGTTCGCAGGCATCGGGCTGACGATCCTGCAGGGCAGCACGATCAACTTCACCGACCAGGGCATCCGCGACCTGGCGATCGGCCAGCTGATCCCGAACATCCAGAACGCCGCACTCATCGCCGTCGTCGCGTTCCTCGTCGTATGGTTCTTCGCCCGCCGCACCAGGTTTGGGCTCTACGTGTACGCCGTTGGTGGCAACGAGCGCGTCGTTGAACTCGCTGGTGTGAGCACGAGGCGGGTCAAGGTACTGATTCTCGTCGTCTCGGGAATCACCGCGGGACTGGCGGGGCTACTGCTCACGGCGCAGCTGGGCGCGGCAGGCCCGACGACGGGTTCGACGATTCTGCTCGACTCGGTCGCCGCGATCGTCATCGGCGGCACGGCGCTTTCCGGCGGCGTCGGCGGTGTGGGCCGCACGGTGCTCGGCGTGCTCATTTTGACCGTACTTTCCAACGGGCTCAACCAGATCGGCGCCGCGGACTACACCCAGACCATCATCAAGGGCCTGGTGATCATCGTCGCGGCAGTCTTCACCATGGCGTCACAGCGAAAGCTGATCGTCAAGTGAGCGGTGTTATTGGCACGCCCAAATAATCGCACCGATTTCATTGCTGGCGCGGCGGGTCTCGTTCCGGCAGCGTGACAAGGTCATCATCTCTTAGCTCCGCCCCCGTCGGGATCCACATACGACTGTGTCCGGTCGTCAGATGGGTGGATAGGCGCGGTCGGGCACCCCGGGTGCTCGGTCGTGGAGTACGTGATGCTCACCGATCGACCGAAAGACCAGCTAACGATGCCTATTTCCCGAACGTCCCTTGCATTCCTGGGCCCTACCGCGCTTGCCGTCGTGCTCGCCCTCGCAGGGTGCGGGGGAGGTTCGACCGGCAACTCGCCATCGACTGCCGCGGGTCCGCCAGTCAATGGCGGCTCGATCGTCTACGGCGCAGACCGCGAGCCAGTCTGCCTGGACCCGCACAACAACGGTGACATGCCGCAGACCTACGTGGCGCGGCAGTTCCTGGACAGCCTGGTGTCCGAGCGGCCGGACGGCACCGTCGTGCCGTGGCTGGCGGACTCCTGGACGACGTCGCCGGACGGACTCACCTATACCTTCAAGCTCAAGCAGGGGGTGAAGTTCCACGACGGCACGCCGCTCGATGCCGCCGCCGTCAAGGCGAACTTCGACCAGATACTAGATCCGGCTACGCAGTCGCTCACCGACACCGGGTACCTGCGGCCGTACTACGACTCTTCCCGCGCGGTCGACCCTGCCACGTTCGAGCTCAAGCTGAAGTCCCCGTACTCGGCTCTGTTGCCGGTGCTGTCGCAGGCATTCTTCGGTATCGAGTCGCCCAAGGCGATGGCCCGTGGGCTCGCCGCGAACTGCCAATCCCCGGTCGGGACAGGCCCGTTCGTCATCAAGGAGTGGGTGCACGGCCAGAGTGTCGAACTCGACCGCAACCCCGACTACAATTCGGCGCCCGCCGATGCCAAGCACCAGGGCCCGGCCTATCTGGACCACGTCAGCTGGAAGTTCCTGGAGGACGGCTCCGTCCGGTTCGGTGCGGTTCAGGGTGACGGCGCCGACATCATCTTCAATCCACCGCCTCAGCAGAACGCCGCGCTGAAGTCCGACCCGAACCTCGTGCTGCAGGAGTTCACCCACACCGGGCTGCCGAACGGCATCGCACTCAACACCACCCGCTTCCCGTTCACCGACACCGCGGTGCGGCAGGCGTTCATCCACGGCGCGAACGCCGAGGCGTCGGTCAAGAGCGCCTATCTCGGGGTGTTCAACTGGGAACCCGGCCCGTTGACGTCGACCACACCGTTCCTGGACAAGGACCTGCGCGACTACTACGCCCACGATCCCGCCAAGGCCAACCAGCTGCTCGATTCCGCGGGCTGGACGCAGCGCGACGCTGATGGCTTCCGCACCAAGGACGGAAAGCAGTTGGCCGCCACGGTGATCTATTCGTCGGACCCCGGCGACTCACCGCCCGCCGACGTGACCTTGTACCAGGACATCCAGGCGGCCGAGAAGGAAATTGGCTTCAACGTCATCCTCAAGCCGATCCCGCAGGACCAGTACTACGCCGCCTTCACCGACAGGAACACCACCGACGGCCTGGCCGGCGCGTACTGGAACAGCCCGACACCGTTGGTGCTCACCCTGCTGTACTCGACCGACTCGATGAACCTGGCGCCGGGCAACAACATGTCCTGGGTGTCGAACCCGGCCATCGACGCCCCGCTGAAGGAGATCGCCGCCGCATCCGACGTCGAGCAGCAGAAGCACCTCTACGACCAGGTGCAGCAGCTCGTCGCGCAGAACGCCTACCACCTCGGGCTGTACCCGCAGACCACCCGACTGGTCTCCAAGAAGCACCTGCAAGACGTCTGGATCGAGCCGTCCGAGGGTGAGCCGGTCCTGCACGACGCGTGGCTCGCGAAGTGACGGCGAGGCGGGTGATTTCCCGCCTCGCAGGCGTGGTCGGCGTCCTGTGGGGCGCCGCCACGCTGACATTCATCGTCGAGCAGTTGATGCCGACCGATCCCGCCCAGACCATCCTCGGTGGCGCAGGAGCGAAGCCGTCGCCGGAGCAGCTGGCGGCCGTGCGGGTCCAATACGGTTTCGACAAGCCGGTCATCGTGCAGTACTTCGACTATCTCGGCGGGCTGCTGCGCGGTGACCTCGGCACGTCGTACGTGCGCAAGCAACCGGTGTCCGACATCATCGGCCAGCAGCTCGGCTCGACGCTGACGCTCACCATTGTGGCCCTGATCGCGTCCTGGCTGATCGCCGTGGTGGTCACGCTCCTGACGGCACACCGTAGCCGCGGCCTGGCCGCGCTGGGCTCCGGCCTGGAGACGTTGCTCGCCGCGCTGCCGCAATACTGGTTGGGCATAGTGCTTTTGGTGGTGTTTGCGTTCACGCTGCATTGGCTGCCGGTGGTCGGTGACGGCGGCCCCGAAGGGCTGGTATTACCCGCGTTGACGCTCGCCCTTCCGTTAGCCGGGTTCCTCGGCCAGGTCACCCGCGACGAGTTCTCCTCGGCGATGGAACAGCCGTTCGCGGTCTCAGCGCGCGCACGGGGGATGAGCGATCTGTCCGTGCGGTGGCGCCACGCACTGCGCCATGCCGTGCTGCCCGGCCTGACGTTGTCGGGATGGGCGCTGGGGTCACTGTTTTCGACCGCTGTGATCGTCGAGGCGGTCTTCGTGCGCCCGGGGCTTGGCCGGGTCCTCGTCGACGCCGTCACCTCACAGGACATGCCCGTGGTGGTAGGGGTGACGTTGTTCGTCGCCGCGGTCTACGTGCTGGCAAACTTGCTCGTCAACCTGGCCTTCGGGCGCATCGATCCTCGGCTGCGGAGTGCGGCGCGATGACCATCAACGTCGCCGACGGTCTGACCGCAGCTGCCGCGCCCCCGGTCGTTCGGGCCAGGAGCGGACGCGCCATACGCCCCGCGGTGTGGCTGTCGGCCTTGTTCCTGCTGCTCGTGCTGGCTTGGGCCGTGGTGCCAACGGTTTTCACCAGCGGAACGCCATTCGACACCGATATCGACGCCGCGGTACAGGCACCCTCACTGGACCACTGGTTCGGCACCGATGCCTCCGGACGTGACATCTACACCCGCGTCGTCTTCGGCGCCCGTAGCTCACTGCTAATCGGCGTCGGGGCGACGGCGCTCGCGCTGGTCGCTGCCATCGTGTTCGGCTTCGCGGCGGGACTCGGTGGACGTTTCACCGACGGCGCCATCAGCCGTTTCCTCGAAGTCCTGCTCGCGTTGCCCGGGCTGCTGCTGGCGTTGGTGCTCATTGCGATGCTGGGGCCGGGCGTGAGCACCGAGATCGTGGCGGTCGCACTGGGGTCGGCTGCCGGCTACGCGTGGATGGTGCGCGGGCAGGTGCTCGCCGTGAAGGACTCCGGCTACGTCAGCGCCGCAACGGCATTGGGGCACAAGCGGTCTCGTATCATCGTCCGGCACGTGTTCCCGAACGCGATGCGGCCACTCGTCGTCTTGGCCACCATGGGCGTCGGGCAGTCGATCGTGTGGTCGTCGTCGCTGAGCTTCCTCGGCCTCGGTGTCGCCCCGCCCGCCCCGGAATGGGGCGCGATGCTCGACGCCGGGCGTGATTTCGTGTCGACGGCCTGGTGGCTGGAGCTGTTCCCCGGGCTGGCGATCGTCGGGTGCACCCTGTCGGTCACCGTGCTCGGCCGTCACCTCCAACGGCGACTCGAAGGACGACTGACATGACATCGCGGCTGCGTGTCGAAGACCTGACCGTCGCATTCGGCGACCGCGACCCGGTGGTGCGCGGCGTCTCGTTCGAGGTGGCGCCCGGTGAATGCCTGGCGATCGTCGGCGAGTCGGGTTCCGGCAAGAGCGTGACCGCGCGCACGCTGCTCGGCCTGGCCGGCGCCGGTTCGCACGTCGATGCGACGGCGCTGGAACTTCAGGGAAAGCCGTTGCTGCACAGCCGCGATCGCGATTGGCGACGAATTCGTGGTGGCCAGGTCGGGTTCGTCCTGCAGGACGCCCTGGTGTCCCTGGATCCGCTGCGCACCGTCGGCCACGAGATCGGCGAAACCCTGCGATTGCACCGCTACGGCAGTCGGAAGCGACGTCGCGCCCGCGTGCTGGAGCTACTAGAAACGGTCGGCGTACCCGAACCGGAGCTGCGGGCCCGTCAGCTTCCCCACGAACTCTCCGGAGGTCAGCGGCAGCGCGCGCTGATCGCGTCGGCGATCGCGCTCGACCCACCGCTGCTGATCGCCGACGAACCGACCACCGCCCTCGACGTGACGATTCAGGCCCAAATTCTTGACCTGCTGGCAGAGATGAAAGGTCGTGGCACCGGCCTGATCCTGATCAGCCACGACCTTTCGGTGGTGAGCAGGCTAGCCGACCGGGTCGCGGTAATGCGTGACGGGCTGTTCGTGGAGCAGGGTCCTGTCGCCGACGTACTTAACACGCCGACTCACCCCTACACGCAGACACTGCTCGACGCGGTACCGGCGGCGCATCGCAAGGGCACTCGGCTGTCCGGTGCAGCAGCGCCGTCACCAGAACCAGTTCCGGTCACGCCAGCGCGGGACGGTGTGCTGTTGGAGGCGGACGGACTCGTCAAGCGATTCCGGGGACCCGACGGTGTCGAACGCACCGCCGTCGCCGAAGTCTCGTTCACCATCGGGGTTGGGGAGACGCTCGGCATCGTCGGTGAATCCGGTTCGGGCAAAACGACTACCGCCCAACTCGCGTTGGCGCTGCTGACACCCGACGAAGGCACCGTGCGACTGAAGGGTGCCCCGTGGTCCGAGGCGACCGAGGCTCAGCGGCGCCCGCGCCGTCGGCAGATCTCGGTGATCTACCAGGACCCCTTGGGGTCGTTCGATCCGCGCTGGACGGTAGGCCGGATCGTCGAGGATGCGGTGCCTGCTGAGCTGTATCCGGAGCGGGCCGCCAGACGTCGGCGCGCCGCACAGCTGCTCGCAGACGTCGGACTCTCCGACGAGCACCTCGATCGGCGGCCACTTCTGCTGTCGGGCGGGCAGCGTCAACGGGTGGCGATCGCCCGTGCGCTCGCACCGGAGCCATCGCTGATCGTGTGCGACGAGCCGGTGTATGCCCTCGACGTCACGATCCAGGCGCAGGTGCTCGACCTGCTCGCCGACCTACAGCAGCGGCTCGGTCTGTCCTATCTCTTCATCTCGCACGACCTCGGCGTCATCCACCACGTCGCCGACCGTGTGCTCGTCATGCGCGACGGCCGGGTGGTCGAATCCGGAACGGCGGCTGACATATTTGCGACACCGAGTGATCCCTACACGCGCCAGTTACTTGCGAGCCTGCCGGTCGCGCAACCCGAACTAGCCTCTGGAGGCCAGACATGACCCGCCACATCGTTCTGAACGCGTTCGACATGAACTGCGTGACCCACATCGTCGCGGGCACCTGGCGACATCCCGAGTCGCAGGCCGCCCGCTACAAGGATCTGGAGTACTGGCTCGACCTGGCCAAGCTGCTCGAACGCGGACTCTTCGACGGGCTCTTCATCGCCGACGTGCTTGGCATCTACGACGTGTACGGCGGCGGACCGGAAGCCGCCCTTCGTTCGGGAGCCCAAGTGCCCGTGAACGATCCGTTGCTCGTCGTGCCCGCGATGGCGACGGTCACCGAACACCTGGGCTTTGGCGTCACCGCAGCCACTTCCTTCGAGCACCCGTACTCGTTCGCCCGGCGGATGTCGACCCTGGACCACCTGACCAAGGGTCGGGTCGGCTGGAACATCGTCACCGGCTACCTGGAGAGCGCGGCCCGCAACCACGGCCTCGACACCATCACCCCGCACGCCGATCGCTACGACATCGCCGACGAGTACACCGAGGTGTTGTACAAGCTATGGGAAGGCTCCTGGGACGACGACGCCGTCGGCACCGACCCGGGCCGCGCGCAGTATGCCGATCCGGCCAAGGTGCATCCAATCGATCACGACGGCAAGCACTTCCGCGTCCCGGGGATCCACCTGTCCGAACCGTCGCTGCAGCGCACCCCGGTGCTTTATCAGGCAGGCGCATCCAATCGCGGCAAGCAGTTCGGGGCCGAGAATGCCGAAGTCATCTTCATCGGAGCGCCCACCAAGGAGGTGCTGAAGGAAGCGGTGGCCGACATTCGGACCCGCGCCTCCGATGCGGGGCGTGACCCGTATGACGTCAAGATCGTCAACGGCCACGTGGTGGTGACCGGAGCGACCGAGGTGGCGGCGCAAGCGCGGTACGAGGACCTCCGGCGCTACATCGACCCCGAGGGCGCGCTGGCGCTGTGGTCGGGCTGGTTGGGCACCGACCTGTCCCAGTTCGACCTCGACGACCCGGTGGCCGTCACCGACAACGAATTCCTCAAGTCGTCGGTGCAGATGTTCGGCCAGGGCCAGTGGACACTGCGCGACTTCATCGACGCGCACGCCATCGATGCCGAAGGTGGATTCACCGTCGGGTCGCCGACCCAGGTCGCCGACGAGTTGCAGGAGTGGGTCGAGGAGACCGACGTCGACGGCTTCAACCTGACGAATGCGATCACGCCCGGCTCGTTCGTCGACTTCATCGACCACGTCGTGCCCGAGCTTCAACGGCGCGGGGTCTACAAGACGTCCTATGGCGACGGAACGTTGCGCCACAAGCTCTTCGGACGCGGCCCGCGGCTCCCTGAAACCCATCGTGCGGCGCGATACCGCCGTGTCACTGAGGAGGTAACCCCATGACCACCACGTCGACCCAGTCGCTCACCTACGCCTCGGAACGGCTGACTGCGCTGATCGCCGAGATCGGTGAGGGCGCGCTCGAGCGTGAGCGCACCGGCGAGCGGCCGTTTGCTGCAATCGATTTGGTCCGGCAGGCCCGGCTGGGCGCGCTGCGGATACCGATTGCCGACGGTGGTGGTGGCGCCAGTCTTCGCGAACTGTTCGCGACCGTCATCGCGTTGGCGACGGCTGACGTGAACGTTGCACACATTCTGCGCGGTCACTTCGCTCACGTCGAAGAGCGGCTGCGACTCGGTGCCGACGAACGTCAGCGGGTGATCGACCTGGCGCTGAGCGGCAAGATCGTCGGCAATGCGTCGACCGAGATTGGTTCCACACCTGCCGGCGCGTTCACCTGGAAGACCCAGCTCACGCCGGACGGCGACGACTTCCGGCTCAACGGCAAGAAGTACTTCACCACCGGCACGCTCTACGCCGATTACGCCGAGGTGCTCGCGAGCAACCCCGACGGCGCGACGGTGATCGCGCTGGTCCCCACCGACCGTGCTGGCGTGACGGTGCTCGACGACTGGGACGGCATGGGGCAGCGCGCCACCGGCACCGGAACCGCGGTCTTCGAAGAGGTCGTCGTGGCGGCCGACGAGACGTTGCAGTTCGCGCCGCCGGACGCCGACACCGAACCGCCTGCGTTGTATCACTCGGGCGCCTTCTTCCAGCTGTACGTAACCGCGTTGGAAGTCGGTGTGCTGCACGCACTTCGAGCAGACGCGGTGGCGCACGTACACCAGCGCGCCCGCAGCTTCGCCTGGGCGCCCAGTCCGTCGGCCCCCGATGATCCACTGCTGCAACGCGAGATCGGCGAGATCGCCAGCGCCGCGTTCGCCGCCGAGGCAACGGTATTGGCCGCCGCCGACGCCCTTGCCCTTGCGTTCGACGCCGACGTGGCGGGCACCGACCCCAACCTGGAGCTGGCGCACGAGGCGTCGCTTCAGGCCGCCGCGGCCAAGGTCGTCGTCGACGCCCTGGCACAGAAGTCTGCATCCCAGGTGTTCGACGTCGGCGGCGCCTCGGTCGTGCGCGAGGCTCATCTGCTGGACCGGCACTGGCGCAACATCCGAACTCTGGCGTCGCACAACCCCACGTCGTACAAGGCGCAAGCGATCGGTGCGTACTACCTTCGCGGCGCCGCACTCCCGGGCAGCGGATACTTCTGATGCCGAAGCGCGAACTGCACCTCGGTGTGAACGTGCTCTCCGATGGCATGCATCCGTCGGCGTGGCAGCATCCGTCGGCGGATCCGAACTGGTTCACCGACCCCGCGTTTTGGATCGACGTGGCACGGACGGCCGAGCGCGGCACGCTCGACGCACTGTTCCTCGCCGACAGCCCATCGCTGTTCCAACGGCCCGACGAACCCTTGGTGGCCCCGCCGCTGGCGCTGGACCCGATCGTGCTTCTGTCGACGCTGGCATCGGTCACCACGCACCTTGGCTTGATCGGAACGGTGTCGACGTCCTTCGAGGAGCCGTACAACATCGCCCGTCGGTTCGCGTCGCTGGATCATCTCAGTCGCGGGCGAGTGGCCTGGAACGTGGTGACAAGCAGCGACCCGTACGCCTGGAACAACTTCGGGCACGGAGGCACTGAGCCCGCGCGACAACCGAGCCGCAGTGACCGCTATGCGCGGGCGGCCGAGTTCATCGACGTCGTTCGCGCGCTGTGGGATTCGTGGGACGACGACGCCGTGTTGGCGGACAAGGGCTCGGGCGCCTTCAGCAAGATCGGCGCCATCAACACCATCGACCACCGCGGCGCCCACTTCACCGTCGACGGCCCGCTCACGCTGCCGCGATCGCCGCAGGGTCATCCGGTGCTGTTCCAAGCCGGGGGATCGGCGGGCGGACTCGACCTGGCGGCGAAGTACGCCGACGGCGTCTTCGCCGCGCAGGCGTCCCTACCGGACGCCCAACGCAACGCTCGCGAACTTCGTTCGCGCACGGTGGCTCACGGTCGCCCGTCGAACGCGATCCGCATCATGCCGGGGCTGTCGTTCGTCCTCGGAAGTACCGAAGAGGAAGCCCGGCGACGCAACGAGGAACTCAACGAGCTCTCCGGCGAACGCAGACTCGCGCATTTGGCAGGACAACTCAGCGTCGATCCCACGGAACTCGAGTGGGACCAGAAGCTTCCGCAGTGGCTGCTCGACGGCGCCGAGGCGAGCGGCGGTTCGCAGGGTGCGCGCGACATCGTCGTGAACCTGGCGCGTCGCGAAGACCTTACGGTCCGTCAGATCTTGGACCGAGTGATCACCTGGCACCGGCTGGTGATCGGGTCACCCGAACAGCTCGCCGACGCCATCGAGGAGTGGTACCTCGCAGGGGCCGTGGATGGATTCAATCTGATGCCGGACGTGTTCCCTTCGGGCCTAGAGCTTTTCGTCGATCACGTGATCCCTATCCTGCGGAACCGAGGTCTGTTCCGGCGCGAGTACACTCACGCGACGCTGCGGGGCCATCTCGGCCTCGATCGGGTACCGGACCGCCGGTCCCGTCTGACCGCTCGCACCGGCTGACGCGACCGACCTGGTTCAGGGAGCTCAGTCCAGGTCGGCGAGCGTCCTGCGGGCGGCCTCTAGTTCGGCTTCGAGGGCGGCGACCTTGGCGGCCTGCTGGGAGCGCGCCTCCTCGATGACCTCGTCGATGGGGGTGGAGAGGTCCTCGTGCAATTCCTTGGCGGCGCGGGAGACTGCAGCGGCCGCGACCGCGAGGTCGCGGGCCAGGAACGTGGTGCCCTGCTTGAGCTCGGCGCGCCATTCGCCGTCGGCAGTCCCAGTGACGGTGAGGGTCAACTCGAGAGTCTTGGTTTTCTTGCCGACCGCCTTCTTGACCGGAGCCTTCTTGGGCTTCTCCGCGGCAGAAGCGTCAGCAGGGGGCGCGGCGGGTGTCGGCTCGGATGAGGTGTTCTCGACGGTAGGAGCCAAGACCTCGAGAGTGTCGGAGTTGGTGGGCAGCGCTTCTGCTGTCAGAGTGTCTACGGTCATCGTTGCGGCGTGCTCCTTCTGAATATCGCCCGCAATGAGCGGGCCGGGGCCTAGTGCTATTAGAACACATGTTCGACGTTTGCAGTCAAGTCGCCACTCAAGCGAAATCGCGGCCTTGAAGTCATTGATTGTTCATCGACAATGAGTGGCATTGATCGGAATCATCAGTACATGTCGGCGGTCGAAACCTCGAATGATGTTGTCAGACAGTAACGTACCCGATGAATGGGTGATCACGCGAACGGGCAGACGCGAGTCCGTTGGTGTTGGTATCGACTTGCCGCGTGCAATGTGAGCTCTCCCGGGAATAAGGGAGCACCAGGCGGTGTCGAGGTTGAGGTGACCACTCCATCGCTCGGCCGCTACGGTGCCTATCTGCTCGTTTCGGACTACGAGACGCGGTCGCTCGCGTCGCGGGTCAAGGGCCTCGAAGACATCGGGTACGGCACGATATGGATCGCCGGAAACGCACCGGGCGACTTGCGCATCCCCGAATCACTGCTCGCAGCGACGGCGTCGGTCGCGGTCGGCACGGCGATCGTGAACGTCTGGTCGGAAGCCGCGGACCAGGTGGCGGAGTCCTTTCACCGGGTGGAAGAACGCCACCCGGGTCGCTTCGTGCTCGGTGTCGGCATCGGGCATCGCGAGATGACCGGCGATGTCTACCAGAAACCCTTTCCAACGTTGACCACGTACGTCGACCGGTTGCTCGAACTTGGGGTGCCTGGAGACCGGATCATCTTGGCCGCGCTGCGATCGAAGGTTTTGCAGCTGTCCAAAGACAAGGCCGCGGGCGCACTCCCATACTTCACAACCGTGGAGCACACCAAGAAGGCCCGCGAGGCCTTGGGGACGGATCGGACGCTGGCGGTGGTGCAAACCGTCGCCACTGACCAAGATCGCGCCGCGAATAGTGCTGTCGCACGTGAGCACTCGGCGACTTACCTCGGGCTGCAGAACTATGTCAACAACTTGAAGGAGACCGGCTTCCCGGATCTCAAGGTGGGCGACGATCCGAGCGACGAGCTACTGGAAGCGCTCATTCCCCTCGACGGTGTCGACGGCAGCATCGAACGGATCGGTCAACACTTCGACGCTGGGGCTGATCACGTGGCGATCATGCCCCTTCCCACCGCGAACGACCCATTCCCGGCGCTCGAGGCATTCGCTGCCAAGCTTCAGCCATAGGGCCCCAGCCGATCCAGCCCGTCAGTGGACGGTGGTGCCGGCGGCCGGGTCACGTAGGCGATTGATGACGTCGACGCCGAGCGTGGACACGATGAACACCAGCGACGCGAACAGCGTGGCGCCGAGCACGACTGGGAAGTCGCCGTTGAGCGCGGAGGTCAAGGCCAGTCGTCCAACCCCGTCGATACCGAAGATCGACTCGACCACTACTCCGCCGCCCAGGATGTAGGCCAACTCCAGTCCACCGAGGGTGATCACCGGAGTGAGTGCCGCGCTCAGCGCGTGATCGAAGTACACCCGTTGTTCACGGATCCCCTTGGCCCGCGCGGTGCGAATGTAGTCAGCGCCAAGCGTTTCGAGCATGCTGGCGCGCACGACCCGCTGGAACACCCCGACCTCGGCGATTACCAACGTCGCCCACGGCAGGGCCAGATGGCGAGCCCACTCGACGGGGTTCGTGCTCAGCGGTACGTACCCGCCGTTGGGGAACCAGTGCACCCCGACCTGGGACAGCTTGAAGAACAGGAAGTACGACAGCAGCACCCCGGTCACGAACATCGGGATTGCCAGGCCCAGGTACGAGAAGCCGGAGAGGATGCGGTCCGTCCAGGACCCGGGCCGACGGGCGGACAGTGCTCCGAAGATCACCGAAAGGACCATCCAGATGGCCACGGCGCCCAGCGCCAGTGATGCCGTCGCCGAGATCTTCGACAGCAGCAGCGGCATCACCGCGGTCTGCTGGTGAAACGAATACCCGAGGGACGGAGGCCATCGCGCCAACCCCGTCGGGACGTTGGCGATCGCGGGCCCGCGGAAGGCGTAGTGCCAGAACTGTTCCAGCCAGGGCTCATTGAGGTGCAGCGCGTTCTTGATCGCCTCGACCTGTTGGCCGGTGGCGTTGCGGGGCAACAGCGTTGCGGCCGGGTTGCGATAGGCCACGCGGGTCATTGCGAAGGTCGCGACCAGGACCAGTGCAAGGGTGATAGCGGCGCGCCCGACGCGGCGGAGAACGAAATTGGTCATCGGTCTTAGCGGGTGTGCGAGTGCGGGTCGAGGACGTCGCGGATGCCCCCGCTGATCGCGTTGAAGGCGAGCACGGTCAGGAACAACATGATCGCCGGGCCGATCAGGTACCAGGGCTGCGTCTGATAGAGCGTGGACACCTGAGCGTCGGAGATGATGTTGCCCAGACTCGGGTTGGGCGGCACGACGCCCACCCCCAGGAACGACAGCGTCGCCTCGGCGATGATGTTCTGCGGCAACTGAACTGCCCAGTAGACAACGACGGCCGGGACGACCATCGGCAGGATCTCGCGAGCGAGGATTCGCAGGTCGCTCGCGCCGAGCGTGCGAGCGGCCTCCACGAATGGTCGACTACGCAGCTCCTGCACCATGCCGCGGGTCAACCGCGCGAAGTACGTCCAGGCGAACGTCACGATCACGAAGATCACAAGCAACGCGGGGTTCAGAATCGCCCCGCCCTCGCTCGAGCGGTTCAACGTGATCAGGGTGAGCGCGGTGAGAATGAACGGAAACGACAGCACGACGTCGATCAACTGAGACAACAGCCGGTCCACCATCCCGCCGTAGTACCCCGAGACCATCCCGACCGCCGTACCGATCAACATGGCGATCGTGGTGGCCGGCACCCCGACGAGCAACGACACCCGCAATCCGTAGAGGGTGCGGACGAAGACGTCGCGGCCGTTGCTGTCGGTGCCGAACCAGAACTGGGCATTCGGCCCCACCGGAAGGCCCTCCGGAGACAGTCCGATGTCCGGAAATTGGTCGTTGGGGCCGTGGCCCGTGATCGCCGCGAACAGTGGCGCCCCGAGCGCCAGCACGGTGATCACGCCTGCCACCAGCAGCCCGAACCGCGCCTCCGGTCGGCGCCACATGCGGCCGATCGCCGACCGAACACCCACCGTCGCAACCTGTTCCGGCTGATGGGGCGGAGTCGCCGTGACCGTCGAGAGCAAGGACTCAGTCACCGAGCAGGTCACCTCCTGATGCGCTCGAGACCGTGGCCAGGGCGCGGCGCTTTCCGGGGACCGAGTCCAGCAGCAACTGGGTGTAGGGATCGGAGGGATTGGCGAACAGGTCCGCGGTGGGACCATGTTCCACGATGTGTCCGGCGTGCAGGACGAGCACTCGATCGCACAGTTCGGCGACCACGGCGAGGTCGTGCGAGATGAACAGGAACGACACGCCAAGTGCGTCGCGGAGATGGCGGATGAGCGCGAGGATCTGCGCCTGGGTGGTGACGTCGAGGGCGGACACCGGTTCGTCGGCCACCACCAGGTCGGGCTGAAGGGCCAACGCCCGCGCGATCGCAACCCGTTGGCGCTGCCCACCGGACAGGTGTGCCGGATGGCGGTCGACGACGTCCTCGGGCAACTCGACGCGACGTATCAGATCGGTCACCTGCTGCTCGATCTCCTGGCCGGTCAGTCCGCCTGCGAGCAGGAAGGGTTCGGCCAGGATGGCGCCGACGCGGCGACGCGGATTGAGGCTTCCGTAGGGATCCTGGAAGACCACCTGGATTCGGGAACGCGTCGTCGCATCGAGTTGCAACCGGCGTCTGCCGGCCTCGTTGTACACCGCGCCGTCAATCGACACCGTGCCGGTGGTCGGCCGGACCAGACCCGAGACGATCCGGCCGAGCGTGGTCTTGCCCGATCCCGATTCGCCGACCAGACCGACGATCTCGGCTCGGCCGATGTCGAACGACGTACCGTCGATGGCGCGAAACGATTGTCGGCGCTTGCCCCTCACCGGAAAGTCCTTGACGACGTCGGTGACGGCGAGCAGCGGTTCGGTCCCGTCCCGTCTCGCCGCGGATCCCTGCGGTGCGAGGCCGTGCCTGGCCGAATCCAGCAGCGCAACCGTGTACGGGTGCTGCGGCGCGACGTAGATCAGTTCGGCGGGTGCCTTCTCCACCACCTCGCCCGAACGCATCACGACGACGTCGTCGGCGATGTCGGACACCACTGCCAGATCGTGACTGACGAAGACGAGCGCCGTACCGTGGTCACGCTGAAGCCTTTGTAGCAGAGCGAGTATCGACGCCTGCACGGTCACGTCGAGCGCGGTCGTGGCCTCGTCGGCGATCAGCAATGAGGGGTTGAGGGCGATGGCGGCCGCGATGATCGCCCGCTGGCGCATGCCGCCGGAGAAGTGCACCGGATAGTCGTCGACGCGGCGCTGCGGCTCCTTGATGCCGACCTCGTCGAGGAGTTCGATCACCCTACGGCGCCGGTCCCGTTTGGGTACCCGCCCATGTGCAGTCAACGCCTCGCCGACCTGGGTGCCGATCGACTTCAGCGGATGCAGGCTGCTCAACGGGTCCTGGAACACGAACCCGATGTCCTTGCCGCGGATGGCGCGCAACCGGTGCTCGGGCATCCCGATGAGATCGCTATCGCCGTACCGGGCTTGACCTTTCACGATGGCGTTGCCTGCGCCCAACAGCCCGGTGGCGGCCAACAGGGACACGCTCTTGCCCGATCCCGATTCGCCGACGATCGCCAAGGTCTTGCCCGCGTCCACCGAGAAGGACACGCCGCGCACTGCTTCGATCTGTCCGCGCTCCGTGGCGAACGAGACTGCGAGGTCGGTTACCGAGAAGACAGGCATCTGCCCTCGCTCGCCTTGCGCGGGTCGGCGCGCTCGGTCATTGCCCTCCACCGGCGAGGCTGATGGTGGTGATGTCCGGGTTGACCGGCAGATTGCCCCATTGGAAGTTGCGCACCCGGTCGGAGGTGATCAAGATCTTCTTGATCGAGACCAGCGGTAGCCATGGCAGCGCGTCGGCGGCCAGGTGATCGGCTTTGGTCCACAGCGGACCGGGGTCATCGGACTGCACTGCCTCGGCCACCAAGGCGTTGAGCGCAGGGTCGTGGTGGCAGATGCCCTCGTTGGCGGCGCCGCACTCGGCGACGTCGGAGTCCAGCGGACCTCCCAAGATCTGGCGGGAGTCGTCACCCTGCCAGTCGGGCGCGTACGTGCCTGAAAGGTTCAGGTCCCAGACGGACTTCGGATCCCGACGAAAATCGTCATAGTTGGCCTCCGACAACGGAATCAGATCCAAGGTGATCCCCGCCTTGGCGAGGTCCTCTTTCAACGCAGTGGCCAGCTGCGCGCCGTTGGCGCCGTTCTGGTTCACCGTCTCGTAGATCGCCTTGAGCGTGAGCCCGCTCGGGTAACCGGCCTGCGTCAGCAACTCCTTGGCCTTGGCCGGGTCGCCTTGGCCGTTGGGCGAGGGGTACGGGTCGTACTTCTGGTAGCCCAGCTGTCCCGGGGTGAGGAACTGACTGAACGGCTCGGCGACGTCAGGACCCCCGAAGAGCTGCGCCACGTGCGTCTTGTTGATGGCGTAGGCCAATGCCTGGCGCACCTGCGGCTTGCGCAGCGCGTCCCCACCCACCGACGTGTTGTATGGCGCGTTGTTGGCAACGATGTAGGCCTGGTTGCCGCCCTGTGACGAATGAATGTTCGGGCTATTGCTCGTCTTGAAGCTCTGAATCGTCGCCGTCGGCGGCACGCCGAGGTACAGCGACAGGTCGGCCTCACCGGACTTGATGGCCTGAACCACGGCGTCGGCGCTGTTGGTGGTGAAGTCGACCACGATCTTGTCGACGTACGCCTTGCGTGCGGGATCGGCAGCCGGATCGAACGTCGGGCTCTTCTCGAGGGTCAGCTGCTTGCCGGGTTCGTAGGACGAGATGAAGTACGGCCCGCTCGCGGGAAAGTTCTGACGGAATTCCAGCGAGTCCGGAATGTACTTGCCCGACACCTCTTCCGGGAGCGGAGTGACGAAGTTCATGGTGAGGATGCTGAGGAAGTCGTTGGCCTTGCCCGTCAGGTGAAACACCACGGTGTGCGGGTCGGGTGCCTCGATGGCTGGCAGGTCGTGGGTGTCCTCGTATTGCTGCGCCTCCGCCGGGTTTCCGGGTTTGACGGCCTTGCCGAAGTCTTCGCAGTATGCCTTGAAACCCTTCAGCGTCGCGTTGTAGTACGTGATCGCGGCGACCTGCTTGTTCGGGTCGCAGAATCTCTTGACGGCGTAGGCGAAGTCTTGGGCGACGATCTCGCGGTTGGCTGCGCCGGAGTAGTGCACGCCGGGGCGAAGTTTGAACGTGTACGTGGTGCCGTCCGGACTGATGGTCCACGATTCGGCGAGGTCGGGCACCAACTTCGTGGTGTCGCTGAGATCCTTCGGGCTGCTCTGGAAGGTGACGAGCTGGCGGGTATCGGCACGTGCGATGGCCCACGAATCGATGCTCCACGCCGAGAGCGGGTCGATGGCGTCGATGTCGGAATTGATCGAGGCGATCTTCAACGTCCCGCCAGCCTGTGGAGCCTCTGACGCCCGTTCGGAGTTCGCGTCGCCGCCGGTGCCTCCGCATGCCGTCATAACCACGGCGAGCACGATGACGGCGGCTCCCGCCGAGGCTCTTCGTGGGCCGAACCGCCCGACGAAGCGATTCAGGGCATGGGCATTCGCCATGAGCAGGATCCCCTTTCAGGAAGCGAAGTAGAAGTGTTGACGGACGGGAGTCATGGCAGGCGATGACCATCGTTGTCCGAGAAGGTATTTCGTCCTCGGACGGGCTGGACCCTAGGGCCGGTTCGGTGACGTGTCCTGCGCGCGCGTCATCGCAGCCCTCGGGTGACGCCAAGCCACGCCAGCTCGCCGCGTTGAAGTCGCTCAGACGGCACTCGACCCGATCGGCTCGACCAATCAGCTCGTCGGGCCTGCCTGATCACGCCTTGCCCGTGTCGTGACGCGCCTTCGGCGGCTCAGACGGAGTAGGGAGGCCACGGGGTCGGGCCTCGACGTCTCGCTCGCACATTTGCATCACGGTAGATCGAACGCGTCGAAACGCAGATTGTTTCTGTCAGCCTGAACTTTTGTAGGGCAAGGCATTCCGTACCGGTTCCGCGTGCTGACCTCAGCTGACGTACTGGAGTGACGACACCAGCAAGACGGATCAGGAGGTCTAACCCACCGTCGCGGGCACCCGCGCTGCGGCGGCGGACGCCGTCATCTCGTGCCGCAACGCCGTGAAGTCCGAGATCGTCTTGGTCGCCACGGTAGCCACCGGTCGCGCGTTGCGACCGGTGGCTTCCTTCTTGGACACCATCACCACGCTGTCGATGTAGGGCTGGATGGTGGTGGCGTTCTGCACAGTGGCCACGATGACGAGCTGAAAGCCGAACTTGCGGAACGCTTGGAGCGCCTGCTGGGCGAACTGCGGGTCGGACTTGGAGAACGCCTCGTCGAGCATCAGCTGCGCGAAAACCGGCTTGTTGTCCGTACTTTCGGGGCTCGCCAAGTTGAAGCTCAATGCGCCGGCCAAACAGAAGGCCATCAGCTTTTCCTGCTCACCGCCCGAGTTGTCGCCTGCGTTGCTGTGGGTGCGGATCAGCTCTTCGCTGCTGACATCCCATTCGGCGCAGTCGAAGGTGAACCGGTTGCGGACGTCGAGCGCATCCCGCGTCCAGGCCTTGTCCTCCGGAGCGGTGGACGCCAGCCGGTTGCGCAGCCGCAGGATGTCCGCGTACTGATCCAGGATCGCCTGCTTGTCGCCGAGCCCGACTTCGGCGATGCGCCGCGAGATGGCCCTGACGATGTCGGTGAGCTCGGCGACCGCGGTGAGGCTCCGGGGAGTGGCCCGCAGCGTCAGGCGGGTACCGCGGTTGAACTCGACGGAGCCCAGCCCGGTGTTGACCCTGTTGATCTGCTCGGTGATGCGTCGGCTCTCCTGCTCGGCCACCCGGTGCAGCGTGAGGATGGCGTCGGGGGCCTGTTCGGTAACCAGCCGCATCATGCGCTCGTAGGCCTCGGGGAGCTCTCGCTCGTCGATGTGCCGACACAACGCCACATAGTCGTGGACGCGTTCGTCGAAGACATCGCTGTCGTTGGGGATCGCATCGGGGAAGGCGGTATCGAACGTGTTGAGGATGCGGGCGAGCTCGTCGTAAGAGCGCCTGCGGCTTTCGCGCAGCTGCTCGCGCTCACGGCGGATCGAGGTAAACACCGCGTCCCGGTGCGGCTCGGGATTGAGCAATTCCAACTCCACCGGCACATCGCGCGCGTAGCGGTCCAGCAACTCGGTCAGCGGCTCGGACACGAACTCCGGGGTGAGCCGCTCCTGAAGTTCCAGCAGCCGGGTCCGTCGACCGTCGAGGTCGTCGCGGCGGGTCTGGATGGCGCCGCGGCGGGTCATCAGCGTCTGGATCTCCTCCCAGCACTGATCCGCGCGCGCATTGAGCGCCTCGATGTCGGGGTGATCGGCCAGCAGCAGCTCGAACTGCTCGCGCAGTCGTTCGGCATGCCCGTCAGCGGATTCGGTGTCGATCTGACTCCACTGCGGGAACTGCTCGCATATCGCCTTGCACGCGGCCGCTCGGTCGCGCCGCTGCTGGCGCTCCGCGGCGATGTCGTCGGCGGCGCGCCGGGCCTGGCTGAAGGTCTCCTCGGCGTTGCCGAGGTCGACGGTCAGTGCGTCGATCTTGGCGGCGATGTCGCCCTGGAAGATGTAGTCGGACTGCCGCAGTGGACGCCGGTCGTCCTTGATGGCCAGCCGGTCGGAGTCCTTGTAGAGCCCGGTATCGGTGACCGCGCGGCGAAAGCGGGGGAAGACGTCGGGGTCGTCGACGCAGACGTGGTCCCCGGCCGCGGCGATGACATCGGAGCCCTCGGCGGCGCAGACGTGCGTCGGATCGACGAGGAACAGCTTGCCCGCCAACGTCTTCGGCTCTGCCGGAGTGGCCTCGGCGCCAACGAACTTCGCGCGCACGTGATGCAGCTGCAGGCGCCCGCCCATGTTGGTCTCGTTGACGAACCGCAGCACTGCGGCGTAGTGGCTGTCGGGGACCAGCAGGCGCAGGCCTACGCCGCGCAACACCTTCTCCACTGCGACCCGCCATCGGCTCTGCTCGGGCCGCAGGTCCATCAGTTCGGCGATGTACGGCAGCTCGCCAGGGTCGGCACCCACTGCAGCACAGATGTGTTCGCGCATCGCAATCGCGAACTCCGGCAAGGCCGAGCCGACGTGCTCGACCCGCTTGAGCTCCTTCGCGGCATCGTCGCGGGCGATTCGAGCGGCCTTCTGCGCGTACTCGGCGTCAGTGGATGCTTCCCGGCCGCGATCGAGTTTGGCGAGTAACTCGGTGGCTGTCGTCGTGAGTTCCTCGCGCAGATTCCAGAACTCGTCAGCGGTGTCCGGGATGTCGAGCTTCTGTGCGGTGAGCAACGATTCGTAGGCGCTGCGACGCCGCGACACCTCCTCGGCCTGCGCCTCGGCGCCCGCCACCTGCGACTGCAGTGGCCCGATGCTCGCACTGGATCCGCTGATCTGCGCGTTGAGCGAATCCCCTTCAGCCTTGGCGAGATTCAGCTGGCGCGTCACGTCCTCGTACTCGTTGCCGAGTTGGTCGATGGTGGCGTCCAGCGAGTCGATCTGGGCAGGGCACTGCGCCACCCGGATGTGATCGGTGTACGCGCGGACCATCGGCTGATCCACCAGGTCGATGATGCCCAGATCGGAGGACTCGGAGCCGTAGCGCTGCTGGATGTTCTCGATGTCGCCGAGGATCTTGCGTTTGCGTTGGGCAACGGCCAGCAGTTCGCGGGCGTCGACCAGTGGGTCGATCTGCTTGAGCGCGTCGGGTAGTCGCGTCAAGCTGCTGGGTTCGTCCAACATGAACTCGCGGACGAATTGCTCAAGGCCACCAACGCTTTTCAGCGACTTTGCCTTACCGAGCAGCTGCTGCGCGGCGTCGGAGGCGCGGATGCCGATGGTCGCGTACAGCTGGGCGAGGTACTGCGACTCCACCTTGGTGGAGAACCGCCATTCGTCGTCCTTGAAGACGCCTGCATCGAAGCGGCCGGACGCCCAGCGGTTGCACACGTCCTCGATGTCGCGGTCGCCGTCGGCCAGGACGAATCTGCTCGAGGAGTCCGATCGGGATTCGCCGGTGAGCCATTTGAGCACGAGGCCGGTGATGGCTCGCCCGGTATTGCTGGCGTAGGTGACGGCGACCGCGGACCACGCGGTGCCGTCGCCGCGCAAGTACATGACCTTGCTCGCGCCGGCATCGCTGCGTTGGCCCCAGGCGCCGCGCACGTACTTGTCGACGGTGCGGCGGCCCGCGTTGGAGCCGGCCGCCGAATTGTCGCCGGAGGCATTGAAGTTGCGGCGGTTGAACGGAAGGAAGCCGAGCGAAATAGCGTCCAGCAGTGAGGATTTGCCGCTACCTGAGGCGCCGGCGATCAGGGCTCCGCCTTCGCCGAACGGGATGGTGTGATAACCGTCGAACACCCCCCAGTTGATGACCTGCAGGCGGGACAGGTGGAACTGTTCAGGCATCGACTGCGACCTCTGCTTCGTCCTGCGGGCCCGGACTGCCACCGTTGAGCAGTAGCTCGAACTGTTGCTGCAGCTCGGTGATCACCGAGGCCGTCATGACCGCGTTGATCACCGGACTGACGGTGTAACTGTCTTCGTCGTCACGGCTCTTGCGAAGAATCTCCAGAGCGGCCAACCGGGCGATGGCGGCGTCGATGCGGGCGGTGAACGTCACGGTGTCACGGTCGACGTCGTTGACTACCCCCGAGAACAGGCCATGTACCTCGTCGCGGCTGATCAGGACGCGCTGGTCGCCGGAAGCGCGCATCATTTGCGCCAGCTGCAGCGCCAAGATCGAGTCATACGTGCCGAGCGGCTCGCGGCGCAAGAGCTTTACCCCTCTTGCCGATTCGTAGCGGGCCTGCTCGACGAAGGCCACTTCGGCGCCTTCGACGATGCGCAATTGCAGGTCGAGTTCGGAGAGGCGCACGCTGAGTTGGGCCCGATATTCCAGCACCCAGGCGTAGAGGTCGCGGTCGGATTCGGCGCTGAGGTAGCGGCGGGTCAGCAGGTTCTGCAGCGCCCAGCAGGCACGGTCGGGTAGCTCACTGACGTCACCGTCGAAGCGGGGCCGGCGCTGGTGCGGCGGACGGGCCGTCTGGTCGACCTGGGGCAGTGAGGAGAAGTCGATATCCGGTTCGGTGGTCGTCACGATGCGGATCCCAGCAGGCTGGAGATGGGCTCGGTGAACATCAGGTGTGGAACCTCCATCTCACGGTCGCGGCCGTCCAAGGACTGGAAGCGGACCGTGACCGATTCGAGCGCTGCGGTGTCTGTTTTGACGGGTTGTTTGAGCGCCCAGGACCACAACACGATGACGTGACCCAGATACGCGGAGTCGAGCAGTGCCACCGCATCGGGCAAGGAAAGTTGAGCCCCCGAGTTGATTTCGGTATTGATCAGCTCCGACATGGCCGGTGAGTCGACCTGGGTCGTCAGCGCAGCGAAGCTGGACAGGTCGACCTCGCTGCCCGCGGCCGCCGCGGGCTTCGGGTTCGACAGGTCGCCGATCCGAAAGCTGAGCGCGCCGACCGAGCTGATTGCGTGACGGGCTAGGGGCAGTTCGAGGTCGAGGCGCGAGTCGGTCAGCGAGGCCTTCAGCAGGGCGCGGGCCGAGCCGATGGCCTCGTTGAGCTGACGGGCAACGCCCCTGCTCTGTTCTAGGGTGCCGAACGCGGTGAATCGTTTGACTCGCTGGGCGCAGCGCTGCTGAATGCGTTCCACCTCGTCGATCTGGTGCCCGACGAGTTCGAAGAACCCAGCCATCACCTTGCGCAACGCCGGATCCAGCGCGGGCAGTGCTTCCGCGACGGCAGCGACGTCGGCTTCGAACTCGGCGCGCTGATCGGGGTCGTTGATCATCCGCAGGAAGGCGCGATGCGAGTCGCGGCCCTGCGAATCCCAGGCCGACTGGTAGTCGGCATACATCTGGCGCTGGCGGTCGCGATACTCGACATTGCTGTCGATGGGTTCGTCGAGTGCAGCCGTGGCCTGCTCGATCAACGTCCCGTATTGGCCGATGTCGGTGATCAGCCGCTCCATTTGCAGGGCGATGGCGCAGGCCTCGTCGTACATGTCGGTCAGGTCGGGTTCGGGCCGGGAGTGGTCACCGGCGTGCGCGTCGAGCGCGTCGAGTTCGGCGTGCAGGGCGGCGATTTCGGCCTGGATGCCGGCGCGGACGCGGTCGGGGTCGTTGCCAACGCGGATGGCGATTTGCTTGAGCCGCGAGGCGATGCCGTTGATGGAGCCGCCGGTGGCGATGGTGTCCTGGCGTTGCATGCCGCGAAGGAAGTCCAGCGCCCGCCGTGCGTCCTGGGTCAGGTAGCAAAGGTTGCGTTCGAGTCCTGCGCGTTGGTCCGCCACGCGGTGCAGCCAGCCCTGGCTGGCCCACGACTTGATGAGCGCGAGGCCGGATTGCTCGCCGCCCGGGCGACCGAGCTCGTCCAGGTCGCGTTCCAGACGGACGACGAGGTCGGTTTCGGCGATCACGCCGCCGCCGAGGTGGCGATCCATCAGCGTCGCGTACATACCCAGATTGAGGGTGGCCAGCAGTCGGATCGTGGGTGAGCCCTGGATCTCGCGATTGAGTTCGAGGAGGTCGCCAGCCGACAGCGCCGCGTTGTCGTCCACCTGGTGTCCTCCTCGGCTACCTCGTACGTCGACGGTCCAAGATAGGGCACGGCGGCGACATGGCATCCGTGACGCGCGGGCGATCAGCGTGTGGCGGAAAGGCCGTCGTCCCAGGGGTCTCAGGCGTCGCGTGAGCCCCATTGGTCAGCGCGTAACCTGATGCCGTGAAGGCCATGGCCGGGTTTCGGAGTACCCGAGACCGGTCTCGGCTGGTTAGTCGGCTTCGGCGAGACCAGCCAGGTCTGGTGGCTGGCGGGTGAATCCTCGCGTCAGCACTAACAGATAGACGATGCCGATGCCCAGCCAGGACAGCCCCAGAATCAGCGCATCCTTGTCCAGTTGAGTGAGCAGGGCGATGTCGATCACCGCGCCGATCAACGGAATCACCACGTAGCGCAGGGCATTGAGTCCGTCGTTTCGGTGCCGGAAGAAGTATGCGATCACCGAAAGGTTCACCAGGGTGAACGCGGTGAACGCACCGAAGTTGATGAACGAGGTCGACGTGGTGACGGACAGGAAGATCGCGGCCAGCCCGATCACGCCCGCGAGCAGGATGTTGGGCACCGGGGTGTGGAACTTCGCCCACACGACCCCGAAGAACTTGTTGGGCAGCACGCCGTCGCGGCCCATCGCGTAGAGCAGCCGGGCGACCGCAGCTTGGGCCGCGAGCCCTGACGTGAACTGGGCGATGATCAAGGCGGCCAGGAAGAACGCACCGAACAGGCTGCCGCCGATGGTCTGTGCGACGTCGGAGGCGAGCGAATCACTGTTGTCGAAGGTGCCGCCCGGCGCCACCAGCGTCACGAAATACGACACCACGATGAAGATGCCGCCGCCGAGCAACGCGACCAGCACGATCGCCCTTGGGATGTTGCGTTGCGCGTCGTGGGTTTCCTCGGTGAGCGTGCTGACCGCGTCGAAACCCAGGAACGAGTAGGCCGCGACGGCCGAGCCCGCAGCGATGGCAACGAAGCCGCCATCACCGGTGAAGGGCTTGAGCGAGAAGAGTGACTCCGAGTGCCCGACGAGATGGGTGATCGTCAGCACCACGAACAGCGCCAGGACGAGTAGCTGGAACGCCATCAGTACGAAGTTCGCCTTGTCGGCGACCTTGAGGCCTATGACGTTGAGCGCCGACGTGATCACGATGAACGCGACGATCCACACCCAGAACGGCACACTGGGGAACTTGTCGCTGAGATAGGCGCCCCCGATCAGCCAAATGACAAGTGGCAGAAAGAGATAATCCAACAAGATGGCCCATCCGACGATGAAGCCAGCACGGGCGTCCAGGGACTTGCGAACGTAGGTGTAGGCCGATCCGGCAATCGGGTAGTGCTTGGCCATGAGGCCGTAACTCAATGCAGTGAACAGCATCGCGACGGTGGCGAGCAGATATGAGCCGGCACTGCCGCCATTGGACTTCACCGCGATGACGCCGAAGATGCCCAGCACGATGATCGGTGCCATGTAGGCCAGGCCGAACAATACGACGCCACGAAGCCCAAGAGTCTTTTCCAGAGCGGATTGATAGCCACCGGGTGCTGTTGCTTCGCTTGTCATGCGAGTCCTTTCACTGGCTAATTGCGAGGTTGGTGAACCGTGAGCGATGTCATTTGCCGGTCGACGAAATCCACAGCGCTGCCACAGCGTTCACGCAGCCGATCTTCAGAAAATGAAGCCGAGGCCAAATCGGTTGTTGCTGAACGGAGTTCAGTGCCAAGAGGCAGATATTGCGCGGTTGACTTGGTGGTCATTCGGGCGGCGTGTTGAGCCAACAAAGCGGTTAGCGGACGGGCCACCTGCCCAAGCTAGACCTCACGCACTGATTCCGCCGGGAAAGCGGGCAGCGCTGGAAAACCTGCAAGCCGTGCGACTGTTAGTCCTCCTTGCGGATCAATCGCAGCAGTGCTTCGTGATCGGGTGCCAGCAGTTCGTCGATGCGGGGTTGATTGACGTCGGCCACCACGATCTCGCCGACGTCCTGATGAACGTTGGTGAAGATCCCGTGGGACTTCATCTTCTCGGTCTGGTAGATGTTGTCCTCGGTCGGCGTGACGTAGTAGACCGCTTCGGCCTTGAAACGGTGCACAAGCCACAGGTGCACGAGCGTCATCAGGCGCTTCTTGCGTAGCTTCTCGGCGAACGTGTTCTGGTCGCGGACCGTCAGAATGCTGCGGCCGTGTCGATCCTTGATGGGGTCGACGAGCACGTTGGCGAGCAGTTCCTCCTCGCCCTCCTCCCTGGCGCCGTAGATACCGAGTTCGAGGACTTCGCCGCCGGCCCGCCGAGGCCGAAGCTGCACCCGTAGCTTCTCGCCGAGCTGGTAATGCTCGCTCCACAACGCCAGCCACTCTTCGAGCAGCTTCTTGGGCACCTCGGTCTGCACGAGGTGCTGATGCTGCGTGGAGCCCTTGCCCATGGACTTCGTCGTCGCGGTACGTCCCGAGGAGGCCGCCAGCGCGGCGTCGCTGCGCGGCCCGCCGACGAGCGTCTGAGGCGTTCGGTACGGCGATTCGACCAGCCGCATCTTGCGTTGCAGCCGCGCCAGCGCCAACATGCCGTCCTGGCGCAACGCGGTGGCGAACTCTTCGGCGGCGACGCCGTCGATCTGGTGGCCGCCGTAGGTCATGAAGTTGAAGACGAAGCCCATCTTGCCGATCTCCTCGGGGAAGGCTCGCATCTGGTCGTCGGTCATGCCGGTGGTGTCCCAGTTGAACGAGGGGGACAGGTTGTAGGCCATCATCTTGTCCGGGTAGACCGCGTGGATCGCATCGGCGAACTGCTTGGCATCGGCCAGATCCGCGGTCTTGGTCTCCATCCAGAGGATGTCGGCGAATGGCGCTGCGGCGAGCGACTTCGCGATCGCGTAGGGAATGCCGCCGCGGACTTGGTAGTACCCCTCGGGAGTCTTCGTCCGTTCGCAGTCCCATGGCACGTCGGCGCCCAACTCCCTGGCCTTCTCGCGGGCGGCGTACAAGGACGCGCGCTCGGCGAACGCCCGCCAGTCGGTCGCATTCATGTCGAGCGGTTCGCCCTCGCGCTCGCGGAAGGCCAGGAGTTCGGCCACCGACTCGGCGTAGGTCTCCAGCCCGGCGTCCGACTGCCACGCGTCGACGAACTTCGACTCGACGTCGTCGAAGAGGTCGTCGATCGACGTTTGGCCGTCCTGCTGGGTCTTCCATGCCGCCGCTGCCTCGGTGACGACCGCCGCGATGCCGTGGCGCTCCAGCCAGGCGTCCGCGGTGGCGTACTCGCCGTCGGGGATCGCGTAGAGCAGATGCCCCCGGATATCCGTGACGCCCTGTTGGTGCAGACTGCGCATCATCGCCAGGTAACAGGCCTTGTACGGCGGCACCTTCAAGTTGGTCGCGCCGAGCAGGAACGGTTGGTCGCGCTCGTCTGCGCGGCTGTCGATGAGGTTGGCCGCCTCGGCATCCGTGCGCGCCACGATGATGCCGGGGACCCGCATGATGTCGAGTTGGAAGCGGGCGGTGTTGAGCCGCTTGATCTGTTCGTCCGAAGGCACCAGGACCTTGCCGCCCTGATGGCCGCACTTCTTGGTGCCCGGGCGCTGATCCTCGATGTGATATCCCGGCACACCGGCCTCGACGAAGCGGCGAATCAGGTTGCGGACGTGCGGATCTCCGCCGTGTCCGGTGTCGGCGTCGGCGATGATGAACGGCCGGTAGTCGGTCGCCGGGCTCGCGGCGCGTTGTGCGTCGGTCATCTTCAGCCGCAAGTACTGCTGGTTGCGGTCGGCGGTGAGCAGGGCCCGCACCAAGCCCGCGGCTTCGTCGGGCACCTGGCTCAGGGGATAGCTCGCCAGATCGGGGCCAGGATCCTCGTTGATGGAACCCTTGGCAGAGGTGGCCCAGCCGCCGAGGTAGATGCCCTCGATGCCCATCCGCTTGATCGTCACGGCTTGGCCGGGGGAGTAGGGGCCGAAGGTCGTGATGCTCTTCTTCGATGCGAAGAGTTCGCGCAGGCGAGCGTAGAAGGCCGCTGCGGCATCACGTGCGACGGTGTAGTCGGTTGGGATCGTGCCGCGCTGCTCGACGACTTGGCGGGCCGTATACAGGCGAACGATCCCGTCGAAGCGCGGGCTGTCGAGGTATTGCTGCGTGGCGGTGACGTCCTGTTCGAACGGTGTGTTGGCCTCGACGTCCGGTTCGGTCATAGTCATGGTCTTAACGCTCCTCTTTGAGCCCGGTTCCACGGATATTGCGAGTGTAGGACGCTTGGGACGCCGAGAGTTTCAAACGGACATCTGATCATCGCCTGCAGCAAAGCAGCCGATGCAAGGTGGACTGGTCGATTACGGAAAGACGATGACGCCGCGGATGTTTCGGCCCGCGTGCATGTCCTCGTACCCCTGCGCGACCTGGTCGATTGTGTAGGTCGCAGTGACGAGCTCGTCGAGCCTGAGCTTCCCGTTCATGTACAACTGCACCTGCCGCGGAATGTCCTTGGTCGCCGAGCACTCCCCGTAGAGCGAGCCCTGCAGCCGCTTCTGGGACAGCGTGAGGTCGAACATCGAGATGGGCGGCGCCGTCTCGGCGAAGTTGCCGAGCCCCGTCACGACGCACACCCCTGCCTTGCGGATGGCGGCGAACGCCTGTCCCACGTGCGAAGCCTTCGTCACGCCGACCGTGACGATTGCCGAGTCCGCGCCCTGGCCATTGGTGAGACTGCGGGCGACCTCGGCCGCCTCGTCGATGTCGGCGAATGAGTGTGTAGCGCCTAGCTTTTCGGCCATTTCGCGTTTGAAGGGCACCGGATCGACGGCGATCACATGCAATGCCCCGGCGTGGGCGGCGCCCTGCACCGCATTGATTCCAACGCCGCCAACACCCATCACGATGACGGTGTCCCCGACTTGGACCTGCGCGGAGTTCACGGCCGCACCCCAACCGGTGCCCACCCCGCAGCCAAGCAGGCAGGCCTTGTCGAGCGGCACGTCCTTCGGGATCTTCACAGCACTGTCGACATGGACGGTGGTGTATTCGGAGAACGTGGCCAGCCCGGCAAACTGGCTCACCGGCTGGCCGTCGAGGCTCATCCGGAAGCTGGTCGGCTCGTCGGGCCGGGATCCGATCAATATCGTCCCGCCAAGGTCGCACAGGTTTTGCATGCCCGATGCGCACCACCGACAGTGACCGCAGGCGGGCAGGAACGAGAGCACGACGTGATCGCCCTCGGCGAAGCCGTTCACCCCCTGCCCCACCTCTGCGACGACGCCTGCGCCTTCGTGGCCGCCGCACATCGGGTAGGTGAGGATCGGCATGTCTCCGGTGGCAACGTGATCGTCGGAGTGGCACATGCCAGAGGCCGCGATCTTGATCAGCAGCTCGTTGGGGCCTGGCGGGTCCAACTCGAGCGTCGCCACCTCGTAGGTGCCAGGAGACTGTCGGATGATGGCCCCGCGTGTCTGCATCTGAGTTCCCTTGTCCGCCGATCGGTGTGCTGAATCAGCACCCGATCTTCCTCGGGAGGGCCAGCGGGCGGGCAGAAACAGCCAAAGCGACGGAGCGGCCCCGGCGCCGCGTCAGCGTTTCTTGCGGTTTATCAGGTTGTCGGTCGGCGACGCCTGCTGCCCGTCAGTGCGCTTGTCGGCGCGCTTCTCCTTGAGGGACTTGCCGGACTTCTTGGACATACTCGATCGGGGAGACTTGTCAGCCATCGCCAGCCCTTTGATTGGGGGCCTGAGCGGTCCCGATCCACGAACTGTACGCCCGCACCGATCGAGCCGTTGGTTGCCGCACCGCCGTTCGCCCGGTAGATCGTTGCGACGCAACGACATTCATTGGCTGCAGCTACGTGCCCAACCTGGTTGCGCGGCGAGGGGTAGCGTTATCGGCATCGAGCAGCCCGATTGCGGGCAGACATGCTCGGCAATGAAGGACAATTTGATGGCATCGCCCACAGCGTTCCGCACCCCCTATGACACCCGCGTCAGCCTCGTCAAGGACACCATTCTGGCTCACTCCAAGCTCGACGACGACGCCGCAGAAGCACTCGCAATCCACGTGCTCCACACGCTGAACTCCATCGCGGAAAAGGTTCGCTGAGCCCACAACATCACGTCCCCTCCGCACCAGCTTCGGCCCTCCTGGCCGCAGGTGAGATTCAGTCCGACCGCGTCGGCATCGCCGATGCATTTGGAGGTTCCATGACGGTCCAGGTGAGGCTGCCCGACGGGGCAACCGACGAGTACATGCGCTTCGGCGATTCCTACGTCAAGCATTCCGACGGCACGCTGGACGTGCTGCGCATCGGCGCGAAGACGTCGTACAGCTACGCCTCAGACGAGTGGTCCGATGTGGAAGGCGACGAGAAGGCATCGGCGAAACGTCGACTGTTCGGATAATTCGTGCGCGGCGGCGCGCCGGCTACCGGGTTCGCGGGCTAGGTCAGGCTTGAATCCAAACGCGGCAACGAAATTCGGAGCAGTTGTCCGCAGGACGGGCGGGCGCGGGAGTTTCAGCGCGCGAGCCATCCGGGGCCGGGCAGCGCCCAGGCGGCGCAAGTGCCCTGGTCACGACCGTGCGGGCCCGCCATCCGACGCGGCTGACGACCCGTTCGCGCAATCTTGAGGGTGTAGTGTGAGAAAGGTTGGGCGACCAATCAGTCCGGAATGAATCAGCCGTACGCCGCTGAACTCCATGAGCAACCGCTCGAGCCGGACATTTCTGTGGGAATCGCACGTCGGGATCGCTTTGACTGCACTATCTCTCGGTAGATCTCTGATCAACCACGCTGGACCGCAACACCTTTCCGCGCCGCCGCGGTTCGGCGTGCTTGGCACGCATCCGCCCGCACTGTGCGGGGTGGCAAGCTTCAGTGCCGCGCTCGTTGCGGGGTTGGAGGCCAACGGCGCAGCCGTCACCGTCGTGCGGGTCGCCGACGGCTCGACGTCCCCGGACGCCCGCGTGGTCGGGGAGTTAGTGAGCGATTCGGCGGCGTCGAGCGCAGCGTGTGCGGACCTGTTGAACCAGCGCGACATCGCAGTCATCCACCACGGCTTCGGGATCTACGGTGGTGCCAACGGCGCCCAACTGGTTGACGTCATGGAAGGACTGCGCGTCCCGGCGATCGTTGTCGCTCACGAAATTCCCGCCGACCCGACCGCATCCGAAAGGTCGGTTTTCGAGTCGATCGTGGCGCAGGCCGATCACGTGGTCGTGACATCGGATGCGGCCGCCCGGCAGCTGAATTCCAGTTTCGCCGTCGAACGCCACAAGGTCAGCGCCATTGCCCACGGCGCAACGATCCCGCTGGGCGTCGCTTTGAAGCGCGCAGGCCGACCGACCGTGTTGACCTGGGGTCTGCTGGGTCCAGGAAAGGGCGTCGAGCGCGTCATCGACTCGATGGGTGCCCTGCACGAACTTCGTGGTCGTCCTCAGTACCTGATCGCGGGCCCGACACATCCGAAGGTGGTTGCCGCCGAGGGTGAGGCATACCGCGAGGCTCGAATCGAGCAGGTGCGCAACAGCGGCCTCACGGGTTCGGTGGTCTTCGACCCCGCATACCGCAGCGGTTCCGCAATTGCTGCCATGGTCCAATCCAGCGCCGTGGTCGTGCTGCCTTATGACGCGAGCCATCAGGTCTCTTCCGGGGCGCTGGTGAACGCCGTCGCAAGCGGTCGCCCCGTGGTCGCAACCGCCTTCCCGCATGCCGTCGAACTACTCGGCACCGGCGCGGGCATCATCGTCGATCACGACGATCCCGAGGCCTTGACTTCGGCCTTGCGGAAGGTGCTGTCCGACCCGCGGCTCGCAGGCAACATGGCCGCCGAGGGCCGCCGATTGGCCCCGAGCTTGGCGTGGCCACAGGTCGCGACGTCCTATCTCACCCTCGCGCAGCGACTTCTGCGTGAGCGCCGCGCCCTGGTGTGACGGTCGCTGCCCGTTTGTCGAAATCGAACGGCGAGACTGACGCGTACAGGCAACTCCCAGGTTCTTCGGGGTCCGCACTGCTGCTTTGACGCGGGAAAACCGCCGGTCCGCGTGCAATTGACAGAAGACTGTTTGACGGGCTAGATATATGACACGCGTCACTCATTTTGTTACGCGCGCGGGCTCGCTGTGGGCCGATGGATGGCTTGTCGAGGGGGCTGGTGATGTCGTTGCGGCGCCGAGTCGGATGTCGGACGCACGTCGACGTGCCGCGATCTGACCTGCTTTGTTCGGGGCGCTCCGCGTGAGCACTAGCACCGAGCCTGGGAAGATCGCCCACTTCATCCGGGTCATGGCCGTGCCGATCGTGCTCGGCTGGCTGGCGCTGACGGTCATCACGAATGTCGTGGTCCCGCCGTTGGAGAAGGTGGCCCAGGAGCACACCGTGGGGCTCAGTCCCAAGGACGGCCCGTCGATGATGTCGATGAGGCAGATCGGCGCCAATTTCCATGAGTTCGACTCCGACAGCAACGCGATGGTGCTGCTGGAAGGCGACAAGCCGCTAGGGGCCGACGCCCACCACTACTACGACGAGTTGGTGAAGAAGCTCCAAGCCAACACCGAGCACGTCGAGCACGTCGCGGACTTCTGGAGCGACCCGTTGACCGCCTCGGGCTCGCAGAGCAACGATGGCAAGGCCGCTTACGTTCAGGTCTACCTTCGGGGCAACCAGGGCGAAACGCGCGCCAACGAGTCCGTCGCCGCGGTCCGCAACATCGTCGAATCGACTCCGCCCCCGCCCGGCATCACGGCGTACGTGACCGGGGGCGCGCCGCTGGTATCCGATCAGACCCACGCCGGCGACAAGAGCATCCTCTTGGTCACGCTGCTCACGCTCGTCGTGATCGCCGTCATGCTGCTCCTGGTATATCGCTCCTTCGGGACGATGATCCTGGTGCTGCTGATGGTGTTCTCCGAGCTAGGCGCAGCCCGAGGCATCGTGGCGTTCCTCGGCTACCACAACGTCATCGGGCTCTCGACGTTCGCGACGAGCTTGCTGACCCTCATGGTGATCGCCGCGGGCACCGACTACGCCATCTTCGCCATCGGCCGCTACCAGGAAGCGCGCGGCGATGACGAAGACCGGGAAACCGCTTTCTACACCATGTTTCGCGGCACCGCGCACGTGGTGCTGGGGTCCGGGCTCACCATCGCGGGCGCCATGCTCTGCCTCAGCTTTACGCGGCTGCCGTACTTCCAAAGCCTCGGCGTGCCATGTGCGCTCGGTACCCTGGTGGCCGTCCTCGCGGCGTTGACGTTGGGGCCCGCCGTGATCGTGATCGGTAGCCGCTTCGGGCGCTTCGAACCGAAACGTCGGATCCGGTCTCGCGGCTGGCGCCGCATCGGTACGGCGGTGGTGCGGTGGCCCGGGCCGATCCTCGTCGCAACGATCGCGCTGGCCTTGGTCGGACTGCTCGCCCTGCCCAGTTACCGCACGAGCTACGACAATCGGAAATACCTACCGGCTGACATCGCGGCCAACCTCGGCTACGCCGCCGCCGAGCGGCACTTCGATGCGTCGCGGATGAACCCCGAGCTGCTGATGGTCGAGAGCGATCACGATCTGCGCAATTCCGCCGACTTCCTCGTCATCGACAAGATCGCCAAGGCCATCTTCCGGGTGCCCGGAATCTCCCGGGTGCAGACCATCACCCGGCCCGAGGGCAAGCCGATCAAGCACACGACGATTCCGTTTGCGATCAGCATGCAGGGCACCACCCAGACGATGAATCAGAAGTACAACCAGGACCGCATGGCCGACATGCTCAAACAGGCCGCCGACATGCAGTCCACCATCGACACGCTGACGCAGATGTCCGCACTGACCGAGAAGATGGCGGCAGTGACCCACTCGATGGTCCAGAAGACCAAGAACATGACCGTCGACATCGCCGAATTGCGCGACAACATCTCCAATTTCGACGATTTCTTCCGGCCGCTGCGCAACTACTTCTACTGGGAACCGCACTGCTACGACATCCCCGGGTGCTGGGCCATCCGGTCGGTGTTCGACACGCTCGATGGCATCGACACCATGACCGACGACATCCAGAAACTGGTGCCCGACCTTGAGCGCCTCGACCAGCTGATGCCGCAACTGGTCGCGCTGATGCCGTCGCAGATCGAGACCATGAAGTCGATGAAACAGATGATGCTGACGATGTATCAGACCCAGAAGGGTCAGCAGGATCAGCAGGCGGCGGCGTCGGAGAACTCGACCGCAATGGGCGATGCGTTCGACAATTCGATGAACGACGACTCGTTCTATCTCCCGCCAGAGGCATTCGACAACGCCGACTTCAAGCGCGGCATGAAGAACTTCATCTCACCGGACGGCCACTCGGTGCGCTTCATCATCCAGCACCAGGGCGACCCAGCGACCGTCGAAGGCATCTCGCACATCGATGGCATCAAGCAGGCGGCCAGGGAGGCGATCAAGGGCACCCCGCTGGAGGGCTCCAAGGTCTATCTCGCAGGTACGGCCGCCACGTACAAGGACATGCGAGACGGTTCGTTCTACGATCTGCTGATCGCCGGAATGGCTGCGGTGGCGTTGATCTTCGTCATCATGCTGATCATCACTCGCGCCCTCATCGCCGCAGCGGTCATCGTGGGCACGGTTTTGCTGTCGCTTGGCGCGTCGTTCGGGCTCGCGGTGCTGCTCTGGCAGCACCTCATCGGTTTGCAATTGCACTGGATGGTGCTGGGGATGTCCGTCATCCTGCTGTTGGCGGTGGGCTCTGACTACAACTTGTTACTGGTGTCGCGGTTCAAGGAAGAAGTCCACGGGGGACTGAAGACCGGCATCATCCGTTCGATGGCGGGCACCGGGTCGGTGGTGACCTCTGCGGGTCTGGTCTTCGCGTTCACGATGGCATCATTTGCCATCAGCGATCTAAAGGTGATGGCTCAGGTAGGTACCACGATCGCGCTCGGACTTCTGTTCGACACCCTCATCGTGCGGTCGTTCATGACGCCCGCCATCGCGGCGCTACTCGGTAAGTGGTTCTGGTGGCCCCAGGTCATCCACACGGAGGCCTCGAGGCGCCGACTCGCAGCCATCAGGCGCGATTCGGATACGGAAGCCGACACCGCTCCGGTCCCGACGGGCGTCTGACTCTCCGACGGCGCATCAGCGCAACGCGTGCCGCGGCAGTGTCAAGGGGAGGTCGAGGGCAGACAGCAGGCCGGCCTTCGCGTCGACGACGTACGGTATTGCGTTGACGACGCGCATGGCCGTGGACACCATTGCGCCCGCCCCCGATGTCATGGCGCTTCCGGAGGCCTCCGGGTCGCGGAGGTTGGCCGTCATCTCGCACTCGACATCGGGTTCGCCGTCGATCGTGATGCGGTACACCGGGTTTGGGCCGCCGACGCCCCACTCCGTTCCGAGGTCGGCTGCGAGTCGATTGACGTGTTCGATGACGATCACCTCGCGCCCGTCGACCACGGCGATCGCTTGCGTGCGTAGCGCCCCGCAGGTGCCGGCCTTGGCCGTGCCGAAGGCGACGTCGAGATCGCGATCCGTCGCCACCCGGTCGAAGTTCTCGCGAATCTCGTCGATCTCCCAGCCGAGCCCCTCGGCGATCAACCGGAGCCCCGGCCCCCACTGGAATGCGATGGTGCCGGGGTACGCCAGCATCGGGGTGTAATCGAGGGGCATGCCGAATCCCATTGCATCCATCATGGTCTCGGCCACCGGATAGTCGTCATACAGCGCGATCTCGCTTGCATGTATGCGCGAAATGGTCTTGCACTGCGTCGCCATCATCAACACCAGATGGTCTGCGGCGAAACCGGGTTCGATTCCGCTGGCGTAGAGCGAGGCGTTTCCCGTTGCGGTGGCTTCGACCAACTCGTCGCGCCACACCTTGGGCTCGAAGCCCTCCGGGTAGATGAGCCGGTTGAGCGTGGTCGAGACGACGTTGATGCCCGCCGCCAGTAAGCGGACATGATCGGGTACGGCGGCGGCATCCCGTTCCGGCCCGCTCGCGGCGTATACGACGCAATCCGGGCGTAGCGCGATGAGCGCGTCGACGTCGTTGGTCGCGAGCACCCCGAGTGGCTCCAAGCCGACGAGTTCTCCTGCGTCGCGCCCGGCCTTGGCGGGGGAGTGCACCCACACCCCAACGAGTTCCGTGTCGGGATTCTCGGCGACCGCGCGGATGGCGATCGATCCGATGCCGCCGGTGGACCACACCGCTACTCGATAAGGCGTACTTGGCATCGCAGACACCACCATTTCTTCACGGGCGACGCACGTCGCCATCGGGACGAGATCGGGTTCGGAGTTCCTCCGCCGGGTCGCCGAGCGTCAGAAGCTATCTGGGTTGATTCTGGACGCCGGGGAACAGCTGCTCGCTTGGCCCCGAGGTCACGTAACCGCCCAGCTTCGTTATGAGATGCGGTAGGAAGACCGCACCGTAGACGACGTTTCCTACGACGATTATCGCGATGATGGACATGATCGCGGACTGCACTTTGGTCTTCGAAACCTTGTCCGACCACATCTCGATGACATTGCGGCCCTCGGAATCCGTCCGGGCCAGCAGGTAGGTGAACACCATGATCAGCACGCCCATCGCGATCGAGTCGTAGATGGGGTACTGGTGCTTGGTGCCCTCGAAGAGTCCCAGTCCGGGGATCACGTAGGCGTAGTAGAAGATGCCCAGCCGGGCACCGATGACCGAATTGAACAACAGTGCCCAGAAGAATCCGACGAGGAGGCCGACGGTCAGCAGGGTGATCGGCCTGCGCCAGTGGAAGCGGGCCACCGCCCGCCTGCCGAGCGCGGCACCGATCACGGCGGGCAGCACGAAGTACGAGACATAGCCGACGGGTACGGACGAGGGCAGGCCACCCCAGGTCATGTTCAACGGCCACCACGACGGCATGCGTGGGATGGCGGGTGGGAACTGCGCGTACATGGCCCAGTCGTAGGGCGCTTCGATCCACGAGAACGAGATCGCCGAAATACACAGCAGCAGTAGCGGATGCAGTCGGCGCGCTCGGATGCTCAGATACACGGCGATCGCCGTGAGCACGATTCCACCGCCCCAGCCGAAGATCACGTTCGCCGTCTGGAACGCCGTCATCTCGGTGTTCATGACTTCGGGCCCTGGCTCGAGTCACCGCGCGCTTCTGGGTCGAAGTAGATGACCAGGCCATATATGAGTGCGATCAGCCCGAACAACGTTCCGAGCATGATGAGTTGACCCACGACCACGTACCTCCGCGCTGATGAACGAGTAGTAATAGTGGACACTATTAAATGAGCTAGGTCAAGGACGGCTATCGTGAAAGTCCCTTTCCTGCGCGCGGTTCAAGGAGTGAAGAGCGTGCCTCAGCGACGTCCGGCAAGCCGTCAACCCTCGTCAGAGGTGCCGGTATCCGCCTCCCGACGGCCTCGCGGAGAAGCGCGCCGGTTGCTGCTCGACGCCGCCAGGGAACTCTTTGCGCGCCAAGACTATCGGCGCACCACGACCCGGGAGATCGCCGAGTCGGCCGGAGTCAGCGAGTACCTGCTGTTCCGCCACTTCGGCTCGAAGGCTGGACTGTTCCGCGAGGCGCTCGTCTTGCCGTTCACGTCCTTCGTCGACGGTTTCGGCAAGACCTGGGCAGCCGTCGTGCCGGAAGAGACCGGCGAAGAGGAGTTGTCGCGACAGTTCGTTGGACGGCTCTACGACGTGCTCGTCGAGAATCGAGGCCTGCTGCTCACCCTCGTCGCCGCCGATAGCCTCAGCGAAGAGGAAGTCGAAGACGCCGGGATCGCCGACATCAGGCGAGCGCTCACAGTGCTGGCTCAGATCAGCGGCGAGGGCATGCGCATGCGAGGGCTGCGGTCGAGCCAACCGGACATGCCTGCCCATTCGACGGTCGCCATGATCGTCGGCATGGTCGCGCTGCGCTCGACCTTCTTCGGGTCCAAACAGCCTGCCCGAGAAGTGATCGTCGACGAACTCGTCCAAGCAATACTGCACGGCTTCCTGCATCGCGAGTGACTGCGTGCAGGTCAGGCCGATGCGAACGCGCCCTTCGGAATCGTCAACGGTAGGTCGACCGAGCTCACCAAGCCTGGGTCGGCGGCGACGACATAGGGGATGGCGTTGACCACACGCATGGCCGTCGCCACCATCGCCCCTGCGCCAGAGGTCATTCCGGCAATGCCGGCCCGCTGCGGATCTCGCAGGGTGGCCGCCAGAGTGCAATCGATGTCGGGGTCGCCAGTGATCTGCACCCGATAAGACAGGTCCCCGATGCCATTCGGCCAATCCGGTGCGACGTCGTGAGCCAATCGCGTCACGTGCTCGATGACGATCGCCTCGCGCCCGTCCACCACGCCGATCGCCTGCATCCGCAGGGCGCCGCATGTGCCCGCCTCGACGGTGCCCATCGCCACCTCGAGTGTCCGGTCGGTCACGGCGCGATCGAAGGACTCGCGCACCTCCTGCACCTCGACGCCGAGCGCCTCGGCGGTCAGCCGGATCTGGCCCTGCCATTCGCCTGCGATGGCGCCGGGAATGCTCACCCACGGCTCGAAGTCGAGTGGCTGTCCGAAGCCCAACCCGTTGATCATGATGTCGGGCACGCCGTAGTCGTCGTACAGCCCCATCTCGTAACAGTGAATCTTCTCGATCTGCGACGACTGCGTGCTGAGCACCAGTGGGAGGTAGTCCGCTGCGAAGCCAGGTTCGATGCCGGACGCGTACAGCGACACCTGGCCTTGCTTGGCGGCGGCCGCCAGCTGGTCGCGCCACTCCGCCGGTTCGTACCGATGCGGGTTGACCAATCTGGTCGTGCTGGTGGTGACGACGTTGATTCCGGCTTCGAGCAGCCGCACGTAGTCGGGGACCGCGCCCGCGTCGCGCTCTGGCCCGCTCGCGGCGTAGATGACACAGTCGGGCTTCAACGCGATCAGCGCGTCGGCATCGTTGGTGGCCGTGACGCCGACCGGAGCCCCGTTCGCCAACTCACCTGCGTCCTTGCCGACCTTGTCGTCGGAGTGCACCCACACCCCGACCAGTTCGAGATTCGCGCGGTGCTGAATCGCACGAATGGCGATCGAACCGATGCCTCCGGTCGCCCAGACCACCACGCGGTATGAACCTTGCGTCATGTTCACTCCATTTCTCGTCGGTCGATGACGTCTGTCATCGGGGGTAGCCGTCGGAGCGCTGGCGAGCTCGACATGAATGCGGCGAAATTGACTGTGGTACAGAACATCCGAGCCGCACGACATGGGTGGCGGCCCCGAGCTGCGAAGCGGTGGCGCTCAACGACTTGGTGACGTCATCGAAGGGTCCCTTGGCGACGAAGATGTGATACCTAACGTTTGATCCGCAAGCTAACAGGACCGACGGGAACGGGTCAAGGGTCGGTGACGGCGGCGCACGTTCCGCGGCATTAGAACAAATGTTAGGTTAGATTTGTGCTCATGACTGCTGCAGCCGCCGCATGCTGACGCTCAGGTTCGACATGCGCGCCCCGGATTGGGCAGGGCCCGCCGCCGACCTGTACGGCGCCGCGGTGGAGATGTGCTCATGGGCGGAGTCCAGGGGTGCCATCCTGGCGGTCTTGTCGGAGCATCACGGCGCGACAGATGGACACTTGCCAACGCCGCTGGTGTTGGCCTCCGCCATCGCCGCACGCACCACGTCCCTCGCCATACTGCTTGCCGCCGTGCCGATTCCGCTGTGGGACCCCGTGCGGCTCGCCGAAGAAATGTGCGTGCTCGACTTGATCAGCCGCGGGCGGGTTTCGTACGCGTTCGGGGTCGGTCATCGTGTCGAGGAGTACGACCACTTCGGGGTGGACATGTCCGCTAGGGGCAGGCTGGCCGACGAGTCACTCGCAGCGCTCATAAGTCTGGTGAAGGGCGAGCCTGCCGAGTTCGGAGCGCGGCGCGTGCGGGTCACCCCGCGGAGCGCCTCGCCCAACGGGCCGCCGATGATGATCGCGGGGGGAAGCCGGGCCGCGGTGCGTCGGGCTGCGGCTCATGGGCTCGGCTTCATCTCTCAGGTCGACGAGCCGGAGCTGAAGAATTACTACGAGGCACAGTGCCACGCCAACGGAAGAACACCCGGATTCGTTCAGTTTCCCGTGGCGGGTGTTCCGACGGTGGTGTTCGTCGCGGACGACGTGGACGAAGCGTGGTCGCAGTTGGGGCCGCATCTGTTGCACGACGCCGCGATGGCCGCCTCCTATCGGCACGGCGACGACTCGGTCGCAAGCATTACTCGGGCCGACAGCGTGGCCGCACTGCGATCCGGTAATGGCCCATACCGCATCATGACCCGCAATGAGGCGGTCGAATACGTGAAGGGCGGACGGCCCTTGCCGCTGGCCCCGCTCTGTGGGGGCGTCAGCCCTGACGTGGCATGGCGGTACCTAGAGACCGCGGCGGCGGCAATCGAACAGTCTTCGACGTCGGAATGAGGAGTGCAACTGTGGCAGCGCCCGCACGGGTAGTCGTCTGGTCAACGGGCGGAGTCGGCTCGGTCGCAGTCGATGCAGTCCAGCGCCGTCCGGACCTGGAACTCGTTGGGGTGTGGGTTCATTCGCCGGAGAAGGTGGGCAAGGACGCTGGTGAACTCGCCGGGCGAGCGGCGATAGGCGTGGCAGCCACCGACGACGCTGACGCGCTCATCTCGCTCGCCCCCGACTGCGTCGTGTACGCCGCGAGTGGCCCAGAGCGCGACGGGGGAGCCGTGCCGGACTACCTCAAATTGCTCGCGGCGGGAATCAACGTCGTGTCGACGTCTTCGACCAGTCTGGTGTACCCGCCGTCGTACTTCGCCACGGAGTGGCGCGACCAACTGGACTCAGCGGCCAAGGCCGGTGGCGTTTCGTTCTACGTCTCGGGCATCTTCCCGGGTTTCGCCTCCGACCAGCTAGCGCTCTTGATGACGACGCAGTCGAAGTCGATCCGCACCATCACTGCAACCGAGGTGGCGCTCAACGACCACTACCCGGTGGCCGACGTGATGATGGACGGGATGGGCTTTGCGCGCTCACTCGACTTCGAGCCCATGCTCAAGACGCCGGGATTCATCGAAATGGCCTGGAAGGCACCGATTCACCTCATCGCCAAGGGCCTCGGCGTCGAACTCGAAGCGATCCGCGGCACGCTCGACCGCGAATTGACCCACCGCGACCTCGAGGTGGCCTTCGGCACGATTCCCGCTGGCACCTGTGGAGCGGTGCGCACCCGGGCGGCAGGGGTGGTCAACGGCCGCGAGGCAATCGTCATCGAACACATCATCAGGATGGCGCGCGACGTCGCACCGGATTGGCCGACCTCGGAATTCGACGCGACCTATCGAGTGGATATCGAGGGCGACCCCGACATCCATTGCGCGATGACGATGGGAGCGGCCGAGGGCCACGGTGCCGGTCACGCAGCGATGGCGGCGACCGCGATGCGGGTGGTCAACGCCATTCCGTATGTCATCGATGCGCCCGCCGGCTTGCTCAGTTCGCTCGACTTGCCAACGACCTTGCCGCGGTTTGCGTTCGACTGACTGGAGGGAGTGCAATGTTCACGCTGAGATTCGACATGCGAGCACCCGAGTCGGGCGCTCCGACCGCCGAGTTGTATGCGGCCGCGCCGGAGATGTGCGCGTGGGCCGAGACGCACGGTTGCCTGGCGGCCGTGCTGTGCGAGCACCACGGCTCCGACGACGGGTACCTTCCCTCGCCGCTGATGCTGGGCTCGGCCATCGCCGCCCGCACCGAGCGACTACTGCTGAGCCTTGTCGTCATCCTGCCGTTCTACGATCCCGTGCGGCTTGCCGAGGACATCGCGGTGCTTGACATCATCAGTTCGGGCCGGGCCACGTACATATTCGGAATCGGCTATCGCCCTGAGGAATTCGAACACTTCGGGCTGAAGCTGGGCGACCGTGGCGATTTGGTCGACGACAAGTTCGCACTGTTGAAGGAACTGCTGACCGGAGCACCGGTGACCTATCAGGGGCGCCGCATCAGGGTGACTCCACCGCCGCACACCGCAGGTGGGCCGGTGCTCATGTGGGGTGGGGCCAGCTTGGCCGCGGCCCGTCGCGCCGGCAGGTACGGACTGGGGCTGCTGGCGAACGGGACCGTGGCCAACATGCAGGAGACGTACGAAGCGGCCAGTCGTGCCCACGGGCACGAGCCGGGTCCCGTACTGCTGCCACCGCGCGACACTGCGACGGTGTGCTTCGTGGCCGACAACGTCGACCAGGCCTGGGACGAGCTAGGTTCCTACCTGTTGCACGACGTGCGGATGTACGCCGAGTGGAATCCGGACAACGACACCTCTGCGGGCATCTCCTACGCTAACGACGTTGCCGGGCTTCGGGAGACGTCCGCGTCGCACCGCATCCTCTCCGTCGCCGAGGCCGTCGAGACCATTCGCGGTGGCGGCATGCTCAACCTCTCGCCGCTGTGCGGCGGCCTTCCACCGGATATCGCGTGGCCCTATTTGAAGCGGGTCGGAGAAGTCGTGTTGCCGGCCGTTGCGCACACGGCGGGCAACGGACTCGACGACTCGCTGAACGACCTGCTATCGACCAAGGGAGCATGACATGACCGAGACAAGCGCCATTGATCTTTATTACGACCCATTCGACTTCGCCATCGACGACGATCCGTACCCGGTGTGGAAGCGGCTGAGGGAGGAAGCCCCGCTCTACTACAACGACAAGCACGAGTTCTACGCGCTCAGTCGCTTCGAGGACGTCTCCCGAGAGCTACCGAACTTTCGGACTTACCGCTCGGGTCGAGGCACCACCATGGACATCATCAAGAGCGGCCTGGAGGTTCCGCCCGGTGTCATTCTCTTCGAGGACCCACCGCTTCACGACCTGCACCGACGACTGTTGTCCAAGGTCTTCACGCCGCGCCGGATGGAGGCCATCGAGCCGCTGACGCGTCAGTTCTGCGAGCGCGCACTCGACCCACTCGTCGGCTCGGGCGGATTCGACTTCATCGCCGATCTTGGCTCGCAGGTGCCGATGCGGACCATCGGATACCTGCTTGGAATTCCCGAGCAGGGCCAGGAACTGATCCGCGACAATACCGGCGATGCCATATCGCTCAAGGACGACGCGACGTATGCGGTGGCCGCGGACGCATTCGAGCAGGCCTATCAGTTGTTCGCGGACTACATCGACTGGCGGGCCGACCATCCCTCTGACGACTTGATGACGCAGCTGCTCAACGCCGAAATCGAGGATGACGGTGTACTCCGACAACTGACGCGCATGGAGGTGCTCACCTACACCAGCATGATCGCGGGTGCAGGAAACGAAACCACCACTCGGCTCATCGGCTTCGCTGGCCAGTTGCTCGCAGACCATCCCGATCAGCGTCGCGAACTCGTCGCCGACAACGGGCTGATCCCGGGGGCCATCGAAGAGGTGCTTCGATTCGAGGCGCCGTCACCCGTGCAGGCGCGATACGTTGCTCACGACACCGAATGCCGCGGCGAACAGATCGCTGAGGGGTCGATCATGTTGCTGCTCAACGGTTCTGCCAATCGAGACGAGAGTCGGTTCCCCGATGGCGAGCGCTTCGACATTCACCGCAGCGGCGGACATCTCAGCTTCGGGCAGGGACTTCACTTCTGCCTGGGCTCCGCGCTCGCGCGCATGCAGGCGCGGGTCGCACTGGAAGAGGTGATGAAGCGTTGGCCGGACTGGGAAGTCGACTATTCTCGTGCGTCCAAGGCGCATACCGCGAGTGTGAGGGGTTGGGCCACGCTGCCCGTGACCACCGGCTAAAGCGTGTCTACCAATTATCTTGGTGGGCACCGCCCTGCTCGGGCGTTCTTCGGTTCAGGCCGCGGGTGCGGGGTGAACGTCGGTTCCCGCGTCGTTCGGGCTGGTTTCACCAGCGCGCGTGGGGTGCTGGTCAGTGCCGTCCCGTCGGCGGGCGTTGGTGGCCCGGCCCCGTTGCTTGGGGGTCCGGGGATCGTGGGGTGCATCGGTGTGATGGGTCTGGCCCCAGCATGCGAGGTTGACCGCGGCGTTGAGGTCGCGATCTTCGCGATGCCCACAGCTGCAGGTGAACACCCGATCGGCCAGTGACAGGCCGGCGCGGATGGTTGCGCAGTGCGAGCACCGCTTGCTGGAGGGATACCACCGGTCCGCGCGCACGACCGTGCCGTGCCGCCAGGCTTGCTTGTAGCCGACGAGTCGGGCGAACTCGGTCCAGCCGGCATCAGAGATCGCTTGGGCCAGCCGGTGGTTGGCCAGCATTCCTGCCACGTTGAGGTCTTCGAGGACGAGCCGGTCGTGGGTCTTGACCAACGCGTTCGATACCTGGTGCAGGAAATGGCGGCGCACGTTGGCCACCCGGTGATGGTGGCGCGCCAGTCTGGTGGCGGCCTCGCGGCGGTTGCGTGATCCTTTCTGTGTGCGCGACAACGACTTCGCCAGTCGCCGTTGCTTCTTCATGCCCGCGGCAAGCCCTTTGGGGGCATCGGTGATGCGGGCGACTTCGGTGCCGTCGGCGTGGGCGGCGACCAGGAACGCCGACAGCCCCCGATCCACCCCGACCCAGCCACCGCAGTCACCGTCGGGGCGCGGGAGGTGTTGACGGGCAGGGTGCAGGTCAGCGGCCTCGACCGTGAGACAGACCCACCACCGCCCGCCGCGGTGGGAGATGGTGGCGAACAGAATCTTCGCGCGTCCCGTGGCGAGCATGCGGCGCACCCGGCGGGTGTCATCGTGCACCGCGATCTGGCCGATGCCGGGCACGGTGACCGAGCGGGGACGGTCGCCATCGCCGACCCGGATCGCCGAGCGGCCGGCGCGGCAGTGTTTGTTGCGCACCCGAAACGACGCCACCGCCGTGGTCTTCTTCTTGAGCCGCGGGAACCCGACCCGCTTCCCCGGGCGGGTGCCGGCGCGCGAGTCCGACCAGGCGCTCAACGCCCGACCCAGGTCCACGGCGGCTTCCTCGAACACCTGCTGGCACACCTGTGTGCGCCACGACAGTCCGGTCACCGCCACCTCGGCGACCCCGTCGCCGTTCACCACGAAGACCCGGCCAGCGGCTTCGGTCCGCTTCCACCCGTTGAACGTGTTGATCAGATCAAACCCAGACCACGGCACCGCGACATCCGGGTTGGTCTTGCGTTGGCTGAGACCGGTTTTGACGATCCGCAAGCACTGGTTGAACGCGAACCGCGACGCCCCGGCATGACGACCCAGCACCGTTTCCTGCTCGACGGTGGGGTCCAGACAGAACCGAAACGTGGTATGCCGCGACATCGTCGAACCAGCATGACAGCACCCACCGACAAACCAACCACACAAACCGCGACGACCCCACCAGCCCAAAGCGGCTAGCTGGTGGGCTTCGCAACCCCGCGCAGCAGGGTGTCGCGAAGGTGAAGCTGGGCCGCCCTGGTTCCGATGTCCCTCAGGATGTTCTCCGGAACCCATTGAAGCCCGATCACGCAGCGCGCGAGCATCTCCGCCGGTGCGTCGTCGATCTTGATGGCGCCCGATCGAATCTCTTGAGCCAGTAGCTTCTTGGTCTGCTTGAGTCGGGTGGGGAACTCCATGCTCGGGTTCGGCGCGTCGGGGGGGATCTGGCGCATCCACGCGAGTTGGATGCGGAACTCGTCGCCGAAGCGCTCAAGCGCATTGAGGTTGATCCAGCCCAGCGCGTCGAGCTTCTCGATCGGCGATGACTTCGAGCGAAGGACTGCCTTCGCGCCCGGGTCCATCTTTTCCTCAAAGCTGCCCATGATCGACGCGAGCAGCTCGTCCTTCGACCCGATCAAGCGAAAGACGGTGCCGTGGCCGATTCCGGCGGCGGCCGCGATGTCGCGAACCGTGGTGCCCTCGTACCCCCTTCGGCCGAACTCCGTGCGCGCCACCGCGCGGATGTGAGCCGCCTTGTCGTCGGGCTCCGGGTCCTCGGCCCAACTCCCGATGGCTTCATCGGCGGCAATGAAGGCGGCGGAGCGGTCGAGTTGCACATCGGTCGGACGGTCGGCGGCCAACCCCTCCAACATGATTCGGCAGAGCAGCGTCGCGACGCGCTCCGTGTCGGCGTTGTGCCGCAGCACGTCGAGCCCCACCTGGAGCATGGTCTGGCAGATGCGGTCCGCGAGCACCCTGAGGTCAACATCGGTCGTGAGGTAGCCACTCCAGCGGGCGGCCCGCAGGGTCTGGTACATCGCGTCCAGAAGTGCTGCCGGGCGGCGGCCCGTCCATTCGATGAGCTCGGGATTGCTGCTCGGCGTTTCGTACATCGAGATCTGGATGGCGGCGCGGTGTGCGACCGCGCATTGCGCGATTGCGGTGCCGAAAGCGGTGATTCGCGCAAAACCGGGCTGCGCGGCGGGATCGTCTAGCGCGTCGAGGGCCTGTTCGGCCGCCCTGTCGAGGTCGCTGTGGTAGCGCCGGAGTAGCTCTACCAGTAGCGCTTCCTTGCTCGCGAAGTGATGGTAGAGGCTTCCGGTCTGTATTCCGGCCGCCCTTCCGATGTCGTGCATCGACGTGCGCAGGCCGGAGGTGGCGATCAGCGAGGCGGCGGTTTCCAATACTTCTGCGCGCCGCGTCCCTTCGTCGTTGACGTGGCCCGGTTCTGGAAGCGAGGCGGTGCCGCGGGCCGCCACGCCGGACCGGGTGGGCGTCACCTTGGCACGCCCCTCGACACGTTCATGGCTCGCTGACTCCCGTCGTGGTCATCACCCAACAGCCGCAGTTCAGTGGGCATTACGGCCTCGTCGACACCGAACCAAATTTTGGGTAACGCTATCAGAAATCGACCTCGACCTGCGGTGCTCGCGCCTCGGTCGCGCCGCATGAGGGGCGTCGGCCACGTGGAAACGCTGCTGCTCCGAGAACCAAGGGTGTCGGTCTGAGTAGAGCAGCAGCGTCCACTCAACTCTAAGACGGAACAAGTATTAGGTCAACTCGGCCCCGGCAGTCTCCCGCGGGGGTAGGGGCGTCGATCACCAGGTGACTGGTAGCGCGCTGATCCCGTAGATCTCCTGCTCGTTCTGGAAGCGCAGTTCCTCGAGCGGAACCGCCAAACGCAGCCCCGGCAGCCTGCGCGCCAACGTAGCCAATGCGATCTGCAACTCCGCCCTGGCAAGGTTCTGCCCGATGCACTGATGCACGCCGAAGCCGAAGCCCAAGTGACCCCTGGCATTCCGGTCGATGTCCAACGTGTCGGGATGCTCGACGAACGCGGTATCCCAATTGCCTGCAGGCAGGTTCATGAGTACGAAGTCGCCGGCACGGATCTGTTGACCGGCGATGGTCAGGTCTTCGACCGCGACGCGCTCGACGAGGCTGTGCACGATGGAGAGGTAGCGCATCAACTCCTCGACGAGGTTCGCGACCACGGCGGGATCGTCGGTTTCCCGCAACCGGGCCAGTTGCTCGGGATGCTGGAGCAGCGCAAGCGTGCCAAGCGAAATCATGCTCGCGGTGGTCTCGTGTCCGGCCTGCAACATGATCACTGCGTTCATGGCCGCGGTCTCGCGGCTGAGCGCGCCCGTGGCGACGTGATCGGTGATGAGTCTGCTGATGAGGTCGTCGCCCGGCTCGCGTTCCTTGCGCCCGACGAGCTCGAACACGTACCCGAAGATCTCCCCGATCGCGACGGCCTTCTCCTCGTTGGTTGATCTCGAGTCGAGTCCGGCGGTGCTCTGGCGCTGGAAGAATTCGTGGTCCTCGTAGGGCACGCCCAACAAGAGCGAGATCACCAATGACGGCACCGGCAAGGCGAAGTCTCGGACCAGGTCGGCCGGTGGCCCGGTGGCGATCATGCTGTCGAGGAACCCGTCGACGAGCTCCTGGATTTGCGGCCGCATGGCGTCGGCTCGCCGGAACGTGAAGTCGCGCGTCATCATGCGACGCAGCCGGTTGTGCTCGGGGTCGTCGATGCGCGGAAAGATCTGCGGCACCTTGTTGTCGGAGCTCGTCGCCTTGAGTTCGTCCGGAATGGTGTCCGCACTGAGCCGCGGGTCGACGAGGGCCGCCTTGATGTCGTCGTATCGACTGATGATCCACGTCGGGCGGCCGTGCCACGAAGCTAGTTGCAGCCCTTCGGATTCGCGCCACTCGGCGAACTCCGTGGGGGGCGCCAGCGGGCATCCCGGCGCGCGGGGGAGCGGGATGAACGGGAGGTCGTCGGTGGCGGAACTGGTCGGCATCGCGCGTACTCCTTGCGGCAGGAAGCGACAGTCACCTGTCACTTGACCGCCACCGTAGGTGCGATCCAAGTGTCAGTCAACTGTCAGTTGCTACCCTGTGGTGATGACCGGCGCTCTCGTTCGGCCCCTGCGCTCCGACGCGGCGCGCAACGCCGATCGCATCCTGCGCGCCGCTCGCGATGTCTACGCCTCAGCCGGCCCCGATGCCGCCGTCGATGCCATCGCCCGTCAAGCCGGTGTCGGCGAGCGCACGCTCTACCGCAGGTTCCCCAGCAAGGGCGAGCTCGTCAGGGCCGCGCTCGATCAGAGCATCGCAGAGAATCTGTCGCCAGCCATCGAACGCGCCCTTCGCCGCGCCAATCCACTGCAGGGCTTGACGGATCTGATCGAGGCGGCCATCTCCCTTGGCGCCCAGGAACACCACCTCCTGGCGGCAGCGCGTCGGGCAGGCGCGCTGGCCGGCATCTCTGCACCGCTCGACGATGCGCTTCAGACATTGATGAGTCGCGCGCAGGCGATGAGACTCGTCCGGGCCGATCTCGTAAGGGACGATCTGCCTCGAATCATCGCGATGCTGAACAGCGTGTTGTGGACCATGGATCCCTCGGGCGGAGGGTGGCGCCGCTATGTCGCGTTGGTCCTGGACGGGATGACCACGACCGAGGGACGTCGCCTTCGCCCCGTGCCTGCGCTGCGCTATTCCTCGCCCGAGGCCGACTGGCCACTGTGAGCCACGACTAGCGCCACTGATACCGGGGCGAACGGAATTTCGTCTTTTTCGCCGACCGAAGCTTGGGCGCGCTACGCCGAGTGTATGGTTACGGAACAAATGTTGGGTCGTCGCTGTCGATGCGGCGAAGCGGATGTTCCGAGAGTGGAGGACCAATGACGGGACGGCTCGAAGGCAGGGTCGCGTTCATCACCGGCGCAGCGCGCGGGCAGGGCCGCGCGCATGCCGTGGCGATGGCGAAGGAGGGTGCCGACATCATCGCCGTCGACATCTGTCGACAGATCGAATCCAATCCGTATCCGTTGTCCACACCCGACGATCTCGCCGAGACGGAGCGCGAGGTCAAGGAACTGGGCCGACGCGTGGTCGCCCGAATTGCCGACGTGCGCGAGCGCAACGAACTGCGGGACGCCGTCGAGGCCGGGCTCGCCGATCTCGGCAAGATCGACATCGTGGTCGCCAACGCGGGCATCCTGCCGATGGCCATGGGTAGGCCACATGATGCGATGTCCTTCGTCGATGCCAGCGACGTCGACCTCCTCGGGGTGATGAACACCGTGGCTGTGACGGTTCCTCATCTGCCGGATGGCTCGTCGGTGATCATCACCGGGTCCACCGCAGGGATGATCCGCGGTACCACCGACAACCCGAACATGGGTCCCGGAGGCAGAGGCTACGGCTGGAGCAAGCGCGTGCTCATCGAGTACGTCGAAGAGATGTCCCTGGCGCTCGCGGACCGCCTGATCCGTGTGAATTGCATTCACCCGACCAACTGCAACACCCACCTGCTGCAGAACGACGGCATGTACAGCATGTTCCGGCCCGACCTCACTCAGGAGGGCAAGCAGGCCACGCGCGAGGATGCCGAACCGTTGTTCACCATCTTCCAGGCCATGCCGATCCCGTACGTCGAGCCGGAAGACATTGCGAACCTCGGCGTCTTCCTGGCCGGCGACGAGAGCCGCTACATCACCGGACAGCAGATTCGCGTCGATGGCGGTTCGTTGCTCAAGTGGCCGAACGGCCCTGGCGGATAAAGACTTTCACACTGACACCGATGGCGTGATCACTTCCCGGCGCGGATGGCCACGCCGCGCAACACGGTGTCGCGGGCGTGGATCAGCGACTCCCTGGTGCCCAATTCGCGAAGAATGTTCTCAGGGATCCACTGCACGCCAATGACGCAGCGCGCCAGGATGTCCGTCGTCGGCGTATCGATCCTGATCTCTCCGGACTTGATGCCATCGGACAACAGCGCTTTCATCTGGCGCACCCGGGTGCTGTACGACCAGCCTGGTTCGTCGATGTCGGGCGGCGTTTGCCGCAGCCATGCGAGTTGAATGCGGAATTCATCCGGGAAGCGGTGCAGCGCACTGATGTTCAGCCAGCTCAGGGCATCCAACTTCTCGACCAGGGTGCTGTCTGATCGCAGGATGTCAGTCCATGCGCCACCCACCTTGTGCCCGAAGGACAGCATGATCGACATCAGCAGTTCGTCTTTGGAACCGATGACGCGGTACACGGTGCCAGTCCCGAGTCCCGCTGCCGAGGCGATGTCGCGGATGGTGGTCATCTCGTAGCCACGGCGCCCGAACTCGCTGCGCGCGATCGCGCGCACGTGAGCTGCCTTCGCGTCGCCGTCGTCGTCCCCGTCGCCCCACGTGTCGATGACGGCGTTCGCGGCGGCCATCGCCTTGGATTTGTCCAGGGTGGCGTCGGTCGGTTGCCGTGCGGCGAGCCCGTCGAGGTGTATTCGGCAGAGCACGCTCGCGACCTGATCGGTGGAGGCCTTGTGCCGAATGACGTCGAGTCCGACGTGGAGCATGCTCTGGCACATCCGATCGGCCAGCAAGGGCAGGTCGATGTCCGAGCGGATGTACCCGCTCCAGCGGCCGGCGCGCAGCAGTTGCAGCATCGCGGCCTGGATGGCGGCCGGTCGGCGGCTGGTCAGCTCCATCAGTTCCGGATCGGTGCTCGGACCCTCGAAGAATGACATCTGCAGGGCTGCGCGGTGCTCGACCGCACAACGCGCAACCGCGCAGCCGAATTCGACGATCTGCTCCGATACCGGACGTGGGTCGGGTTCGTCGAGTCGAGCCAACGCCTCGTCGCCGACGCGATCGAGGGCCGCGTGATAGCGCCGGATCAGCTCGACGAGGATGGCTTCCTTGGACTCGAAGTGGTGGTAAAGGCTGCCCGCGAGGATTCCTGCCGCGTCGGCGATCTGCTGAAGTGAGGTACGCAGGCCCGACGCGGCAATGACGGAGTTGGCGGTCTGGAGGATTTCGGTGCGACGGGTCGCCTCGATGAGCGGCTCGTCGCCCCCAGCGAATGCCCGGGCGGCTTTGGGTCGGCTCACGTGCCCATCACTCCCGTCGTCCATCGGCCACATATGACGTGCGATCGCACGAGAATGTGAACTGTCTGAATGACAGAGTCTAGCGACCCGGAACGCAAATAGGGTGCGCCGCACCAAACGGCTATTCCGGGCGATGGCGAATAGGTGGGCAGCGCTGCCGCTTTCTGATTCCAGCGCGCGGGCGAATGCCCAATTCTCCCAAATATTTGTTCAGTGACTCGACACGACCAGCGGGCGCAGGTAGGACGGGTCGGATCGGTCCTTGGTCGGGGTCTGCACCGGGGCCAGCATGCCGATCACGTCCTCGGTGATCGACGACGTCGACTCGGTGATCCATTCGACGACGCAGACCCTGGCCACGATCGCCCACCGGCCGTCGCGCCGTTCGAGCCGGTCGACGTAGCGGCCGCCCGAATTGGTGATGTGGTTGGCGGGTTCACGGTCCGTGCCGACGAACAGGTAGTACGTCTCGGCGTGTGCGGTGTCGCCGGTGATCTCGGCGGTGTGGTTCAGCAGATAGTGCTGGTATCTGGTCTGCGTGCCGTGATAGGCGAACGCCCAGTCGATGAAGTCGTCGACCTCGCCGACGAAGCCGACGTGGTCATCGACCGCACCGTCGTGATACGCCGACCGGAGTACGTCGCGATCACGGCGGTCCATCCCGCGGGCATAGCGCATCATGCACTCGTGGATCTCGGCCCGGTCGGTGAGTTCCCGCACCGTGGCGGCGAGCTCGAAGTCACTCATCGGTATTCCCATCCGTTGATCCCGACGACCTCGTCGATCGGTCGCCTTGGCGCGGGCCGGAATTCGTGACCGGTACGAAGTCGGCCGATGGGCAGTAGGCAGCCCTGCACGAAATCGTCCGGGATGCCGAGCAGCTCCCCGACCGCACGCTCCTGATGTAGGTGCAACGTCGTGATGCACGTACCGTAGCCCCGGGTGTGCAGCGCCAGTTGGAAGTTCCACACCGCTGGGAAGATCGACCCGTAAAGCGTTGCCAAGTAAAACGACTCGTCGCCGTCCTGACGAGGATACGTGGGCTGGTAACAGGGGATCACGTATACGGGCACCTCGGCCAGATGCTCCACCAGCCACTCCGTCGACGACATCAATCGTGATTCGGGGGAGCCACTGGGCAGGAAGCCGGCAATCGGTTGGCCGCCGACCTTCTCGAGATACGTGGTGCGGTAGAGCGCCGCAATCCGTTCCCGAAGCGCCGTATCGGTCACGATCACCCAGCGCCACGACTGCTGGTTGGAGCCGTTGGCCGCCTGCAATCCGATGCCGAGGCACTCGCGGATCACGTCGAGGTCCACCGGCGCCTTCAGATCCAGTGTCTTGCGGGCGGATCGCGTTGCGGTGAGCAATCGTTCGGTGTCCATGTCCGACTCCTACGGCGCTGGTTACTTCGCCGGCTCGGGGAAGGCGACCTCGGCGTTGTCCGGCATGGCGCTGATGCCAAGGCGCTCACACACTTCGAGCACCTCGTCGACGATGGTGTCCGGCACCAGGTAGGGGTCGGTCGCCGATATCTCGTCGAGGTGCGCGAGGAGGTCATCCGCGGTCGGGTCGCCTGCGGCATCGGCCACCCAACCCTTGCCGAGGCCCATGAAGACTCGCGCGTAGCGTCCCGCGCACGCCGAGTAGTTCCGGTGGGTGAACTCGCACGCCCTACTGGCCAGGAATACCACCAGCGGCACCACGAGTTCGGCCCGGATGGCGCGCATGAAGCCGGACTCTGCGAGGAACTTCTCGTCACCAACGGTCTCGGTCACCATGCGCGAAAACCCGGTGGGCAGAACGGTGTTCGACGATATGCCGTGCGCCGCGCCTTCGATGGCGATCACGTTGGACAGCCCGACGAGCCCGGTCTTGGCGGCGGCGTAATGGGCCTCCATCGGCTGACCGAAATTGCCCGCCGACGATGAGATGAACACGAAGCGGCCGTATTTCTGTTCGGCCATCACCTTGTAGGCGGGCTGGCTGAGGTAGAAGCCGCCGTCCAGATGCACTCGGAGCATCTGCCGCCAGTCGTCGGGCGAGAGCTGGTCGAACGGGATGCTGTTGAAGATGCCTGCATTGCTGATCACGGTGTCGACGCGGCCGAATGCCTCGACAGCGGTGTCGACGATGGCCTGGCCACCTTCGGGGCTGTCGACGGAATCGTAGGAGGCCACCGCGGATCCGCCGGTCGCGCGGATTTCGGCCACCACGTCGTCGGCGACGCTGGTGTCGGAACCGGCACCGTGCATCGTCCCGCCCAGGTCGTTGACCACCACGGATGCTCCGCGGCTCGCCAATTCGAGTGCGTACAGTCGACCGAGCCCGCGCCCTGCACCCGTGACGATTGCGGTCTGGCCAGTGAAGTCGATCATGAGATTCCCATCATTTCGCGTCCAATCCGTTCCTGATAACTGCCGGCGCTGCCGAGGAAGCTGCTGAAGCTCAGCAGCCGCTTGAGGTAGAGGTGAGCGTCGTGCTCCCACGTGAAGCCGATCCCGCCGAAGACCTGGATCGCCTGATCGCCGACGGTGGACAGCCGTCCCGAGAACGCCTTGACCCGTAGCGCGGCGAGATGCCGTTCGCGGTCGTCGGCATTGTCGGCGGCCCACAGTGCGTACATCACGCCGCTGGCGGCGAGTTCGACCGTCTCGTACATGTCGACGCACAGGTGAGCGACGGCCTGGAAGCTCCCGATGGGCGCTCCGAACTGGTTGCGCACCTTGGCGTACTCGACGGTCATCTGAAGCAGTCGGCGGGCTGCGCCTACTGCATCGGCGGCAGCCGCGATGATGACGTCGTCGACGAGGGCTTGGACAGCACCGAGCTCCGCGGTGGCCAGCACCCGCGCGGGCGCATCGTCCAATTCGACGCGAAAGAGCTTGCGCGTCTGGTCGATTCCCGGCTCGAGCGTCACGCGAGCCGCGGACACCGGTGTCGCCACCAACGTCACGCGCCCGCCGTCGTCGGCCAGTACGAACAGGGTGTCGGCGGCCGCGGCGTCGGGTACGCGATCGAAGCCCCCGCTGACGGATGGCTCGCCGCGGCGTGATTGGAGCGCGGCGCGGGCCGTCCCTGGGGACAGCGGCGCGACCGTCGCCACGAGCGATCCGTCGGCGAGTCCGGAGTAGAGCTCGGGGACGTCGACCGCCTCGAAGCGGGTCAGCGCGCGCGCTGCGGCCACCGCGCTGGACGGGAACGGTCCGGGATTGAGCGCGGCGCCGAGTTCCTCGCACACCACGCCGACCTCGGCCATGGTCATTCCCGCGCCGTCGTGCTCGACGGGAATCAGCAAGCCGGTGGCGCCGAGTTGTGCGAGCCCGGACCACACCGTTGTCGTCGTCCCCGTCGGATCGTCCAGCATCGGACGCACGTGGTCTGCGATGGGCGCCTTCTCCGCGAGAAGCCTGCGGACAGTGTCGCGCAGCTGTTGCTGCTCGTCGCTGGGTTCGAGGTTCATCGGCGGGGCAACCCGAGAATGCGCTGCGCGGTGATGTTCTTGTTGATCTGGGTGGTGCCGCCCGCGATGGTCAATGCCCGCGCCGTCAACCGGAAGTCGGCCCACCGCCCCGCGGCGTCGCCAAGCGTGTCGTATGCGAGCGCGGCGAGGTCCTGCCCAACCTCGCCCCACACCGACTTGGCCAGGCTGGCCGTCGCGAAGCCGTCGCCGCCGTGAAGTCCGGCGGATATCGAGCGCTGGCACAGCACCTCGAGGTTCTTGATCCGCACGTCGAGTTCACCGATCCGGCGCAGCACCGTCGGATCGTCCAGTGCGGGCCTGCCGTCCAGCGTGGCGACTGCCAGGTCGGCGACGAGGTCGGAAAGTCGCACCTGCATCTCCGAGTACAGCCTTGCGGCAGCCGCTCTTTCGTGACTCAGTGTGGTGGTGGCGACCTGCCAGCCTTGATTCAGCGGACCCAACAGCGCATCCGCGGGCACCCGTACGTCGTGAAAGAACACCTGGGCGAAGTCGGCGTCGCCATTGAGCGCGACCAGCGGTCTGGCCTCGATGCCGGGTAGTGACATGTCCACGATGAAGCACGAAATGCCCTTGTGCTTGAGCGCTTCCGGGTCTGTCCGGACGTACAGCTGGCACCAATCGGCGCGGTGGCCGAGCGAAGTCCAGATCTTCTGACCATTGATCACGAAGTGATCGCCGTCTCGGACGGCCCTGGTGCGCAGGGATGCCAGGTCCGAGCCGGAGTCGGGCTCCGACATGCCCTGGCACCAGATGTCGTCTGCCCGCACCATGCGGTTGAGCAGTGTGTCCTTCTGGTGATCGGTGCCGTACTGCATGATCGCCGGGGCGATGTTGTTGATCCCGATCGTGTTCAGCGGGATGGGAACCCGAGCCCGCGTGGTCTCCTCGGCGTAGACCAGTTGCTCAAGGGGCGTGGCGCCGCGTCCGCCGTACTCACTGGGCCACGACACGGCGGCCCAACCCGCGTCGGACATCGTGGCGTTCCACGCGCGAAGTAGCACGAACGCGGCGTCGTCGGAGCCGCGGCGCGCACTCGCGTCGATCACGTCGTCGGTGAGATGCGCGGACAGCCAAGACCGAAGCTCCTTGCGGAACTGCTGCGCTTCCTGCGGGTACGAGAAGTCCACTGTGCTCCATCGGACGTCGGGCCATCGAGTCTGCTGGGAGATCGCGATCGAAAAAGCGAGCTCACCGCAGTGTCGCGGAGGCGGCCCTGGCGATTGACTGCGGCTGGCACCGGACTCTACGGTGGAACAGATATTTGGTCAACGGGGTCGTCGCACGCCCCGCGGATGGAGGTAACGAGTGACAGAGGTCGTCGACGACGGTCGGATGCCCGGGCTCGAGATGGTGGCGTCGGCCCTTGCCGGACGCGCGGTCGCGGTGGCTCCCCTGGAGGCCGGCGAGCCGCCCTGGACCGACGGTCAAACCGTGTTCGTGGACCCAGGCGAGCGGGCGCTCGCGCTCCGGGCGATTGCCGTTCAAGCGTCGCTGATCGCGGCGGGCAGCCTCGATGCCGAGCTGCTGCGCCGCATGTCCCGACGCCCCCGGGTCGTCGAGCGGTACCTTGCGCTCGAGGGGTATCGCGCACTCGCGGCGAACGCCGAGTTGCTGCCCGGCACGATGGCGGGGCTGGTTGATCGCGTGCTGGCCGCGCGCAGCGACTCGCCCGAGTCGTCGCTGGCCATCGCCATGGGAAGGGATGTGCTCGCCCAGCCACTCCCGTCCTTCGGCGTGATCCAGGTCAAGAAGATCCTGGCCGCGAGCGGGCGCGTGGCCAGTCAGGCCGACCACGACGCCGTTGGCCACGTGCCGCGGCGAGAGGGCAAGCGCGAGTTGGAGGAACTCGACGACGGCGAAATGACCGATCCCAACAGCGGCCCTGACCTGTTCACCAGCCCGGTAGGCGGCGGTGGCTTCATCGGCAAGTGGCTCAAGAAGATGTTGGGCTCGAGCCGTCAGTCCGACGGAAGCGGCGGCGGACCTCCTGGTGCGGATGCCCCCACGCACCGCACGAATTCGGCCAACCGCGGCGCACATGCGGTGTCATCGACGGCTTCCGTCGCGTCCGAAGACGGCCCCGACCCGAAGACCGACGGGGTGAAGTACCCCGAATGGGATGTCAATCGGAAGTGCTACCGCTCCGATTGGTGCACGGTGCGCGAAGTGGATCCGCGCATCAACGCCTCCGCGTCAGCGATCATCGATGACGCGATCGCGCTGCGGCGTCCGCTGGCCCGGCTCGGGATGGGCCTGCACCGCCGACGTCGGCAGGCGCAGGGGGACGACATCGATATCGACGCGGCAGTCGAGCTGCAGGTGGAACTCGCGGCTGGTTCGGTGCCCGAGGAGTCGGTCTATCTGGACAGCCTGCGTCGTCGCAGGGACCTGTCGGTTCTGGTGCTCCTGGATGTCTCGGGTTCGACCGCCGAGCCGGGCACAGTCGGACGGACCGTGCACCAACAGCAACTCGTCGCGGCGGCCAACCTGGTGGTCGCCCTGCACGACCTCGGGGACCGGATCGCGCTTTACGCCTACAACTCTCAAGGGCGCGCGGCGGTGAATCTGGTGCCCGTCAAGCGCTTTGACGAACATCTGGATGCACAGAGCATCAAGCGGCTCAACAGCCTGGAGTCGGCCGCGTACTCGCGGCTGGGAGCGGCGATCCGACACGGCTCCGCGGTCTTGGAGAGTCATGGTGGAACGTCCCGGCGACTGCTGGTGGTGCTGTCCGACGGTCTGGCGTACGACCACGGCTATGAGCGAGATTATGGCGCGGCCGACGCCCGCCGGGCGCTGACCGAGGCCCGCAGGCGAGGCACGGGGGCGGTGTGTCTGACCGTAGGGGCCAGCACCGACGCGGCGTCGCTGCGAAAGGTGTTCGGCAGTGCGGCGTACGCGACCGTCGGTCAGCCCGATCGTCTCGTCGGCGTCATTGGCCCACTGTTCCGTTCGGCGATCCGCTCGGCAGAGGTCCGGCGCCGAGTGTCGTGAACCTCGCACACACTTGAACCAAACATCTGTTCCGGATAGGCTCGGTTCACTGCAATGCCCCAGAACGAAAGGAAGTCATGCCTGATTCGTGTGTCCTGGTGTTTCGACTGCGGGCGTGGGTCAGCTGATGGATGAGCGGGTGAGCACCCAGAACGGCGCCGTCGCCAAAACGGCGGAGCGTCCGTATTACGAGTCGGTCGGCAATGAAGGGGCGGTCTTCAAGGCGGCCTACCGTCAAGGACTTTCGTTGTTGCTCAAGGGCCCGACGGGATGCGGCAAGACCCGTTTCGTAGAGGCGATGGCACACGACCTGCGCCGGCCGCTGATCACGGTCGCCTGCCACGACGATCTGTCCACCGCGGACCTCGTCGGCAGGTACCTGCTCAAGGGCAGCGAGACGGTCTGGGTCGACGGCCCGCTGACCAGAGCGGTCCGCGAAGGTGCGATCTGCTACCTCGACGAGGTCGTCGAGGCCCGTCAGGACACCACCGTGGTACTGCACCCGCTCGCGGATCACCGGCGTCAACTGCCCATCGAACGACTCGGAGTCACGCTCGATGCGGCGCCGGGCTTCGGACTGGTGGTGTCCTACAACCCGGGCTACCAGAGCGTCCTGAAGGACCTGAAGGACTCGACGCGGCAGCGAATGGTCGCCATTGAGTTCGGGTTTCCGGCGCCAGAGGTCGAAGAGGGCATCGTCAGCCACGAAGCGGGTGTCGACCACGCGACGGCCGTCGAGTTGGTGCGATTCGGCCAAGCGATACGTCGCCTGGAAACCGGCGGGCTGCGGGAGGTGGCGTCCACCCGTGTGCTGATTGCGGCCGGGCGGTTGGTGGCCGAGGGGTTGTCGATGAAGGACGCTGCCAGCGCGGCGATCGCGGGACCGCTCACGGACGACGTCACGGTGAGCCGAGGGCTGAACGAGCTGATCGACGTGTATCTCGGCGCTGCCGGGCCGTGAGTCGTCATTGACGATAGGTCGCTCGCGGCGCTATCGTCTGAACAAATATTAGGTCTCTGGTTCGTCAACCTATCTTTCCAGGCCAATGGAGGTCGGATGTCCTACGAAAGCACCGCCGAGCCCATCAAGATCGGCTACTTGATGGACTTCACGCTCCCTCCGGGGTTTCCGGAGGACCTGTTCGCTTCTTTCACTCAGACTTTCGATCTCATCTTCGAAGAGGCCGTCGAGCAGGGCCTGATGGACCGCCCTGTGCGGATGATCTACCGCGAGGTGGAAGGCCTGCCCAAGGGTTCGGTCAAGGCGGTCATCGATGCCTACGGCGAACTCGTCGACGAAGGGTGCCTGGTGGTGTTCGGTCCGAACATCACTGACAACTGTGTGCCGTTGCGCGAGGCCATCGAGGAGCGCTTCAAGGTTCCGGCGATCAGCGTGACCGGTACCGACGACTGGCTGGGGGAGTGGACGTTCGCATTCCCCCAGGGGTCCATGACCGATGAGCCGATCTTCCTGGCCGACCTCGTCGCCAAGCGTGGACTCACCGAGATCGGCGTACTGGCGGAACAGAGCCTCATCGGCGAGAGCTACCTGAAGAACCTGCGAAGTGCGTGTCGCCGCAAGGGCATTCGGATCGTCGCCGAGGTCGAGATCGCGCAGACGGCGCAGGACATCAACGCGGCCGTGCAGACCCTGCACGAGGCGAAGGCCGAGGCGATCGTGCACCTGGGCTTCGGCTTCGGGATCGTCTTCATCAACCCGGCGCTGGAAAGCCTCGGCTGGGACCCCCCGCGATTCACCACCACGGCGTTCCAGAACGCGTGGGTCAACCCGATCATGTGGAACGCATTCATGGGCTGGATCGGGATCGACCAGTACGACGAGGACAACCTGGTCGGACAGAACTTTCTGGACCAGTACGCCGCGAAGTACGCGGGCAGCAGGCCCGAGTTCTGCGTCACGGTCGTCAACCGCGACGTCGCCGCCACCCTGGTGCGGGCGTTCACCGACGCACATCCGCTCAGCCCGCGCGGCGTCAAAGAGGCGTTGGAGCGGGTCAAGATGCTGCCTGCGGCTTCAGGTGCGCCGGGAACCCGTGTCTCGCTTGGCAAGTGGACCCGCAGGGCGTGGATGGGTGCCGGCTACCTGGTGGCCCGCACGCTCGACGCCGACGGCATCAACTCACATCTGGTCGACCGCTTCGGACAGGAAGGCTGATCAATGACGACTCAGGAATCCAAACCACCCGAGGCACAGACCGAAGCGCCGGCCGGTTCGAAGGGTTCGGCGCGCACCGGACCGAACTGGGGTCGCGTCATCGCGCTCTTCTCCTGGCTCGGCTTCCTGGGGTTGTTCCTCGTGGTCATGCGCCTCGACGTCGACCCGCGAGTGGCGAACCCGAATGTCGAGGGGCGGCCCCGCCCAGTCGGGTTCCTGACGGGATTCGATCACTGGCAGGTCATCCCGCAAGCCGGCGCCTTGATCATGGTGGTGGCGCTGACCATCGTCTTCATTCGTGGTTGGCGTAAGAACCCCGGCAGTCCGGTGCTGCTGATGGTGCTGTGCACCACGCTGATCGTGTGGCAGGACCCGATCATGAACTGGTCGCCATACGCGGTGTACAACCCGATGTTGTTGCACTGGCCGGAATCCTGGTACCTGATCATGATGTCGCCGACGGTTGAACCCTTCATCGTGTTCGGATACGTGACGTTCTACTTCGGCCCCTACTTCCCGGCGATCTGGATCCTTCGTAAGTTGCAGGCGAAGCGCGGTCCCGAAGCATTCGTGACTCGGCACCCGCTGCTCAGCCTGGGCGCACTGGTGCTGGTGATCGGCTTCATCTTCGACGCCATGCTGGAAGTCAGCTTGGTGCGCACGGGGCTGTACATCTACTCGCAGACAATCCCATTCGGCACGTTGTTCCCCGGCAGCACCTTCCAGTTCCCGCTGCTGTGGGAGTCGCTTTCGGTGACCTTCGTGATGATTCCGGCGGCGATCCTCGTCTACCGCGACGACACGGGGAAGTCGGTGGCGGAGAAGCTCGCGGCGAAGGCCAAGCTGTTCCCCAAGAAGCCGGTACTCGGCACGTTCCTGGTGATGTTCGCGATCATCAACGTGTCGTACTTCGCCTACGGCGGGTGGTTCTGGGTGATCAAGGCCAGCGGTGCCGCGACGTCGGTGGCCTGCCCGTGGCCATACCCCGAGGCGAAGGTGTTCGACCCGCAGGGCTACTACGAGAAGGCCGGTGCCGAAGGGCCGTTCTCGGTCGGTAAGTGGTCGACGTGGCAGTACGCGCTGCCGGACGGTCGGCCGGACGTTGAGGCGCCACCCCCTGGGCAGGGTCCCTGTGCACCGGAGCACGCGAATGGGTGATAAGCGCTCGCGCGAAGAACAGAAGGTGACTGACGTGAGAACGGTCGTCATCACCGGCGCGGCCCGTGGGCTCGGGTTCGCGTCGGCGGTGCGGCTGTATCGCGAGGGCTGGCGCGTGGTGGCTGCCGTGCGAACGCCGGACCGCGCCATGCCGCTGCTGCGGGAGGCGACCGGAGCGACTGACGACGACGACCGGCTGATCGGTGTCCAGCTCGACCTGATGGATGCCGCGTCGATCGCGGCTGCCGCGAAGACGATCGAGGAGCGCGTCGGCGCGCCGTTCGCGCTGGTGCACAACGCAGGCATCTCCGCCGCGGGCATGGTCGAGGAGACCGATATGCAGCTGTGGCAGAACATGTTCGCCACGCACGTAATCGGTCCGGTGGAGCTCACCAAGGCGCTATTGCCCGCCATGCGGGCGGCGGGCGAGGGCCGGATCGTGCTGGTGTGCAGCTCGGCCGGGGTGCGCGGACAGCCGGGCACCGGACCGTACTCGGCGAGCAAGGGCGCCATGGAACGCTGGGGCGAATCGTTGGCTGCTGAGATCGCCCCATTCGGGCTGGGCGTGACGAGTCTGATCACGGGTACGTACGACACCGACATCATCACCGACGCGGGTACCACTGACGATCGGGATTTCGCAGGGCCGTACGCGCGTCTGCATCAGACGATGAATAGCCGTGGCCGGTTTGCGATCAAATTTGCACGACCACCAGAGAAGTTCACCGATGGCCTGGTGAAGGCGTTGGCCGACCGCGGAGCGTTCCGCCGTCACGGCGTTGGGCCGGATGCCTCGATGTTGTTGGTGTCCAACAGATTGCTGCCATCGCCTGGGATGCATCACATGTCGCGACTGGTGCTGGGCATTCCCAGCCACGGCTCCATGCGCGGTGGCGCGTGGCCGTTGACGGGCACCCAGCGGGCGATGGTGTTGGCGGCCAAGGTGATTCCCAAATCAGTGATGCAGCGTCTGGCTGACCGGGCCGCCCGCAAGACCGCCGAGCAAGGGAGCGAGCGCAATGACTAATGGACTGACTAGTGCCACGACGGCCGCCTATGAAGCGCGCATGCTGATCGACGGAAAGCTCGTCGACGGCGAGTCCGGAACCTTCACCAACATCAATCCCGCCAACGAAGAGGTGCTTGGCGAGGTCGCCGACGCCTCGAAGGCGGACATGAATCGGGCGATCGATGCGGCCAGGCGCTCGTTCGACGAAACCGACTGGTCCACCAACCACCAACTGCGCAAGCGGTGTCTCGAGCAGCTTCACGACGCAATCGTGGGCGAACAGGAGGATCTGCGCGAGGAACTCATCCGCGAGGTCGGGGCTCCGCGCGCGGTGACGCACGGTCCTCAACTGGATGCACCACTCGAGGACGGCCTGAGGTATCCGGCGCGACTCATTGAAACCTTTCCGTGGGAAACAGATCTCGGCGATACCGTCGTCTCCGTCACTGGGGTGAACACCACCCGAAAGATGTGGCACGAACCGGTCGGCGTGGTCGGTGCCATCACGCCGTGGAACTTCCCGTTCGAGGTCACCATCAACAAGCTCGGTCAGGCTCTGGCGACCGGAAACACGGTGGTGCTCAAGCCTGCGCCCGACACGCCCTTCAACGCCACCCGACTTGGTCGGCTCATCGCCGAGCAGACCGACATCCCAGCGGGTGTCGTCAGCGTCGTCACGGCGTCCGACCACTTCGTCGGTGAGGAACTCACACTGTCGCCGAAGGTCGACATGATCTCGTTCACCGGTTCGACGGTGGTCGGTAAGCGGATCATGGAGAAGGGTGCGGCCACTATGAAGCGGCTGTTCCTGGAACTGGGGGGCAAGTCGGCCACCATCGTGTTGGAGGACGCCGACTTCAACACCGCGTGTCTGCTCGGCATCGGCGCGCTTTTTCATGCCGGTCAGGGTTGCGCGGCGCCCACCCGAATGTTGTTGCCCCGGTCTCGGTATGACGAAGGTGTAGCGATCCTGCAGGGCATCTACGAGAACGTCCCCGCAGCGGACCCTCAGGACCCCGGCACGCTCTGCGGTCCGGTGATCTCGGCCAAGCAGCAGTCCCGCATCCTCGGCCTCATCCAGAAGGGTGTCGACGAGGGCGCCACGATGCTCGTAGGCACGACCGAGAAGCCCAAGCAGTTCGACAAGGGTTTCTGGGTCAACCCAACGCTTTTCACCAACGTCGACAACAAGATGACGATCGCGCAGGAGGAGATCTTCGGACCCGTGCTCGTCGTGATCCCCTACGACGACGAGGACGACGCGGTCCGGATCGCCAACGACAGCGTGTACGGCCTTGCCGGAAACGTGATGTCGAGTTCGCTGGAGCGCTCCCTTGCCGTGGCCCGCCGGCTACGTGCGGGGTTCATCGGGCTCAACGGAACCGCGGGTTACGGCGCGGACACACCGTTCGGCGGCTACAAGGACAGCGGCGTCGGACGTCAGAACGGGCTCGTTGGCTTCGGCCAGTACACGGAAGTGAAATCGGTCGCCTACCCAGCTCAGTAGGCCCAACCTAGGAGCAATCTTGTCAGACCTATTCGACGATCTTGAGGACTTCGGGTCGTTCGACGACGCCGTTTCCGGTGACGTGCGGGACCCCTACCCGGAACTTGCGAGGCTTCGTCGGGAGGAGCCCATCCAGCGGATCGACATGTCCGCGATGCCCGGCGAAGAAGGCAAGCCGGTATTTATTGTCTACCGCTACGACGATGCCCAGCAGATGTTGCGCGACAATCTGACGTTCTCGTCGTCGGGTGTCATCGCGGCCTTCGGTCCGGTGCTAGGTGAACGCGTGATGCTCGGCATGGACGAGCCGGTCCACGGGAGGTTGCGCGGCCTCGTCTCAAAGGCGTTCTCGCAGAAGTCGTTGGCGCGCTGGCAGGACGAATTGGTCACTCGGGTCGGGAACGACCTGATCGACAAGTTCGCGGCCAACGGCAAAGCCGAGCTGGTCAAGGAATTCACCTTCGACTACCCGAGCCGAATCATCGCCGGGCTGCTGGGATTGCCCGAGGAGGACTACCCGCAGTTCCAGCGCTGGTCCATCTCGCTGCTGAGTTGGATCATGAACCCCGAGCGCGGGCTCGCGGCGGCGGCGGCGCTGTGTGAGTACTTCGCGCCGATCCTGGCGGCCCGCCGCGTCGAGCCGCAAGAAGACCTGATCAGCCTGCTGGCCGACGCGGAGATCGACGGCGAGAAGCTCACGGACGAGGAGATCTACTCGTTCCTGCGGTTGCTGTTGCCCGCGGGCGTGGAGACCACCTATCGGTCCTTGGGAAACCTGCTCTTCGGGCTCTTCTCGGATCCCGCTCAGTTGGACGCGATCCGCGCCGACCGCTCGCTACTGCCGCAGGCCATCGAAGAGGCGGTGCGGTGGAATCCGCCGCTGCTGACCATCACCCGCACCACTACCTGCGACACCGAGCTTGGCGGGGTGTCCATTCCCGAGGGGTGTTCGGTGCTTCCGATGCTCGGCTCGACGAATCGGCAAGAGGATCGGTGGGAAGACCCGGACGAGTTCAACATCTTCCGCACCGCGAAGGGGAATCTCGGCTGGGGCCACGGTGTCCATGTCTGCCTCGGCATGCATCTCGCGCGGCTCGAGATGCGCACGGCCATCGATCTTTTACTCGACCGTCTACCCAACCTGCGAATGGATCCCGACGGGGACGACCCGCACATCCGCGGTCAGGTGTTCCGTTCGCCGACGTCGCTGCCCGTGCTCTTCGACCCGGTGGAGGTGTCGTGACCCAGCTCGACGAGACGAACCAGGACAAGGGCTGCCCGGTGGATTTCGAGACCGTCGACTATTTCTTCGACCAGTCGCTGGTGCCCGACCCGTACCCGTACTACGACCATCTGCGCTCCCAATGCCCAGTGCGGCCGGCCACCCCGCACGGCGTGCTCGCGGTGACTGGTCACGCCGAAGCGCTTGCGGCGTACAAGGATCCGTCCATGTCGTCGTGTGTGGCGGTCGCGGGACCCTTTCCGCCGCTACCGTTCACCCCGGAGGGGGATGACATCAGCGCCCAGATCGAGACGTACCGCGCCGAGATCCCGATGGCCGAGCACGTCGTCACGATGGACGGGGACGTTCACGCGAAGACGCGGGGATTGCTGAGCAAGCTCATCACGCCGAAACGGTTGAGCGAGAACGAAGAGTTCATGTGGCGTCTTGCCGACCAACAACTGGACACGTTCATCGAGCGGGGTTCGTGCGAGTTCATGGAGGACTACGCGAAACCGTTCGCGATGCTCGTCATCGCGGATCTGCTCGGGGTGCCACTGGAGGACCACACCGAGTTCCGCCGGGTACTGGGCAACGAGGTCGTCGGCGACATCAACGAGAGCGACACCGTTGCGCACAATCCGCTGGTGTGGTTAGACGACAAGTTCAGGGCGTACATCACGGACCGGCGCCGCGACCCGCGCGATGACGTGCTGACCGAACTCGCCGCGGCCACTTACCCCGACGGTGCGGTGCCCGACGTCGAGGAAGTCGTCAAGCTCTCGACGTTCCTCTTCGCCGCAGGCATGGAGACCACGACGAAACTGTTGAGTACGGGCATGCGGGTGCTGGCCGAGCGACCCGACATCCAGCAGTCGCTCCGCGACAACCGGGCACAGATCCCGTCGTTCCTCGAAGAGGCGTTGCGGACGGAGAGTCCGGTGAAGAGTCACTTCCGACTGGCGAGCACCACGACGAGCATTGGGGGAGTGGAGGTTCCGGCCGGCACGATCCTCATGATGCTGCCTGGGGCGAGCAACCGAGATCCGCAGAAATTCGAGAACCCGCACGAGTTCCAGCACGACCGCCGCAATGTCCGCGAGCACGTCGCCTTCGGGCGCGGTGCGCATTCGTGCCCAGGTGCGCCGCTGGCGCGTTCGGAAGCGCGCATCTCCTTCAATCGGTTCCTCGACCGGATGGCCGACACTCGCATCGACGAAGCCGTGCACGGACCGGCCGACGACCGCTCCTACACCTACGACCCGACGTTCATCATGCGCGGACTGTCCAGCTTGCACGTGAAGTTCACGCCCGTCTCCTAGCTCGCGTTCGGCGGGCGGGTTGGCGCGACTCGAATCACCCGCCGGCGCAGTGCAGCGCGGACGCGCTCAGCCCGTGACCCGGAGACCTTCCACGATCGCGACTAGTGCAGCGCTGGTCTGAATGCGCGCGTCCTGCGGATTCTGGTGCGCCGCAACGTAGAGGGCCGCACCGTTGACGAGAATGAGTAGTAGTTCGGCGAGTGTTCGGACGGGCTGATCCTTGAGGATCCCGAGCGCCGCCGCTTCGGCGAGGGGCGCCTCGATACCTCTGAGCCCACGCGCTTCCTCTAGTTCCTGCCACCGCTTGATTCCGAATACTGCTGGCCCATCGATCAATAACGCTTGAACGTCGCGCGATCGCGAGGTGATTTCGAGGAACGCACTCATCGATGCCGCCAGTCGCGCAAGCGGGTCCGGCTCGTTGGAGGCCAGCGGTGCGAGCTCGGCGACGAGTCGCGCCTGAACGTTGGCGAAGACCGCGACGAAGAGCTCCTCGCGGTCCTTGAAGTGGTGATAGAAGGCGCCGCGCGTCCCGACCCCCGCATGCTCGACGATCTCGGCCGTACTGGTCGCGAAGAATCCTTTCGCGGCCCAGAGTGCGCGCGCGGATTCGATCACCGCATCCCGGGTGGCCTCAGCCTGAGTTTGGCGTGTCATGACTGTGCTACCGTACCGTCACATGCAGGCTGCATGTGAATTTCGTACCGCGACCGAGGCTGCTCGTGAACCAGATCGCTGAATACGAGGCCGATTCCTGGACGCTGTTCGAGGAGTTCAACAAGGGCGTTTCATTCGGACCTCCGTCTCCCTACCCCGAGTTCCACCGCCTGCGCGCCGAAGCGGCCGTGCACCCGGCCATGCCGCATCTCGGTATCACCGAGCAAGCGCCTGCCGGCCAGCCGCAGACGTTCAGCGTGTACGGATACGACGCGGCGACGACGGTGCTGCGCGACGCCGAGACATATAGCAACAGCGCCTACAAGCCGATGATCGGCGAGGTGATGGGACGCACGCTCATCGAGATGGATCCGCCGGACCACCGGGGCTACCGGATGATGTTGCAGCAGTCGCTCTCGCCCAAGGCGATGGTGCAATGGAAGACGGAACTTGCCGAGCCGCTCGCCGCCGAGATGGTCGCCGCGATCCGAGATCGGGGGCGGGCCGACCTCGTCCGCGACCTACTCTTCGCGTTCCCCATGCGCACCTTCGCCGCGATGTTGGGGCTGCCGGTCGAGAAGTTCCCCGTCTTCCATCGCCACGCGATCGAGGTCATCGCCGCGACGAGCGACATGGCGAGGGGTCATGCGGCCGCCGCCGCGCTCGGTCGCATGATCGGGGAGGTGCTCGACGCACGACGCAAGGCGCCACAGGACGACCTGATCTCCGTACTGGCGGAAGCCACGCACGACGGGCAGCGGCTCACCGACGAGGAGATTTTCTCCTTCCTGCGGCTGCTGCTTCCCGCAGGGGCGGAGACGACCTACCGGTCGTGCTCGTCGCTGTTGTTCGCGCTTCTGACTCAACCCGATCAGCTCGCGCTGATTCGCGACGATCCGGAGCTGCTCGGTGCGGCCATGAACGAAGCCTTCCGATGGGAGACTCCGCTGTTGTTCTCTCCGAGAGTCGCCGTCCGCGACTCGGTGCTCGACGGTGTCGAGATCCCCTCCGGCTCGTCGGTCATGGTGATTCTCGGTGCGGCCAACCGAGACGAGTCCCGATGGCCTGATCCCGACCGATTCGACCTCACGCGAGAGCGGCAGGGCCACGTCGGGTTCGGCCACGGTGCGCACCTCTGCATCGGTCAGCACCTAGCGAAGATGGAGACCGAGGTGCTCGTTCGGACTCTGCTGGACGGTCTTCCGGGCCTTCGGCTCGATCCGGATGCCGAACCGCCCGCCATCGTGGGCACGCTCTTGCGGTCGCCTGTCCGCCTCGACGTCGTTTGGGAGGTATGAGATGGCACCCATGCGTGTCGTGCAGTGGACCACCGGAATCGTGGGCGCGTCGGCGCTCCGCGCCATCCTCGACGACGATCGGCTCGAACTCGTCGGCGTCTTCGCCCACGGAGCCGCAAAGGTCGGCCAGGATGCGGGCGCCCTGGCAGGGCGCCCCGCTACCGGGGTCATCGCGACCGACGACGACGACGCACTCATCGCGCTGCGGCCCGATTGCGTGGTGTACATGCCCCACTGGCCCGAGGTCGAACTCCTCGAACGCATTCTGCGAGCGGGTATCAACGTCGTGACGACGGCGCGCCTTGTCAGCGGAGCGCACTACCCGGACGACGCCGGTGCGCGGCTGCAAGCGGCCGCACTCGCAGGTGGCGTGACGTTGGTTGGGACGGGCATGAACCCGATGTACGTCCCCAGTCTCGCCCTCGCCTCCACCGCGATGTGCCGCGACGTCCAATCCATTCGGGTCACCGAGTCGCTCGACTGCGTGGGATACGCGAGCGCGCAAATGTGGGAGGGCTACGGATTCGGTGGTCCTCCGGACACCGGCCGGCTCCGCGAGATTCTGTCGGAGGCCGAGCCTGATTACCGTGAGGCGCTCGACAGTCTGGCCCGTGGAATCGGTCTGGAAGTGGACGATTACGACCTCGTCGTGAAATGTGCTGTCGCCCTGGACGACCGCGATCTCGGCTTCATGCGGATCGACGGGGGGACGGTCTGTGGCACCGATGCGACCTGGACAGGCCGGAGTAATGGCACTCCGATCGTCGAGATGCGGACGATCTGGACACTCGGCAGCATCTTCGGGGCGCCGCAGGAGCCCGAGTGGAAGTTGCTCAACGGGTACAGGATTGACGTGAAGGGCGATCCGAACGTGAGGCTGAAACTGTCCTTCCGACCCGACGACTTCATGGACTTCGACATTGGCACGACGACGGCGATGCCCGCCATCAACGCCGTCACGGCAGTGGTCGCCTCGCCCAGCGGAGTGCGATCCGTTGCCGAGTTGCCCATCGTCACCGCTCGGGGCAAGGTGCGGGTGTGACAAATCGCGTCATCGGGTGGCATTGAGCAGCTCATCGAACGCCGTCTGCATACAGGCGGCGTAGTTGGCGGGGTCGGGTAGCGCGCTGCGGTCGGCGGTGGCACCGATGGAGATGGTCCCGTTGTAGCTGGCCACGACGTGGAACAGATTCATGCCGCCGATCAGCGGGCCCAGGCCCGTGACGTGGTGGAGGCGGGCACCCGCGAAGTAGATCGGTTCGGTGGGGCCGGGCACGTTGCTCACCGTGGTGCTCGCGATGGTGGGAGCGGAGAACGGCATTGCGCTGGCAGCCTTGACGGTCAGCCCGAGCAATGTGGTGGGCACCAAGCCCACGAGTTCCATCAATCGGGAGTTGCCCGGTGTGTCAACGCCTTCCCGGAAGACCGACGTCTCCGCGACGATTGCCGCCAGCCGTTCCACTGGGTCGGCGATCGAGGTACCCAGAGGGTGCAACCTGCCGAAGAGTCGGTTGCCGCCCGCGCCGCGTTCGTCAGTGGACCGGATGGAAGCCGGGCAGGCCGCCATGAGGCTCTCATCGGGCAGTTCGTCGTGTCCCTGAAGGTAGTGGCGAAGCGTCCCGCCGACGTAGGCGAGGGTCACGTCGTTGATCGTGGCGCCGGGCACGCAAGCCTTGATGCGTTTGAAGTCAGCGAGGTCGTGGAAGCGAGCTTCGAAGACCCGGTGTGGAGTGGCCGATCCGTTGAATCGGGTGGCCGGCGCGAACAGTGAGCCGCTTCCTGGCGCCAGTGTGGCGGCCACGCCAGACGCCAGCGCTCCGGGTAGCGAGGGTAGGTGACGAATTGCATTGAGGGCATTGGGAAATAGCACTTTGCTCGCCCGCAGCGGATAGAGCGCGATGTTGGTTGCGGTACGAGCAACCAAGTTCGACGTGGACGGTAGTGCGCCGGGCTCGAAGGGGCGTGCCGGCGGCGCGGGTCGGGGACCGTCTGGGGCGAGGTCGTGCATGGCGGCCATCAACTCGACGCTCTCCATTCCGTCGACGACGCAGTGGTGCAGCTTGAGCGATATCGCGAACGAACCCTTCGGCACTCCGGGAACGGCATTCAACCCCTCGATCACCGTGAGCTCCCACGGCGGACGGCGGAGGTCGAGTTGACGCCCGTGGATGCGCGCGATCTGAATGCACAATTGGCGCCAGTCGCCGGGGTGCGGCAGGGCGATGTGACGCACGTGGTACTCGAGGTCGAAGTCCGGATCGTCGACCCAGTACGGCATGTGCAGCCCGCCGGGTAAGTCCGTCAGCCGGCGTCGGAACGTTGGGGCAAGGTGCAGTCGCGCGTCGATTTCCTCGAGGATGCGCTTGAAGGTGACTCGGCCTTCCGGCGCGGTCGACTGGTCGTAAATGAGCAGCATCTGAATCTGCATCGGGGTTTCGGGCCGTTCGGCACGCAGCATCATGTCGTCGGTCCAGCTCAACTGCTCCATGTGGCTGCTCCGTCCACCTCGACCCGAACTCCAGTCGACACGCTTGGCGCGCGGAGCGCAGCGGTTCATGCAAACTGTCAGCGTTGACATTCAAATGTCTTACGGCAGGCCGATTCGCGTTGAACACGGGTTGGCGCGCCGTACGCTACGGCGATGCTTGGATCGCAACGCGCGCAAGCGGCCCGTATGGTGCGCTCGTACTCCCGTTGGGTGGCCGAGGCCAAACCGGGGGACTACGTCATCGCGCTGAGTGGCGCGTCTGCATCTGTGCCCCTGATAGGACGTCATCTGGGAGTACTCGGTAGTTTTGCGGCACTCGGCGTTGGCGGTCGACGCTATGTATCGAGCATCGCTGCAGGCGTGGTGCAGGCCCGGTTGAGCCCCGGCAGCGCAGAGCAGCGGGCCGCTCACCAGGCGTTGACGCCGAGCGTGCTGACGGCGGCCTTGGACGGCATCGTCGGCGCCGACGTGCTCAGCCAGCCATGGCCCTCGCACCGGGACCGGGCGCCGCTGTGGAAGGCCTCCGGGCAGCGGCGGTACGTACAGCGCTCGTCGGTGCGCTACGGCCCACATCCGAGCCAGCTGCTCGACGTGTGGCGAAGCAAGGACACCTTGAACGAGGATGCCCCGGTGCTCGTATTCATACCCGGCGGAGCGTGGGTGTTCGGCCGTCGTGAGTTGCAGGGCCACACGCTGATGGCCCACCTCGCTCGGCATGGATGGGTATGCCTGTCGGTTCAGTACCGGTCCAGCCCCAGGCACCGCTGGCCGCGCCAGATGACCGACGTCAAGGCTGCGATTGCGTGGGCACGCGCGAACGTCCATCAATATGGCGGGGACCCCGATTTCGTTGCCGTCGCTGGGTGTTCGGCAGGCGGCCACATTGCTACCTTGGCTGGTCTTACCGCCAACGATCCGCGGTGGCAACGCGAGCTGCCCGCCGACGCCGATACGTCGGTGGACGCCGTCGTCAGCGTGTACGGCCTGTACGACTGGCACGACCGGTCCACACCGGAGCGCGACCGCTTCATGGAATTCCTCGAGCGGGTCGTCGTCAAGCGTTCGCAGGCTCGCAATCCCGGGGTCTTTCGCGCCGCGTCGCCGATGGAACGCGTCCATTCGTTCGCACCACCCTTCCTGGTGGTACACGGGAGCAATGACGGTCTCATCCCCGTTGGGGAGGCGCGCGGATTCGTCGACCGATTGCGGTCGGTGTCCGAGTCGGTGGTGGGGTACGTCGAATTGCCCGGCGCGGGGCACGGTTTCGACCTGGTCGATGGCGTACGCACGGCGCCCGTCGTGGCCGCGATCGGCCGGTTCCTTCACCACATGCACCAGGAACGCCTGCAAGCAAAGGTCGATTCGGCGATTTGAGCGCGCCGAGACCGAAGCCATGGTCGCTAACTCGACGCGGTAACGACAGGGAACGGGATTTCGGCGGAGTTCAGCGGCCGGGGAGTACGTCGAAGACCGCGGCGCACGTGGTGACGGGCCGGTCTGCGTTGCCCTCGTCGTGAATGAGCACTCGCACACCGACCTTGCCCTGGCCGCCGTGGTAGGCCGCGCCCTCGGCGCGGAACGGTCCGACCTTTCCGCGCGCCATGAACATCACGTGCCAACTGGACACCTGAAGCATTGGGGTTCCGGCCAATTCGGCCGCGAGCTCGGTGGCGGCCGTCTCGAGCAGCACGTGCTGCGGCCCGATGTGGAGCGCCGCGTCCGGTGAGGCCAGCTCGAGCGTGAGCTGGGGTAACACCCAGTGGCCGTCGGCGCGTTTGCTCGCCCCGAACGCGTCCCATAGCGGGGGTAGGTCGGGGGAGTCCTCGATGACGAGTTCGGTGCCAGAGACGTCCATCTTGTCGAGCCCCTCGGGCGGAATTCCGATGACCGCGCCCTGACCCTCGATGAAGGCGATCACCCGATCGGGGTGGTCCGCGTCGACGATGAGGCAGCGCCCGTAGCCCATGGTGCGACCCTGGTGGATGTTCCCAGAGCCGACGACTTCGATGGTGGTGACGTCGAATCCGGGATCGATGATTTGAACCGAGGAGATCACCGGGTTGGGTACCGCAACCATGTCGGTCTGACAGCCCTCTGGAGAGGAAATGGCCAATGGCGCCACCATGATTCCGCCAGCCGCGTTGCGCATGTCGCGACGGATGCGGACGGTGTTGTCCGCCTCGCCGATGTTCATGCTGTCGTGGTTCCGCCCGATGTAGCGGTAGCTCAGCAGCCCCGTCCACCGGCGATGGAGCTCGTCACGGTAGGCCTCGGTATCGTCCATCAGGTCTCGGATGTCGCGCAATTGGTCCGCCACGGCCGTCACTCCCATTCGTCGGAAACCTCCACAGCAAAGTACTCGCTCACCTGCAAGCCCGAGGGAAGTTGTGCGACGCCCGCGGTCGCGAACCAAATGTTTGGGAACACGATTGCCAAATCCTTGACCTCGCGACTTTGCGGCTGCTAGACATAGGCGATCCCGAGTGTTGTGCGACTGCTCAACAACCGTCGGGTCACGGGCGATTCGAGGACATCAATGGCGGGACGGGTGGAGGGCAAGGTCGCCTTCGTCACGGGCGCGGCCCGTGGTCAGGGGCGCAGCCACGCAGTGCGATTGGCTCAAGAGGGTGCCGACATCATCGCCGTCGACATCTGCCGCGGCTTCGCGGATTCGACGGCGCCGGCAAGCACGCCCGAGGACCTCGCCGAAACCGCCGACATGATCAAGAACCTCGATCGCCGGGTCGTCACCGAGATCGTCGACGTTCGGGAGTACGACGCGATGAAGGCCGCCCTGGACAACGGCGTGGAGCAACTCGGCCGCCTGGACGTCGTCGTGGCGAATGCCGGTATCGGCACCACCGGCGTCAAGCTGCACAAGATGCGCGAAGACATCTGGAACGAGACCATCGACGTCAACCTCGGCGGAGTCTGGAAGACCGTGAAGGCCGGGGTGCCGCACCTGCTCGCCGGCGGCCGTGGCGGGTCGGTCATCATCACCAGTTCGGTGGGTGGCACCAAGGCTTATCCCCATGTCGGTCACTACATCGCGGCCAAACACGGCGTCGTCGGCCTGATGCGGACGTTCGCGGTGGAACTCGGTGCGCAGAACATCCGCGTCAACTCGGTGCACCCCACGCACGTCAACACTCCGTTGCTGATGAACGAGCCCACCTACAAACTGTTCCGACCGGACCTCGAGAACCCGGGTCCGGACGACCTGGCGCCGATCTGCCAGTCGTTCCACTTCCTGCCGATCCCGTGGGTCGAGCCGGTCGACATCAGTAACGCCGTGCTGTTCCTCGCCTCCGACGAAGCCCGCTACATCACCGGCGTCACACTGCCCGTCGACGCCGGCAGCCTCCTGAAGTAGAGGGAACATGACCACCGCCAGTGAAACGGACCTCTACTACGACCCGTACGACCTCGACATCTCCTCCGACCCGTGGCCGACCTACGCAAGGCTGCGCGACGAAGCGCCGATCTATCACAACGAGAAGTACCGCTTCTGGGCCATCTCGCGGCACAGCGACGTCGAAAAGGCGCTGTCGGACTGGGAGACGTTCTCCAACTCCCGTAGCGACATCCTCGAACTCGTCAACTCCGAATTCGACATGCCCAAGGGCGTGATGATGTTCGAGGACCCACCCGTGCACACCATGCTGCGCGGGCTGATGGGCCGGGTGTTCACGCCGCGCCGGATGGCCGAGATCGAAGACCAGATCAGGGCGTTCTGCGTGAATTGCCTTGACCCGCATGTCGGTTCCGAGGGGTTCGACATCATCTCCGAACTCGCGTCGATGATGCCGATGCGCGTCATCGGCATGCTGCTCGGCATCCCCGAGTCCGAACAGGTCATGGTCCGCGACGCCAACGATGCGAATCTTCGCACCAAACCCGGCGCACCCATGAAGGTGTCCAACGCCGACAAGATCGCCGACGGGCGGATCTACGCCGACTACGTCGAATGGCGCTCGAAGAATCCCTCCGACGACCTGATGACGGCGTTGCTCAACGTCGAATTCGAAGACGAGGACGGCGTCACCCGCAAGCTGCACCGCAAGGAGGTGCTGCACTACACGCAGGTGGTCGCGGGCGCAGGCAACGAAACCACCGGACGGCTGATCGGATGGCTGGCCAAGGTGCTCGCCGAGCACCCGGACCAACGCGCCCAGGTTTATGGGGATCGCTCGCTGCTGAACCGCGTCGTCGACGAGACGTTGCGTTACCAGCCCACCGGCCCGCACGTCGCGCGGTATGCGTTGCGGGACTTCGAGATGTACGGCACCACGGTGCCCGCGGGCAGCGCGGTGCTCCTGCTCTTCGGCGCCGCAAACCGTGACCCGCGTCGCTACGACGACCCCGACACGTTCGACATCAACCGCAAACACGGAAGCCACCTCACGTTCGGCAAGGGCCTGCACTTCTGCCTCGGCGCCAACCTCGCGCGGCTCGAGGGCCGGGTGGCGGTCGATGAGCTGCTCAACCGCTGGCCGGAGTGGGGAATCGACTACGACACAGCCGAAATGGCGCCGACGTCGACCGTGCGCGGCTGGGAGCGGCTGCGGATCGTGTTGCCCTGACATGACGGATCTCCGCTTTGACGACCACGTCGCGATCGTCACCGGAGCAGGCCGCGGGCTGGGCCGCGAGCATGCGCTGCTGCTAGCCGAACGAGGGGCGCGCATCGTCGTCAACGACGTCGGCTCGTCGGTCACCGGCGACGGAACCGACCGCAGTGCAGCCGAATCCATGGCCGCCGAGATCCGCGCCAAGGGTGGCGAAGCGATCGCCAACGCCGACAGCGTCGCCACCGAACACGGTGGTGCGGCCATCGTGCAGGCCGCCTTGGACGCGTGGGGGCGGGTCGACATCGTCGTCAACAATGCGGGCTTCGTCGATGACGCCGCCTTCGACGACATGACGGCCGACCGTTTCGAGCCGCTCATCGACGTGCACCTCAAGGGTGCGTTCTTCGTGACCCGTCCTGCGTGGAAGGTGATGCGGGCACGCGGCTACGGGCGCATCGTCAACACCACGTCGGCTGCGGGCATCCTCGGCTCCCCGCGCATGAGCAACTACGGCTCCGCGAAGACCGGGCTCATCGGCTTCACCCGGGTACTGGCCGCCGAGGGCGCCGAACTCGGCATCAAGGTCAACGCCGTCGCGCCGATCGCCAACACGCGCATGCTCGAGCGGTCGATGGCCAGTGTCGCCGAACTGGCCGACGCCGAAGCGCTGGCCTACGCGCAGGAACTGATGCAGCCCTTCTTCGCCAAGATCGACCCCGCTCTGGTCGCACCCGTCGTGGCGTTCCTCGCGCACGCCGACTGTCCGGTCACCGGCGAGATCTACACCGTTGGCGCCGGCCAGGTTTCGCGGTTCTTCATCGGCCGCACGCGTGGCTACTTCAATCCGGCGCTGTCGCCCGAGGACGTCGCGGCGAACCTCGATGTCATTCGCGACGAGACGGGTTACACCGTGCCCGCCGGACCCGCCGACGAGATGGCCGAGTTGTTCGCGGCCATCATGCCGGGGTAGCCGCAGGCCGACGATCACCACGTGCGAACAATGGGATCGTGGTGAACCGCATCCAAGCCCTGCTGGGCGTTGAGTACCCCGTCGTCCAAGCCCCGATGACGTACATCGCCCGGGCCTCGTTGGCCGCCGCGGTCTCCGAGGCCGGCGGGCTGGGGATGATCGAAACCCTGACCCCGGAAGGTCGCGCTGACCTACTCCGGGTGTGCGAGCTGACCGACCGGCCCGTCGCGGCCAATCTGATGATCCAAGGTTGGAAGAGGGACCCGTCGATCGTCGACGTCCTGGCCGGTGCAGGTGTGCGCCACGTCTTCACCTCGGCGGGCGATCCGGCGTTGTTCACCGCACGGCTGCACGATGCGGGCATGACGGTCGTGCACGTCGTCGGATCGTTGAAGGGCGCCCAGAAGGCCGCCGACGCCGGAGTCGACGCGCTGGTGGTCGAAGGCGTGGAAGGCGGTGGGTTCAAGGCGCTGCTCGGCGCGTCGACGATGGTGCTGCTGCCGCTGGTCGCCGAACACATCGACCTTCCGATCATCGCCGCGGGCGGGGTGTGTGACGCCCGCTCCGCCGCGGCCGCCGTCGTGCTGGGCGCCGAAGGCGTTCAGATGGGCACGCGGATGCTGGCCAGCCAGGAGGCGGCCGTGCACGCGAACTTCAAGAACGCCATCGTGTCGGCCGACGATGCGGGCACGGTGATGCTCGACATCCCCGGCAACCCGACCATGCGCGTGCTGCGCACGGGTCTGGCGGCGCGGGTCGCCGCTCATGAGCCCGGCGCCCAACTGCTGGGCCGCATCACCGAGCTCTACTTCGACGGAGATCTCGACGCCAGCGTGGCCAACACCGGTCAGGTGTCGTCCCGGATCATCGATCTGCCGTCCGTGGCGGACATCGTCCACCAGACGTGGGGGGACATCGGGGCGGCCTTGGATTCAGCGCGGCCACGAGTGGGAACTCACTGACGATGAGCGACGGTAACGACTTCAACGCCAAGAACATCGCGGAGTTCCGGGCGAATCACGGACGGGTCGGCGGCCAGTTCGACGGGGCGCCGCTGCTGATCCTGCACACGGTGGGCGCCAAGAGCGGCCAGCCCCGGACCAACATCATGATGTACCTCGCCGACGGTGACCGATACCTGATCTTCGCGTCGAAGGCGGGTGCCGACACCAATCCGGCCTGGTACCACAACGCGATTGCCAACCCCGAGATCCGCATCGAGGTCGGTGACGACACGTTCGACGCCGTCGCCACCGAACTGACGGGCGCGGAGCGCGACGAGAAGTACGCCGAGCAGGTCCGGCGCTATCCAGGATTCGGCGACTACGAGCGGAAGACGACCCGGATCATTCCGGTCGTCGCGCTTGCACCCGTGTCCTGACCGGACTCAGCCGACCCGACCGCGTTACTAATATGGTGGTAACCGTAATACCGACATCGTTACCGTAAGGGGTTGTGTTGATCAAGGTGATGGAGGGCGTGCGCGTCCTGGAGATGGCCCAGTTCACGTTCGTGCCTGCCGCGGGGGCGATCCTGGCCGACTGGGGCGCTGACGTCCTCAAGATCGAGCACCCGGTGCGCGGAGACACTCAACGCGGCTTCATCAACATGGGCGGACTGGCGCTCGACCCCAACCGGCACCCGCTGATCGAGCACCCCAACCGCGGAAAGCGCAGCGTCGGCATCGACGTATCGACCGCCGATGGACAGGAGGTGCTCTACGAACTCGCCAAGACCTCCGATGTCTTCCTGACCAACTACATGCCCCAGGCCCGCCAGAAGAACAAGTTCGACCTGGAGCACATCCGCGCGGTCAACCCGAACATCATCTACGCCCGCGGCAGCGCGTACGGCGACAAGGGTCCGGAGCGGCTGTCCGGCGGATTCGACGGCACCGCCTTCTGGACGCGCAGCGGCGTCGGCCACGCGTTGACCCCCGAGGAGCTCGGCGGCGCACTGTCCCAAGGGATCCCGGCTTTTGGCGATTCGATCGGCGGAATGAACATCGCGGGCGGAATCTCCGCGGCGCTGTTTCATCGCGAACGCACCGGCGAGGCCGTCGAATTGGACGTGTCGCTGTTGAGTACCGCATGGTGGGCGGCCGGAGCCAGCGTGACGCAGGGCATGGAGACCGGAGAGACGATGCGGTCACCGATGCCGAATTCGGTTGGTCCGACGGTGAATCCGTTCCTCGGAAACTATCTGACCTCCGATGGCGGCACCATCAACCTGTGCATCGTCAGCCCGACCGGGTACATCCGCGACGCCTTCGAGCACCTTGGCTTGCCCGAGTTGGCCGACGACCCGCGGTTCTCGGACGTGATGCCACTGATTACGAACGCCGCAGCTGCCGCGGAAATGATCGCGGACTCGATCCGCAGCAAGCCATTCGACTACTGGCGCCAGCACCTCAAGACGATGAGGGGCCAGTGGGCGCCGTTCCAGAGCCTCATCGACCTGGCCTCCGACGAGCAGGCCATCGCCAACGACATGATTGTCGAGGTCGAGGCGAACGACGGGGGAGCGCCGTTCAAGGTCGTGCGCGGCCCCGTCCAGTTCAACCACGAACCGCTCGAAACCACCCGTGCGCCACAAGCTTCCGAGCACACCGAGTTGGTGTTGATGGAGCTCGGCATGGACTGGGACCGCATCGAAGCGCTCAAGGAGGCAGGCGCGATCGCCTAGTCCAGCAGGTTCAAGTCGCCGTAGAGGTTCGGACGCTCGGCTCGCGCGTCGGGCAGCGGTGCGTATATCGGGTAGTCGTGGAGCAGTCCTTGTCGCATCCGGAAGCCGATGTGCGGAATTCCTTCGGCGCGCACGCGATCCTGCAGGCGCAGCGCATCGATGGTGAGCAGGTCGCGGGAGGAACTGTAGACGGAGGTCGGCGGTAAGCCCTCGAGCGAACCGAACAACGGGCTTACCAACGGGTCTCGCGTGTCCAAGTTGCCTGCCCAGGACTTGCCGTACCTCACGCTGTGTGCGACGTCGAGCAGCGGGTCGTCGACCTCCGCAAGGCGGGCGTCGCTCATCGACACGTCGAGCCATGGTGCCAGCAGCACGAGCCGACTGGGCGTCGTCGAACCCCTTCGGACGAGCTCTTGGACCGCGAGTAGCGCCAACCCGCCGCCCGCCGAATCGCCGAGGACGCTGACGTTTTGATCGCCGTGCTCGCCGATCACGTCGGAGATGAAGTCGGCGATCCGCGGCACCTCGGTGTCGGCGCTGCCGACGGGAGTGAGCGCGTAGTCGGGTACGACGACCGTCGCGCCCGTTTGGCGAGCCATGTCGGTATAGGTCCACCAATGAAAGATGGTCGCTGCGCCGGCGTATGACCCGCCGTGGACGGCGACGACGACCTTGCCGCTGGGTTCGGGGGGTGTGAAGACCCGGACTGGCAGCCCGTCGGAATCGACGTCCGTCAGCACCAGTCCGTGCTTGAGGAAGAACGGCGGAACGCCATCTGTCAATAAGGGAATCTTCAACGGGACGAAGGCGAGCACGCCTCCGACGGGCGTCAACAACGTTCCCAAGCCCTTTGCGCCAAGCGCGACGATCGCGTGACGGAGCGACGGCTTGCCTGTGTACACGATGCCCCCATTCTGCGTCAGCTACGGCTGCAACGACTCCATCGCACGAACCACCCGGGGATACAAGATCGCGGGGCCCAACCAGCGCGCCACGAAGCGCCGCAGCGCTGGGCCATCCCGCGGGGGCTGCCCCGGGTCGATGAGAATCGAATGCAGCGTGCGCAGACTCAATTCCGCGAGCTCGGAGAGCGCCGCGTCGTCGAACCCTTCGCGCTCCCAGTCAACATCGAATCGGTGCAGGACTGATCGGCCAAATGCCAGTGCCGTAGGGGAGGCCAACGATGCGAAGCCCTCGCCCGGGGCGTTGAGCATGTCCTCGAATTGGCGGTCCCCACCGAGGACTTCGGCCGCGTAGGCCACGCTTTCGATCAATGCCGCGGCTGGCTCCGTGTAACCGCTCATGTGGGCGGCCAGCCGATCGATGAACCCGTCGGCGGAGCGCATTCTGCTCGCGACGAGTAGCTCTTCGGAGCCACGGAAGTAGCGATAGATCGTTTGCCGCGTGACCCCGAGATGGCTGGCGACGTCGGTCAGTCGTAGCGCGGCACCTCGTTCGGCGACGAGATGGTCCGCCGCGTCCAGAATCCTACGGACGGCTTCCTCGTCCGACTTTGGTGCATTGCCGGACCATCCGTGGCTACGCACGTGATCGAACGCTGAACTCGATGGGCAGGCTCATTGGCCCGGTCATGCCGAGAATCGGCTTCCATGGAGCAGGTCCGGTGCGGCGCGGTGCCGAGGGAATCCGCTGAGTGAGGATCTTCAGCGCTTCGGCGAGTTCGCGCCTGGCAAGGTTGGCGCCAAGGCAGTAGTGCACACCGCCGCCGAAGGTCAGGATGGCGGGTGGCGCCTCACGGGTGATGTCGAAGCGGTCCGCATCCGCGTAGATGATCGGATCGCGATTTGCGGCGAACGTGTTCACGTACACGAACGTTCCTGCGGGAAAGGTAAATCCGCCGAATTCGATGTCCTCGAACACCATGCGAGGTGCGGCGCAGACCGCTGGCGAATGCCGCATGGTCTCCTCGACCGCGGCCATGGCGAGTTCTGGATGGTTGTGCAATTTCGTCCACTGCTCAGGGTGATCGCACAGGACGTCCACCGATGCGGCCAGTTGGTTGCGGGTGGTATCCGTGCCCGCCATCAGCAGGCTCGCTGCCAGCATGCGTAGCTCGTCGGAGTCGAGCCGATCGCCGTCGTCCTCGGCGCGGATGAGGTCCGAGAGGAGGTCGTCGGTGAGCTGGTTCCGACGCTGAGCGACCATGTCGTCGACATAGTCGTCGAGTTCGGACCACGCTCGCATGATGTCGTCGACTTCGTCGACGAGCTGAGGATTGAAGCCGAAGGCCTTGAAGATGTCGCCCGCCCACAGCGAGAACTGTTGCCAGTCTTCGCTCGGCGCGCCCAGGAGCGCGCAGATGATCGGAACGGGGTACAACAGCGCGACGTCGGTGACGAAGTCGCAGTGTCCGACGTCGGCGACTCGGTCGACGAGTCCGTTGAACACGGTTTCCATCGTGTCCTCCAATCGCGCGGTCGCCCGCGGAGTGAAGGCCTTGGAGACAAGGCTCCGAAGTCGTTGGTGCGCTTCACCTTCCACGCAAAGCAAGGAGGTGACCACCTTGTCCCACAGCGGTCCGGCGCTGACGCCCTGGGCCGTCAGATGAAGCCCCGGCGGGATGCCGAACCGAGTATCTCGCAGCACGGCACGGGTCAGTTCGTAGCCGAGGATCTCGGGTCCGAGTGGGCCGATGGCGATGGGGGAGTCCCGCTGCGCAAGCCGAATCCGCGGATAGACCTCGGCCGGACTCTCGGTGTGGTCGTAGCGCAGTGTCGGCAGTCCTGCGTCGAAGACGCTGGGCAATGCGGTACCTACGGCCACGATGAACTCCCTACGTGCACGTTTCCTCGAGTGAACAGAGATGTCAAGAATGTATGGCCACGTTTGGGCACTGTCAACGAATTAGCGGATCCTGTGGTCGCGGCACCAACGATCACCATACGTTGAACGCCGATGCGTAAAGCGACAGAAGTTGCTATCTCATCCAGCCAGTCGCCGCCGCAGGATGGGCAAACCCGGCCCGTCCAGCTGGTGGACGAGGGCATCCCGCCCCAACACCGTCATCATCAATGCGGCCGCCGATCCGTGAACCTCCGGACGACGTCCCCACGTTCGATCAATGTCGTTGGCGTGCAGGGTTATCCCATGCAGCCGTGACCTTGGCACGAAGCCGAATGGGCTGGGGCCCGTCAGGAAGTCGAGTGTCAGCGCAACGAGCTGGGGGTCGGGGTCGAACGGCAGGCCAAGGGGGATGCGGATGTCGCCACCGTGCGCCAGCACGTCGGTCAGCCCGGAGCGCGACCCGGTGACCGGAGGACTCAACCGATGGTCGGCGTGCTCGCGCAGGGTTCGCGCGATGTCGGTGGCGGGCTGTTCAGCGCGCCGTCGGGCAAGGTCGTCGATCCCGCGATGCACACTGCCGCGGCGAATCGCTGCCCGCTGAAATCCCCAGAAGCCATCGGTGAAGTCGCTGACCAGATGTGCGAACACCGTCTTGACGTCCCACCCCGCGCACAGGCTCGGAGTCGCCAACTGAGTTTCGTCCAGGGACTCCAGCAAGGTCGCCAGCCGACGGCGCTCGTCGGCGACGGCGGCAAAGACGAACTCGCGATCCACTCGCATGCGATGCTTCAGGGCTGGCTGGTGGCTACCGCGTCGGCCAACAGCGTGGGGTCGTGTGCTGACACGATCAACAGGTCCGGTTCCTTGCGTGCGTAGAGCTCAGCGAGCCGGGAATGGTTGTCGCGCACACGCTTCCGGTCGAATGCAACCATCATTTCGGGCAGCTTGATGGCCAGCGGGACGGGCGTGTGCCCATCCACGGTGCCGCGGTAGTAGAAGGCATCCCCACAATGCAGCACCCAACGGTGACCGGCATCGACCGCGATGCACGCGTGCCCGCGAGTGTGGCCGGGCAGCGACACGAGGACGATCCCCGGCGCGATCGCGTCGAGCTCCTTTGCGGCTGCGAAGCCCCGCCACTGTTCGCCATCGGGCTGGTGTTCGACGAGTTTTGGGCCATGCGCCCACTGTCTCGGCTGAAAGCGGAACCGCTCCGATCGGGTGGGCGGCCTCGTCGCGCCGAGCACCTCGGCGGCGGTCACGTGCACCTGAGCGTCGGGGAAGTCGGAGAGTCCGCCGATGTGGTCGATGTCGAAGTGCGTGGTGATGACGTGGCGGACGTCGTCGCGATGGAAGCCGAGCCGCTCGACCTGGTGGGCGGCGGTCTCCTCCACGTCGAATATCGGGTTCAGCACATGCCGGCTCGGGCCGATGCGCGACGGATCGGCGCAGTCCTCCAGCCCGTACCCCGAATCGACCAGCACGAGTCCGTTGTCGGTCTCGACCAAGAGCACGTGGCACACCGCCGGCGCCCCGGGGAAATTCATGGTGCCGCAGTTGAGGTGGTGGACCTTCACGGCTGAATCCTCTTCGTCAGGACGTCCTCGATCTCGATGCGGCATGCGTCGAGATCAAGCTCGTCGTCGAGCATTGACTGCAGAGCGACTCCGCGCAACATTCCGATGATCACCGTCGCGGCCGCTCCGGCGTCGGACGATAGCGCGAACTCGCCCGTGGCGTGCCCACGTTGAATGCGTTTCGCGAGTTCTTCCCGGAACGCGCGATCCGACGCGAGCATTGCGCTGCGCACGTCGGGCGCGCCCGTGGCCACCGCGTCGGCCCACAGCACCAGGCGTGCGCGGTTCGCGGGCCGGGCCTGCGCGAGCTCGTGAAAGTAGGCCCGCACCAGGCCCAGCGCTTGGTCGAGCACGGTGTCCGACGTGCTCTCGAGGAACACTTGCTCGCGAAACTCGGTCGTCACGGAGTCGACGAGCCGCTGCATCATGGCGCCCTTGGACCCGAAGTGGTGCGTGGCCAAACCTCGGCTGTAGCCCGCGCGCTCGCCGATGGCGGCGAGCGTGACCCCGGACGGCCCTGCCTCCGCGATGAGCTCCGCAGCGGCCGCGAGTAGGCGCTGCTCGGCCTCGGTGCGGCGCTCCTCCTGGGTGCGCCGGTGTTCGCTCACGAATCGAGTTGGCCGACGAGCGCGAGCAGTTCGCCACGACCGATTTGGGTCACCAGGCTGGCTGAGTCGAAGTAGATCCGTTCGTTGACGACGCGGTCGCCGTCGAAGAAGAACACCGCGATGATCGGGACCCGAAACGACTTGCCGGTCGGCGGCAGGCCGTAGAACTCGCCGAGATTGGTTCCCAGTAGGTCGAATTCGACAATCACTGCGTCATCGGTGACGTGAAACCTGGAGTTGTCGTGGCGCTGATCCGGGAACGCCGTGCGAGTGGTGCGGTAGTAGGTCATCACTGCGTCGTCGCCGTCGTAGACCTGCCCGGTCGCCATGATCTCGTAGTGGGGATGGCCGTTGAACGTCGCGAGCGTGCGGTCGAATTCATGGGTGACTTCGGTGTCCATGTGCTCGCGGATCACCGCGAGGCGGCGCTGCCGGAGGTCGTCGTCGATCATGCGGTCCACTCCCTGTCTGGTCACTAACTTGTCAACCAACAAGTTAATAGACCGGCGATGGATCGTCAATGGCCGTGTTCATCCGCTGTTCGCCCGCCGACGGTACGAACGAGGCGTGGACGAATCAGAAGGTGACGACACCACCGGCCGCACCGTCTCGCGTCGTGTCGCCATCGGCGCGGGCCTCGCGGCCGCAGTCGGTGGCGCTGCACTCGGCGCGGGTGGCGTGGCATTGACCCGATCGCCGGGACCATCGGACGTCGATGCGTGGACCAGGACCGACCGCGGGGGCGCGCCTCGAGTAGGCGGTCTGCACCTTCAATTCGGTGCCGACGCGGCGACCGAAGTCGTCGCTTCGTGGCACACCGCCGAGGCGATCAGCAATCCGCGCGTGCTGTTGGGCACCCCGGACGGCGGCTTCGGCAAGACAGTACCGGCTCAGACCCGCACCTACCGTGATGCGAAGTCGGGCAGCGAGATTCGGATCAACCACACGCGCCTTGCGGGGCTGACGCCCAATACCGACTACGTGTATGCAGCCGTCCACGACGGCGCGGCGCCAGAATTGGGGACCTTCCGCACGGCGCCGCGGGGGCGTGCGGCCTTTACCTTCACCAGTTTCGGGGATCAATCGACGCCGACGTTGAACACGCCGCAGGGCCCGACGTCGTTCACCAGCGACCACCGTGGGTCGCCTGCGGCGGGTGACGTCACCACCGGCGTCGAACGCATCGCGCCGCTGTTCAACCTGGTCAACGGCGATCTCTGCTACGCCAACCTGGCCGCGGACCGGATCCGGGCGTGGTCGGACTGGTTCGACAACAACAGTCGATCGGCACGCCACCGACCGTGGATGCCAGCTGCGGGCAATCACGAGAACGAACTCGGCAACGGGCCAGTCGGTTACGGCGCCTATCAGGCGTACTTCGCGCTGCCCGAGTCGAACTCGGACCCCGAATTGCGCGGGCTCTGGTACGCGTTCACCGTTGGCGCCATGCGGGTGATAAGCCTGAACAACGACGACATCTGCTATCAGGACGCCGGAAACTCCTACGTGCGGGGCTATTCCGGGGGAGTGCAACGCCGCTTCCTTGAATCCGAACTGGCTGCGGCCCAACAGAACACCGCGATCGACTGGATCGTGGTCTGCATGCACCAGACGGCGATCTCCACGGCGGCCAAGGCCAACGGCGCCGACCTTGCCATCCGCGAGGAGTGGCTGCCACTGTTCGACCGCTACGGCGTGGACCTCGTGGTCTGCGGCCACGAGCACCACTATGAGCGCTCCCATCCGATCAGAGGAGCGCAGCCGACCGACACGATGACGCCGATCCCGGTCGACACCACGCCAGGAGGGATCGACACCACGAAGGGCACCGTGCACCTCGTGATCGGGGGCGGTGGGACGTCGGTCCCGACGAATGGTGTGCTGTTCGGAGATCTTCGTTGCCGCGTGCTGACCGGCATTGGGGGCGTGGACCCGGCCACCGGCCAGCGCACGCCGATCTACGTCACCGAGGCTGCGCCGTGGTCAGCCTTCCGCGATCCGGTGAATCCCTATGGCTTCGTGGCCTTCTCGGTGGATCCGGGTAGCGGGCCGGGCGCTCAGACGTCGATCGAGGCCACCTACTACGCGGTGAAGGGCGGCTACGGCGCCATCGAGCCGGTCGACACGTTCAGGTTGGTCAAGCCGCGGCGCGACTAGTGCCGCGGGCCCCGCATCAGCGATGCGAGCGCCGCCAGCCCGGCCAGAATGGCCGAGGCAATGAACACAACCGCCAGCCCGTGCTCGAACGGCGCCGCGATCAGATGGGGAAAGAACTCGCGGCCGATGATCGTCTGCTGATTCGCCTCGGGCAGCGCCGCCAGCGCACCCGTGGGTGCCAAGAGGTGCTCAAGCGGGTTCACGCCGAGCACGGCCGAGAACAGGGTGGATACCGGAGGTAGCGCACCGACCTGATGGGCGACGTCGGGCGGAATGCCCTGTTGGATCAAACCGCCCGACATTGCTTCGGGCAGCCGGGTGGAGAGGCCGACGACCATCAGCGAGAAGAACACCCCGATGGACAAGGCCGTGCCCGAGTTCTGGAACGTCGCGCGCATACCCGATGCGACACCACGCTGCTCGGCGGGAACGCTGCTCATGATCGACGACGTGTTCGGCGCGGAGAACATGCCGCTGCCAATGCCATTGGCCGTGATCAACAGTGCGAATGCCCAATAGGGAAAGTCGATGGGCAGCATCATCAGGCCGATGAACGTCAATCCGAACAACGTCATCCCCGCGGTCGCGAGCCCGCGCGAGCCGAAGCGGTCGGACAGTGTGCCCGCGACCGGTCCAGACACCAGGAAGCCTGCCGTCAGCGGCAAAAGGAAGATGCCCGCCCACAGGGGAGTGTCTTCGTAGTCGTAGCCATGCAACGGCAGCCAGATGCCCTGCAGCCAGATGATGAGCATGAACTGCAACCCGCCCTGGGCCAGCGACGAGGCCAGCGTGGCGGCATTGCCCGCCGCGAACGCCCTGTTGCGGAACATCGCCAGCTGCACCATCGGGTCGGCCACCCTGGATTCGACGACGAGGAACGCAATCAGCAGCAGCACCCCAACGGCCAGCACGATGTGGACGACCGGGTTGTTCCATCCGGTGGGATGGCCGCCGTGCGGCTGCAGACCCATGGTGATCGCCACCAAGATCGCGCTGAGGCCGATGGCGAACGTCGCGTTGCCCCACCAGTCGATCCGCCCGGAGTGACGTGCGCCTGCGGGCTCGCGCAACTTGCGGTACGCCCATATCGTCCCGAAGATCCCGACGGGCACGTTAACCCAGAACACGGCACGCCAGTCCCACGCCGCGAGGAGTCCGCCCGCCACCAGCCCGATGAACTGGCCGGCGAGCGCGGCAACCTGGTTGAAGCCCAACGCGAAACCGCGTCGTTCAGCCGGAAACGCGTCGGTGAGGATGGCCGCCGAGTTCGCGGTGAGCATCGAGCCGCCGGTGGCCTGCAGCACCCGCCACCCGATCAGCCACAGGGCGGCCTGGCCACCGCTGAACGGATCGAACGACAACATGATCGACGCGAATGTGAAGACCGTGAAGCCGGAGTTGTAGACCCGGACCCGGCCGAACATGTCGCCGAACCGACCGAGCGACACGACGAGCACGGACTGCACCAACCGGTAGCCCATGATCATCCAGAGCAGGTAGCCGATGTTCGACGGTGCCAGCGGATCGAGGTGGATGCCGCGGAAGATCGCGGGCAGCGAGATGATGACGATCGAACCGTCCAGCGCCGACATGAATACCGCGGCGGTGGTGTTGGTCAGGACCACCCATTTGTAGCGGTCGCCGGTGGCTGCTTTCGGTGGCGTCGAGACCTGAGTCATCTAGAGGGTGTCGGCCAATCGCTCGATCAGCGGTGTGGTGGCCAGAATCCGCTGCACCTCGCTCTTCGTGAATCCCTCGAGGGCAGTGGCGATTTGCTCGACGCGCACACCCCGCCGCTTGTTGACGAGATGGAGGCCGGCGTCGGTGACGGACATGACGACGCGGCGTCCGTCGGCGGGATCGGCGCTGCGCGTGACGAGTCCGCGGGCCTCGAGCCCGGCGAGGGTGGCGCCCATCGACTGGGGGCTGATCTGTTCAGCGCGGGCCAGTTCGGCCGATGTCGCAGGTCCGCCACGTTCCAGCCGTGCGAGCGCGGAAACCTCGGGAAAGGTCAGTTCGGCTGGCGAACCCGACGCCCGAAGTCGCCGTCGCAGTAGGCCCATGGACACGAACAACGCACGCGCGGCGCGCTCGCGATCGGATTCTGCCGGGCCGGACGAAGTCATCAGGGTTAACTTATCAGTTTCAACTGATGGGTGTAGAAGTCGGCGGCAGCGTCCTCGACGCGTACTGGTTCTGTGGCTGTCCGCCAACGCACTGGAAGGACCGGCCTGGGTCCGACGCGAGCGCGATGAATGAAACCGAGGTCATCGCGCGGCTTATCGTGAGAACTGTGGGACTACCCGACGAGGTCTATGCACGACTGCTGATGCTGCGGACGGACTTACGCCGCTTCGAGCGGTGGAGTGCTGAACAAGCGCAGTCAGCGGGACTGACTCCCATGCAGCACCAGTTGCTGCTGGCCATCCGCGGACACGCCGACCGCCGTGGCCCGACGATCGGCGAGGTCGCCGAGTATCTCCTGCTGAAGCACCACAGCGCTGGCGGATTGATCGAACGGGCCGAAGCGGCTGGGCTGGTTGACCGGACGCGCGACGGCCAGGATCACCGTGTGGTCCGTTTGCAACTCACCGATGCGGGGGCGCACTGTCTCGAGTTGCTGACCGCCGCTCATCTCGACGAGTTGAGCCGGCTCGCCATCCAGTTGCCTGCGCCGCCCCAGGACGATCGAGGCTGAATGGGCGGCGGCTCATTGTGCGGAGCCGCGCCGTCGAAGGGGGAGCGACCGAAGTGGGTGCAGAAGGACGGGATGGCGACAGCGGGCGCACGAAGCCAGTGGTTGGTTCGACGACGAGCTCGCGGCATGACCGCAAGATTCGCATCGGACGATGAAGAACTGGCCGATCATCCCGAGTAGTCCGTAGTAGATCGCCGCCGTGGTCGCTGCCGCCAAGACGACGACTAGGGCAACGGTAAGGACCTCGTAGACCTCCACGATGAGACACCTCCACGCTCTGAGTTGGGCGGTCAAGCCCTCCCACCATATATCGTATTGCGATATATTTCAGCTTGACCACCCGCCTCCGATTGACGGGGTGCCGTGCTCTCGTCGGCGTGGCCCCTCCGTGGAGAGCTTCGCGCCGAAGCGGCTATCGAAAAACCCTGCGCTAGTTCATAATTCGGTATGACTAGACCGCTTTCACGTACCGCTTGCTGACGACCCGTTGAACCAGCCCGGTGAACGGTCCGGCGAGCCGGCTCCACCACGTGCCGTGCCGCGAGAACGCGATCACCTCCGCGGTCACGGCATCGCTCGTCGGGTCGTATCGGACGGCGAACAGTTCCTCACCCGTCTCGGCGTGGCCCGGCAGCGTGCCGTAGGCGAACCCGCGGTGGTTCGGTTCGTCGACGACGTAGACGACACGACACGGCACGCGAACGGGACCCAGCCGCACGATCACCTCCGAGCCGACATCGGCGACCTCCGTCGTCGCCTCGACGCGGGCACCTGCGCCGCGCAACATGCCCCAGCGCATCACGGCCCGCGCAGCCTCGTCGAACCGCTTGCGGCCGTGGCCGATCACCGCTGATTCGTGAACGTGGTGATAGCCCTGCGGCAGTACCCCCGCGGTGGCGCCAACTTCGCTGTACGTCAAGGGGAGTGCGGCAAGGTCACTGAGCTTCACCTGATCACCTTCGCATCATCGGAGTAGGTTCGATCGGGTGACTACGTCATCCATCGCACACGAATCGGGAACGTTCGCCATCGGCGGCGACCTGACCGTCAACCGGTTGGGCTACGGGGCCATGCGCCTAACCGGAAAGGGCGTGTGGGGTCCGCCGGCCGATCACGATGAGTGCATCCGCGTACTGCGCCGCGCAGTCGAACTGGGCGTCAACTTCATCGACACCGCCAATTCCTACGGGCCGTACGTATCCGAGGAACTGATCCGCGAGGCGCTGCATCCGTACGCCGACGGGCTCGTCATCGCCACCAAGGCGGGCCTGGTCCGGACCGGTCCAGACGAGTGGCCGGTACTTGGCTTCCCGCCCTACCTTCGGCAGGAATGCGAACTGAGTCTGCGCAGGCTCGGAGTCGATCGCATCGACCTGTTCCAACTGCATCGCATCGACGACAAGTTCCCGCTCGAGGACCAACTCGGCGAACTCGTCGCGTTGCAGCAGGAAGGCAAGATTCGGCACATCGGACTATCCGAGGTGAGTGTCGAACAGCTTGCCGCCGCGCAGAAGGTGGCAACCATCGTCTCGGTGCAGAACATGTACAACCTCACCGTGCGCTCCTCGGAGGCGTTGCTGGACAAGGTCGCCGAGGAGGGCATCGCGTTCATCCCGTGGTTCCCGCTCGCGGGCGGACCGCTGTCGGCACCCGACGGGCCGCTGCAGCGTATCGCCGCGGACCATGACGCCACCCCGTCGCAACTGGCGCTCGCGTGGCTGCTGAAGCGTTCCCCGGTCGTGCTGCCGATCCCAGGCACGTCGAGCGTGGCTCACCTGGAGGAGAACGTGGCCGCCGCAGGCATCACGCTGTCGGACGCGGAGTTCGAGACGTTGAGCAAAGCCGGTGCGGCCGGCTGAACGAGCGGGCCATACGGTAGTTGGCGTGGCCGCTGAACGAGACGACGTCGACGAGCCGGTCGGTGGCGGCTTCAATCCGCCGGTACCGACCAAACGCGGTGGACCCGACTACGGGCGCTTCGTCGAGGCGGTCCGAACGCTGCAGGACCTGACGCGCGGGGCCGACGCCCCCGACGACGTCGTCACGCGCGTGGCCGAACTCGTCGAGTCTGCAAACGAGTTGCTCGGACCATATGAGACCGACGAATGGCACGCTCCCTCCGGACGGCGGTTCGATCTACCCAACCGTGGCAGCATCCTGTCGATCCCGATGGACTTGACCGTCACCGAGGACGGCCGCATACGCGGTACCGCGTTGTTTCGCCGCTTTCATCTCGGACGAAACGGGGCCGTTCACGGCGGTTCCTTGTCCCATCTGTTCGACTCATTGCTGGGCTTCACGGCGTTCAAGCTCAGCGAGAGTCGGAAGCAGCGCACCGCCTACCTGCACGTCAACTACCGAAAGATCGCACCCATCGACAAGGAGTTGCAGGTCGAGGCAGGGATCGACCGCATCGAGGGCCGCAAGATCTTCGTCGTTGGCCGCTTGCTCGACGGCGACGATGTGCTGTGCGATGCCGATGCGCTTTTCGTCATGCTGAAGCCGGGACAGCCGTGAGCAAGGCCAGCGTCCTCAAGCGACGCTGGGCGCGGTGGCGGGATCGCCTGCGCGAAAAGCGGGCGGCAGATCTGACCTACCGCGTGGTGGTGGGAGTCGTCGGACTGGCGGTGCTTGGCGTCGGGATCCTCGCGATCCCGTACCCAGGCCCCGGTTGGGCGATCGTGTTCGTGGGCCTGGCCATCCTGGCCACCGAGTTCGAATGGGCACACCGACTGTTGAAGTACACCCGCCAGCGCTACGACCGCGTGATGACCTGGTTCAAGGCTCAGGGGCTGTGGGTTCAAGCCCTGGGATTCGTGCTCACTGCGGCGGTCGTGGTGGGCACACTGTGGTTGCTGGGCGGGCTGTCCTGGTTTGCCAACCTCGTCGGTGTCGAGCAGTCGTGGCTCAAGAGCCCCGTCGGCATAGGGTCCTAGCGGCCCTCACAGATAGCATGGTCGCGTCCCGAACGCCTGATTGGCTTGATCCCCCTGTCGAGGAGACCCACCGATGACCGCCGTCGCCAGCCCCGCCTCAGTAGCCCCGATCCGGGTCGCTGCCGGGACCACCGCGGGCGCTGCCGTGCGTGACGCCGGGTTGCCCAGTCGCGGCGCCTCCGACGCGGTGGTCGTCGTGCGGGATTCCGAAGGTCGATTGCGCGATCTGTCGTGGGTACCCGAGGCCGACGCGGAGGTCACGCCCGTCGCCGCCGACACGGAGGACGGCCGAAGCGTCATCCGGCACTCGGCCGCGCACGTGCTGGCGCAGGCCGTGCAGGGGCTCTTCCCGGAGGCCAAGCTCGGCATCGGCCCACCGATCACCGATGGCTTCTATTACGACTTCGACGTGCCGCGGGCGTTCACCCCGGAAGACCTTGCCGCGCTGGAGAAGCGCATGCGGCAGATCGTCAAGGACGGCCAACTGTTCGATCGGCGGGTCTACGAGTCGAAGGATCAAGCGCGCGAGGACCTCGCCGACGAACCCTTCAAACTGGAGTTGGTCGACGACAAGTCGGGCGACCCCGACGTCATGGAGGTCGGCGGTGACGAGCTGACCGCGTATGACAATCTCAACCCCCGTACCCGGGAACGGGTTTGGGGCGACCTATGTCGGGGCCCGCACATCCCGACCACCAAGTACATTCCCGCCTTCAAACTGACCCGCAGTTCGGCCGCCTACTGGCGGGGCAACCAGGACAACGCCAGCCTGCAGCGCATCTACGGCACCGCGTGGGAGTCCCAGGAGGCGCTCGACGCCTACCTCGAGCTTCTCGAGGAGGCGCAGCGGCGCGACCATCGCAAGCTTGGCGTCGAATTGGACCTGTTCAGCTTTCCCGACGAACTGGGGTCCGGGCTGCCCGTCTTCCACCCCAAGGGCGGCATCATTCGGCGTGAGCTCGAGGACTACTCGCGCCGCAAGCACGAGCAGGCGGGCTACGAGTTCGTCAACACTCCGCACATCACCAAGGAGCAGCTGTACATCACGTCCGGCCACCTCGAGTGGTACGCCGACGGGATGTTCCCGCCCATGCACATCGACGCGGAGTACGACGCGGATGGCACGGTGCGCAAGCCTGGGCAGAATTACTACCTCAAGCCGATGAACTGCCCGATGCACCATCTGATCTATCGGGCTCGCGGGCGGTCCTATCGCGAACTTCCGTTGCGGCTCTTCGAATTTGGTTCGGTGTACCGCTACGAGAAGTCCGGTGTGGTCCACGGTCTGACCCGGGTTCGCGGCATGACCCAGGACGACGCCCACATCTACACCACCCGCGACCAGATGCGCGGCGAGCTCACCTCGCTGTTGCGCTTCGTGCTCGACCTGCTCGCCGATTACGGCCTCGACGAGTACTACCTGGAGTTGTCGACCAAGAATCCTGAGAAGTACGTCGGCTCCGATGACGTGTGGGACGAGGCCACCGAAACGCTGCGCGAGGTCGCCGAGGCGTCTGGCCTTGACCTGGTGCCCGATCCGGGTGGCGCGGCGTTCTATGGGCCGAAGATCTCGGTGCAGGTCAAGGATGCGCTGGGACGGACCTGGCAGATGTCGACCATCCAGCTGGACTTCAACATGCCCGAACGCTTCGAGCTGGAGTACACCGCCGCCGACGGCACCCGGCAGCGGCCGGTGTTGATCCATCGCGCGTTGTTCGGCTCGATCGAACGCTTCTTCGGCGTGCTGACCGAGCACTATGCGGGCGCCTTCCCGGCCTGGCTGGCGCCGGTGCAGGTCGTTGGCATACCGGTGGCGGAATCTCACGTTGCCTACTTGGAAGACGTTGCTGCACAACTGAAGACGCGAGGCATCCGGGTCGAGGTCGATGCCAGTGACGATCGGATTGCCAAGAAGATCGTCAACCAGACCAACCAGAAGGTGCCGTTCATGCTGCTCGCGGGCGACCGCGACGTGGAGGCCGGTGCCGTGAGCTTCCGGTTCGCCGACCGCACCCAAATCAACGGGGTGTCGCGCGACGACGCGGTGCAGGCCATCGTGGACTGGGTGGGCCGCCGGGAAAATGCCGTTCCCACAGCGGATCTAGTCGAGGTGGCTGCTTCGTCGTGACCGAGCCTGACGACCAGACGATCATCGACCATGGGGCCGGCGACGCCGACCACCTCCAGCGGTTGTGGACGCCGCACCGGATGACCTACATCGCCGGGGCCATCAAGGGTGGTCCGGGTTCCGCCGGGTCGTCGGAACCATTCACCGACATTCCCAACATGCCCGACGAGGAGGGGTTGGTGGTCGCGCGCGGCGAACTCGTCTACGCGGTGCTGAACCTTTACCCGTACAACCCCGGCCATCTGATGGTGGTGCCCTATCGCAGGGTGGCCGAACTGGAAGAGCTCACCGACGCCGAGAGCGCCGAGCTAATGGCGTTCACGCAGAAGGCGATTCGCGTGATGAAGGGCGTGTCGCACCCGCACGGTTTCAACGTGGGGCTGAACCTCGGAACCTCGGCAGGGGGATCGCTGGCGGAGCACCTGCACATGCACGTGGTCCCGCGCTGGGGTGGGGACGCCAACTTCATCACCATCATCGGCGGCTCCAAGATCATCCCGCAGTTGCTGCGCGACACCCGCGAGTTACTCGCCACGGAATGGGCACGGACGACATGAGCGACGTCTACCTGTTGACGCGGGCGGCGTACGCGAAGTTGAGTCGCCCGGTGGCCAAGGTGGCGCTGCGCCTGGGGTTGACCCCGGACAGCGTGACGATCCTCGGCACGGCAGGCACCGTGATCGCAGCACTGACGCTGTTCCCGATCGGCCAGCTGTGGTGGGGAGCATTCGCGGTATTCGTCTTCGTGCTCGCCGACATGCTCGACGGGGCGATGGCCCGTGAACGCGGCTTCAGCACCCCGTTCGGCGGCGTGCTCGACGCCACCTGCGACCGGATCAGCGACGGCGCGGTGTTCTGCGGCCTGCTGTGGTGGGCCGCCTTCGGCATGCACAGCACCGCGCTCGTGGTGGCGACGATGATCTGCCTGGTCACATCGCAGGTGATCTCCTACATCAAGGCCAGGGCGGAGGCCAATGGCCTCAAGGGCGACGGCGGAATCATCGAACGCCCCGAACGGCTCATCATCGTGCTGGCCGGTGCCGGGCTCTCCGGGGTCGGATTCCTGCACGTGCCGTGGCTGGTGCACGTCGCGATGTGGCTGCTGGCCGTCGCGAGCATCGTGACTCTTGGTCAGCGCCTGCACTCCGTTCGGACCTCACCGGGCGCCATGGACCCCTTGACGACGAACGCCAAACCCGCGAAGGACGACGCGGAGCCGGGCGAGCAGTGAGCACGCCAACTTCGGGACTGCCGAGCATCCGAGGTATTCGCGTCCCGTTGGGTGGCCAACTCGCCGATCTGGGCTACGCCGCGGGCTGGCAGCTCGTGCGCGCCATGCCGGAGTTCGCTGCCCGCAACGCCTTTGATGCCGGTGCGCTGTACGCGGCGCGCGGCGGCGGGCCGGATCAGCTGCGCAAGAACCTGGCGCGGGTGCTCGGCGTGCCGCCGGCCAAGGTGCCGGCCAGCCTGATTCGTGCTTCGCTGGCCTCCTACGCCCGATACTGGCGGGAGGCGTTCCGATTGCCGTCGATGAATCACGAAGCGGTGGCCCGTCAGGTCCAGGCGACGAGCAACGGCAGCGAGCACGTCGTCGAGGCCCTACGCGCAGGTCGTGGCGCGATCCTCTCGCTGCCGCACAGCGGAAACTGGGACATCGCGGGCGTGTGGCTGACCAACACCTACGGCAAATTCGCCACCGTCGCCGAGCGTCTGAAACCCGAATCGCTCTACAACCGGTTTCTCGCCTACCGTGAGAGTCTTGGCTTCGAGGTGATCCCGCTGACCGGCGGGGAGCGGCCACCCTTCGAGATCCTCGCCGAGCGACTGCGCGGCAACGGACTGGTGTGCCTGATGTCCGACCGTGACCTGACGCGCTCCGGCGTCCAGGTCGACTTCTTCGGCGAGCCGACCCGGTTTCCCGCCGGACCGGCCAAGCTCGCCTTGGAGACAGGTGCCGCCCTGTTGCCCATTCACAGCTGGTACGAGACTCGCGACTCGCGACTCGACCTCTACGCACCGCTCGACACGTCTTCGGGCGACGTCGGGGTCATCACCCAAGCTCTGGCCGACCGCTTCGCCACGTGCATCGCCGCGCACCCCGCCGACTGGCACATGTTGCAGCCGCAGTGGCTCGCCGACCTCTCCGACGAACGCCGGGCCCGGCTCGGGGAGGGCTAATGCGTATCGGCATGGTCTGCCCCTACTCGTTCGACGTGCCCGGCGGCGTTCAGGCGCACGTACTGCAACTCGCCGAAGTGATGCTCGGCTACGGGCACGAGGTCAGCGTCCTGGCGCCGTCCTCGCCGCACGTGACCCTGCCCGACTACGTCGTCTCTGGGGGCAAGGCCGTGCCCATCCCGTACAACGGGTCCGTCGCGCGGCTGCGATTCGGGCCCGCCACGCATCGCAAGGTGAAGAAGTGGATCTTCGAGGGCGCCTTCGACGTCCTGCACGTGCACGAGCCCAATGCGCCGAGCCTTTCGATGCTGGCCCTCATGGTCGCCGAGGGACCGATCGTCGCAACCTTCCACACGTCGACCACGAAGTCGTTGACCCTCAGCGTCTTTCAAGGCATCCTGCGGCCCTGGCATGAGAAGATCGTCGGCCGCATCGCCGTTTCCGACTTGGCGCGGCGTTGGCAGATGGAGGCGCTCGGTTCGGATGCCGTGCAGATTCCAAACGGGGTGGACGTCGCGTCGTTCGCGTTGGCGCCGAAGCGCGACGGTTATCCGCGAGCCGGAAAGTCCGTGCTGTTCCTCGGCCGGTTCGACGAACCGCGCAAGGGCATGGAAGTGCTGCTCGGTGCGCTACCTGCGTTGGTCGAGGCGTTTCCCGACGTCGAGGTCCTCGTCGTGGGACGCGGTGACGAGGACTCCCTGCGCGAAGAAGCCGGTGAGTTGGCCGGACATCTGACGTTCCTCGGGCAGGTCGACGACGCGGCGAAGGCCTCCGCGATGCGCAGTGTCGACGTGTATTGCGCCCCGAATACCGGCGGCGAGAGCTTCGGCATCGTGCTGGTCGAGGCGATGGCCGCCGGTACTGCGGTGGTGGCCAGCGACCTGGACGCCTTCCGCAGGGTGCTCGAGGACGGTACGGCGGGCCGGCTGGTGCCGGTCGACGACGCGCCCGCGTTGGCCACCGCGCTGGTCGAGATGCTGTCCGACGACGCGATGCGGCAGCGCTACGTCGACGCCGCGTCCGCCGCGGTCCATCGCTACGACTGGTCGGTCGTCGCGCGCGAGATCCTGCGGGTATACGAGACGGTCGCAGGTGCGGGCGTGAAAGTGCGGGTGGCTGGCTCTACCAGCAAGAGCGAAGCGGCTAGGGGCACGGCGTGATCACCTGGATCGTCCTCGGTGCCCTGGTCGGGCTTCTGGTCGCCGTCGTGGTCGTGACGGGCGCGTGGGCGCTGCAGACCGCAAGCAGGCTGAACCGACTACACGTCCGATACGACCTGTCGTGGCAGGCGCTCGACGGCGCACTGGGGCGACGCGCGGTGGTGGCGCGGGCAGTCGCCACCGATGCCTACGGCCGCACCCCGCCAGGCAAGCAGTTGGCCGCGCTTGCGGCGGCCGCCGAACGGGCGCCCAGATCGGGTCGCGAAGCCGCGGAGAACGAGTTGTCGGCGGCCCTGGCACAGGTCGATCCCGCATCGCTTCCTGTCGCACTGGTGGCCGAGGCGGCCGACGCCGAAGCGCGTGTGTTGCTGGCCCGGCGGTTTCACAACGACGCCGTCCGTGACACCCTCGCGTTGCGCGAGCGACCGCTGGTGCGCTGGTTCCACCTCGGCGGAACCGCGGCGATGCCAACCTATTTCGAGATCGCCGAGCTCGCGGCCCAAGACACCGTCGGGCAGGTGAGCCGCCGCACGTCAGCGCGCGTCGTGCTGCTCGACGAGGACGGGCACGTGCTGCTGTTCTGCGGTTCGGACCCGGCCGCGGAGTCCGACGAGGCGCCGCATTGGTGGTTCACCATCGGCGGTGCCGTCCAGCCGGGGGAGCAGCTGCCGCAGGCCGCCGCCCGCGAGCTCGCAGAGGAGACCGGCTTGCGAGTCAGTCCGGCCGACCTGATCGGGCCGGTGTGGCGACGCGATGCGGTGATCGACTTCAACGGATCGGTAGTGCGCAGCGAGGAGCTGTTCTTCGTCTACCGCGTCGCGCGGTTCGAGCCGTCGACGAGCGGCCACACGACGCTGGAACGCAGCTACATCCACGGCCACCGTTGGTGTGACGCGTTGGCCATCCGTGCCCTGGTCGACGGCGGCGAAGCGGTGTATCCGGTGCAGCTTGGCGAGTTGCTCGCCGACGCCGTGGCCATGGCCGACCAGCGGCTAGGGCAGCAACCACGGCAACTGCAATCGATTCGGTGAGCTGCGGATTAAAGCGATTTGGACCGGCTACTAGACTGGTTCAGTACTTATTTGGAGGAGTTAGCAGTGGATATCGGCGGGCAGGAGCGCAGCGACCGGGGAATCAGCGGCGCCGCTGACAGGAACGGGTCCGCAGAGGGCAACCAGACCGGCACCGCGCGTGTGAAGCGTGGCATGGCCGAGATGCTCAAGGGTGGCGTCATCATGGACGTCGTCACCCCCGAGCAGGCCCGCATCGCCGAGGGTGCGGGCGCGGTGGCGGTGATGGCACTCGAACGCGTGCCCGCCGACATTCGGGCCCAGGGTGGCGTTTCGCGGATGAGCGATCCGGACATGATCGAGGGCATCATCGCCGCGGTCACCATCCCGGTGATGGCCAAGGCCCGCATCGGTCACTTCGTCGAGGCGCAGATCCTGCAGAGCCTCGGTGTCGACTACGTCGACGAGTCCGAGGTGCTCACCCCGGCTGACTACGCCAACCACATCGACAAGTGGAAGTTCACCGTGCCGTTCGTCTGCGGTGCCACCAATCTCGGTGAGGCATTGCGGCGACTCACCGAGGGGGCGGCGATGATTCGCTCCAAGGGTGAGGCGGGTACCGGCGACGTGTCGAACGCCACCACGCACATGCGCAAGATCGGCGGGGAGATCCGCCGGCTCACGTCGCTGTCGGAGGACGAATTGTTCGTTGCGGCAAAGGAACTGCAGGCGCCTTACGAGCTTGTGGTCGAGGTCGCGCGGGCGGGCAAGTTGCCGGTGACGCTGTTCACCGCCGGTGGTATCGCCACTCCTGCTGACGCCGCGATGATGATGCAACTCGGCGCCGAGGGCGTCTTCGTCGGATCGGGCATCTTCAAGTCCGGTGACCCTGCTGCGCGTGCTGCGGCGATCGTCAAGGCCACCACGTTCTTCGACGACCCCGACATGTTGGCCAAGGTGTCGCGCGGATTGGGTGAGGCCATGGTCGGCATCAACGTGGAGGACATCGCGCAGCCGCATCGCCTCGCCGAACGCGGCTGGTAAGCCAAACGGATGGCGATCGAGCAAATCCTCGATCTCGAGCAGCTCGAGGTCAACATCTATCGCGGTGGTGTGTTCAGCCCCGAATCCGGCTTTCTGCAGCGCACCTTCGGCGGACACGTCGCAGGACAGTCGCTGGTGTCAGCGGTGCGGACGGTGGACCCGAAGTACCAGGTGCACTCGCTGCACGGCTACTTTCTGCGGCCCGGCGATGCCAGGGCGCCCGCCATCTATCTCGTCGAGCGACTTCGCGACGGTGGCTCGTTTGCCACCCGACGGGTGAACGCCATTCAGCATGGCGAGACCATCTTCTCGATGTCAGCGTCGTTTCAGACCGACCAGAGCGGCATCGAACACCAGGACGCGATGCCGGCGGCGCCGCCGCCGGACGATCTTCCCGGCTTTCGGTCCGGTGCGGCGTTCGACGACGCCGGGTTCGCTCAGTTCGCGGAGTGGGACGTGCGGATCGTCCCGCGCGACCAGGTGGCGCTGCTGCCAGGCAAGGCCAGCCAGCAGCAAGTCTGGTTCCGGCACACCGATCCGCTGCCCGACGATCCGGTGCTGCACATCTGTGCGCTGGCGTACCTCAGCGATCTGACGCTGCTCGGCTCGGCGCAGGTCAACCATCCCGACGAGCGCAAGCATCTGATGGTCGCGTCGCTGGATCACGCGATGTGGTTCATGCGACCGTTCCGCGCCGACGAGTGGCTGCTGTATGACCAATCGTCGCCGTCGGCGTGCGGCGGGCGCGCCCTGACCCAAGGCAAGCTGTTCAACCAGTACGGAGAGCTGGTCGCGGCGGTAATGCAGGAAGGGCTGACTCGCTACCAGCGCGACTTCACGCCCTCCACCAAGTGACCGTCCGCGTCGGAGTCCTTGCGCTGCAAGGGGATACCCGTGAGCATCTTGCGGCGCTGAGCGAAGCGGGCGCGGACGCCGTTAAGGTGCGTCGGGTATCGGAACTGGATGTCGTTGATGCCCTTGTCATTCCCGGTGGGGAATCGACGGCGATGAGCAAGCTACTGCGAGAGTTCGAATTACTGGAGCCGCTGCGCACCCGGCTGGCCGACGGCATGCCCGCGTACGGGTCATGCGCAGGCATGATCCTGCTCGCCACCGAGATCGTCGATGCGGGCGTGCCGGGTCGCGAGGCGTTGCCGTTGGGTGCCATCGACATGACCGTACGACGCAATGCCTTTGGCCGACAGGTCGATTCATTCGAGGGTGACATCGCATTCGACGGACTCGATGAACCCGTGCATGCGGTATTCATCCGGGCTCCGTGGGTGGAGCGGGTCGGACCCGAAGTCGAGGTGCTGGCGCGGGCGGCCGGCCACCCCGTTGCGGTGCGGCAGGGTCGCATGCTGGCGACGTCGTTCCATCCGGAGATGACCGGCGACCGCCGCGTGCACCAGTTGTTCGTCGCCTCCCTCTGAGTGATTTCGGCGCGCTTTTCCGGGCTCACCTCTGAAAAGCGCGCCGAAATCGCTAAGGGGTGGCGAGGGTGGGGAGCAGCAGCCGGGAGCTCGAGCGGATGGTGTTCAGGCTGCTGGTGCCAACGCTGGCATGCCGGAAGTTCATGATGGCCGGCGTCTCGGGGTTCTGATCGTCGCTGGTGATGACCAGCCGGATCCGATCGCCGGCAGCGAAACGACGTGCATTGCCCACCAAAGGAATTCGGTATTCGACGTCCTCGCCGATCGGCACGGCCACGGCGGCGCGGCATGGCAACACGGGCGCACCGGGCACGCTGGCGGGCTCGTCGACCCCGCGAAGGCTGGCCCGCAGCCAGCCGGCGGTGACGTCTTCGACGGTGCCGTCGGCAGCGACGTGTTGCAGTGTGGCCATCCACGCGGTGTCGGCCGCGGTGGCCGAGGCGATCAATCGCAGTTCGACGTCGCCGACCACGTCGAGCGTCTCGGTCAGTGGGGCGGTGGTCCACGTCAGCAGCGCGGGCGGATCGATCGGGCTCGGCTTCACCCGGCCAAGGCCCCCGCCGAGCACCATGAACTCTTGCGAACCAGGTGCGCCCTCATCGGTGGACAACACGCCATCGGCACGAAGTGCCCACTCTGTCAACGATGTTCCCGTAGGCGGCCACTGATCGGCAGTGTGCCAGGTCGCTTCGCTGGACCTTCCCGTCGCTTCGCTCGCCCCACTACCAGGCAGCACGTAGCGGATCGGCGGCCCGTCCATGATGCCGGTGTCGCGGCCCTTGAGCCAGTGGTCGTACCAGGCCAGCGCTTCGGTGTGCAGGCTCTCCCACGGCCAGGTGAGCCCGAATTGCCCGAGCATCCCCATCCGCGCGTTCGGATTGTGTGCCAAGCCCTTCCACGCGATGAACGTCGACGGCAGGTGAAGCGGGACGTTCTCCCAGTCGCAGCCGAGGTAGACCGGAATGTCGATTTGGTCGAGCAGGCCTGTGAGATCCCTTTCGTCCCACCATGTGTCGCGTACCGGGTGCTTGACCATGGCATCGGTCCACAGATCGTCCCACGGGTGTGGGTCGTGGGGGAGCTTGAGCATCAGGCGCAGCCCGGTAACTGCTGCCTCGCCGTTCATGGTGCCGAACTTGCGGTGCAGTGGCGGGGCGTTCAGCACCTTGCGGGCCACCTCGACGGGCAGGCTCCGCCAGAAGTCATCGCCGCGGCCCGAGGTCAGGCCTGCCATCGACAGGAAGGGCGTGATGAACGATGCGCTGGCCAACCCATGGTGGGTGGCCGCCTCGTACAGGTCGGCGGTGACGGCGACCGGGAAGATCGCCTTGAGGTGTGGAGGGCGCTCGACGGCGGCCTCGAGCTGCGTCATGGCGAAATAGCTGATGCCGATCATGCCGACGTTGCCGTCGCACCACGGCTGCGCCGCGGCCCACTCGACGAGGTCGTACATGTCCGTGCGTTCCTGCGCGTCGAAGAAGCCGAACTCCCCGCCCGACCCGCAGGTGCCACGCACGTTGGCGATGACGTGGACATATCCGCGCGACACCCAGAAGGGAGTGTTGCCCGCCTCGATGAATCCCATTGGTGCGCCGAGATCCTGGATCTGACGCGGGTAGGGCGAGGCGGCGATGAGCGCCGGGAAACGGCCTTCGGTGTTGGGCCGGTGGACGTCGGCGAGCAGCGTCGTGCCGTCGCGAACGACGATCTCGACGTTGTTCTCGCGCCGGACGCGATGTTGCGGCTCACTCAGATTGCGGTAGTCACGCCCCGTCGTTTGCGGCCCGTTGAGAAGCTTCGTGTTCATGAGTCTCACGCTACGGTGAAATTAGTTTCAACGCAAGATGAGACTCACGCTATGATGAGATTCATGGTGAAGAAGTCGATCACACCGGGTCCCCGAGACGAACGTGGCGTGTTGGCCGCGCGAATACTGACCGCGGCGCGCGCCGCCTTCGCCGATACCGGCTTGGCGGGCACCACAATTCGGGCCGTGGCGCGCGAAGCCGACGTCGACCCTGCGCTCGTCTATCACTACTTCGGGTCGAAGGAGGGTCTGCTCGAGGCGGCCACTGCTCCGCCGCAACGGTGGCTCGAGAGTGTCGCGCAGACGTGGACGACACCGGTGCCCGAGCTTGGCAGTGCGCTGTTGCGCTTGATGCTGGGCGCCTGGGCCGACGACGAGATCGGTCCGGTGCTGCGTGCGATCCTGCAGACCGCGGCCCACGACCCGGGCACTCGCGAGAAGCTCCGCAAGGTCGTCGAGGGAAGCCTGATGGGCGTCTCGCATCTGGGGACGGACGAACGTGACCGCCTCGTGCGCAGCGGCCTCGTCGCCTCGCAGCTCATGGGGCTGGCGATGATGCGCTACGTGTGGCGGATCGAGCCGGTCACCTCGATGCCCGACGACGAGCTAGTGGCGGCCATCGCGCCCAACCTGCAGCACTACATCGAGGGTGACCTCGAACAGCGCTAACGTCCCCGTAGACTGGTCGATCGGACTTTCGCAGTAGTGAAGAAGTAGGGAAGAAGAGGTAGTACCTGCATGAGCGGCCATTCCAAATGGGCGACCACCAAGCATCAGAAGGCCGTCAAAGACGCGCGCCGAGGCAAGGAGTTCGCCCGGCTGATCAAGAACATCGAGGTCGCGGCGCGCACTGGCGGTGGCGACCCGTCGGGTAACCCGACGCTGTACGACGCGATCCAGAAGGCCAAGAAGACGTCGGTCCCCAACGACAACATCGAGCGGGCCCGCAAGCGTGGTGGCGGCGAGGAAGCCGGTGGCGCCGACTGGCAGCCCATCACCTACGAGGGCTACGGCCCAAACGGCGTCGCGGTGCTGATCGAGTGCCTGACCGACAACAAGAACCGGGCTGCCAGTGAAGTGCGCATCGCCATGACCCGCAACGGCGGCAACATGGCCGATCCCGGCTCGGTGTCCTATCTGTTCACCCGCAAGGGCGTGGTGACGCTGGACAAGAACGGCCTCACCGAGGATGACGTGCTGACCGCCGTGCTTGACGCCGGCGCCGAGGACGTCGTGGACCAGGGCGAGAGCTTCGAGGTCATCTCGGAACCCACGGACCTGGTTGCCGTGCGGACCGCGCTGCAGGACGCCGGGATTGACTACGAGTCAGCCGAGGCCAACTTCCAGCCGTCGGTCAGCGTGCCCGTCGACCTGGAGGGTGCACGCAAGGTGCTGAAGCTGATCGATGCGCTGGAAGACAGCGACGACGTGCAGGACGTATGGACCAACGTCGATATTTCCGACGACGTCGCCGCGCAACTCGACGAGGACTGACCGACGGGCTCAAGCCTGCTCGACGTTAGCGGTGCCCGCCGCCATGGTGGAAGATGATCGGCCCGCCGAAGTCGCCGAAGAGGAACGGGTACTGCTGCGGATAGGTGACAGGCGGCGGGGTAGAGCTGAGTTGCACGTTGCCTGGTGTTTCGCACGTGGTGCTGTTTCCCGAGACGTTCGTGCATTCCAGATGATTGTCGGATGCGGCTGCCAGCGGTGCTCCAAGGATGGCCGTGGCGGCGCCTGCTGCCAGCAATGGTGCGGCGAGGCGAAGGGCGATGCTCATTTTTGCTCCTATAGAAACTGAACGTACAGTTTCTAAATAGAGCAGCGTCGCAGCTGGAGCGGATCATCCCGTCGCAGATGTGAGGTGGGTCACACCATGAGGCCCTGCATTACTCCGTCGATCACCGCATCGGCAGCTGCTTCGTCAAACGGCGCGTAGCCGGTCATCAGCCGATACATAGCTGGCCCGAACACGATGTCGATGCCCACCTCGGGATCGACGTCGCCGCGTAGTTCACCGCGCACCACGCCGCGGTCCCAGATGGTCCGGCTGACGTCTCGCCGGGAGTGGATGAGCCGGTCCTGCAGTTCGGCGGCCACCACCGGATCGAACTGCGCCTCGCCGACCAGCTGCGCGAAGACGCGCCCGCTAGCGCTGGCGTAGAAGTGCGCCAGCCCGCGAAGCGTTATGCGGAAGTCCTCGGCTGCCGAGCCGGTATCCGGGTCAGGCGACTCGACGCGAAGCTCGGAGAGGAATGCCTCCACTGCCACCGCGTACTTGTTCGGCCACCATTTGTAAATCGTGGCCTTGCTCGCTCCGCTCCGGCCGGCGATCTCCTCAGTCGTCATGGCCCGCAGGCCGACCTCGTGCATGAGCTCGGCGGCGGCCCGAAGGACGGCCGTGCGCGATCGCTCGCTGCGCGGACGGCCCACCCGCGACTGTGATTCATTGGCCACGGATCCGGTCTCGATCATCGGTCATCTCCCGGTTTTCTGAACGTGACGTTCAGTATGGCCCAGGGTGCTCGATTCAGCTGGTTAAGAACTCGCCGATTGCGTGGGCGGTTTGCTGGGGCTGATCCAGCATGATCAGCACGTTCGCGTCATCGACATAGCGCAGTTCGCCCGCCGTCAGATCGGCCAAGCGGATCGCATGCTCGTCGGGCATGACGGGGTTGTGACTCCACAACACCAGCACGTCGCCGTGAAAGTCCTTGAGCCGGTTGGTCGCCCGAGTCAGCTCCGCGTCGACGAACTTCGTGCGCGTGTACTTGATCAGGTCTGTGCGGATGCGCTTGTCGCGCAACCCCACATCGAACCAGGCGTCCACGAGGTGTTGGGGAATCGGCTTCTTGGCCATCATTCCGAACATCAGATACTGCCTGCGTAGCCAGCCGATTCGCATTTGTCGCATGGCCACCGCGACGGTCCACGGGGTCCGGCTAGCCAGCCACGTCACCTTGCCGGGAAACCCGGGCGGAAAGTTCTCGAAGGCCTCGGACGGGCAGATCACCATGCGTGCGACGCGCTTGTCGCGGCCCATGTCGGTGAGGAAAAGCGGTCCGCCCCAGTCGGTCACGATGAGCGTCACGTCGGTGAGGTCCAACCCGTCGAGGAAGTCCGCGACGATTCCGACCATGCCCGGCATGGTCAGGTCGGCGTCGGCACGCATGGGCAACCGATGGCCGCCCAACGGCAGGACCGGCCTCAGGTAGCGAAACCCCGCAGGGGGAAGTGGCAGCACCGCGTCCCACACGTTCTCGTTCATGAACAGCCCGTGCAGGAGCACGACGGGCGCTCCGGCCGGATCGCCTTCCTCGCAGTATTCGAGGGTGCCCGCGGTGACGTCGACCGATTTCATTGCCCAACCTCCACTAGAACATAGATTCTAGAACGTATGCTCTAGTGTGTCGGGAGGAGGCGACGTTGGCAAGGTCGACGAGAGAATCGATCCTGACCGCTACGGCGGAACTGATGCGGCGAAACGGCTACGCCGCCGTCGCGATGAAGGACGTCGTCAAGGCGTCGGGCGCCCCCATCGGCTCGCTCTACCATCACTTTCCCGGCGGCAAGCTCCAGCTGGCGCGGGAGGCGCTGATCAACGCGGGGGCGGCGTACGGACTGCTCATCCCCACGCTCGTCGACCCCTACGGCGACCTCGGCGAGGCCATCGAGGCCGTCTTCGGCCAGGCGGCCGAAGACATGGCGCAGACCGGGTTCGCCAACATGTGCCCGGTGGCCAGCGTGGCGGCGGAGGTCGCCGATACCGTCCCAGAATTGCGCGATGCCACCGCCGACATCTTCACGGGCTGGCTCGACGGCGCGACCGCATACTTCCGCGCCCGCGGGCTGCAAGAGCCGATGGCCCGCGACTTCGCGGTCGTGCTGATAGGTGCACTCGAAGGCGCGTTCGTACTGGCCCGGACGCTGCGCAGCACCGAACCACTGCTCGCGACCGGCCGGGTGCTCGCTCCGCAATACCGCGGCGTGGCGCTTGCGGACTCGAGCCCCCTGCAAGCAAGTGCCGGTGGCGTGTCCCTACCCGGTCCCGTCCCTGGCGAAGGCTAAGGTATCGAACAGCTGTTCGGGAAAATGACGGGATGTGAGGAGCCGCAGTGCGCGTGATGGGCGTCGACCCCGGTTTGACGCGTTGTGGGCTGTCGGTCATCGAGAGCGGACGCGGTCGACAGGTGATTGCGCTGGATGTCGACGTGGTCCGCACGCCGGCCGACCAGCCACTGCAGAAGCGGCTGCTGGTCATTAGCGAAACGGTCGAGCACTGGCTGGACACCCATCACCCGGACGTCCTGGCGATCGAGCGGGTGTTCGCCAACCAGAATGCGAACACGGTGATGGGTACTGCACAGGCGGGCGGGGTCATCGCACTCGCCGCGGCACGGCGTGACATCGACGTGTACTTCCACACGCCAAGTGAGGTGAAGGCGGCCGTCACCGGCAACGGCCGCGCCGACAAGGCCCAAGTCACCGAGATGGTCACCAGAATCCTTGCGCTGCAAACGAAACCGACTCCGGCGGATGCCGCCGACGCGCTCGCGCTGGCCATCTGTCACTGCTGGCGCGCCCCGATGATCGCGCGGATGGCCGAGGCCGAGGCCATGGCTGCAGAACAGCAGCGCAAGTACCGCGCCAAGCTCAAGGCGGCCAGATGATCGCGTCAGTTCGTGGCGAGGTGCTCGACATCGCGCTCGATCACGTCGTCATCGAGGCGGCCGGGGTGGGCTACAAGGTCATGACGACACCGGCGACGCTCGCGACGCTGCGGCGTGGCAGCGAGGCCCGACTCATCACCGCGATGATCGTGCGCGAGGACTCAATGACGTTGTACGGCTTCGCGGATGGGGAGTCGCGGGACCTGTTCAGCACACTGCTCGGGGTCTCCGGCGTCGGCCCGAAGATCGGGCTTGCCACGTTGGCGGTCTACGACGCCCAAGCGCTTCGGCAGGCGCTCGCCGACGGCGACGTCACCGCACTGACGCGGGTGCCCGGCATTGGCAAACGTGGCGCCGAGCGCATGGTGCTCGAGCTGCGCGACAAGATCGGTGCGGTGACGCCGGGGGGACTGGCTGGCGGTGGCGGGCACGCGGTGCGCACCCCAGTCGTGGAAGCGCTTGTCGGACTTGGGTTCGCGGCGAAGCAGGCCGAGGAGGCCACCGACAAGGTGCTGGCGACCGAGCCCGACTCCACCACGCAGAGCGCGCTGCGCGCCGCGCTGTCGATCCTGGGTAGGAAGTAATAGCGTGGGCCGCTTCGACGACGACGACGACCACGAGGACACCACCGATCGCGAGGTCTCGGCAGCGTTGACGGTCGGCGAGGGCGACGTCGACGCAAGCCTGCGGCCGCGCTCGCTCGGCGAATTCATCGGTCAGCCACGTGTCCGCGAACAATTGCAACTCGTCATCGAGGGCGCCAAGAACCGCGGCGGCACACCGGATCACATCCTGCTGTCAGGGCCGCCGGGGCTCGGCAAGACGTCGCTGGCGATGATCATCGCCGCCGAACTTGGAACCTCGCTGCGGGTCACCTCGGGCCCCGCGCTCGAGCGCGCGGGCGACCTCGCCGCGATGCTGTCGAACCTCGTCGAGCACGACGTGCTGTTCATCGACGAGATTCATCGGATCGCCCGGCCCGCTGAGGAAATGCTGTACCTGGCAATGGAGGACTTCCGCGTCGACGTCATCGTGGGCAAGGGCCCTGGGGCGACGTCGATTCCGCTCGAGGTAGCACCCTTCACCCTCGTCGGGGCGACCACGCGCTCAGGCGCACTGACGGGCCCACTGCGCGATCGGTTCGGATTCACGGCGCACATGGACTTCTACGAACCGGCGGAACTGGAACGCGTGCTGTTCCGCTCGGCGGGCATCCTGGGCATCGAGCTCGGCGCCGAGGCCGGGGCCGAGATCGCGCGCCGCTCCAGGGGGACGCCTCGCATCGCCAACCGGCTGTTACGCCGGGTCCGGGACTTCGCAGAGGTGCGCGCCGATGGCGTCATCACACGCGACATCGCGAAGTCCGCGCTCGCGGTCTACGACGTCGACGAGTTGGGTCTGGACCGGCTGGATCGCGCCGTGCTGTCAGCGCTCACGCGCAGTTTCGGTGGCGGTCCGGTCGGGGTATCGACGCTTGCCGTCGCGGTCGGCGAAGAGGCCACGACGGTCGAGGAGGTATGCGAGCCTTTCCTGGTGCGGGCCGGCATGCTTGCCCGCACCCCGCGTGGTCGGGTCGCAACCGCGCTCGCGTGGACGCACCTCGGCCTGACGCCACCCAGCGGAGCGAGTGGTATGGGGCAAGTCGGTTTGTTCGAATAGAAGGACACCAAATGATTACTGCCGGACTGATTTTCGCGGGGCTCGCCGCCGCGCTTCACGTGTACATCTTCGTGCTCGAGTCGTTCCAGTGGACGGCGCCGCGAACGCGCGCGACGTTCGGTACGACACCCGAAGAGGCCGAGACCACGAAACTGCTGGCCTTCAATCAGGGCTTCTACAACCTGTTCTTGGCGATCGTGACCGTGGTGGGAGTGGTCTGGATGAGCTCGGGCGGAATCTTGGTCGGCGCGGCCCTCGTCTTCGCAGGCGTCGGGTCGATGCTCGCGGCCGCCGTCGTGCTCGTTGCGTCGTCACCGGACAAGGCTCGCTCCGCACTAATCCAAGGTGCGCTGCCGTTGGTGGCCGTGGTGCTGCTCGCGATCGGATTGTCGACGGCGTAGTCGATGTCGGGCTGCCCGACGACGTACACCTGGTGGCCGCCCGAACGCTTGGCTTTGTACATGGCCCGGTCGGCCGAATGAACGAGGGACTCGGCGAACGTTCGGACGTCTGAGTCGGGGACCCAGGCGCACGGCGCACTGTCGATGCCGATGCTCGCCGTGATGCCGCCTGGCAACAGCGCGATCTCGCTGCGTAACCATTCTGCGAGGCTGATCGCGTATTGCTCGCTTCCGACCACTGCGATGACGAACTCTTCGCCGCCGATCCGAGCTATCACGGAATCGACGCTTCTGGCGTGACGCAGAATGTCGGCGACCGCCACCAGGGTGCGGTCGCCCGCTGCGTGGCCCGCGGTGTCGTTGATGCGCTTGAAGTCGTCGAGATCGATCATGACGATCGCCAGCCGGGACGGGGTGATACCGAGCGGAGCGATGATCAAACCGCGCAGCGACCGGTGGAAGCCGCGTCGGTTGGGCAGTCCCGTCAGCGGATCGGTGTCGGAGTTGAGCGCGTCGACGCCAAGGACGTGGATGAGCACCTGCGCGGAGAACGGCACCGCCAAGACGCTCACCAGGAGCACGATGAGCTTGCTCGACGCCAGCGCGAAGTCCACCTGGGAACTCACCCGGAAGCTGCAGACCGCCGCCGTGAGCATGGCCACCGTCAGGGTGAAGGCAAGGAGTCGGGTGCTGTGAAAGAAGGCGACGTAACCCGCGAGGGCCGCGAATGCGGCACAGGTCTGGAGGCCGGATCCGGGGTATGGCTGCGCCAGGCACGTCGCGGCGATGCACGCACTTGCCACGACAGCGAACAACGTGGACTGGCCGCGAGTTGGCCAACGCGCCATCCATAGCGTGGCCATCACCGCACACGACGTCGCGACGGCGACCGCAGTCGCGGTGAAGGCAACGCCGCGTGGGCCCGTGGTGCTCCACAACATGAGCAGCGGTACCGCGCCCATCAAGATGGCGATGACAGCCATCATGTAGCGGGTGAATCGTTGTAAATGGCGGGTAGCAAGGTATGTGGACAGCCAGACATAGTGATCAGGTTGTCGCCACCAACGACACATCCAGTCCACTCTCGGGCGCTCACCTTGCGATCGATGGCCGAAGACTCGTAACGGCACGGGAATTATTATGCTGACGTCGGCGTAGACCGACATGCAGGATTTGAATAGTACATGGAACTAGTAGCGTTTGCTGCGCTAATTTGCAGACCTACCGAATGACAGGTAGTGGTGCCAATTGCAGCGCCTCGTTCCCGGCCACGTCGACGGCGGTGTCCTTGTCGCCGATTGCAGGTCGCGGTCGGCTGCGATACGGGTAAAGCGCACATCCGCACCGCCCAGGGGGTTCGCCTCGTCGCGCTTCGTCTTGGCAGGTGAGCTACGCCGACGACCGTGCGAGGTTGGTGCATCGGCGAAGTGGGTAAGCACTTCGTTGACCAGGGAGGTTGACGTGAACGATATTGATACCCGTACCCGTCTAAGAGGTGGACGCTTGCGAATGCCGAGGAGTCGCGGCGCCGCGACGGGGGTCCTGCTGATCGTGCTCGGCGTCTGGGGCGCGGCGGCGCCGTTCGTCGGCCCACACCTCGACTTTTCGTTCAGCCCCAGCCAAGAATGGTCGGCCGCCCGCGGCTGGCTCGAGGTGTTGCCCGGGGCCGTAACGGTAATCGGAGGAAGTTTGCTGGTTCTTTCTAAGAACCGGATGACAGGGATGCTCGGAGGTTGGCTCTCGGTGATTGCTGGAGCCTGGTTCGTGATCGGCAGGGCCGTTGCCGGTCCGCTTGAACTCGGCAACGTTGGCACGCCCGTAGCGTCGACCGACACTCGACGACTGTTGCTCGAACTGTCGTACTTCCACGGGCTGGGTGCGCTGATCGTATTCCTGGGCGCGGTTGCTCTGGGTCGGCTCTCGGTTCGCTCGTTCCGCGACGTCGAGTACGCACGCGGACCGGTCGCACACTCTGCCGAACTGCCTGAGTCGGACGTCGAGCCTTCGTCGCGGCGGCGGCAGTGGGCGATGCCGTTCGGGCGTCGCGGAAGTCACGCTCACTAGCGGCGGATCAGCTCGTCAGGTGTCGGCGACGGGGTCGCCTAGCCGGTGTAGACCATCACGTGCTTGACGCGGGTGTAGTCCTCAAGCCCGTACATCGACAGGTCCTTGCCGTGCCCGGACGACTTGAAGCCGCCGTGCGGCATCTCGGCGACCAGCGGGATGTGGGTGTTGATCCACACGCAACCGAAGTCCAGTGCATTGGACATACGGATCGCGGTTGAGACGTCCTTCGTCCATACCGACGACGCGAGGGCGAACTCCACGCCGTTGGCCTTCTCCAGCGCGTCGTCCTCCTCGGTGAAGGACTGCACCGTGATGACCGGACCGAAGATCTCGGTCTGGATCATTCGGTCGTCTTGCCGCAGCCCGCCGACAACCGTCGGCTCGATGTAGAACCCCTTGCCGCCCTGGCGGTTTCCGCCGACGACGACCTTGGCGTGGCTGGGCACGTCGGCGAAGAAGTCCAGCACCCGCTCCATCTGATTCACGTTGTTGACGGGCGGCACCCACGCGTCCTCGTCGTCGGCGGCCTTGCCGAACGTCGTCTGGGCGCCCTTGGCTTGTTCGGCCAGCGCGGCCGTCAACTCGTCGACCACCGATGCGTGTGCGAGCACCCGGGTGGCGGCGGTGCAGTCCTGCCCGGCGTTGAAGTAGCCGGCGGTGGCGATGCCCTCTGCCGCGGCAGCGATGTCGGCGTCACCGAACACGATCACCGGGGCCTTGCCGCCGAGCTCGAGGTGTGTGCGCTTGAGGTGACCGCCTGCGCTGACCGCCACCGCGCGCCCCGCCGCCACCGATCCGGTGATCGACACCATCTGCGGGGTGGGATGAGCAACGAGGGCTGCGCCGGTCACGCGATCGCCGGTGACGACGTTCAGTACGCCCGGCGGAAAGTGTTTGGCGGCCAACTCGGCGAGCATCACCGTGCTGACCGGAGTGGTGTCACTCGGCTTGATGACGACGGTGTTGCCCGCGGCCACCGCCGGACAGAATTTCCAGATCGCCATCATCATCGGGTAGTTCCACGGCGCAACCTGGCCGATCACGCCCACCGGCTCACGCCGGATCCACGACGTGTGATCGGCCATGTACTCGCCGGCCGACTTGCCCTCCAAAACCCTTGCGGCTCCGGCGAAGAAGCGGATCTGGTCGACCATGGGCGGAATCTCTTCGGCCATCGTCACGTGGTTGGGCTTGCCGGTGTTGCGACCTTCTGCCGCGACCAGGTCCCCGGCCGCCTGCTCGACCTCGTCGGCGAAGTCGAGCAATGCCTTCTGCCGCACCGCCGGCGTGGTCTTCTTCCAGTCCTTGAACGCCGTGGCGGCCGACGCGTACGCGTTGTCGATGTCCTGTTCGTTGGATATCGGCGCGGTGCCGTACTGCTCGCCCGTAGTCGGATCGACCAGAGGCATCGTCGCCCCGGTGACTGAATCGACCAGCTCGCCGCCGATGAAGTTCTTGACGGTGGTCACGAAAATCAACTCCCGTTCAGTTGAGCCTTAGAGGTCCTTGAGCACCAGGGCAAGCACGTCGAGACCTTCGTCGAGCAGTTCGTCGCTGATGCTCAGCGGAGGGAGGAAGCGCAAGACGTTGCCAAAGGTGCCGCAGGACAACACGATCACGCCTGCGGCATGGGCGCCCGCACACAGCGCCTTGGTGAGGTCGGCGTCGGGCTCGGTGGTGCCCGCCTTGACCAGCTCGACGGCGATCATGGCCCCGCGACCCCTGACGTCGCCGATGCGGTCGTCGTCGGCCTGCAGCCGGCCCAGGCGGTCCTTCATCAGGACCTCGATCTCACCGGCGCGCGCCACCAATCCGTCGGCCTCGATGGTCTCGATGGTCGCGAGCGCCGCAGCGCAGGCAACTGGATTGCCGCCGTAGGTGCCGCCGAGCCCGCTGACGTGCGGCGAGTCCATGATCTCCGCGCGACCCGTCACCGCCGAGAGCGGCAAGCCGTCGGCAATGCCCTTAGCCGTCACGATGAGATCGGGATCGATGCCCTCGTGCTCGCACGCGAACATCGCTCCGGTGCGCGCGAATCCGGTCTGCACCTCGTCGGCGATGAACACGACGTTGTTCTTGCGGCACCAGTCCAGCAGCGTGGGCAGGAAGCCCTCGGCGGGCACGATGAAGCCGCCCTCACCTTGAATCGGCTCGATGATCACCGCGGCGAGGTTGTCCGCTCCGACCTGCTTGTCGATGACGCTCAAGGCGCGTCGTGCGGCGAGTTCGCCGTCGGTCGCGAGTTCCTTGCCGAACTCCGCATCGCGGAACGGATATGACAGCGGGGCTCGGTAGATCTCGGGCGCGAACGGGCCGAAGCCGTGCTTGTAGGGCATCGACTTGGCGGTCAACGCCATGGTGAGGTTGGTGCGACCGTGATAGGCGTGGTCGAACGCCACGACGGCCTGCTTGCGGGTATAGGTGCGGGCGATCTTGACGGCGTTCTCGACGGCTTCGGACCCGGAGTTGAACAGGGCTGAACGCTTTTCGCCCTTCACCGGCGTGAGTCGGTTCAGCTGCTCGCAGACCGCGACGTACTCCTCGTACGGCGTGATCATGAAGCAGGTGTGCGTGAAGTTGGCGGCCTGTGCAGCCACCGCCTCGACCACGCGCGGCGAGGCGTTGCCGATGGTGGTGACCGCGATGCCGGACCCGAGGTCGATGAGTCGATTGCCGTCGACGTCCTCGACGATGCCTCCGCCTGCTCTGGCCGCGTACACCGGCATGGTCGTGCCGACGCCGCTCGAGACGGCAGCGCTCTTGCGCTCGATCAGTGCCTTGGACTTCGGACCGGGAAGGGCAGTAGCCAGGTAGCGGCTCTGTTCCAACGTGCTCACTTCTGACTCCTGCGAGATGGACAACGGGGTGGCCTGGGGGAGTGCAATTCGATGCGTCGACTTCGTGTCAGAGCCTAGTCGCCGGGCCTAGAGGTGCGACCGGAATCGTCGGCGCATTCCTGGAAGCGCGATGGAATGCGAACTAGACGAGCATGAATTCTTCGCAATCGGTCGTGTTCGAGACGCGCCGTGCCGTTCACTCGCGGGCCGGTGAATTCGAGCAACGGCGACAGTGCGTCGGATTACGTCTGCGCTGCCCTCAGACCGGCGACAGTGACGTCGAGGTGACCAAGCACTTTGGGGCGCTAACAGCCGTTCCAGGTCAAGGGTGCAATCGGTTGCCATGTGCCGTGATGGCACACTGGACCCCGACGAGGCAGCCCAGTGACCCAATATCGTTCGGGGCTGCCGTGACCACATACCGACGAAAGACAGTGACGTGGACCTGTTTCTGCCCCTTCTCCTGCTCATCGTCCTTGGCGGCTTCATGTTCATGGCCCAGCGCCGCCAGAAGAAGGCCATGCAGGCCACCATCGACCTTCACGATTCGCTGACGATCGGCGATCTCATACACACCAGTTCGGGGCTGCAGGGCACGATCGTCGGCATCGGAGACGACACCATCGACCTCGAGATCGCTCCCGGTGTGGTCACCACGTGGATGAAGCTCGCGGTTCGCGACCGCATCGAGCCCGACGACGATGATGATGACGACGAGCACGGCGAAGACCACTACGACATCGAGTCCAGTGCCCGGGACGAGGCCGACCCGGCCTCGCCACCGAAGACTGACAGCTGAGGGCTGCGTTCCACCACGTACCCTGTGCTCTTTGCGGACCTGACGTACTGACCTGAGGAGACTCAAAAACCGTGGCATCGTCTTCGTCGCCGGTGCACCCCTACCGCTACCTGACGCTTTTCCTGGTTCTGCTCATCGGCGTGTACGCGCTGGTGTTCCTGACCGGGGACAAGCAGGCCAAGCCGAAACTCGGCATCGACCTTCAGGGCGGGACTCGGGTCACCCTCACCGCACGGACCCCCGACGGATCGCGACCGACGCGCGACGCGTTGATTCAGGCCCAGGACATCATCACCGCGCGCGTCAACGGCCTCGGCGTCTCGGGCTCCGAAGTCGTCGTCGACGGTGACAACCTGGTCATCACGGTGCCCGGCAATGACAGCAGTGAAGCTCGCGACCTCGGGCAGACGGCGCGGCTCTACATCCGCCCGGTGATTCACGCCATTCCCGCCCAGGCCCCAGGGCAGCAGGCCCCGCGGGGTCAGGCCCCGCAGGGTCAGGTACCTGGGCAGGCCCCGCCCGGACAGGTTCCACCCGGACAGATTCCGCCGGGCCAAGCGCCGCCGCTTGGCGTGCCCGGGCTCGCGCCTGCCGCACCTGAGCCGGCCCCCGGAGCGCCGCAAGCGCCCGAGGCAGTCCCCGTCGCCCCAGACGCGCCTGCCGCACCGCAGCCGCGGCCCTATCCCGAAGAGCCGCCTCCCACCCCAGGGCCGACGCCCGCGCCTGGCCCGGCTCCAGGTCCGTCACCCGCTCCCGCCCCACCGGGCGGCAAGGCCGATCTCGTTCAGCGCATCGCCGAGGAGAAGGCGCTCCGCCAGAGCACCGATCAGAGCATTCAGGTGCTGGCCCTTCAGTTCCAGGCGACCCGTTGCAACGAAGAAGACGTGCTCGCGGGCAACGACGACCCCAACCTGCCACTGGTGACCTGCTCGCAGGACCACAAGACGGTGTATCTGCTGTCCAAGTCGATCATCAGCGGCGAGCAGATCGCGAATGCTTCCTCTGGGATGAACCAGCAGAGTGGCGAGAACATCGTCGACGTGGAGTTCAAGAGCGACGCCGCCAGCATCTGGGCGGACTTCACCGCGGCCAACATCGGCACTCAGACCGCGTTCGTGCTCGACTCCCAGGTGGTCAGCGCCCCGGAGATCCAGGAAGCCATCCCGGGTGGTCGCACGCAGATCACCGGACGGTTCACCGCGGACACGGCGCGCGACCTCGCCAACGTGCTCAAGTACGGTTCGCTGCCGCTCTCGTTCACCTCCAACGAGGCGCAGACCGTCTCCGCGACGCTCGGGCTGTCATCGCTGCGGGCCGGCCTGATCGCCGGCGCGATTGGACTGGCCCTGGTGCTGCTGTACTCGCTCTTGTACTACCGAGTGCTGGGTTTGCTCACCGCGCTGTCGTTGATCGCCTCGGGTGCGATGGTGTTCGCGATCCTCGTACTGCTCGGCAGATACATCAACTACACGCTCGACCTGGCGGGTATCGCCGGTCTGATCATCGGCATCGGCACCACGGCGGACTCGTTCGTCGTGTTCTTCGAGCGCATCAAGGACGAGATCCGAGAAGGGCGAACCTTCCGTTCGGCGGTGCCCCGCGGTTGGGCGCGAGCGCGTAAGACGATCATGTCCGGGAACGCGGTCACGCTACTGGCCGCCGTGGTGCTCTACGTGCTGGCCATCGGCCAGGTGAAGGGTTTCGCGTTCACGCTCGGGCTCACCACCGTCCTCGACGTGGTCGTGGTGTTCCTGGTGACGTGGCCGCTGGTATTCCTGGGCTCGAAGACGACGCTGCTGTCGAAACCAGGGCTCAACGGGCTGGGTGCCGTCCAGCAGATCGCACGTGAACGTCGGGCCGCAACGGTCGTGACGGCGGAAGGGAGGTAGGACATGGCAAAGCACGGAACTGACGTCGACGCCGCCGACCTCGCACCGACAGGCGAGGAGCTGACCGCCGCGGCGCCGCGGCACGGCTTCTTCGTCCGGCTGTACACGGGCACCGGAGCGTTCGACGTCATCGGCAAGCGCAAGATGTGGTACGCCATCAGCGGGCTCATCGTGCTCATCGGGATCATCAGCATCGTCGTGCGCGGCTTCACGCTCGGTATCGACTTCGAGGGCGGCAACGTGATATCGCTGCCCGCCGCCGGCACGGGCGGCTCCGTGTCCACCGAACGCATCGAAGAGGTGTTCACAAAGGCCATCGGCAAGGCTCCCGAGTCCGTCATCGTGGTCGGCAGCGGCGACTCGGGGTCGGTGCAGATTCGTTCCGAGAAGCTCGACAACGGGCAGATCGAGAACCTGCGGACACAGCTGTTCGACGCGTTCCATCCCAAGGGCGCCGATGGCCAGCCGAGCAAGCAGGCCATCAGCGACTCGGCGGTGTCGTCGACGTGGGGCGGCCAGATCACGCAGAAGGCGCTCATCGCGCTGGTGGTGTTCCTGGTGCTTGCCGCTGTCTACATCACCGTGCGCTATGAGCGCTATATGGCGATGTCGGCGCTGACGACAGTGGTGTTCGACTTGTTGGTCACCGCAGGGATCTACTCATTGGTCGGGTTCGAGGTCACCCCTGCCACGGTCATCGGCCTGCTGACGATCCTGGGGTTCTCGCTGTACGACACCGTCATCGTGTTCGACAAGGTCGAGGAGAATACCCACGGCTTCGAGCACACCACCCGACGGACGTTCGCCGAACAGGCCAACCTGGCGATCAACCAGACGTTCATGCGGTCGATCAATACCAGCCTCATCTCGGTGTTGCCGATCGTTTCGCTGATGGTGGTGGCCGTGTGGCTGCTTGGCGTCGGCACCCTGATGGACCTGGCGCTCGTCCAGCTCGTCGGCGTAATCGTCGGTACCTATTCGTCGATCTACTTCGCGACCCCGCTGCTGGTGACCCTGCGCGAGCGCACCGACCTGGTCCGGACCCACACTCGTCGCGTCAACAACCGGCGCAAGACGGCAGCGAAGCCCAGTGGCGAACTGCAGCAATCGGATTCCGACAGCGAGCCGGTCACCGCGTCGGCGCTGACGGCCCCCGTCGTGGCGCCCGACAAGCCGGTACCCGGAGCGAAGCCCACCCGTCCGACCGGTCGGCCATCGGGTAAGCGGAATTCCCGGCGGTAAGGCCTGATGCCTGCCCGATCCCGGCGAGCCGCGATCCTGGCGGCCATCCTGTCGCTTGTCGGCTCCGTGGCGCTATCCGCATGTTCGGGCAGCGCGGACACCATCGACTACGCGGTCGACGGATCACTGGATACGTACAACACCAACACCGTGGCGGGCGCGGCATCGGGCGGCCCGCAGGCGTTCGCCCGCGTGCTCACCGGGTTCAACTATCACGGACCCGAAGGGCAAGTCGTCGGTGACCGCGACTTCGGCACCGTCCTTGTGGTCGGGCGGGCCCCGCTGATACTCGACTACCAGATCAGCGACAACGCGGTCTTCTCCGACGGCAAGCCCATCACGTGCGACGACATGGTGCTGGCATGGGCCGCGCAGTCGGGGCGATTCCCCGGATTCGACGCCGCCAGCCGGGCCGGCTACGGCGACGTCGCCTCGGTCGACTGCGCGCCGGGGCAGAAGAAGGCCCGTGTCTCGTTCGCACAGGACCGTTCGTTCGTCGACTATGGCCAGCTGTTCGCGGCGACGTCGATGATGCCGTCCCACGTGATCGCCGACGAGCTGGGACTCGGTGACGGCGGAGTGACCACCGCGCTGCAAAGCGGCGACCAGGCCACCGTCGGCCGGATCGCCGCCGCCTGGAACACCATCTGGAATCTGACGCCCGACCTCGATCTCAAGAGATTTCCGTCCTCAGGCCCGTACAAGCTCGACTCGGTCACCGATGACGGTGCGGTCGTCCTCGTCGCCAACGACAAGTGGTGGGGGCCCAAGGCCCTCACCGGACGGATAACCGTCTGGCCGCGCGGCGCCGACATCCAGGACCGCGTGAACACGGGTGCATACGATGTCGTCGACGTCGCCGCGGGTTCGACGGGCACCTTGAGTCTGCCGGACGACTATCTCCGCACGGACTCGCCGTCGGCGGGTATCGAACAGCTCATCTTCGCCCCGCAGGGCCCGCTTGCCGGCCCGGCCGCACGTCGCGCCCTGGCGCTGTGCACGCCCCGGGACGTCATTGCCCGCAACGCCGAGGTGCCGATCGCCAATACCCGGCTGAATCCGGCAGCAGAGGATTCGATCACGGCCGCCGAGGCGCAGGCCGAGGCGGGGCAGTACAGCGTCGCGAACCCCGGTGCCGCGCGCGACGCGATTGGTGGACAGCCGCTCACCGTGCGCATCGGGTACCAGAAGCCCAATGCGCGGCTGGCCGCCGCGGTGGGAGCGATCGCCAAGTCGTGCGCAGCGGCCGGCATTACCGTCCAGGACGCCGCGTCCGATTCTGGAGGCCCACAAGCGTTGAAGGACAACCAGTTCGATGCCTTGCTTGCCAGTACGGGCGGCGCCACGGGTAGCGGATCCAGTGGTTCGTCGGCCATCGACGCCTACGCCCTGCATAGCGGGAACGGCAACAATCTCTCGGGCTACTCGAACGAAGTGATCGACGGCGTGATCGGAGCGCTCGCGGTGACGACGGACCCCAAGGAGTTGGCGCGGCTGCTGGGGGAGAGCTCGCCGGTGCTCTGGGGCGACATGCCAACGCTTCCGCTCTATCGTCAGCAGCGGACCTTGCTGACGTCGAAGAAGATGATCGCGGTGAGCAGCAATCCGACGCGCTGGGGTGCGGGGTGGAACATGGACCGATGGGTGTTGAACCGGTGAGTGATGCCAGCGCAGCGGCAGCCGTGATTGCGTCGTTGATGCGGGAAGTGCCCGACTTCCCCGAGCCCGGAATCCAGTTCAAAGACCTCACCCCCGTACTGGCCGACGCACATGGGTTGGCGGTCGTCACCGATGCGCTGGCCGAGGTGGCCGCGGGTGCTGACCTGGTCGCGGGCGTCGACGCCCGCGGCTTCCTCCTCGGTGCGGCCGTCGCCACCAGGCTTGGCACCGGGGTGCTGGCGGTCCGCAAGGGCGGCAAGCTGCCGCCGCCCGTACACAGCCAGAGCTACGCACTCGAGTACGGCACCGCGACGCTGGAGATCCCGGCCGACGGCATCTCCATCGCGGGCCGCAACATCGTCGTCATCGACGACGTGCTGGCCACCGGCGGAACATTGGCCGCGGCGGTGCGACTGCTCGAACTCGGCGGCGCCAACGTCGTGGCGGCGGGCGTCGTGCTGGAGCTCACTGCGCTTGGCGGGCGTGGACAGTTGCAATCGGTGCCGGTCACCAGCCTCTACTTAGTGTGAAGGATATCCTCGACTGGGCACACGCATTGGGTAGGAGGTGGAGACGTTGGCCGACGATCAGGCGTTGACGCAGACGCAGCCCATGCCCATCGTGCCGCCGGACGTGCTGCCGACGGATCTGCCCAAGCCCTCGTCGAGCGCGTCACGCCGGGTACGGGCGCGGCTAGCCCGCCGAATGACCTCCCAGCGCAGCACGGTGAACCCGGTGCTCGAGCCGCTCGTCGCGGTGCACCGAGAGATGTATCCGAAGGCCGACCTGGCGATCCTGCAGCGGGCCTACCAGGTCGCCGAGGCCCGCCACGCCGACCAGATGCGCCGGTCCGGCGATCCGTACATCACACATCCGCTGGCGGTGGCCAACATCCTGGCCGAACTCGGCATGGACACCACCACCCTGGTGGCCGCGCTACTCCACGACACCGTCGAGGACACCGGTTACACGCTCGAGGCGCTGACGGCTGAATTCGGCACCGAAGTGGGCCATCTCGTCGATGGCGTCACCAAGCTCGACAGGGTCGAGCTCGGCAACGCTGCCGAAGGCGAGACCATCCGCAAGATGATCATCGCCATGGCGCGGGATGGGCGCGTACTGGTCATCAAGGTGGCCGACCGCCTGCACAACATGCGCACCATGCGGTTCCTTCCGCCGGAGAAGCAGGCCCGCAAGGCCCGCGAGACGCTGGAAGTCATTGCGCCGCTTGCCCATCGGCTGGGCATGGCGACCGTCAAGTGGGAACTCGAGGATCTGTCCTTCGCAATCCTGCACCCTAAGAAGTACGAGGAGATCGTGCGCTTGGTGGCGGACCGGGCGCCATCTCGCGACACCTACCTGGCCAAGGTGCGCGCCGAGATCGGCGCGGCGCTGGGCGCCATGAAGATCGATGCGTTGGTGGAGGGCAGGCCCAAGCACTACTGGTCGATCTATCAGAAGATGATCGTCAAGGGCCGCGACTTCGACGACATCCACGACCTGGTCGGCGTGCGCATCCTGTGCGACGAGATCCGCGACTGCTATGCCGCTGTGGGCGTGGTGCATTCGTTGTGGCAGCCCATCGCAGGCCGGTTCAAGGACTACATCGCACAGCCGCGGTACGGCGTGTACCAGTCGCTGCATACGACGGTCGTCGGGCCGGAAGGCAAGCCGCTGGAAGTGCAGATCCGTACCAACGACATGCACAAGACGGCGGAGTACGGCATCGCCTCCCATTGGCGTTACAAGGAGACCAAGGGGCGCAACGGGATTCCCGCCGGGCATGCGGCGGCCGAGATCGATGACATGGCGTGGATGCGCCAACTCCTGGACTGGCAGCGGGAAGCTGCGGATCCCGGCGAGTTCCTCGAGTCGTTGCGTTACGACCTTGCGGTGCAGGAGATCTTCGTCTTCACCCCCAAGGGTGACGTCATCACCTTGCCCACCGGGTCGACACCGGTCGACTTCGCCTATGCCGTGCACACCGAGGTCGGTCACCGGTGTATCGGGGCCAGGGTGAATGGGCGACTGGTGGCGTTGGAGCGCAAGCTCGAGAACGGCGAAGTCGTCGAGGTCTTCACCTCCAAGGCGGCCAACGCGGGTCCGTCGCGCGACTGGCAGGGCTTCGTGGTTTCGCCGCGGGCCAAGGCGAAGATCCGGCAGTGGTTTGCCAAGGAGCGCCGCGAAGAGGCTTTGGAAGCGGGCAAGGACTCCATCGCGCGCGAGGTGCGCCGCGGCGGGCTTCCGTTGCAGCGCTTGATGAATGGCGACTCAATGGCGTCGCTGGCCCGCGAACTACGCTACGTCGACGTCTCGGCGCTGTACACCGCGGTCGGGGAGGGGCACGTCTCCGCCCGTCACGTCGTCCAGCGGTTGCTGGCTCAGCTGGGCGGTGACGACGAGGCCGAGGACGAGATCGCCGAGCGGGCCACCCCTGGCACCATGCCGGTGCGGCAACGCACCAACGACGACGTCGGAGTGGCGGTGCCTGGCGCGCCAGGTGTGCTGACCAAACTTGCCAAGTGCTGCACGCCGGTCCCCGGCGACAACATCATGGGCTTCGTGACCCGCGGCGGCGGTGTGAGCGTGCACCGCACCGACTGCACCAATGCCTCGTCGCTGCAAGAGCAGGCGGAACGGATCATCGAAGTCCTGTGGGCGCCGTCGCCGTCGTCGGTCTTCCTGGTGGCCATCCAGGTGGAGGCACTCGACCGACACCGGCTGCTGTCCGACGTGACGCGGGTGTTGGCCGACGAGCGGGTGAACATCTTGTCCGCATCGGTGACGACGTCCAACGACCGTGTGGCGATCAGCCGCTTCACGTTCGAGATGGGCGATCCCAAACACCTTGGCCACGTGCTGAGCGTGGTGCGCAACGTCGAGGGCGTCTACGACGTCTACCGGGTGACGTCCGCGGCTTAGCCCGCCGAACGTGGATTACCGCAACGGTATTCGGATCGACGCCGTGGCAAAGTCCACATCCGGCCAACGTTCAAGCCGGCAGGGCGCGCGGGCGCGTGGTGACCGCGCCGACGCCTGCGGCGATCAGGCACGCGACGGCCACCGCGCCCGCGAACCACGGGAACACCGACCCGAGCGGCCATTTCGTTGCCGCCCAGCCCGCAACGATGGTGGGCACCGCCATGGCGGCGTACGCGATCAGGTAGAAGGCCGACATTGTTTCACCACGCCGGTCGGCGGGCACGACGTGCGACAGGTGCCGCAGCGAGCCACCGAAGCCCAGGCCGAACGACGCGCCTAGTGCGGCAGCGGCCGCGAGCACCAAAGGCCAACTGTGCGTTGCCAATACCGGAACGGTGAGAATGAGCGCGATCGCCATCCCGACGTCGCCGACGATAGCCGACCGGCGTGCGGGCAGCCGGGTCGAGAGCAGCTGGGCGATCGCCGCCGAGAACGCCGTCATTCCGACCACGGCGCCGCCGAACACCAGATTGTGGACATGCGTCTGCTGGGCCGCCAGCGAGGGATAGAGCGAGAGCAGCACGCCGAGCACGGACCAGGACGCCGTCACCCCGAGCGCGGCGAACCAGAAGTCACCGCGTATCTCGGCGGGCACGGCGGGTTTGGCGATCCGGATCGGTCCGCGGGTCCGCGAGAGATGCGGTTCTCGCAGCGCGAGCACTCCGACACCGAGCACGGCGCAGATCACCGCGACGATCGCGTAGGGCGTGCGCATCGGGTGCGGCGCGTACTGGGCGAGCAGCGCCGAGCCGAGGATCGCGACCGTCATCCCGATGTTGAAGCTCACTCCGCTGAGCTGACCGGACCGGACCCCGTGGTCGGGGCGCAGGTCCAGCAGAGCGGCCGCGCCTGCCACCACGATCGAGCCAACGGCGGCACCGTGAATGATCCTGGCGACCATCAGCATCGCCATGTTGTCGGCGACCAGGAACACGCCGAGCCCGACGATCATCGCCACCAGGGCACCGAGCAGAACCGGCTTGCGACCGACGACGTCGGAGATCTTGCCCGACACCAGCACCGCGCCCAGTGCGGCGACCGCATAGACGGCGAAGACCAGGGTGGTGGCCAGCGGGGAGAGGTGCCACTGCTCCTCGTACATCCCGTACAGCGGCGCCGGCAGGCCGGAAACACCCAACGCCACCCCGCTGAGCACGAGCAGCAGCGAGTAGGCGCCGCGCTGGGTCTCGCCGGTGATTCGGTCGACCGCGACCGCCGTCACGGGGCCTCCTAGCGAGGTAGGTTTGATGAACGTCGAACCCGGTTGAGCGTACGCTCGGTTCGATGGTCATCAAACTTACGGTGATGGAGGGCACAGCGTGACGGCACCGCAGGCCGGCGAACTCACCGCGCCCGTCGTGGCCCGCGTGCAGCAGGTGCTCGTCGCCCTCGCCGACCCGGTCCGCCTGGAGATGGTCCGGCGGTTGCAGAACGCCGCGGTGCCGGTGTCATGCGCGTTGCTGTACGACGGCATCAACAAGTCGACGGCCACCCATCACTTCAAGGTGCTCCGCGAAGCGGGGCTCACCGAGCGGGTGGTGATCGACGGGCACACCCATCAACGGCTGCGGGCCGACGAGGTGGACGCGGTTATGCCAGGACTACTGAATTCCATTGTGGCAAAGGCGAACCAGGAAATGGAATCGAGTTAGCCCCACCCAAGGTCAGTTGAGTTGCACGGACTCGATGGTGACGCCCGTGACCGGCTTACCGTCGTCCCCGCCGCCCTGCACGCCGCCCGTGGCGACCTTGTCCAGCGCGGTCAGTCCCGCGCTGTCGATCGAACCGAACACGGTGTAGCTCGGCGGCAGTTGCGAGTCCGCGTAGACGAGGAAGAACTGGCTGCCATTGGTGCCCGCGCCCGAGTTGGCCATCGCCAGGGTGCCCCGCGGGTACAGCACCGGCTGCTCCAGCGCGGGATCGGTGATGCGGTACTGGTTGGTCGGATACTCGTTGGGGAAGCGGTAGCCCGGGCCACCTGTCCCACTTCCGGTCGGGTCACCACACTGCAGTACCCCGAGCGTGGCCGACGTGGTCAGCCGATGGCATGTCGTGTTGTTGAAGAAGCCCTGCCGCGCCAGGCTGGTGAAGTTGTTGACCGTGCACGGCGTCTTGGCGTTGTCCAGCGTTAGCCCGATGACGCCGACGTTCGTGGTGATCTTCGCGGGGATCGTCTGCGGTGTGGTGGCCGAGGCGCCGGTCTTGGGCGGCGTGACGGGCTTGCTGGCCGGTTCCGTGGTGGACGGGTACTGACAGTTGGAGCCCAAGGTGGCCGGCGGCTTGAACGGCGGCAGGTTTTCCCCCGGCGCCGGAAAGGCCGTGGCACTGGGGTTGCGCGGGTAGGGGGAGTCGTATCTGGTCAGGTCGTCGGCCCAGCGCATCATCGCGAAGGTGAAGACGATGCCGATGACCAGGGCGATCACCGACAGGATCGTCACCACGTAACCGATGGCCAGGCCGGCGATGGCGAGGCCCTTGCCCTCCTCGTTGGTCCGCTTGAGCTGCGACAGCGAGATGTGTCCGAAGACGATGCCCAGCGGTGGGAACAGAAAAGCCGAGACCAGCGAGACGATCGCCATGGTGTTCGTCCCCCGCGCTTGCGGGTAGCCCGGAAAGCCGCCGTAACCCGGGTATCCACCCTGGCCCGCCCCGTACGACGGCGGGGTCGGGGGGAACTCGCCGTATGGGGGTGGGTTGGTCACGGCGGCCGGCCGTCAGTCCAGCTGAATCGTCTTGATCTGAACGGGAAGCTTGGGCTTGCCGTCACCTTGGCCGGAGGCCGGATCCACGCCCGCCGCTGCGATCTTGTCCAACGTCGCGAGCCCGGTCTGGTCGATGGTGCCAAACGCGGTGTAGTTCGGCGGCAGCGTGGAGTCCTTGTAGACGAGGAAGAACTGGCTGCCGTTGGTACCTGGTCCGGCGTTCGCCATCGCGAGCGTGCCGCGCGGATAGATCACCGGGTTCTGCAGGTCGGGGCTGTCCGGCTGGTACTGGTCGGAGGGGTACTCGTTGGCGAACTGGTAGCCCGGGCCGCCGGAGCCGTCGCCCTTCGGGTCGCCGCACTGCAGCACGGACAAGCCTTCACCCGTGGTCAACCGGTGGCAGGTGGTGTCGTTGAAGTAGCCCTGCTGGGCCAGGCTGGCGAAGCTGTTCACCGTGCACGGCGCCTTGGCGTTGTCCAGCTGAAGGCCGATGTTGCCCTGATTGGTGGCCATGCTGACGCTGACCTGAGCGGGATCCGTCGGCACCTTGCCCGCGCGGGGTGGAGTCGCCTTCTTCGCGGCCGGATCGGTCGAGGCCGGGTACTGGCAGTTGTCGCCGAGTCCGGCAGGTGCCGCAAACGCCGGCAGCGGCTTGGGTGCCGCGGGCTGCCCTGGCGCAGGCGGAGCATCTTGCGCCGCCGACGTGCTGGTGGCCGCCGACGCCGCGTTGGTGCCGGAGCCCTTGTTGAAATACAACACGGTCGCCACGACGGCTCCGATGACCAGGAGGGCGCCGACGCCGGCGCCGATGATGGTGAAGAGTCGCTGTCTGCGCGCCTGGGCCGCCCTGCGCTCGAGCTGCCGCTCGAGTTTCCGCTTGGCCGTCTCTCGCCGTTGCTCGTTGGTCGGCACCGCCGCTGTCCTCCTCGTGGTCATCGCTTTCGTGACACCGACACCGCCGGGAGGCGACGTCGCTCACAGTCGGCAACGAGTGTGCCAGGAATGGCTGAGTGTGGGCGCCGCGACCCACGTGAACGCGAGATGGGAAACTGGTCGGTGTGTTGATCAAGGGGTTCCCAGCGGGCGTGTTGCAGTGCAACTGCTATGTGCTGGCCCCGCACGACGGTGCTGACGCAATCATCGTCGATCCAGGTCAGCGGGCCATGGGGCCGCTGCGACGCATTCTCGACGAGCATCGCCTGACCCCTGCCGCGGTGCTGCTCACCCACGGACACATCGACCACATGTGGTCGGCGCAGAAGGTGTCCGACACGTACGGCTGCCCGACCTACATCCATCCCGAGGATCGGTGCATGCTGACCGACCCGATCAAGGGCTTCGGCCCGAGGCTGGCGCAGATGGCGTTCGGCGCGCTCTTTCGCGAGCCCCGCCAGGTGGTCGAACTGGACCGCGACGGCGACAAGATCGAGTTGGGCGGCATCACGGTCGCCGTCGATCACACCCCAGGCCATACCAGGGGCTCGGTCGTCTTCCGGGTCACCGATGGCCCATCGGAGTTGGCGTTCACGGGTGACACCCTGTTCAAGCAGTCGATCGGGCGCACCGACCTCGAAGGCGGCAGCGGCCGCGACATACTCACGTCGATCGTGACCAAACTATTGGTGCTCGACGACGACACCGTGGTACTACCGGGACACGGCCCGAAGTCCACGATCGGCGCCGAACGACGCACCAACCCATTCATCGAAGGCCTCAGTGACTGACTTCAAGGCGCCCAAGGGCGTCCCGGATTACCTGCCGCCGGACTCCGCGCAGTTCGTCGCCGTCCGCGACGGCCTGCTCGAGGCTGCCCGCCGCGCCGGCTACGGCTATGTCGAGCTGCCCATCTTCGAGGACACCGCGTTGTTCGCACGCGGGGTCGGCGAGTCGACCGACGTCGTATCCAAGGAGATGTACACGTTCGCCGATCGCGGCGATCGGTCCGTCACCCTGCGGCCCGAGGGCACTGCCGGCGTCATGCGTGCGGTCATCGAACACGGCGTCGACCGCGGGCCGCTGCCGGCCAAGCTGTGCTACTCGGGACCGTTCTTCCGCTACGAGCGCCCGCAGTCGGGGCGCTACCGCCAGCTTCAGCAGGTGGGTGTCGAGGCCATCGGAGTCGACGACCCCGCACTGGATGCCGAGGTCATCGCGATCGCCGATGCGGGTTTCCGTTCGCTCGGGCTGGATGGGTTCCGCTTGGAAATCACCTCGCTGGGTGACGACACGTGCCGCCCGCAGTACCGGGAGTTGTTGCAGGAGTTTCTGTTTGGGCTGGACCTGGACGAAGAGACTCGACGACGGGCCGAAATCAATCCGCTGCGGGTGCTCGACGACAAGCGCGAAGAGGTCCGTGCGCTCACGGCAAACGCACCGTTGATGCTCGACCATCTGTCTGATGCGGCCAAGCAGCATTTCGACACCGTGTGCTCGCACCTCGATGCGCTCGGCGTGCCGTATGTCATCAACCCGCGGATGGTGCGCGGGCTGGACTACTACACGAAGACCACGTTCGAGTTCGTCCACGACGGACTCGGCGCGCAGTCCGGCATCGGCGGCGGCGGCCGCTACGACGGGCTGATGCAGCAGCTGGGCGGGCAGGATCTCTCGGGCATCGGATTCGGCCTCGGCGTCGACCGGACCATGTTGGCGCTGAAGGCCGAAGGCAAGACCGTCGGCGAGACGGTACGTGTCGAAGTGTTCGGAGTGCCACTTGGCGACGAGGCGAAGCTCGTGCTCGTCAAACTCGCCGGCCAGCTGCGGGCCAACGGCATACGCACCGACCTGGCTTACGGCGGCCGTGGGGTGAAGGGCGCAATGAAGGCGGCCGACCGGTCCGGGGCGCGCATCGCGCTGGTGGTCGGCGACCGTGACGTCGAGGCGGGCACCGTCGGCGTCAAAGACTTGTCGACGGGGGAGCAGGTCGACGTCGCCACCGACGCCGTCGTCGCCGAGCTCACCTCAAGACTGAGGTGACACCCGAGCGATGGCGGCAGTCAGCACCTGATCAACGTCGCCGATGCCTCCGTCGAACGGGTTGCCACGCTTGAGCACCCGGGTGCTGCGCGGCAACACCGCGACCAACTTCGGTGAGCTCGAACCGATTTGCATCCGGCGCTCGAAGCGAACCTGATCCAACGGCAGGATGGCTCCGCCTGCGTAACTGAACAAGCCGAGTTTGCGATCGATCACCGCGACGGAGTTGCAGGCGTTCAGCGGCTGCGCGCGCCTGCGCCGAAACGTCCGCACTGCCAGGCCGGTGCCGACGGCGCCCACGACGCCCACCGCGAGGAAGGCGGCGCCGACCGCGGCCGACAGGCCGAAGAGCGCGACTGCGCCGAATCCGATGAGGATGATGGCGACTATCCCGAGCACGAATGCCGTCACCGCCAACGCGCCGGTGCCGCGGTCGAAGACGAGCACCCGCCTGCCGTCGTCGGTCACGACGAGGCCGCCGGTGTCCGCCAGGATGCGTGGCTCTGTTGGCGTGGTCATCGGGGTAGCTTGTCACGCTGACCGTCCGCCGGCGGACGGTTCGGCAGGCCTGCCGTCAGCGGCGCCCGAACGTCATCCGGGACAGCATGCGGTCGCGCAGCGTCAGGGTGTGCAGTAGCACCGCACTAACGTGCGCTGCGATGACGGCCACCAGAAGGAAGGCCAGCACCGTGTGCGTTTGGCGCAGCCAGAAGAACAGGTCCGCATCGAATGGTGCGATGCGCGGCAGATGGTGCCCGCCAAGGATCACCGGTGGTCGCCCCGATGCCGAGATCATTGCCCACCCGACGAGCGGCTGAGCAAGCAGAAGCGCGTACATCGCACGCTCGGAGAGGGTGACGAGCTTGCCCTCGAGCCTGCCCACAGTGGGTGGCCAGTTGGGCGGATGCGAGGTGAACCGGTTGACGAGCCGCACGGCGACGACCAAGAGGATGGTCACGCCGAGCGTCATATGAATGGCGACCAGGGCGGCGTAGGAGTCCAGCGTGTTGACCATCGTGAAGCCGATCAGCAGTGCTGCGAAGACCAGGATTGCGGTGAGCCAATGCAAGATTCGCGACCGCACGGGGAAGCGGTTGACGCTCGTCACGAAGCCACCTCGTCGACTTGCACCGCAGAGGCCGACTTCGGTTCGCCAGTGCGCAGCCGATAGCTGGCCGCGTACACCGATGACCGGGCGCTCAGTATTGGATCGTCGGACGGCTCGATGCCGTCGGGCAGCGCGAGGGGATCGAAGTTGATGTCGCGCGCATTGCCCGCGGCTTCGGTTTCCACCGACGTCAACGTCAGAGTGCCTGCGTTGATGACGCGGCGGTCGGTCGGCCACGGCACCGTCGGATCGATGGGATCCTGCTCGGTGCCCACGTTGAGGTGCAGATCCCAGCTCACTGGGCCTGCCTTCAGCTGCCGCACCAGCGCGTCGAAGAGGACGTCGGGGCCACTGCTTGACGCGGGACGTGCGGCCTGGCGCGGGACGAACGCCCAGCGCACCGGGGTGGCGGTGCCGGAGTCTGCGATGAATCGGAACGTGTTGAGGCCGGAGAACGTGCTGTCGGCAAAGCCCGGCGTCGGCGGGTGCGCCTTGATCACCTTCATCGCGGCGGCGGTCGCCGGATACTTCGCGAGGAAGGCCGCCATGGTGTCGGGATCGGGCTTTCCGGTTTTCGGATCCGGCTTGGACGCGAGCAACTGGTCGTAGAACGCCTCGGGCGTGTTGACCGGGAAGACCGGCGCGTTGATCATCGCCGTGCGCCACTGCTGTCGGCCCGCAAAACCTATCGCGAGCCCCAACCCGCGCACCGTTGTCGGGTCATCGGGTGCGGCGGGATTGCCGCCACCAAGCGAGAACCGGCCGGCGACGGGGAAGGTGCCTGCGGCGAACACAGTGGCGGCGGACAGTTCGCGCCCGGCGCCGTTGCTCTCGAAGTGGCCCGACACCGCGACGCCCTTCGCGTGGTTGCGTCGGAAGCCGAGATGCAGGCCGAAGATCGACTGGAACCGGTCGATGATCGCCTGCCGGGAGAAGCGGTCGCTGCCGATCCAATTGTTCGCGTACGCGATCGCGCCGAGGTCGACGGCAAGGAACGCGCCGACGGCGCCGATTCCCAGCAGCATCGAACGTCGGGTAAGGCGAGTCCCGTGCCAATTCAGGCCGGTCGGTGGGGGCTGGTCCACGACTACCAGAGGTACCACACGCAGCCGAGTTCGACCGGGCGATACATGTGACGGAAGTGTGGCAACATCGGCGACCGTGCGTGTCCTGGTGCAGCGCGTGACGTCCGCTCGGGTGGTCGTCGAGGGCGAGGTGGTTGGTTCGATCGCGCCCGCACACCAGGGGCTTGTGGCGTTGGTGGGCGTCACGCACACCGACGACGGGGCGCTCGCCCGCAAGATGGCCGAAAAGCTTTGGCAATTGCGGATTCTCGACGGCGAGGCGAGCGCTGCTGACGTCGGAGCGCCGATCTTGGTCGTCAGCCAGTTCACGCTGTACGCGGACACCAGAAAGGGCCGCAGGCCGTCGTGGAACGCCGCGGCGCCGGGGCCCGTCGCCGAACCACTCGTCGAGCAGTTCTGCGCTGATCTGCGCGACCGCGGCGCGCACGTGCAGACCGGGGTGTTCGGGGCGGACATGCAGGTGGAGTTGGTCAACGACGGGCCAGTCACGGTGCTGCTCGAACTCTGAGGGCAGTCACGTGACGGATGGTGCGGAATGTAACGATCCGGTAGCGTCCGCCGATGTGACGGTCATGCGAATAGCGAAATCCAAGATCGGGTCGGCATTTGCGATGGCGGCGCTGGTGGCGTCCGCCGGAGTCGCGGTCAGTCAGGGCACGTCCGCTGCCGATCCCGCCGCTGGGCATCAGGTCCACTACTCGTTGACGGCGGCAGGAGGTGCGGATTTCGATCTCTACTATCTGACGACGCAACCTGCCAATAAGGCGGCCTACAACGCCGACTCCTACGCGTATTTGAAGAAGGAGACCGTCACGCTCGCCCCGGGCGTGCCGTGGACGTTCGACACCACGCTGGCGGACCCGCAATGGGCGATCTTGACCGTGAGCAGCACGACGCACGGGGGTCGGGAGGCGCCGAATCCGCATTGCGAAATCACCGTCGATGGTCAGATCGCGGTGCAGCAGGACGCGCCATACAACTTGCAGTGCCAGCTCGGTCAGTGGTGACGCTCAGCGCTCGCCGCTGAACACGTAGACCCACGCCCGTTCGCCCGAGCGCAGCGGGACCAAGACACGTTGATAGTCGTCGACCTCGTAGTCGTCGGCGGCTGCCAAATCGGCTGTGCTGATTGCGAATACCGCGCCCTCGACGCTGACGGAGTGCGTTCCTTAGGAACACAACAACTCGGTCGGCTCAGCGGTCACCGATCCATTGAATACATGAGTCGGCGCATGCCACTGGGCGTCATGGTGATGCTGACGTTCGGACGTGCCCGGGGCAAACGCCAATCACCAATGGGCGGCGGGACGTTCGCGAACGGGCTGATCGTCTCGCTGCTCTGACAGCCGGACCTACCCAGCTCGAGCGGCCCGCAAAACACTAAGGGCTGGCAAGGGTTTGACCTTGCCAGCCCAAAGTTTTGTTGACGTTCTTAGATCGCGGTGACGCCGGTGGCCTGAGGCCCCTTGGCGCCTTGACCGAGGTCGTACGAAACGCGCTGATTTTCCTCGAGCGAGCGGTAGCCGCTGCCCTGGATCTCGGAGTAGTGGACGAAAACGTCCGGGCTACCATCTTCTGGAGCGATGAAGCCGAAGCCCTTTTCGCTGTTGAACCACTTCACAGTTCCCTGCGGCATATCTAATCTTTACCTGTCATCAAACTTGGATGTTGAGTACACCCACCTGCGGATGCGTCTCACATCCGCCCATGAGCTTACTGCACTAAGCCGTCAATGGAAGCGCATGTGCGAATCACGCATCCTTGACGAATTTATCGAATGTATGTTCGACTGCACTATGCGATGGGATCGCCAGAAGTCCGCCGTCGACGATGGAGCCCTGCCCGGGCTTGCGCGGCTCGGTTTGGTGCGCTCGGTGCGCACGCCTCAGTTCGAGGGAATCACCTTCCACGAGGTGCTGTCCAAGTCGGCGCTCAACAAGGTGCCAGAAGCATCCAATCTTCCATTTCGCTTCACCGTCAACGCTTTTCGCGGGTGCAGCCACGCCTGTCGGTACTGTTTCGCCAGGCCAACTCATGAATACCTGGAGTTCGACTGCGGCGACGACTTCGACACCCAGTTGGTGGTCAAGGTCAACGTCGTGGACGTGCTGCGCCGCGAACTTTCCCGCAGCTCGTGGACCCGCGAGACTGTCGCACTCGGCACAAACACCGATCCGTACCAGCGCGCCGAGGGCCGCTACGCGTTGATGCCGGGAATCATTGGTGCGCTCACGGACTCCGGTACGCCGTTTTCGATCTTGACCAAGGGCACGCTGCTGCGGCGTGACCTTCCACTGATCGCGGAGGCAGCCGAGAAGGTCGACGTCAGCGTCGCGATATCCTTGGCCATCGGCGATGCGGAGTTGCACCGCCGCGTCGAGCCTGGAACCCCGACGCCCGAGGCGCGCCTCGGGTTGATCCATTCCGTGCGGTCGGCGGGCCTTGATTGCCATGTCATGGTCGCTCCCGTGCTGCCACACCTGACCGACTCCACGGCGCAACTCGATGCGCTGCTGGGCCGGATCGCCGCCGCCGGCGCGACTGGCGTCACCGTATTCGGCCTGCACCTGCGTGGCTCGACACGTGGCTGGTTCATGGGTTGGCTCAACCGTGAACATCCGGAACTGATAGGGGAGTACCGCGCGTTGTACCGGCGCGGCGCATACCTGCCGCAGAGCTACCGCGAGCAGCTGAGCGCCCGCGTGGCGCCCCTGATCGCCAAGCACGGCTTGGCGTCCGACAATCGACCATTTGCGATGCGCAGCGCCCCGGCGGTTCAATCCGCCGGGGCGTTGCCGCACACACTTCAACCGATGTTGTTCTAACCGAACCGTGCCCGTCGGCTGGAAGGCGGCTCAGCTCACGGCTTGGCGCACCTGCTCCCGTGCCGCCGCGGCGCGCGTCGTGAAGACCACGTCGTCGTCGATGGGGCCGCGGCGCAACAGCGCCACGTCGCGGACGTAGTTCTGATGCAGCCGCCACGGAAGCCGATCGCCCTGCTTGGGCATCAAGTCCATACTGCGTTGCACATACCCCGACGTCAGGTCGAGGAACGGATGCGCGGCTGCCACGCCGCGCGCGTCGGGGGTGATGACGGCGTAGCCCTCGCGGTCCATGTGCGCGATCAGTCGGCATACGTATTGCGCGATCAGGTCGGCCTTGAGCGTCCAGGAGGCGTTCGTGTAGCCGATGGTCCATGCGAAGTTCGGGACACCGGAGAGCATCATGCCCTTGTAGGACACCGTCTCGGACAGCTCCACCGGGTGACCGTCGACCTGCAGCGTCATCCCGCCGATCGCGAGCATGTTCAATCCGGTGGCGCTGACCACGACGTCGGCGGGGAGCTCGGCTCCTGAGGCCAGCCGGATGCCCGTCTCCGTGAACGTGTCGATCTGGTCGGTAACCACCGAGGCGCGACCTTCTCGAATGGCCGTGAACAGGTCGCCGTCGGGAATCAGGCACATCCGTTGGTCCCACGGGTTGTACGACGGGGCGAAGTGGGTGTCCACGGCATAGTCCACGGGCAGTTGTTTCACCGCGGCCTTGCGCAGCATCGACTTCACCAGCTCCGGGCGGCGACGGCTGAGTTGGAAGATGGCCATCCCCTGGAGGGTGTTCTTCCAGCGCACGATCGCGTAGGCCAACTTCTGCGGCAGCCGGGACCGCAACCGGTCGGCGAGCAGATCCCTGGCCGGCTTGGTCGCGACGTAGCTCGGCGAGCGCTGCAACATCGTCACGTGCGCGGCCGACTCGGCCAAGGTCGGGACCAGCGTCACGGCCGTCGCTCCACTGCCGATGACGACAATCCGCTTGCCGCGGTAGTCCAGTCCTTCCGGCCAGTGCTGGGGGTGGAGGACTGGGCCCGCGAAGCGTTCCACGCCGGGAAACTTCGGGCTGAAGCCCTCGTCGTAGCGGTAGTAGCCCGAGCAGACGTACAGGAACGCGCAGCTCATGGTGACGGTCTGGTCGAGGTCGGTGCGATGCACCTCCACGGTCCAGCGGGCGGCGGCGCTGTCCCAACTCGCTTGCACCACTCGGTGATTCACCCGAATCAGCCGGTTCACGTCGAACTCGCGAGCGGTGTCGTGGATATAGCGCAGGATGCTTGGGCCGTCGGCGATGGCCTTGGGTTCCGTCCACGGCCGGAACCGGTAGCCCAACGTGAACATGTCCGAGTCCGACCTGATCCCCGGATAGCGGAAGAGGTCCCAGGTGCCTCCGATCGCCGCTCGCGCCTCGAGTACGACCACGGACTTGTCCGGGCAGTCCTGATGCAGTTGGCACGCGGCGCCGACACCGGACAGCCCCGCCCCCACGACGAGCACGTCGGTGTACTCGATGGGATCGCTCGTCGACATGGGGCGCACCTCTCGTTCGGACTGCCGGTACGTGTGAGTACCGGTGACGGTACCTGAAAGTACCACTATTGAACGTGTGTGGAAAGAGCCCTTGTGGAGTTCGGTACTGAGACGTACCGTAGGGGCGCGCCGCCATCGAGGAGAAGAACATGGGTGAAGCCACCACCGACCCCGTCCGATTGCCACCCGGACCGCCGATTCCGAAGCTGCTGCAGGGCATCGGCTTCGTGGTCAATCGCGACAAGGCCGTCAGAGCGTTCGGCCGCCGGTACGGGTCGGAGTTCACGCTGAATCTGCCCATTTTCGGCCACGCCGTGGTGATCAGCGACCCCGCACTGATCAAGGACCTCTTCACGACCAGTAACGACCTGATCGCCCGCGCCGGAACGCTCGGGGAGGTGCTGGGCCCCGGGTCGACCTTCAGCCTCGAGGGAGTCCCTCACCGCCAGCGCCGCAAGTTGCTTGTTCCACCGTTTCACGGCAAGCGGATGCAGGGCTACGAGCACATCATCGAAGAAGAAGTGATGCGCGAGCTCGAGACTTGGCCGGAAGGCGAAGAATTCGCGACGCTGCCCTCGATGATGCGGATCACGCTGAACGCGATCCTCCGAACGGTTTTCGGCGCCCAGGGAGAAGCCTTCGAGGAACTGCGGGAGTTGTTGCCGCCGATGGTGTTGCGGGCTTCCCGACTTGCCGTGCTGCCTCCCATCGCGCGGCGGGATTACGGCCCGTGGAGTCCGTGGGGTCGAGTGGAGGCCATGCGCCGGCGCTACGACGCGATCATTGCCGGGTTGATCGCCGACGCACGCAACGATCCAGGCTTCGACGACCGCAACGACGTGCTCGCCTTGATGCTGCGGGCGCGCTACGAGGATGGGTCGCCGATCTCCGACGACCACGTTGCCGACGAGTTGCTCACCCTACTTGCAGCCGGCCACGAGACCACGGCGACGACGTTGGCGTGGGCTGTCGAGCGGCTGCGCAGGCATCCTCGGCTGCTCAACCGACTCGCCGACGAGGTCGACGCCGGGAAATCCGACTTACTGCAGGCGACCATTTTCGAGGTGCAGCGCAGCCGCCCGGTCATCAACGCCACCGCGCGAATGACCAAGACGCGAATCAAGCTGGGGGAGTGGGTGATTCCAGAGCGCCACGCCATTATCGTCGGTATCTCACTGGCACACGCGTCAGATCGTAGTTTCCCCGACGCCGCAACGTTCAACCCCGACCGATTCGTCGGCAGCCCGCCGGACACTCACGCCTGGGTGCCGTTCGGCGGCGGCGTCCGACGTTGCATCGGAGCCGCATTCGCCAACATGGAGATGATGGTCACGCTTCGCACCCTGCTGCGCGAGTTCGAGTTCGGCACCACCTATGCCGCTGGGGAATCGATGCACTCCCGCGGTGTGGCCACTGCACCCGGCCGCGGCGGCCGCGCCGTCGTCCACCGCCGGGCACCGCGTGCCGAGCCGGCCGTGCGTGACGGCGCAGCGCAGGTGTCGGCGTGAGCCCGGGCGGCGAGCATGTAGTCGACGTGGGTCGCGGCATCCAGCTGTGCTACGACGCGTTCGGCGATCCGGCCGATCCGCCGGTCCTGCTGATCCCTGGCTTGGGTCAGCAATTGCATTCCTGGCCTTCAGATTTCGCAGCTGCGCTCGCGGCCCGAGGGCGCCGGGTCGTGCGGTTCGACAACCGGGACGTGGGCCGGTCGACGCACATGGACTATCCAGCGCCGAACCCGATTGCCGTTTTGCGTGGCGGCAACCACCCCCGGCAATACCATCTCGGCGACATGGCCCGTGACACTATCGGCCTGCTCGATGGACTCGGGTATCGCGACGCCCACCTGGTCGGAATCTCCATGGGCGGCATGATCGCTCAAACCGTCGCGGCGCAGTACCCGGGTCGGGTCCGCACGCTGACGTCGCTCATGTCGAACACCGGTGCGCCACGCATCGGACGTCCGGCGCCGTCCACCTGGTGGCGCATGGCAACCGCGCGTCCGCCCCGCAACCGCGCGCAGGCAGTCGACGGCGCGGTGAAGGTCTTCAAGCACATCGGATCCCACGGTTTCCCCTTCGACGAGGGGTGGGTGCGGGAGAAGGCTGGCATCGCTTGGGATCGCGACCCCACCTCGGACGGCGTCACGCGACAACTCGCAGGCGTCTTCGCCTCGGGCGACCGGACCGCCGAAATCGGCGCGATCGAGGTACCGACTCTGGTGATCCACGGCGACCGGGACCGCATGGTCCATCCGACTGGAGGCATCGCCACCGCCCGCGCGATACCGGGGGCGAAGTTCGTCACGATGCCCGGCATGGGACACGACCTTCCCTTCGGTGCGTGGGGACGCATCCTCGACCTGATCGCAGACCACACCGCACCGGCGTCCGTCGCCAATCCCACCTATGAGGAGCAAGCATGAGTAGCTCGGCCAAACACGTAATCAGCGGTCGCACCGCGGTCATCACCGGCGCGGCATCCGGCATCGGTCGTGCACTTGCGCAGCGACTTTCGGCTCACGGTTCGGCGGTCGCCATCGCGGACGTCGACGAGCGCGGCTTGAAGGAGACGGAAGCGTCGTTGTCAGGGCCTACCCTCACCCGGGTGCTCGACGTGCGGGACGCGGACGCGCAGCGCGACTTCGCCAATCAAGTGGCCGGGTGGGCGCCGACTCCGTTGGGGGCCGTGTTCAACAATGCGGGCGTCGCCGTCGCATCGTCGGTGCTCGACAGCGTTCCCGAGGACGACCAGTGGTTGTGGGACATCAACTTCCATGGCGTCGTCCACGGAACCCGGTCGTTCCTGCCGTTGCTCGTCGCACAGGACTCCGGATCGATCGTCAACACGTCGAGCGTGTTCGGATTGGCAGGCATGCCGAACCAGAGTGCCTACTGCTCGGCGAAGTTCGCGGTGCGGGGCTTCACCGATTCGCTTCGCCAGGAGCTACGCGGGACGGGCGTTAGGGCGGTCAACGTGCACCCTGGCGGAATCAACACCAACATTGTGCGCAACGCTCGCTTCCGGAAGGACCCGGAGGGACGTGGCCGAAGCCAGGATCAGATGGCGCAGGAGTTCGCCGCCATCACGATGACTCAACCCGAGAAGGCCGCCGCGATCATCCACCGCGGGGTCGAACAGGGCAAGGCACGCATTCTGGTTGGCCCGGATGCCTATCTGTTCGACACGCTTTCGCGGATCGCGCCGACCCACTACTACGACATCCTCAGCCGATTCGAGTCACGGTTGCGCGGCAAGGCGCGCGCGAGCGCACCGGCTGAGGAAGTCCGCGCGTAGTTCAGTCGCGCTTGCGCTTCACCTGATTGAACGGCACGCCGCGGTCGGCCGCGTGTTCGCGCGGGAAACCAAGCACCCGTTCGCCGATGATGTTGCGCGCGATCTCGGTGGTGCCGCCACCGAGCGACGCCGCCTGCCGCGATAGATACCGGTTGCCGACGCTGAACAGCCCGCTTCCGTCGTCGACCACCGCGTTGGCACCCGTCATCGCCAACGTGGTGTCGAGCTCGCACTGAACGTTCTCGGCATGCGAGATGCGGATGATGGAACCCGCTGCGGGAGGCAGCGTTCCGTCGAGTACGCCGTGGTAGACGTGGTCGATCAGCTGTTCGTGAACGGCGCGGACCACCAAGGCGCGGCCGGCCAGCTCGCGGATGCGCTCGTTGTCTGACGCTCCGAGCTCGGTGACCAGGTCCACGTAATCGACGGCCTGGTCGGTCTTGCCCTCGGCGCCGATGCCACTGGCGAACTCGGATCCGCCGCCCACCGCGCGGCGTTCGTGGTACAGCTGACGCGACGCGACGTTCCACCCGTCGTTGACCTCACCGACGACGGCGTCGTCATCGAGCTCGAGCCCGTCGAAGAACTCCTCGCAGAACTCGTTGCCACCGTCGACTTGTTTGATCCGGCGCATGTCGATGCCCGGGCTGTCGAGCTTGACGAGGAACATCGTTAGGCCCTCGTGCTTCGGCACGTCCCATGTGGTGCGGGCCAGCAGTAGGCCGTAGTCGGCGGCGAACGCGCTGGTGCTCCAGGTCTTCGCGCCGGTGACCACCCATTTGTCGCCCTTGCGGTCGGCGCGGGTGATGACGCTGGCCAGATCGGATCCGCCGCTGGGCTCCGAAAGCAGTTGGACGAGTACCTCTTCGCCGCGGATCGCCGCCGAGATGTGCTGGCGTTTCTGCGCTTCGGATCCGGTGTCCAGAATGGTCGCCGCGCAGATGGTGAACGTGGGCACGTTCAAGATGATCGGCAGTTCGTAGCCGCGGGAGACCTCGTCGAACGCCTTTTTGTAGGCGATCGGCAGGCCGAGGCCGCCGTACTCGACGGGGAAGCAGATACCGGCGAAACCACCGGCGTACAACATCTTCTGCAGTTCCCTGGCGCGGAGCCACGGTCCATCTTCGCCACGGTCCGCGTCCGGCGGGTTCCGAGGATCGGTGGTCGGCATGTGCTCGGCCAGCCAGTTCTTGGCCCGCAGTGCGAACTCCTCGACGGTTTCGGTGGTCGGCCTGGCTGAGGTGGTGTCGGTCATGATGCCGCCCGCTCTGCTTCGGCGTGCGCGTACACCCGCAGGTTGTGCTCCTCCGGTGTTCCGAACATGGAGCGGTACAACGTGACTCGACGGAGAAACAGGTGCAGATCGTGTTCCCACGTGACGCCGATTCCGCCATGCAGTTGAATGCACTGTTGCAGCATGGGCGCCGCGTGTTCACCGATGTAGGACTTCGCGACACTGGCCAGCAGGTCGGCGTCGGTCGCGCGGGCACCCACTGCGGCGACTGAGGCCCGCGAGGTAGCCCGGCAGGCCTCCAACCAGATCTTCATGTCGGCGAAGCGGTGCTTGAGCGCCTGGTACGACGCCAGCGGCCGTCCGAAGGAGTACCGGTCCAACGCCCACTGGATCGTGAAGTTCATGACGGTGTCGAGCACACCGACTACCTCGGCGCACTGCAGCACCTGGGCAACCTGCGCCTGGCGTGCGATGAGCGCCGCCGTCTGGTCGGCCGAGCCAACCGCGGCATCGGCGCCTACCTCGACGCCGTCGAAGATCACTCGGGCATAACGCTTTACCAGGTCGACCGACTGCTGCGCCTCGACCGTCACGCCTGGCGCATCCGCGGGGACGAGGAACTGCCGCAGTTCGTCGCCGCACCGGGCGACCACGAGGAAGACGTCACTCTCGGACCCGGCCTCGACGCGATCCTTGGCACCGTCGATCCGGAACCCGCCGTCGGCAGGCGTTGCGGTGACCGTCGACTCCAGAGGTGACCAGCCGCACTTGGGCTCGTAGACGGCCCACGACGCGATGAGCTCGCCCGCGACCAACGCTTCGATGGTGTCCGAGTGTGCCCCTGCATTGTCGGCATCCACCAGTCCGGCCAGCACCGTGTTCACCGGATGCAGCGGGCCCGGTGCGACGGTCCGGCCGATCAACTCGGCGATCAACGCGAGATCGCCGACGCCGTCGCCGGAGACGCTGCCGCCGCCGAGTTCCTCAGGCACCAGCATGCTGGCCCAGCCGAGTTCGGCGGCGCGCCGCCACCAGTCCCGTTCGAAAGACTTGCCGGAGGCGTGCAATTCGCGGACCCGACTCAGGGCGGCTTCCTTCTCGAGGAATGCCTGGGCGGTCGAGGCGAAGAGCATCCGTTCTGGGTTTGCGACGTCGGTCATGAGCTCGGTTCAGCCTCTTGGGTTGTGGAGTTGCCGGTTGTGGAGTTACCGCCGCGGCGGGCTCACCGGCAGGATTCCGGCGCGCCCGCCGCAGCGGTATGAGCGATCAGGTAAGGACGAGCGCGGGCACGTCGGGCTTGTGCACGATCTTGTTCTCGACCTTGAAGAGGTCGATCATGTTGCCGCCCATCACTCTCCGTTGGCCCTCCTCATCGAGGCCCTGAAGGTCGTCGACGAGGGTGATCGGGTCGGACATGCCTTCCGGGTGCGGCCAGTCGGATCCGAAGATGATCCGGTCGACGCCGCACAGGTCGGCCATCTCAGCGAAGTCGTCCTCCCAGAACGGTGCGACGTACACACCGCGCTTGAACGACACGATCGGGTCCTCGAGGAACTCCTGCGGCATCTTCGAGTAGACGTCCTTGAACTGCTTGAAAAGGGTGGGCACCCACGATGCGCCGTTCTCGACCGAGAGGATGCGCAGCTCGGGGTTGCGGGTCAGCGCGCCGTGGCACACCAGCGCCGCCATGGTGTCCTCGATGGGCCGCTTGCCCATCGCGACCATCCGGAACGACGTCGGCGAGAACGGCTTGAACTCGCTGGCTGGCTCCCAGTCGTTCAGGTACTCGGAGTAACCCGAATCCGAAGCGTGCATCGACACGGGAATGCCCGCCTTGACGCAGGCGTCCCAGAACGGGTCGAACTCTTCGACACCCATGGAGCGACTCCCGCGGTAGCCGGGCACCGGTGCGGGCCGGACCAGGACGGTCTTGGCGCCCCGATCGAGGCACCACTCGAGTTCCTCGAGGGCACGATCGACGTTGGCCAGGTTGATGACCGGGGTGGAGAAGATGCGGTCCTCGTAGTTGAACTGCCAGGTCTCGTACATCCACTGGTTCAGTCCGTGCACGATGTCGAGGATCAGGTCGGGATCGTCCTTGAGGCGCTCCTCGACCAGGCTGGCCAGCGTCGGGAACATCAGCGTGTAGTCCAGGCCGAGGCTGTCGAGCACCTCGAGGCGCGCCGCGGGATCACGGAAGGCGGGGATGGCCTTCATCGGCTTACCCATCACCTCGCGGAAGCTCTTGCCGCCGCTGCCGTGCCGGAAGTAGTCCTCTTGGGCGCCGGGTCGGGCGACCACCTCGAACGTCGGGTTCGGAATGTAGTCGCTGACCTGGTTGCGGACCATGATCTTGGTGCGGCCGCGGACGTCGATGTAGTCGATGACGCCCTTGCGGTGATCGGGCAAGAACTGAGTGAGCGCTTCCTTGGGCTCGTAGAAGTGGTTGTCGGCATCGAACACCGGATATGGAAGCTCGCGGCTGGGCATTTCCGCCTCCTGAAGGTCTTGTTCTGGTGAAGTGGTAATGACGTTACCACGTCGGGACCAGCGCCGATACCACCCCGGCCGAAACGGCGTGCGGCGTGCTGTCGGTGCTGGTCAGTGGGCTGCGGGGGTTACTTGCGCAGCGTGCGAAGGCAGAAGTCCTTGATGTGGCCCGACTCAAGGGGCACGTCGTTGAGTTCGGCGCCAAGCACGCGAAGGCGCATCGCGCCCATCGAGGACTGCATGATCAGCGTCGCCGTGGGGGCGACGTCCAAGTCGGGTGCGAAGACGTCCTCGGCAATGCCGCGCTTGATGATGTCCTTGATGAGCTCGTGCACCGGGGAGAGCACCCGCGCGTACTCGCGCGGCAACGACTCGGCGAGATGGTCGTTGTAGAAGGTCAACCCGCGGTTGATGCTGTCCTGGGTGGTCGAAGACGCTGGGGCGCTTACCCGATCGATCAGATGGCTCAGTGCCGCGGCGGCGTCGAGGCTGTCGGTCTCCTCGCGCCACTTGAGCGTCGACTCACTCATGATCCGGTCGATGAGCGCCAGCAGAAGTTCGTCCTTAGTCGAGAAGTGCTGATAGAACGACCGGAGTGAGGTCTTCGACCGTTCCACCACCTCGAGCACGGTGAAGTCGGTGCGACCGGTCTCGCCGAGGATCGCCAACGCCGATCGCATGAACCGCTTATCCCGTGGCTCCTCTTCGCCGGCGCCGGCGTCCGCCGCACCGGTCGAGGGACGGGCGCTCGACTTGGCCATGAGAATGACGTTACCGTCTTGGTCGAGCCAGCGGTGTCGTTGCGGCCAAGGTGTCGCTCGCATGGGCGCCCCGACTGGTCCGTCAGCGTTGATACGAGAGATGGAGTCACCATGACCACGGAGTCCGATCAGGCCCAATGGACCGTCGAGCGATTGCTAGACCTGTTCGACGTCGAGCCGGCAGGGGACGGCGCATTCGTCGGGCGGACCGGTATCGCAGGAGCCGACGAACGTCAGGTGGTCGAGGGGACCCAGGTGCTCGCCCAGGCCATCGTCGCCGTGGCCAAACGTTTTCCGGAGAAGTCAGTCCGCTCGGTTTACGCGGTGTTCGCCCGCGCGGTCGTCGTCGGTCCGCCGGTCGAATTCGCGATCGACGTGGTCGCCGAAGGTCGTTCGACGGCAACGGCCGTCGTCAATGTGACACAGAACGGCAAACGCTGCATCACCGTCACGGCGTTCACCGACGTTCCGTCCGGCGACGTGATCCGCCACCATCTTCCACGGCCGGACGTCGCTGCGCCCGCGGACGCCATCCACTCGGAGATGCCGATGGTCGGGCGCCAGCTCAGGCTCGTCGACGTCGCGGACGTCAACAGCCCCGACGAGGTTGGGCCGCCCGAGTTGTTCGCCTGGCTGCACTACGACCCCATTCCTGCGCGGGCCGACCTGGCGAAGGCGCTCGTCGCGTACTTCACTGGGCACCTTGGGATTTCGACCACGATGCGGGCACACGAAGGCATCGGTACCGCCCAAGCGCACCTCACGGTTTCGACGGCACCGATGACGATCTCGGTCAGCTTTCACGAGCCGTTCGGCTGGGGCGGCTGGATTCTGTACTCGCACGAGAGCACTCAGGTGGGCGCAGGCATGTCATATGTTCGCGGCGCGGTGCACACCGAGGAGGGCGAACTCATCGCGTCGTTCGCCCAAGATGCACTGATCCGCCCGCTACGGACCACCGACACGGCAATCGGAGCGGAATCCCGCCTCTAGATCTTGAGGTAGCCCTTGTCGGCCGGAATCTGAGCAGCGGTCACGAGCGACGAGGAGTCGCTGGCCAGCCAGAGCACGATGTCGGAGACGAGGTCGGGCGCTGCCAGCGAGTCCGTCGGCAACGCGCCGGGGGAGAAGCTGTGGATGTAGGTCTGATGGTCGGCGAACATCTGATACATCGACAGGTCGTTGCCCATCGGGGTGTCGGTGCCATACGGGTGGACGGAGTTGACTCGAATTCCGAACTCGCCCAACTCGACTGCCAGCGAGTTGGTCAATGCGACCACTCCGAACTTGCTCGCGCAGTAATGCCCGCAGCCCGGCACGGCCTTGATGCCCGCGGCCGAGCTGATGTTGATGATCGACCCCCCGTTGCCAGCCTCGATCATCGGCGGCACCACGGCCTTGATGGTGTGCCACACGCCGGTCAGGTTGGTGTCCAGGGTGTCCTGCCACTGTTGCTCTGAAATCTCCCACAGCCGGCCCCAATTGAGCACCCCGGCGTTGGCGACGACGACGTCGAGGCGGCCGAACTGTTCGACGGCCTCGGCGACGACCCGCTGCTGACCTTCGAGATCGCGGACGTCGACTTCCTTGGCGAGGATCTTGCGCCCCTCGCTCTCGACCAGTCGTACGGTTTCGCCGAGGTCCTCGGGCGTCGATGGCGCGTAGCCGTTGCTGTCTGCGACCGGGCCGCAGGCGTCGATGGCGACCACGTCAGCGCCCGCCCTGGCCAGTCGCACACAATGCGAGCGGCCTTGTCCGCGTGCGGCTCCCGTGACATAGGCGACGCGTCCGGCGAGTGGCTTGTCTGTGGTCTCGGCGGCGCTCATGCGGAGGTGCTCCTCAATGGGTGACGTCCCATGCGTGGTGAACGATGTCGTGCAGGTGATAGCGCGCGATCGAGGTGATGGTGAATTCGCTACCGTTGCTACGTAGTCCGCGCCGTGGCCATGCGTCGGCCGGTACGCGGGCGTAAGTGTCAGCGATGGCGTTCGCGGCCTGCGATAGTTCGCCCGCGACCGTCGTCGGATCCTGCGATCCATAGTCGTCGGCCGCCGCAGTCTGGTCCTGGTCCCAGTTGGGAAACGTCGGGACCTCTTCGGCGAGCATCAGTTCCACGCGGTGGTTGAAGATGCGGTGAACGTCGCGAACGTGGCAGCCGTATTCGAGGGTCGACCAGACGCTGGGCGTGGGGCGGATGGCGACCCCTGGCCTCTGCAGCCGGGTGACCCAGTCGGTCGCGTCTCGACGAAGGTGTTCCCCGACATCCGTGGGATGCACCCGCGCCCCGTCGTAACCGCATTGGGGACACGGGCGACTCAACACCCAGGTCCAGTCCTTGCCGTCGGGCGTGATGGCGTCATCCGGCGTCATCGCGGTGCGGCGGCGGTCATTACTCGTGGAGGTCCTGAGCGGAGAAGGTGTCGCACTGGTTCGCGTCACCTGTCTTGTAGCCCTGGGTGAACCAGTACTGGCGCGCATTCGACGAACCGTGGGTCCACGACTCCGGATTGACCCGGCCAGTCGACGTCTTCTGGATGCGATCATCACCGACCGACGAAGCTGCCGAGAGCGCATCGTTGATGTCCTTGTCGGACAGCGGTTCCAGGAATGGCACGTCCGAACCTGCCTGCTTCGTAATCGCGGCGTAGTGCGCCCACACGCCGGCATAGCAGTCGGCTTGCAGCTCGGTTCGCACCCCGTTGCCCTGCGACCCGGTAGCACCCTGCTGCGCCCGGCCGAGCGTGCCCATCAGATCCTGTACGTGGTGTCCGAATTCGTGGGCTACCACGTACTCCTGCGCGAACGGGCCACCGCTGGAGCCGAATTGGTCGACCAGCACCTGGAAGAAGGAGGTGTCGAAGTACGCGGTCTTGTCTACCGGGCAGTAGAACGGACCCACGTCGGTGGTCGCAGGCCCGCATCCGGTGTTCACCTGCTGACTGAACAACCGCACCTTGGGTCGGGTGTAGCCCTTCAGTAGTTGTGACCACACCCCGTCCACCGAGTTACCGGTCGCGATGACCCGGCAGTCGACGTTGGTGTTGGCGTCCTTGCCCGTCTTGCACTGGCTCACGTCGAATCCGGGTGCGTCGACGTTTTGGGTGTCGTACTGGTTGACGCTGCCGCCCTGCGGCAGCACCGAGCCGGGGTCGACGCCGAGGAAGAGCGCCACGACGACGATGAGCAGGCCGCCGATGCCGCCGCCGACCGCAATGCCCCGGCCACCGCCTCCGCCGCCACCACCGCTCGTCGACGTGGTGCTGGTGTCGATCTGCATACCTTCGTTGAAGGTCATCCCACGGGTCCTTTCGCAGCGATCGGCCGTCCAGCCGCGTAACTCAGACACCCCCGTTGGGAATGCTTGGCGCCAGCCGCGTTCAGCTTCCCACACTACGATTCAGCCGGTGGGCGCCCTGAAAGAAACTGCCGAACTTTCGACCATCGTTCAGACTGCGGCCGGACTTCTGCGAGGTACCACCGAAGGTGGTGTGAACGTCTGGCGCGGGGTCGCCTACGCCGAGCAACCAGTGGACGGCCGCCGATTTCTGGCGCCTACCCCGCTGGAGCCGTGGTCCGATGTCCGCGATGCCGTCGAGCACGGGCCGCTGCCTCCGCAGGGCCGGTCGTTCGTCGGCGGCGGCCGCGACGACCCGAAGATCCGTGATGAGGCGTGCCTGACCGTGACGGTATGGTCGCCCGACGTCACGGGGGCGTTGCCCGTCATGGTGTGGATTCCTGGTGGGGCATTCGTCTATGGCGCGGGGCAGTTGCAGCTGTACAACGGTTCGAGGCTGGCGGCCAACGGCAACGTGGTGGTGGTCAACGTGACCTACCGGCTCGGCGTATTCGGCGGATTCGAACTAGGAGACCTCGGCCCGGGATTCGACGACAACCTTTGTCTGCGGGACCAACTCGCTGCGCTGGCCTGGGTGCGCGACAACATCGCGGCCTTCGGTGGGGACCCAGATCAGGTCACGGTGTTCGGCGAGTCAGCTGGTGCGACATCGGTGTTGGCGCTGCTGGCCAGTCCGGCCGCCGACGGACTGTTCGGCCGGGCGATCGCCCAGAGCCCGGCGCTGCCGCTGATCGCCGACCGTGAGACGCGGGCCAGGCAGGCGCACCGGTTCGTCGAGCAACTCGGCGTCGGTGTCGGCGAGCTCAAGCTGCTACCGCAGCGGGCCTTGCGTCGGGCGGCGGGGATGCTGCAAGCGGAGAGCGCGGCCAACACTCCGGTGCTTGCGTTCGGGCTCACCCACGGCGTCGATCTTCTGCCGCACCACCCGATCGAGGCGGCCAGGGCAGGCGCGGTGTCCGGCGTGCCGCTGATCGTCGGCACCAACAGCCACGAGGCGTCGATGTTCGCGTGGGTCAAGCCGCCGATGCTGCCGACCACCCGGGAGACCGTCGACGCCTACTTCGACCGCACGGCGCCGGAAGCCAAGCAGCGCGTGCTGGCGGCCTATCCGGATCATCCACGCCGACGCGCCCTCGTCGCCATCGGCTCGGACGCGATGTTCGGCGCCCCGGCGTGGGCGTTCGCCGACGCGTACAGCGGGCACGCCCCGACCTATGCGTATCGCTTCGACCACACCACGTGGACGCTTCGGGTGCTGGGGCTCGGCGCCACGCACGGCAGCGAGATCGTCCACATCCAGCACAGCTACTCGTCGTATCTGGGCCGCAAGCTGCATCCGCTGGGTCGTCGCGTGCAGCCGCGGGTCGGCAGGCGCATGCAGCGCACCTGGTTGAACTTCGCCACCGGCGAGTTCGGGCCGGAAGACGAAGCGTGGCCGCGCTACGAAACCGAACATCGCCGCACCCGCGTCATCCGTTCGACGCGTGACGACACCGTCGCCGACCCGGACGGGGTCAGACGTTCGGCGTGGGAGGGTTTGTACTGACTTCGAGCGAGAAGCGGAGCGGATCGCGTCAGTCGGTAGCAGCGAACCGCTCGTTCGCGTAACGCCGGAGATTGTGCAGGAATCGCTGGAACAACCAGCCCATGACCGGTTGTCCCGCGGTCATGCCGAGCCTGCCCGCCAGGCCGCTCGGCTTCATCGCCATCACCCAGGTGAGGTGGCAGCCTTCGGCCGTCTCGGTGACCCGATAGTCCTCTGCGAAGGCCGAGATGGCGTTCGACGTACTCTGATTGAACCGAAATGCCATGTGCGAGAGCGGCTCCCATGCGATGAACTCTTCGTCGCCGACGATGTTGCCGCGCATGCTGACGGTGCGGGTGGTGCCAATGCCGCGGGGCTCCGGGCTGGTCCAGACCACGTTGGTGATCACCGTCGCCCAGTGCGGCCACGACTCCGCATCGCCCAGCACCTCGAACAATTGCTCCGGGGTGATGGCGAGGTCGACCTTGCTGACGAACCGGAACGGTGCGGTGTCGATGAAGTCGAGCGCGACCTTCTCACACGGGTACGTCTTCGCCATGAGTGGACACTTTAGGCGGCGGTGTCTACTGCTCAGCCGGGACCGTCACTGGCGGCGGCCAGCAGCGGAACCAGGACGTCGCTAACGGGGGTGGGGAGCCCGTGCTCGGCGGCCTTGCGGGCGATGACGCCGTTGCGGATGTCCCACTCCAGCGGCCTGCCCTGCTCGCGGTCGGTCAGGATCGACGTCGTCATGTCCTCGGGCACCTCGGTAAAGAGGCTGACGGTCTGCTCGATGAGCTCGTCGCCGAGCTTGGCGCCCTCCGCCCGCGCCACTGCCAGGCATTCGGCGACGTAGCTTCGTGCGAGCGCGGCGATGTCGGCACGCCGGAACATGCCCGACTTCCGTCCAGTCAGCACCATGAATCCGGCCACGGCGTTGACGAGCAGCTTGTGCCACGTCGCGGTCACGAAGTCGGGATCGGTGTCGAGGGACAGCCGCGGGCCGCGCAGCACCTCGAGTCGACTCGCCGCCGGCTCGTCGGGCAGCACCAGGCGGACGGGCGTGCGCAGTCGCACCCAACCGTCGGGCTGCGTCTGCGCCGAGAACCACACGACGGCGGGCAGCACCGTTGACTCCGGGCACCACCTTCCGACGCGTTCGCGTTGTTCCACGCCGTTCTGCAACGCGCAGACGACGGTCCGCGCGTCGCACAGCCTGGCCAGCCACCCGGCGGCGGCCTCGGTCTGGGTGTCCTTCACCGCAAGCAACACGACGTCGACGGGCCCGGCGACTTCAGCGGGATCGGTGCACACCGGCTCGGGCACCACGATCGGAGCGCCGTCGTCGGGCCTGAGCTCGCTGGACGCCCGGGCGGTCCGGCCGCACACCAACACGGGATGACCTTCGGCGTGCACCAGGGCCGCGATCGTCGTGCCGATCGCCCCAGGGCCGACCACGGCGATCGAAGGAGCCTGACCCAGTGCGCGTTCATCCACACTGGCCAAATTACCTATGGAGTCGCCCCTCTAGACTGATGAGTCAGTCCCATCCCATTTCACTAGGAGTTTTTGTGCTGCGCAGCCATGCCGCCGGTTCGTTGCGGTCCACTGAAGTGGATCAGACGGTCACGCTCGCCGGATGGGTGGCGCGGCGTCGTGACCACGGCGGAGTCATCTTCATCGATTTACGGGACGCGTCGGGCGTTGCGCAGGTCGTGTTCCGCGACGCGGTCGTGCTCGAGCAAGCGCACCGCCTTCGGGCGGAGTTCTGCGTCGCGGTCGAAGGCGTCGTGGAGGCCCGGCCCGAGGGCAACGCCAACTCCGACATCGCTACCGGCGACATCGAGGTCAACGCCACGAAACTGACGGTGCTGAGTGAGAGTGCTCCGCTGCCCTTCCAACTCGACGAGACGGCGGGAGAGGAAGCCCGGCTCAAGTACCGCTACCTCGACCTGCGCCGCCAGGGACCGGGCGATGCAATTCGGTTGCGTTCCAAGGTGAATGCCGCTGCTCGCGGAGTGTTGGCGGAGCGCGACTTCATCGAGATCGAGACCCCGACCCTGACCCGCTCGACACCCGAGGGGGCACGCGACTTCCTAGTGCCCGCCCGCCTGCAGCCCGGGTCGTTCTACGCACTGCCGCAGAGCCCGCAGTTGTTCAAGCAGCTGTTGATGGTCGCGGGTATGGAGCGGTACTACCAGATCGCCCGCTGCTACCGCGACGAGGACTTCCGCGCCGACCGCCAGCCCGAGTTCACTCAGCTGGACATGGAAATGAGCTTCGTCGACGCCGACGACGTGATCGCCGTCTCCGAGCAGGTGCTGCGGGCGCTCTGGGCACTCATCGGGTACGACCTACCGCTTCCCATTCCGCGCATCGGGTACGACGAGGCCATGCGACGGTTCGGCTCCGACAAGCCGGACCTGCGCTTCGGAGTCGAACTCGTCGAGTGCACGGAGTACTTCTCCGACACCACGTTTCGGGTGTTTCAGGCGCCGTACGTCGGCGCGGTCGTCATGCCGGGCGGAGCGTCGCAGCCGCGCCGTACGCTGGACGGCTGGCAGGAGTTCGCCAAGCAACGCGGTCACAAGGGCCTGGCCTACGTGTTGGTCGCCGAGGACGGCACGCTTGGCGGCCCCGTCGCCAAGAACCTCACCGACGCTGAACGCGACGGCCTCGCCGCGCACGTGGGCGCGAAGCCGGGGGACTGCATCTTCTTCGCGGCGGGTACGGCGAAGGCGGGCCGCGGACTGTTGGGCGCCACGCGCATCGAGATCGCCAAGCGGCTCGACTTGATCGACCCGGCTGCCTGGGCGTTCACCTGGGTGGTCGATTGGCCGCTGTTCGAGCCTGCCGACGACGCCACGGCCTCTGGTGACGTCGCGGTGGGCTCCGGCGCCTGGACTGCCGTGCACCACGCGTTCACCTCGCCGCAGCCCGAGTCGGAGGACAGCTTCGACACCGATCCGGGCAGCGCGCTGGCCAACGCCTACGACATCGTCTGCAACGGCAACGAGATCGGCGGCGGTTCGATCCGTATTCATCGCCGCGACGTCCAGGAGCGGGTGTTCGCGATGATGGGCATCGACCACGATGAAGCGCAGGACAAGTTCGGATTCCTGTTGGACGCGTTCACCTTTGGGGCACCGCCACACGGCGGCATCGCCTTCGGATGGGATCGCATCACCGCGCTTTTGGCAGGTACCGATTCCATCCGCGAGGTGATCGCGTTCCCGAAGTCCGGCGGCGGCGTCGACCCACTGACCGATGCGCCGGCCCCGATCACCGCGCAGCAGCGCAAGGAATCGGGAATCGACGCCAAGCCGAAATCCGATTAGTGGTTTGTGCACGCGGACGCGTAGGGCGCGATCGCGCGTGCACGGAAACGCGCGGTGGGGAATACGTACGCGCGGTGGCTCCTTGTCCATTGGCATGACCTCTGAGGACATGAATCAAATCGACCGAAGCAAGCTGGTGGCCGATACGGCAGCGCTCGACGACTTCAATCGCGGCGTCGTCGAGGAGTTCCGCGCGAATGGCGGCAAGGTGGGCGGCCCCTTCGAGGGGGGAACGCTGCTGTTGCTGCACACCACCGGCGCGAAGTCGGGCAAGCAGCGGTTGTCGCCGTTGGCCTACCTCACCATCGACGACAAGCTGCTGATCATCGGCTCGTACGCCGGCGCACCGAAGGATCCGGCTTGGGTGCACAACCTGCGCGCCGACCCGAAGGCTCACATCGAGATCGGCACCGAGTCCTACGACGTCACTGTGCGCGAACTGCCCGACGACGAACGGGACGCCACGTACCCGACGATCACCGAGATCGCACCGGTGTTCGCCGAGTACCAGGCGAATACCACGCGGGCGATCCCGCTGTTCGAGCTCATCCGCAGCTGAACTGAGCGACTTCGGCGCGGAAACCCCACACAGCCAAGGTTTCCGCGCCGAAGTCACTATGCGATGGCGTAGTCCAGTTCGAACAGTGCGCGGTTTCGTTGAGGAAGTCCTCGACGGTGTAAGGGTTTCGGCTCAATGCGGGATGCAGAACCCCCGCAGTCATGCTGCGGGGGTTCTGTCACTCTTGTCCGGTTGCAATCCGAAGTTCGCGGATGCTGTTCAGATGCCGCTTTTCCAGGCGAAAGTATGGAATGACGGTCAATTCTCGGCCCATTGCGGGAAAAATCATGACCGACATCTGCCCCGGAACATCGCTGGCACCGACTATCGCCCCGGCGAACACTTCACCGCCAGGAACCTTCTCCAGCACCGAATACGCTACTTTCTGAACCTCCCACCTGACCTGACCGCTGATCGTCAAATCGTTGACTCGATAGAGGTTTCCGTCATCCGCGACGATGTAGACCTCGTCGGCAGCGGTGTCCAGAGTGTGGGCGAAGTCCCACTGGGGTTCGTCGGGCAGAGGCGAGCCGTCTTTGTTTTGGTGTGCCTGAATCAGCGGATCAGCTCTATCGAGAACTGGTTTCGCGTGAATGAGGATTCCGGTCGAACGCAGAACCATCGCCTCGTTGAAGTCCTTGAATGTCTTGTACTCAACGTGTTGCTTGCCGTCTGGGCCAAACAGCTTGCCGTCCGGGGGAATGCTGAAGGCCGGTGAATTCGTTCCCAGCCAACAGCTTTGGACGGGCCAGCAAAGGTTGAGTGCTAACGTGTGGATGTGGTCGGTGGGTACGCCCGACATGGGGGCGAGGTCGGGGAACTGCTCGGACATCGGTTTGTCCCACGGCTTGAACTGGTAGAGGTCAACGCCGTGATAGTTCGCCTTCTTGATCGCGGTGTCGCTGTAGCCCGACGATGAGACGATTGCGCGGTGCGTGACTGAGGGCATGTCGTTGAACTTGTTGACGAGACTGTCCACGTCGTCCACGCTCAGAGCCGTACCCCAATGCTTGACTTCGTAGCCCTTGAAAGCGTGCACACCGTCTTCTGCGTTGACGGTGACAGTCACGTCCACGTCGCGTGTCGAGTCGGAAGCAACATCGGGCACCATTTTGCCCAACGTCACGTCGACCGCGCTGGCGTCCCACTTCAACGCGCACAAGCCGGCGAGGTATTGCACAAGCATGGGCGAGAGGGGAAGCGTCTCCGACGCAGACTTATTGGACACGAATCTAAGTTAACTGACGACACCGACAAGTCACCTGGAGCACGGAGAGCCATAGGCGGATAAGCGGGGTGGTGGCAGCGTGCCTACCACCCCGCGCGGCTATGCCGACCCGACTAGTTCAGCCGCTCGATGATGGTGGCGTTCGCCATCCCGCCGCCCTCACACATCGTCTGCAATGCGTACCGTCCGCCGCGCTGCTCCAAAGCGTTGACCATCGTCGTCATGATGCGGGCACCGCTGGCGCCCAGCGGGTGGCCGATGGCGATCGCGCCGCCGTTGACGTTCGTCTTGGCGAGATCGGCGCCAGTGTCGCGCGCCCACGCCAGCACGACCGGTGCGAACGCCTCGTTCACCTCGAACAGGTCGATGTCGGACAACGCCAGCCCTGCGCGAGCCAACACCTTCTCGGTGGCGGGGATGACGCCGGTGAGCATGTACAGCGGGTCGGACCCGACCACGGTCATGGTGTGGATGCGGGCCAGCGGGCGCAGGCCCAACTCGCGGGCAACCTTGCCACTGGTGATCATCACCGCGGCGCTACCGTCGGACAGCGGCGACGAGTTGCCGGGTGTGATCTCCCAGTTGATTTGCGGGAAGCGCGCCGCGTAGGCCTCGTTGTAGAACGCAGGCTTCAGGCCGGCCAACGTCTCGACAGTCGTTCCGGGACGGATGATTTCGTCAGTGGACAGTCCCGCGATCGGAATTAGTTCGTTGTCGAACAGCCCGTCCTTGGTGGCGCGGGCGGCCTTCTCGTGGCTGCTTGCCGAGAACTCGTCGAGCTCGGTGCGCGAGAGCCCCCACTTGGCGGCGATCAATTCGGCGCTGATGCCCTGTGGGACGAGCCCGTCGGGGTAGCGCTCGCCCATGCCGTGGCCAAACGGGTCACTGCCCGGCAGCACGCTAGAGCCCATCGGCACCCGAGACATCGACTCGACACCGGAGGCGATCACGATGTCGTAGGACCCCGCGAGCACGCCCTGGGCCGCGAAACTGATGGCCTGCTGGCTGCTTCCGCACTGCCGGTCGACCGTCGTGCCTGGAACGCTCTCCGGGAAACCGGCGCCGAGCAACGCGTTGCGGGCAATGTTGACGGACTGATCGCCGACCTGGGTGACCGCGCCCGCGATGACGTCGTCCACCGTGGCCGGATCGATTCCGGTGCGTGCGACGAGCTCGCGCAAGCTGTGGGCGAGCAGGTCGACGGGTAGGACGTCGTGCAATGCGCCGTTGGCCTTGCCCTTCCCGACGGGTGTGCGCACGGCTCCGACGATGACGGCGTCGCGATCCGAATATCCGGCCATTTTGGTTCTCCTGAACTCGTCGCTGAGTACTGCTCTCTATACTTAGATGTAACACCTAGGTCTAGTTCTAACAACCCAGCTGCGGAGTGATGTACATGACAATGCTGCAAGGCGGTCTCGCCGATCGCGACGCGTGGTCGCCGGTGGGGAAGTGCTCGATCGAGAAGACGATGGCGCTCGTGGGGACCAAGTCGGCCATGCTCATCCTGCGCGAGGCCTACTACGGCACCACGCGATTCGATGACTTCGCCCACCGCGTCGGCATCACGAAGGCGGCCACGTCCACCCGGCTGTCCGAACTGGTGGACGCGGGGCTGCTGATCAAACGCCGGTATCAGGAACCCGGCCAGCGCAGCCGCGATGAATACGTGCTCACCGACGCGGGAACCGAGTTCATGCCGGTGGTGTGGGCGATGTTCGAGTGGGGCCGAAAGCACCTGAGCGACACCGGGCTTCGGCTGACGCACCTCGATTGCGGAGCCGAGGCGACCGTCGAGATCCGGTGCGCGAAGGGGCACGAGGTGCCACCCGACGAACTTGGCGTGCGACTCGTCAGGCGCGCTCGGCGAGAAACGCCCTGACCAACGATAGTGTGCGGCGGTGCTGCACTTACGGGTGATTGCCCCGGAAGACCTTCGTGAACAGGTGCTCGACCTGCTGCGCGCCGAGGTCGGCGTCGCCAACCTGCTGCTCTATCCGGGGGCCGCCCTCATGCCGCCCGGTGACGAGATCACCGCCGACATCGCGCGGGAATGCGCGAACGACCTGATCAAGGAACTCAAGGCACTCGACGTACAACACCGCGGGGCGATCACGCTGGAACTGCTCGACACCATGCTGTCGACAAGGGCGCACCGGGCCGAGGACGAGGCGGAGGGCGACCAGGCGGACGCCCTGCTGTGGGACGAACTGATCTCCCGTACCCGCGACGACGCCACGCTGTCCATCACGTTCGTGCTGTTCCTGACGGTGGCGTGCTTGCTCGCGGCCATCGGTGCGGTCACCGATTCGACGGTGACGGTCGTCGGCGCCATGGTGCTGGGACCGGAGTTCGGGCCGTTGGCGGCGTTGAGCGTAGCCATCGTGCGCCGACGAGCAGACCTGGCCCGTCGTGCGGGACTCGCCCTGCTGGTGGGATTTCCGGTCGCCATGGGAAGCACCGCGTTGGCGACCGTCGGCGCAGAAGCGGTCGGGTGGTTGAGCCTCGACACGGTGAGGCACGTCACCGAGGTGGACTTCATCTTCCAGGTGGGACCGATCTCGTTCGTCGTGGCCCTGCTGGCGGGCGCTGCGGGAATGCTGTCGCTGGTGTCGTCGAAGTCCGCGGCACTCGTCGGCGTCTTCATCTCCGTCACGACGGTGCCCGCCGCGGGATTTGCCGTCGTCGCCGCCATCCTCGGCGATTGGGACGTAGCGACGAAGTCGGCCGCGCAACTCTTCGTGAACCTATTGGGCATCGTCGTCGCCGGCGTCCTCGTGCTCGTCGTCCGCCCCCGGTCTGCATCGATCCCGCGCACGACTCGGACCTGAGCCGCCGGGCACGCATTCTGCGCGGGCGTGCCGCGTGTGGTGGGATCAACCCCTATGGGCATCAAGGTGGCGCTGGAGCATCGCACCAGCTACACGTTCGACCGGCTGGTGGAGGTCTATCCACACGTCGTCCGGCTGCGTCCGGCGCCGCACTCGCGTACCCCCATCGAGGCCTATTCACTGAACGTCGAACCGGCCGACCACTTCATCAACTGGCAGCAGGACGCGTTCGGAAACTTCCTGGCCCGCCTGGTCTTTCCCGATCGCACTCGCAGCCTGACCATCACCGTCGGCCTCATCGCCGACCTCAAGGTCATCAACCCGTTCGACTTCTTCATCGAGGAGTGGGCCGAGCACATCGGATGGGAATACCCGAAGGCGCTGCTGGAGGACCTCAAGCCGTATCTACGCCCGGTCGATGAGTCCGTTGACGAGGACGGAGCCGGGTCCGGGCCCGGTGAGCTCGTCGCCGACTGGGTGAAGAACTTCGCCGTCCGGCCGGGCACCCGAACCATCGACTTCCTTGTCGCGCTGAACCAGGCCGTGAACGCCGACGTCGGGTACAGCCTGCGCATGGAACCGGGCGTGCAGACTCCAGACTTCACCTTGCGCAGCGGGATCGGATCCTGTCGCGACTCGGCGTGGCTGCTCGTCTCGATCCTGCGAGAGCTCGGGCTGGCCGCTCGGTTCGTGTCGGGTTACCTCGTTCAGCTGACGTCTGACATTCCGGCGCTCGACGGTCCGTCCGGTCCGGTTGCGGACTTCACCGATCTGCACGCCTGGACCGAGGTCTACGTCCCCGGCGCGGGCTGGATCGGGATGGATCCCACCTCGGGGCTGTTCGCCGGCGAGGGCCACATCCCGCTGTCGGCCACCCCGCACCCGGCGTCGTCGGCGCCGATCACCGGCGCCACCGAGGTCGCCGAGACCGTGCTTGACTTCTCCAACACCGTCATCCGGGTGCACGAGGACCCACGCGTGACGCTGCCCTACACCGAGCAGGCGTGGGCCGACATCAACGCACTCGGTGCCAGTGTCGACGAGAGGCTCGTCGCAGGCGACGTCCGGCTCACTGTCGGCGGCGAACCGACCTTCGTCTCCATCGACAACCAGGTCGACCCGGAGTGGACGACCGACGCCGACGGTCCGCACAAACGAGAACGCGCCTCGGTGCTCGCGGACCGGCTGAAGAAGGTGTGGGCGCCGCAGGGCCTGGTGCAGCGCAACCAAGGCAAGTGGTATCCGGGGGAACCGTTGCCGCGCTGGCAGATCGGGCTTCACTGGCGGACCGACGGCGAGCCGTTGTGGACCAACCCCGACCTGCTCGCCGACCCGTGGGCCACCGAACCCCCAGCTGATTCCGCTGTTCCAGATTCTCCGCAGCGGCTGCTGGCGGCGATTGCCTCTGGGCTGCACCTACCTGCCACTCAGGTACGACCGGCCTACGAAGACGCGCTGAGCCGGCTGGCCAGTGCGGTCCGGCTGCCCGCGGGCGAGCCGCCCGCGCAAGAGGACGACCTCGCTGCCGATGACGCCGACGCCAGGGCCACGCTGATCGACCGGCTGGAGGATCCAGTCGTCGAACCGGCCGCGTACGTGCTTCCACTACATCGCAGGGAAGACGAACAGGGGTGGGCCAGCGCGGACTGGCAGCTGCGCCGCGGTCGCATCGTGTTGCTGGACGGCGACTCACCGGCCGGGTTGCGCCTGCCGCTGAGCTCGATCAGCTGGCGCCCGCCGCGGCGCACCGTAGAGGCGGATCCACTGGCCGCCCGGGGGCGATTGCGGGCCGAACCCGACGTGATCGAAGCCGTCGTCGACGACGAGGACACCGCCCCCACTACGGCGATGGTGGCCGAAGTCCGGGACGGCATCCTCTACGTCTTCCTGCCGCCGACAGAGGAACTCGACCACTTCGTCGAGCTGATCACCCGCATCGAGGCAGCCGCCGCCGCGATCGCCTGTCCGGTGGTCGTCGAGGGCTACGGTCCGCCGCCCGATGACCGCCTGAAGTCGATGTCCGTCACCCCTGATCCTGGCGTCATCGAGGTCAACGTCGCACCGACGGCAAGCTTCGCCGAACAGCGCGAGCAGCTCGAGACGCTCTACGAAGAGGCCCGCCAGTCGCGGCTGAGTACCGAGGCGTTCGACGTCGACGGCACCCACGGCGGAACCGGTGGTGGAAACCACATCACGCTCGGCGGACTCACCCCGGCCGATTCCCCGATGTTGCGGCGGCCCGATCTGCTGGTGTCGCTGTTGACCTACTGGCAGCGGCACCCGTCGTTGTCGTATTTGTTCTCGGGCCGTTTCATCGGCACCACCTCGCAGGCGCCGCGCGTCGACGAGGGGCGCGGCGAGGCGCTGTACGAACTCGAGATCGCGTTCGCCGAGATAGCCCGCCTGACGGGAACGGACGCCAAGCTGGATCATGGTCGCTCCGAAAGCTTCGCTCCGTCACATGGTCGCTCCGCAAGCTTCGCTCCGTGGATCACCGATCGTGCACTGCGGCATCTGCTGACCGACATCACCGGCAACACCCACCGCGCCGAGTTCTGCATCGACAAGCTGTACAGCCCCGACAGCGCCAGAGGCCGACTCGGGCTGCTGGAACTGCGCGGCTTCGAGATGCCTCCGCACTTCCAGATGGCGATGGTGCAGTCGCTGCTGGTGCGAGCGCTGGTGGCGCGATTCTGGGACGAGCCGCTACACGCCCCCCTGATTCGCCACGGCGACAACTTGCACGGCCGATACCTGTTGCCGCACTTCATTATTCAAGACATCTCCGATGTTGCCGCGGACCTGCGGGCACATGGCTACGAGTTCGACACCAGCTGGCTGGACCCGTTCACGGAGTTCCGCTTTCCGCGCATCGGAACCGCCGTCTTCGACGGCGTGGAGCTCGAACTGCGAGGGGCGATCGAGCAGTGGAACGTGCTCGGTGAGGAGTCCACCACGGGTGGGACGGCGCGCTACGTCGACTCGTCCGTCGAGCGCATTCAGGTGCGGACCATCGGCGCCGACCGACACCGGTACGTGGTCACATGCAACGGCGAGCCGATACCGCTGCTTGCCACCGACAAGTCGGACATCCAAGTGGGTGGGGTGCGCTTCCGCGCATGGCAACCGCCCAGCGCGCTTCACCCGACCATCACCGTCGACGGACCACTGCGCTTCGAGCTCGTCGACCTGTCCTCGGGCACCTCGCGCGGCGGCTGCACGTACCATGTCTCGCATCCGGGCGGGTTGGCGTACGAGAAGCCCCCGGTCAATGCGGTGGAGGCCGAATCGCGCCGTGGCAGTCGCTTCGAGGCGACCGGATTCACCCCCGGCAAGGTCGACATTTCCGACATCCGCGAGAAGCAGGCCCGCCAGTCCACCGATGTCGGCGCGCCGGGCATCCTGGACATGCGCCGGGTGCGTACCGTTCTGCGTTGATGGTCCTTCGCGCTAGCGGCTCTCCGGAGCCCAATCCTGCCGTCGGGCAGCCTGACACCGACAACGTGCTGACGCATTACCGAACCGCACGTGCCCAGGAAACCCTGTTCGATCTTCGTGGCGGATCGGGCACCGGGTACGACGAGTTCGTCGACGGTGTCGGCACCGTGCGACCCGCATGGCAGGAACTGGCCGAATGCGTGGCCGAGCGCGGTCGCGGCGGACTGAATCGGCTCCGCACGGTGGTGCGCAGCCTCGTCGACAACGACGGCATCACCTACGTCCAGGTGGACCCGCACGGTGACGCCGTCACCAATGGCGACGGAACGGCCGTGCCGGGTCCGTGGCATCTCGACGCACTCCCGTTGGTGATCTCCTCATCGGATTGGGACACCCTGGAAGCCGGCCTGGTGCAACGGTCGCGGCTGCTCGATGCCGTGCTCACCGACCTCTACGGCGAGCGCCGCTCGATCACCAGCGGAGTACTGCCCGCTCAGCTGCTGTTCGCACATCCTGGTTACGTGCGCGCCGCCCGTGGCATCGAGGTGCCGGGCCGCCACCAGCTGTTCCTTCACGGATGCGATGTCAGCCGCAATGGCGCGGGCGAGTTCGTGGTCAACGCCGACTGGACACAGGCGCCGTCGGGGGCCGGTTACGCGCTCGCTGATCGCCGGGTGGTCGCACACGCCATCCCCGACCTCTACGAGCGAATCGCCCCTCGGCCCGCTTCGCCGTGGGCCCAAGCGTTGCGGTTGGCCCTCATCGACGCCGCACCTGACTCCGCCGAGGAGCCCGTCGTGGTGGTGCTCAGCCCGGGCATCCACTCCGAGACGGCGTTCGATCAGGCGTATCTGGCGAGTGTGTTGGGCTTCCCGCTGGTGGAGAGCGCCGATCTGGTGGTCCGCGACGGCAAGCTGTGGATGCGCTCACTCGGCACGCTCAAGCGGGTCGACGTGGTGCTGCGTCGCGTCGACGCCGAATACGCCGACCCACTCGATCTGAGGGCGGATTCTCGGCTGGGCGTCGTTGGGCTGGTCGAGGTATTGCGCCGCGGGGCGGTCACCGTGGTCAACACGCTTGGCAGCGGTGTGCTGGAAAGCCCTGGGCTGCTGCGGTTTCTACCCGAGCTGGCCGATCGGCTGCTCGGCGAGACGCCGCTGTTGCGGACCGCGCCGCTCTACTGGGGCGGTATCGACGTCGAACGATCGCATTTGCTGACCCACCTCTCGTCGCTGCTGATCAGGCCCGTCGGCGGGGGCGACGCCATCGTCGGGCCCACGTTGTCTGAATCGCAGCGCGAAGAGTTGGCCGCACGTATTGGCGCGTCACCGTGGCGGTGGGTGGGCCAGGAACTGCCGGAGTTCTCCTCGGCCCCAACGGACTACCATCCTGGCGGCCTGTCGGCGGGGAACTTCGGCATGCGGCTGTTCACCGTCGCTCAACGGGGTGGCTACGCCCCGATGATCGGTGGGCTGGGCTACCTGTTAGCCCCTGGTGCCGCCGCGTACAAGCTCAATACCATTGCCGCAAAGGATATTTGGGTTCGCACTCCCGCTCGCGCGACGGCCGAGCGGACCCCAACTCCGACGGTGGATCTGTCCGCCGGTCTTCCGGCTCCGATGACGCCGAGTCCGACTCGCGCGGTGAGCTCACCCCGCGTGCTTTCCGACCTGTTCTGGCTCGGGCGCTACTCGGAACGAGCGGAGAGTACGGCCAGGCTGCTCAACGTCACCCGCGAGCGCTATCACGAATATCGCTACCGCCGCGAGCTGCCCGGCAGTGAATGCGTGCCGGTGTTGCTTACCGCGCTTGGTCAGATCACCGGAACCGACACCGGGGTGGGAGGGGACGCCACCGAGCTGATTGCCATCGCACCAACCACGCTGTGGTCGTTGACCGCCGACCGCCATCGCTCCGGCGCATTGGCGCAATCGGTGGAACGACTCGGGTTGGCCGCCAGGGCCGTTCGCGACCAGATGTCCAACGACACGTGGATGGTGCTGGCCGCGGTGGAGCGCGCGGTCCTTCAGTCGAGGGCTGTACCGCCTGATTCGAGTTCGGAGGGCGAGGCCTACCTGGCCGAAGCGCACAGTCAGACACTCGCGGGAATGCTGGCGCTGTCCGGGGTGGCCGCGGAATCGATGGTGCAGGACGTCGGCTGGACGGTGATGGACATCGGCAAGCGCATCGAGCGGGGCATCTGGCTGACGGCGCTGCTACGTGCGACGCTGACGACGGTACGCAATCCCGGTGCGGAACAAACGATCACGGAGTCGACGCTGGTGGCCTGCGAGTCGTCGATCATCTACCGCAGGCGAACGCTTGGCAGCATCAGTATCGCCGCGGTGGCCGACCTGGTGTTGTTCGACGAGGAGAACCCGCGCTCGCTGACCTACCAGTTCGAGCGGTTGCGGGCCAACCTGAAGGCGCTACCGTCGTCGTCGGGATCGTCGCGGCCGGAACGACTCGTCGACGACGTCGCCGCGAGGTTGCGCAGAATCGACCATGGTGACCTCGAGGTCGTCGCCGACGACGGTACTCGGGCCGAACTCGCCGACCTGCTCGACGGCCTGCATTCCGATCTCCGAAACCTGTCGAAACTCATTACCACGACGCATCTTTCGCTGCCAGGGGAGATGCAGCCGTTGTGGGGGCCGGATGAACGGAGGGTGGTGTCGTGAGCGACGCACCCCTGGCGGTGGCCGGCCGGAGCTACGAGGTCACTCACCGGACGCTGTACCGGTACTCCGATGACGTCACCAGCTCATACGGTCGCGGCTTTCTGACGCCGCGCGACTCGGCGCGACAGCGCTGCCTGTCCCACGAGCTCGTCATCGAGCCCGAGGCCGCCGACAGTTCCACCAGCCGCGACGGATACGGCAACATCAGCTCGTACTTCCACGTGACCGAACGGCACCGCACCCTCACCATCACCAGTCACTCGGTGGTCGAGGTGGATCCGCCTCCCGCCGGGCTCTATGCCACGGGGTCGGCGTCGGCGCCGTGGGAGATCGCGCGCCCAGTCGGTCCGGATGGCGCACTGGCCACCGAGTTCGTCCTCGATCTGCAGCCGCCGGAGATCACCGACGCCGTGCGCGCATATGCCGCCCCCAGTTTTGTGCCCGAGCGTCCACTGATCGAGGTGCTGCGCGATCTGAACGCCAGGATCAACCACGACTTCACCTACCGATCGGGTTCGACGACGGTGTCCACCCAGGTTGCCGAGGTTTTGGCGGCCGGCGAGGGGGTATGTCAGGATTTCGCCCGGCTCGCGATCGCTTGCCTGCGCGCCAACGGTCTCGCCGCCAGCTACGTCTCCGGATATCTCGCGACGGACCCGCCGCCTGGAAAGGAACGCATGGTTGGGATCGACGCGACGCACGCCTGGGCCTCGGTGTGGACGCCGCAGAATCAGTGGCTCGGGTTCGACCCCACCAACAACCAGTTGATCGACGAGCGCTATGTGGTGGTCGGGTACGGCCGCGATTACGCCGACGTCCCGCCGCTGCGCGGAATCATCTACACCGACTCGGAGAGCAGTAAGATCGACGTTTCCGTCGACGTAGCACCCTTCGATGGAGGGATTCTCCGTGCGTGACTTCATCTGTCCCAACTGCGGGCAGCACCTGGCCTTCGAGAACTCCGTCTGTCTGAGCTGCAAGAGCAAGCTCGGGTTCTCGCTCGACGACATGGCCTTCCTGGTGATCGCATCGGGACCCGAGAGCGAGCACGGCGGTGCCGTTGACTCCAGTGAATATCAGCTGTGTGCCAACCTGCATGCGGCCGAATGCAATTGGTTGGTCAGAGTGGCTCCGGTGCGGAGGTTGTGCACGTCGTGTGCCCTGACCCGAACCAGACCCAACGACGCCGACAAGAAGGCCATGGGGGCCTTTGCGACGGCGGAGAAGGCCAAGCGCCGGCTCATCGTTGAGCTCGTCGACTTGAAGCTCCCGATCGTGGGACGTGACGAGGACCCGAACTATGGCCTGGCCTTCGATCTGTTGTCCAGTGAGCTCGAAAAGGTCTTCACCGGCCACGAGAACGGCGTCATCACGCTCGACCTCGCCGAGGGCGACGACGTGCATCGCGAGCAACTGCGCATTGCGATGGCCGAGCCGTACCGCACGTTGCTCGGACACTTCCGCCATGAGATCGGGCACTACTACTACTACCGCCTCGTCGACACAGCGGCCCAGTATCAGCAGACGGCCCGCGAACTTTTCGGCAACGCCGAAGCCGATTACCAGGCCGCGCTCGATCGGCACTACAGCCACGGCGCGCCGCCGGGGTGGGAGTCGACCTACGTCTCGTCCTACGCCACCATGCATCCCGCCGAGGACTGGGCCGAGACGTTCGCCCACTATCTGCACATCCGCGACACCCTCGACACCGCGGCGGCCTTCGGTTTCGCCGCTGCCTCGGCGACGTTCGAGCGAAGGAACCTGGGGCCCAGCGGGTTCGACGCAATCATCGAGATGTGGCTTCCGCTGTCGTGGGCGCTCAACATGGTCAACAGGTCGATGGGTCACGACGACCTGTACCCGTTCGTGCTGCCGACGAAGGTGCTGGAGAAGATGCGGTTCATCCACACTGTCATCGACGAGGTGACGTCCGACCCGGCCAAGCTCGCAGCTGCCAGCGGCAACGGCTAGCCGCACGACTGGCTCGACTCCAAGGGCTTGGATGCTGCTTCGCTGAAACATTCCTGCACTTGACCTGTGGCAAACCTTAGATCATGATCACGGCTCATGATGCGAACGCGATTAGTCCGTGTTGGGGTGGCACTGTTCATCGGTCTGATCGGGTTGGGAGTCACCGCATGTGGCTCGACGATCAAGCCCGAAGGCGCCGCGCAGTCCGTCACCGACCTGGTGTCGGAGAAGACCGATTTCAAGCCGACCGACGTGAAGTGTCCGGACGGGATCGACGCCAAGGTCGGCGTGACGTTCGACTGCCAGTTCACTGGTCCGGACGGTGACTATGTTGCGCACCTGAGGGTGCTGAAGATCGAGGGCGAGCAGGTCCTCTTCGACATCAACACCGAGCTCAAGAAGTAGCGCTCGGATTCAGCTGTCCAGGTCGGGTGCCCACGCCACGCCGTTGATGTGTCCGCCGCCGTCGACGAACAACGTATTGCCGGTCAGGTAGCGCGAACCCTCACTGGCGAGGAACACGGCAACGGGAGCGATGTCCTCGTACGGGTCGCCCATGCGTCCCATCGGGTTCGCGGCGTCGGCCATCGCCTCAAGCTCCGGGTATTCGCCGATCGCGCGAAAGAAGGCCTGGCTCTTGGCCGCCGGGCACAGTGCATTGACGGTCACCCCGGTGGGGGCCCATTCTCGCGCGGCGGTGCGAGTCAACGCACGTAGCGCCTCCTTGGCGGCGTTGTATTCCAGTGAGCCGACGTGTGCGTTGACGCCGTTGAGGCTGCACATGTTGACGACGCGGCCCCAGCCGCGCTCCTTCATGTGTGGGAACGCCGCCCGCATCGCCCAGAACGGGCCGTAGTAGCCGATGGCGACGCCGAGAGCCAACTCGTCGTCGGTCTTCTTCTCGACTCTGGCGAGTCCGCCTCCGCCCCAGGCGTTGTTGACGAGCACGTCGAGCGATCCGTACTCGGCCAATGCCGCCGCGACGGCGGCCTCGACCTGGCCCCGGTCGGCGACGTTGGTCGCGACGAAGAGTCCGCCGACCTCGTCCGCGACGGCTCTTCCGGAGGCCTCGTCGAATTCGGCGACGACCACGCGCGCACCCTCGTCGGCAAAACGGCGCGCGACGCCCGCGCCGATGCCTGCACCCGCGCCGGTGATGAGTGCGACCTTGCCCTCGAGCAGGGCAGTCATCGGATTACCCCAGCGACGCCAGCCGCCAGCAACTCGCGGGCCTCGGTGCCGCCGTCCAGCGCACGGGTGGTGCGGTGCACGATCTGCCACCTGCCGTCCGTCCGATGGAGTCGGAAGTGATTTGCTCCGGCTCGGGACACGTGAAAGCCCTTGGTGCCCTTGACGAACAGCGCGGATTCGCATACCGCGACGGCGGTGTCTCCGTCGACGGTGGCCACGACCGGGCCGAGAAAGTGACAGCAGCCGCGCGAGATGAGATTTTGATGGGCGTCGGAGCGCACCATTGCGGCGACGTCGTCGCGGCTGCGCATCGGCCAACCCTCCACGTCGTATGTGCCGTCGATCGCCCACATCTCGGCGGTCGCGTCGGCTGCTCCGGCATCGACTAATGGACCGTAGGAAGCGATCATGCGCTCGATGGCGCGCTCGTCCTCGAGTCGCCGCAGCCGCTGCTCCAGCGCGTCGATCCGATCGTCGGTCATCGAGTGCCTCCTTCGATTTCGTCGGAAAGCGCACGCAGTGCGCCGAGTTGTGCGCAGTAGTGCTCGGGCGAGTCCGCCGCGATCGCGCAGGTGGCCGACGTCGCGCCCAATTCCCGGAGCGCCAGCAGTCGCCGCCGGACCTCGTCGGGTGTCCCGGTGGGATCGAGCGGTCCACATGGCAGCACGACCTCGAAGTCCGGCGGAAGCGCAACGGCGGCAAGCATTTTCGCGATGTCCTTTGCGCGCAACCCGAACGGGATCCAGCCATCGGCCAGCGTGACGGCACGCCGCAAAGACCGCCCCGTGCGCCCGCCCACCCAGATCGGCACGCGCTCCTGCGCGGCGCACGGATCCATCACCACCGAGTCGTAGCTGAAATACTCGCCGGAATAGGCGGGCCGGTTGGTCGAGAACGACGCGCGCAGCGCCCGTAGTGCGTCGTCGGCGCGTGGACCCCGGTCGGTGAACGGAGCGCCGAGCAATTCGAACTCCGCCTCGAGTGAGCCGACTCCGACGCCGAGGATCAGTCGGCCGCCGCTGAGCCGGTCCAGTGTTCCGTATCGCTTGGCGATCGCCAGCGGATGGTGATAACCGAGCACCACGACGGCGGTGGCCAGTCGGATCCGTGTCGTGCGCGCAGCCAGAAATGCCAGCGTCGCAACGGGATCCCAGTAGGTGGACCCGCGGATGGCCGCGTCGTCCTCGGGCACGATGACGTGCTCGGGGCACGTCAGGTAGTCGAATCCGAGCCCATCGGCGGTTTCGGCGATGCGGACGATGTCCTCGACCTCGGCGGCTAGTTCCCAGTTCGAGGACGCACCTGGCATCCGTATGACCACCGGGGTGGACAGTCCGATCCGCACGCCCGGTTATATCCCGCGCCGGGCCCGGCGCGGGTCTTGCGTCCCGATGACCGGGACCGCTACGTTGGTAGAACCAATTCTCGTTCAGGGGGCCGCGATGGCGATGGTCGATCGGTTCACGTCGATCATCGACGCATTCGACGACACCACCACGGGGCTGAGCCTCGACCAGGTAGCCACCCGCGCCGAACTGCCCCGATCGACGGCCCACCGGATTCTCGACCACCTGGTGCGGTTGCAGTGGTTGCAGCACACCGAACGCGGTTATGGCCTTGGCGCGCGGGCGATTTCGTGGGGTGCCGGGGACGCCGCCGATCTCCGGCTGCGGGAGGCAGCCGCGCCCGTGCTGCACGAGATACAGGTGCGGACCGGCTCCGTCGTGCACTTGGGGGTGCTCGACGGGCACGACGTGGTGCACGTCGACAAGCTCGCGGGAGCGCTCGCCGAGCGGGTACCCACCCGTGTCGGAACACGCCTGGCCGCCGACCGGGTGGCCCTGGGACTGGCCGCGCTGGCGGCGACGTCAGCCGACGATGCCTCCGTCGACCTGGCCGCCGAACTTCACCGTATTCGCCGCGCGGGCGGACTCGTGCGCTCCGGTGACTACGCGGCAGGGTTGACTTCTGTCGCTGCCACCGTCAGAGGCGGCGCCGCAGTGGGAATCGTGCTGCCAGAGCAGATTTCCGGAGATCGATACCTGCCGCTGGTACTCGACGCGGCAGCCAGGATTCGGCGAGCTCTCGGCTCGCCGTCTTAGTCGGGCCCGATCAACTGCTGCATGAAGCGATGGGTGCCGAGCACGACCTTGGCCCGGTCGGGGTGGTTGCGTCGCACGATGTCCTCGGTGTTTCCGCCGGCAATGAAAACCGGCCCATTCGGCAACTGCGCCAGTCCTTCCCGCGCGACGTCGGCCGGCTCCGCGACCTTGAGGCCCGGCACGTCGAAGTTCAGCCCCACCCGTTCCATCGCCGGCGTTCGGGTGACGCCGAGCACCAACTCGAGGACGTGGACGTCGTACTCGCGTAGCTCCAGCCACAAGCTCTCGGCGAAGATGCGGCCGAACGCCTTCACGCCCCCATAGACGCTGTGCCGCATGGAGCCAAGGTAGCCCGCCATGGACCCGACGAACAGAAGCCCGCCGCGGCGGCGCGCCCGCATCGGGCGGCCGAAGTGCTGTGCCAGCGCCATCGTCGCGGTGATGTTGAGCTCGATGACCCGGCCGAAGTCCGATAGCTCGGCGTCGAGGAAACGCTCGCTGCAGGTGTTGGCTCCCGCGTTGTAGATCAACAGCCCAACCTCGATGTCGGCGGTCGCGTCCGCGATGGCGGCGACGCTCCCCGGGGCCACCAGATCGATTGCCAGCGTGCGGACTTCGACGCCAAGAGCGCGACAACTCGCGGCCGTCTCGGCAAGTGGGCCGGGCTTGCGGGCCAAGAGCACGAGGTTGAGCCCCGCCTCGGCGAGCAGTCGGGCGAACTCCGCGCCCACCCCTTCGGACCCACCGGCGATGACCGCCCACGGCCCATACCCATCGAGTTCCGTCACGGTTCGATGGTCACGCAACGTCGAGACCCATGCGGGAGTCGTCCCGCTCATCGGTACAACACCGGCGTGACGGCACCCATGGCCGATACTCGGGGACATGGTGCGAATCGGCGAGCAGCGGTCACCCGCGCTGCCGTCGACCAGCGACCAGCAAGCCCGTCGGGCCGCGATCCTGACGGCAGCCACCCGGCTTGGCCGCGCCAGTGCGATCGACCGGATTCATGCTCGGGAGATCGCTGCGGAGGCAGGCGTTGCGCTACGCACGCTGTACCGCTACTACCCGTCCAAGTACCACGTGTATGCCGCCGTGCTTCAGTTCCAAGTGGCGGAACTGGGTGCGTCCGCCCGACCCGACACCGGTGCCGCTCCTGCCGCTGCGGTGGCCGCACTGATGGCGGGGGCTTGCCGAAACATGTTGCGACACGGACATCTTGCCCATGCGATGATCACCTCGACACAGACGGTGCGAGCGCAATCGGGCGCCATCGGCGACCACACGGTTCGCGACCTGATCCTGCGCACCGCAGGCGTGGCGGACCCGACCGACGAGCAATTGCGCATCGCCCGATTGATCGAACAGGTGACGTTCGGGGTGCTCACCTGGACGGTCGGAGGAGAGGTGGACGCGACCGACGCGGTCGACGACGTCCGGCGCGCCTGTGAGTCGCTGATCGGTGACTCCTTCGGTTGATGACGGTGTGGCGCCACCGCGTTGGCGCCACGTCTTCCTAGGATTCCTCCGGTGACTGATCGATACGGCTCCGACGTGCTGGCCCGCGACCCGCATGGGTCGAGGCGGCCCCGATCCACCGAGCAACCCGTGGAAATCGGCCTGGTGGTCGAGGATGCGCAGACCGGGTACGTCGGCGCCGTGGTCCGCGTCGAGTACGGCCGGATGGAACTCGAAGACAGGAATGGGCACCGGCGCCCGTTTCCCGTCGGTCCTGGCTACCTGATCGACGGGAAACCGGTGATCCTGACCGCGCCGCGCAAGGCGGCCCCAACGGCCGCGGCCACGACCGCCTCTGGCTCGGTGGCCGTCAAGGGGGCCCGCGCCCGCGTGGCACTGGCCAGTCGCATCTACGTCGAAGGACGCCACGACGCCGAACTCGTCGAGCAAGTCTGGGGCGACGACCTACGTGTCGAGGGCGTCGTCGTCGAATACCTGGGCGGGGTCGACGAACTCGTCGATGTCGTGGCCGACTTCCGCCCCGATCCGAACCGTCGGCTCGGGGTGCTCGTCGACCATCTCGTCACGGGTTCCAAGGAGGCGCGCATCGCCGAGGCCGTCCGTCGCAGTCCGGGTGGCGCCCACACGCTGGTGGTGGGGCATCCGTTCATCGACATCTGGCAGGCGGTCAAGCCCGCCCGGCTGGGCATGGCGCAGTGGCCGGTCGTGCCGCGCGGCATCGATTGGAAACACGGCGTCTGTGAGGCCGCGGGCTGGCCGCACGCCACGCAGGCCGACATCGCGGCGGCGTGGCGTCGCATTCGCTCGCGTGTCCGGGATTGGAACGATCTGGAACCCGACCTGATCGGGCGCGTCGAGGAACTCATCGACTTCGTGACCGCGCCCGACGGATAGCGACGGCCGCCGAAACCTGCGAATTCGGCCCATCCGGGAATTGAGGGTGGACGCGACCGTCGGAATACGCGACCATCCCTGGCATGACCGAGCCTCAGCCGCCGTACGAGCCACCTCCGCTATACGGTGACCAGCCACTGCCGCCGCCCGCGAATCCGTACGGCCCTCCGCCGTCGAACTTCGGGCCGCCCCCGGCGTATGGCGCCCCGCCCCCGCCCTACGGCGCCCCGCCGCCGCCCTACGGCGCGCCGCCGCAGTACCCGGGCAACAATCCCTATCCGCAGCCAGGGGCGCCGTTCGGGGTCGACGCCTATGGGCGCCCGCTTTCGGACAAGAGCAAGATGCTGGCCGGGCTGCTGCAGTTGTTCCTCGGCACATTCGGTATCGGCCGGTTCTACCTCGGCTACACGGGACTCGGCGTGGCCATGCTGCTGCTTTCGTGGCTGACCTGTGGCATCTGGCCGTTGGTCGACGCGATCCTGATCCTGGTGGGCAAGGTGCCCGACTCGGACGGGCGGACGCTGCGCGAGTGAGCGGGCGCTCGGCGCGCCTGTGGTATGCCTGAACCGTGTCCGACGGCCTGTTCGACCTCGCTGGCGACTCCGGTCACGCTGAGCTTGGGGCCGGTGCGCCGGCGTCGGCACCGCTGGCCGTTCGGATGCGGCCGACGAGCCTCGACGAGGTAGTGGGACAGGGCCACCTGTTGCGGCCCGGATCGCCGCTGCGCAGGCTCGTCGACGGTTCGGGCGCGGCATCGGTGATCCTGTACGGCCCGCCAGGAACCGGCAAGACCACGCTTGCCTCGCTGATCTCGCAGACGACGGGGCGCCGCTTCGAGGCCTTGTCGGCGCTGTCGGCCGGGGTCAAGGAAGTCCGTGCAGTCATCGACGTGGCGCGTCGGTCGGCGGTTCACGGTCAGCAGACGGTGTTGTTCATCGACGAAGTGCACCGATTCTCCAAGACCCAGCAGGACGCGCTGCTGGCCGCTGTCGAGAACAGGGTCGTACTGCTGGTGGCGGCCACCACCGAGAACCCGTCGTTCTCGGTGGTCGCGCCGTTGCTCTCGCGATCACTGATCCTGCAACTGCAGCCGCTCACGCCCGAGGACATCCGGGCCGTCGTCGAGCGCGCCATCGCCGATCCTCGGGGACTGAACGCCGCCGTCGAGGTGGACTCCGATGCCGTCGACCTGCTGGTGCAATTGGCTGCCGGCGACGCGCGGCGTGCGCTCACCGCACTCGAGGTCGCCAGTGAAGCCGGCGAGCGGGTGACGGTCGAGACCATCGAGCAGTCCCTCGACAAGGCAGCGGTGCGCTACGACCGCGACGGCGACCAGCACTACGACGTGATCAGCGCGTTCATCAAGTCGATTCGCGGATCCGACGTGGACGCCGCGCTGCACTACCTCGCCAGGATGCTGACGGCGGGGGAGGACCCGCGGTTCCTGGCGCGGAGGTTGGTGATCCTCGCCAGCGAGGACGTCGGGATGGCCGATCCATCGGCCCTGCTGACCGCGGTGGCCGCTGCGCAGACCGTGGCACTGATCGGCATGCCCGAGGCTCAGCTGACGTTGGCACACGCAACCGTGCACCTCGCCACGGCGCCCAAGTCGAACGCGGTGACGACCGGTTTGGGCGCGGCCATGGCCGACATCAAGGCGGGGAAGGCGGGGTTGGTGCCTGCGCACCTGCGCGACGGCCATTATTCGGGCGCCGCCGCGCTGGGCAACGCGCAGGGTTACAAGTACCCTCACGATGATTCGGATGGCGTTGTCCCGCAACAGTATCCGCCAAGCGAACTCGTTGGCGTGGACTACTACCGGCCGACTGCCCACGGCGCCGAGCGCGACCTCGGCAGCCGAATCGACAAGCTGCGCGCCATCATTCGGCGCGGCCGCTAGGCGTGAGATCAACTTTTTGCAGAGGAAGTGCGAGTAGCGGCCTGCAAAAGGTTGATCTCACGGAAGCGCTCGCTCGAATCACCCCTTGACACCGCCGCCGAGTGCCCCTAACTTTGTATTCAATCAATTGATTGATCAAAGAAGAGGTTGACAATTGAGAAGTGATGCAGACGCGGAGACTGGGCTCGACCGGGCGTTCCTGGCGTTGGCCGACCCGGTCCGACGGGCCATCGTGGCGCGGTTGTCACGCGGCCCGGCGACGGTGAACGAGCTGGCCGAGCCGTTCGACATCACGAAGCAAGCGGTGTCCAAGCACATTCAGGTGCTCGAGCAGGCCGGGTTGGTGACGCGCAGTCGCGATGCCCAGCGCAGGCCCGTGCACCTGGACGCGGCCGCTCTGGAGCGACTTACCTCCTGGATCGATCGCTATCGGTTGGACGCCGAACGCAATTACCGCCGACTGGACGAACTGTTGGCAACCATGAACGAGGACAAGGGGAAGCCACGATGACGAACGCACTCAACCTGATCGCGCCGGTCGACACACTGGCGATGGACTTCACTCGCGAGTTCGCCGTACCGAGGGAGACGCTGTTCCGCGCACACGCAGAGCCCGACCTGGTGAAGCAGTGGCTGGGCCCGGCGAGCAACGAGATGTCCATCGACCGTTGGGATTTCCGGACCGGCGGCGGTTATCGCTACCTTCACCTGGGCCCCGACGGCGGCGAGTACTGGTTCAACGGGATTTACCACAGGGTGAGGGACGACGAGCTCATCATCCAGACCTTCGAATTCGAGAGCGCGCCTGACATGGTCAACATCGAGTTCATGTGGTTCGAGGCGCTCGGCGCCGGCCGCAGCCGGTTGCGTGGCCGCTCCATCTGTCCGAACGTCGAGGCTCGCGATGGGCTGCTGTCGTCGGGGATGGAGGGCGGGATGACCGAGGGCTACGACCGGCTCGACGCGCTGCTGGCATCGGCCTGACACTCAGGCTTGGGCAGCGACTCATCGAAAATGGCGTTGCCGCCGGGATCCTCGAAGATCGTGAGGGGGAATCACGATATTTCGAGTTCACTGATCCCGACGGCAACGCATGGAGAGTGCGGCAGATGAAGGTCGGGGCGGGAACCCCTACGGCCGCACTGAAGTCGGTTAGCGCAGCAGCCCCGAGCGGCGGCGTCCTCCGAAGATGCCCGTGCGGCGGCGGCCCATCAAGGCGGACAGCAGCGCGACACCTACCGCCGCGACGACGACCTGCACGAGAAGTTCGAGCCAGTCGATGCCATTGGTCATGGTGGGGATTCCGAGTGCTCGCGCGAGGGCGGTTCCGATGAAGGCCGAAACTATGCCGACCAGAACCGTGACGAGCATGCCTATACGTTGCTTGCCGGGTACGAGGAGGCGGCCGAGCACGCCGACCACGATGCCGATCAGGATCGCGGTGATCACGCCGGTGATGGTCATTTTCTGTCCTCCGTAGATGAGTGGTTGAAGAGCAATACCCCGGAGCCTTCGAAATAAACACCAGCGTCAACCAAGGTGCGCTCGTAGGCTCATCGACGTGGATTCCAACGTGCTCGACGTAGACACCGCGCAGCGGACGACGGCCGATCTCACCGCTGAGGTGAAGGCGTTCTGTGCAGGCCGTGGCGACGGGTTGTGCAACGTCTTCGTCCCACACGCCACCGCTGGGGTCGCGATCATCGAGACCGGCGCGGGCTCCGATCACGATCTGATCGACACGCTGGAGCGGCTGCTTCCGCGCGACGACCGCTACCGGCACGCCCACGGCTCGCCGGGGCACGGGGCGGATCACGTCTTGCCCGCCATCGTGGCGCCGTCAGTCACGCTTCCGGTGCAGGGTGGGCAGCCGATGTTGGGCACCTGGCAGAGCGTGGTGCTCGTCGACCTCAACCGCGACAATCCCCGGCGCTCGGTGCGGTTGAGCTTCGTCAAAGGCTGATTGGGCACCAGTCGGGTCTGCCGTTCGTTGCGCTTGCGGCGCCAAGAACGCGGGCCGGTACTGTAATGCGGTCGAGAAGACCCCGACATCCTCCACGATCGAGAAGGACAGCGAGCACGTGCAGACACACGAGATCAGGAAGCGTTTCCTTGATCACTTCGTGAAGGCAGGCCACACCGAGGTGCCTAGCGCCTCGGTGATCCTCGACGACCCCAATCTTTTATTCGTCAACGCCGGCATGGTGCAGTTCGTCCCGTTCTTCCTCGGTCAGCGCACCCCGCCGTGGGAGCGGGCGACGAGCATCCAGAAGTGCATCCGAACCCCCGACATCGACGAGGTCGGGGTCACCACCCGGCACAACACGTTCTTCCAGATGGCGGGCAATTTCTCTTTCGGCGACTACTTCAAGAAGGGCGCCATCGAGTTCGCTTGGACACTGCTGACCAATCCGCAGGACCAGGGCGGCTACGGCTTCGATCCCGAAACAATATGGGCCACAGTATATCTCGATGACGACGAGGCAATCGCGCTGTGGCAGGAAGTGGCCGGGCTGCCGCTCGAGCGCATTCAGCGCCGCGGGATGGCCGACAACTACTGGTCGATGGGCATTCCCGGACCGTGCGGCCCGTCCTCGGAGATCTACGTCGACCGAGGGCCGGAGTACGGCATCGGGGGTGGCCCGGAGGCCAACGAGGACCGCTACATCGAGATCTGGAATCTCGTCTTCATGCAGAACGAGCGCGGTGAGGGCACCAGCAAGGCCGACTTCGACATTCTCGGGCCGTTGCCGCGCAAGAACATCGACACCGGCATGGGTGTCGAGCGGGTGGCCTTCCTGCTGCAAGGCGTCGACAACGTCTACGAGACCGACCTGATGCGGCCCGCCATCGACCTCGTCGCAGGCATCGCCCCGCGCGGGTACGGCGCGGGCAACCACGAGGACGACGTGCGCTACCGCGTCATCGCCGACCACAGCCGCACCGCGGCGATCATCATCGGCGACGGCGTCAGTCCGGGCAACGACGGCCGTGGCTACGTGTTGCGCCGCTTGCTGCGTCGAGTCATCCGGTCGGCCAAGCTGCTCGGCATCGACACCCCTATCGTCGCCGACCTGATGCTGACGGTGCGCGACGCGATGGGTCCCTCGTACCCCGAACTCGTCACCGACTTCGATCGCATTCAGCGCATCGCGGTCGCGGAGGAGACCGCATTCAACCGCACCCTGGCCTCGGGTTCGAAGTTGTTCGAGGACGCGGCCAACACCACCAGGTCGTCGGGCGCCACCGTGCTGTCCGGCACCGACGCCTTCGCGCTGCACGACACCTACGGCTTCCCGATCGAACTCACGTTGGAGATGGCCGCCGAGGCCGGGCTCAGCGTCGACGAAGAGGGCTTCCGCGGCCTGATGGCGCAGCAGCGCAAGCGCGCCAAGGACGACGCCGCCGTCCGCAAGCACGCCCACGCCGACCTGACCGCCTATCGCGAGTTGGTCGACGCCGGCCCAACAGAGTTCACCGGCTTCGACGAACTGACCTCGGACGCACGAATTCTCGGGATATTCGTGGATGGCAAGCGGGTGCCCGTCGTCGCGCACGGCGGCGAGGCGACCGCGGCCGACCGCGTGGAATTGGTGCTCGATCGCACCCCGTTGTACGCCGAGTCCGGTGGGCAGATCGCCGATGTCGGCACCATCGCAGGCACGGGCTCGAGCGAAGCCGCCAGGGCCGCCGTCACTGACGTGCAGAAGATCGCCAAATCGCTTTGGGTGCACCGGGTCAACGTCGAATCAGGCGAGTTCGTCGAGGGCGACACGGTCGCCGCGGCGGTTGATCCGAAGTGGCGGCACGGCGCCACCCAGGGCCACTCCGGCACCCACATGGTGCACGCCGCACTGCGGCAGGTGCTGGGCCCCAACGCGGTTCAGGCCGGCTCGCTCAACCGGCCCGGCTACCTCAGATTCGACTTCAACTGGCAGGGCGCGCTCTCCGACGAACAGAAGACTCGGATTGAAGAGGTCACCAACGAAGCGGTCGAGGCCGACTTCGAGGTGAAGACCTTCAATACCGAACTCGAGACGGCCAAGTCGATGGGTGCGATGGCGCTCTTCGGTGAGAACTATCCCGACGAAGTGCGCGTCGTGGAGATCGGCGGACCCTTCTCGCTGGAATTGTGCGGCGGCACCCACGTGCGCAACTCGGCGCAGATCGGCCCCGTGACCATCCTCGGAGAGTCTTCGGTGGGATCGGGCGTGCGCCGTGTCGAGGCCTACGTCGGGCTGGACTCGTTCAAGCACCTCGCGAAGGAACGCGCGCTCATGGCGGGGCTGGCGTCATCGCTCAAGGTGCCTTCCGAAGAGGTGCCTGCCCGCGTGGCGAATTTGGTGGAACGGCTGCGGGTCGCCGAGAAGGAACTGGACCGCATGCGGTTGTCCACCGCACGCGCGGCTGCGGTAAACGCCGCCGCAGGAGCGGAGCTGCTCGGTAAGGTCCGTGTCGTGGCGCAGCGGATGCCTGCCGAGACAACGGCGGGAGACCTCCGGTCCCTCGTCGGCGACATCCGCGGCAAGCTCGGATCAGAACCTGCCGTCGTCGCATTGATCGCCGAGGGCGAAGACGATTCGGTGCCATACGTGGTGTCGGTCAATGCGGCCGCCCAGGACCTGGGGCTGAGCGCCAACGATCTGGTGAAGGCGCTGGGGCAGTCAGTAAACGGCCGCGGGGGCGGCAAGGCAGAACTTGCGCAGGGCTCCGGTAGCGGCGCCTCGGGCATCGACGCGGCACTTGCCGCGTTGCGTGCCGAGGTAGGCCGGAGCTAGCTGGGTGGCTGAGAGCGGCGACCGGCAACCCGACCGGCCCGGGGACTCCTTGAATCCCCCAGACCCCGGACGTGGGCGAAGGCTCGGCATCGACGTGGGCACCGTGCGCATCGGCGTCGCGACATCCGACCCTGACGGTGTGCTTGCGACACCCGTAGAGACCGTGCGGCGTGACCGCACCGAAAAGCACATACGGAGGTTGGCGAAATTGGTCGACGAACTCGGTGCCGTCGAAGTCGTCGTCGGATTGCCGCGCACCCTCGCCGATCGGACCGGGCCGTCGGCCATCGACGCGATCGCGGTGGCCGACGAACTGGCAGCACGGATCGCTCCGACTCCGGTGCGGCTGGCTGACGAGCGATTGACGACGGTGACGGCGCAACGCTCACTGCGCGAGGCCGGGGTACGCGCCAAGGGACAGCGGGCGATGATCGATCAGGTCGCCGCGGTTGGAATTCTGCAGTTCTGGCTGGACCAGCGGCGGGCTGCGCTGGCTGAACACGACGGAGCGCCGCGTGCCTGACGAGTGGATTCGCGAACGCCCGGAGCCGGTGGCAGTTGGCCGGCCGCGACGGGTAATGAGCCGAGCGCAGCGCGTGAAGGCGACGCGCGACAAGAAGCGCCGACGGTTCGTCAGCAGCTTCTCGCTGGTGGTGCTGATCGTGGTGGTCATCGGCGCAGTCTTCCTGGGGTCCCGGCTCTGGCATGGCGTCTTCGGCGGCGGCGGGGACGACTACGCCGGTGGTGGCGCCAAGGACCTGGTCATCGAGGTTCACAACGGCGACTCCACGACGACGATCGCGCAAACCCTGCACGAGAAGAACGTCGTGGCCACGGTCAAGGTCTTCGTCGAGGCCGCCGCGCAGAACACCGCGATCGCCGCGATCCAGCCGGGGTTCTACAAGATGCGTACCGAGATCCCCGCGTCCGATGCCGTTGCGCGACTTGCTGATCCGGAGAATCGAGTCGGGCGTCTTGTCATCCCGGAGGGTCGCCAACTCGACGACGTCACCGACGTCAAGACCAAGGCCGTGACGAAGGGCATCTTCTCGCTGATATCCGATGCCACCTGTGTGAACCTCGACGGAACCACGCAGTGCGTGAAAGCGCAGGACATGCAGCAGGCCGCCAAGACGGCCGAGCCATCGGCGCTGTCGATTCCGGACTGGGCGCTGGGTCCGGTCAAGGCGCTTGGTGCCGACCACCGGCGCATCGAAGGCCTCATCGCGCCGGGCACGTGGAACGTGGACCCGTCGGCCACCGGGCAGCAGGTGCTGTCGACGCTCATCGGCGCGAGCGTCAGTCAGTACGAGCAGGAGGGTTTGCTCGACGCGGGGGCGGAGCAGAACCTGTCGCCCTACCAGGTGCTGACCGTGGCGTCGCTCGTGCAGAAGGAGTCCCAACCGCAGGACTTCGGGAAGGTGGCCCGGGTCATCTACAACCGGCTGGTCGCGCCCGATCACCGCAAACTCGAATTCGACTCGACGGTGAACTTCTCGCTCGACCGACAAGAAGTGGCCACCACAGACGCCGACCGCGCCGCCGCTACGCCGTGGAACACCTATGCGCGCGAAGGACTTCCAGCGACACCGATCTGCTCACCCGGCCAGCCGGCGCTTGCGGCCGCAGAACACCCCGAGCCCGGAGACTGGCTGTACTTCGTCACCGTCGACCTCCAGGGCACCACGTTGTTCACTCACGACTACCCACAGCACCTGGCCAACATCGAACTGGCTCGACGCAACGGCGTGCTCGACAGCGCGCGATGAGCGTGCGAAGAGCGCAATTAGACAGCGCGCGATAGGCGGTTCGGGGCATGACCGCACGCAAGGCCGCAGTGCTTGGGTCGCCGATCGTGCATTCCCGTTCCCCTCAGCTTCACCTCGCCGCGTATCGGGCGCTCGGCCTCGATGACTGGACCTACGAGCGGATCGAGTGCAGCGCAACGGAACTGCCCGCACTGGTCGGCGGATTCGGGCCCGAGTGGGTGGGGTTGTCGGTGACCATGCCGGGCAAGTTTGCGGCGCTGCAATTCGCCGCTGAGCGCACCCCGCGGGCCGAACTGGTCGGTTCGGCGAACACCTTGGTTCAGACCGAAACCGGTTGGCGCGCCGACAACACCGACGTCGACGGGGTGATGGGAGCGCTGGGGACGGGAATCGGCAGTGGCGGCCGGGCCGCCGTGTTGGGGTCGGGCGGTACCGCACCCGCAGCCGTCGTGGCCCTCGCGGACCTCGGAATCACCGACCTCACCGTCGTCGCCCGCAATCCCGACAAGGCACGACCGCTGGTGGCACTCGGCAGTCGGCTCGGTATCGAAGCGCGATGGATCGCGTTGGGAGCCCCGATCGTCGGCGTCGACGTCGTCGTTAGCACCTTGCCCGCCGAGGTCGCCGCGCAGTATGCCGCCACCGTGCGCGGCGTTCCGCTGCTACTCGACGCGATATACGACCCCTGGCCGACGCCACTGGCTCAATCGGTGGCTGCGGCAGGCGGCCGCGTCGTCAGCGGACTGCAGATGTTGTTGCACCAGGCCTTCGCGCAGGTCGAACAATTCACCGGGCAGCCAGCCCCGAAAGAGGTGATGAGCGCCGCCCTTGGCTGACGTTAGCCTCGGTTGATGGGGGTCGGGGCCGCCGTCGTGCTGATCGTGTGGATGCTGGCACTGAGCGGCTTCGACATCCGGCAGCGCAGGCTCCCGAACGCTCTGACGCTGCCGGGTGCGGTGGCAGTACTCCTTGCGGCGGCCGCGATGGGACGCGGCGTGCCTGCGGCGGCAGGGTGCGCCGCGCTGGTCTTGGTCTATCTCGCCGTGCACGTCGTCACGCCTGCGGGACTTGGCGCGGGTGACGTCAAGTTGGCGCTGGGCGTTGGCGCGCTCACTGGTGCGTTCGGTGTCGACGTGTGGGTCCTGGCCGCGGTGACCGCTCCGCTGCTGACCGCGTTGTGGGCCGTGCTCGTCGTCGTGGGCAGGCGGTCGGCCACCGTGCCGCACGGGCCGTCGATGTGCGTCTCCGCGCTGGCTGCGGTCGCGCTAGTGATTGGGTAGCCATACGGTTGGGCGGATGCCAGAGTCATCCGTCCGTACTGCGTCACAGACCGACCTCGACGCCATCGCAGCGCTCTATGCCCACTACGTCGACACCAGCGTCGCCACGTTCGAACTGGACGCACCCGACCGGGCGGAATGGGCCAGGAGGTTCGACGCGATCACCGAGGCCGGGTTGCCCTTTCTTGTCACTGAACGTGCCGGAAGTCTGGCCGGCTACGCCTACTGCGCGCCGTGGAAGACACGCCCCGCCTACCGTTCTACCGTCGAGGACTCCGTCTACGTCGCGCCGTGGGCCGTCGGCCAGGGATGCGGCACCGAACTCATGACGGCGCTGCTCGACGCATGCCGCAGCGCAGGCCTCCGGGAAGTGATCGCGGTGATCGCCGACACTGGGGATCCGGCCTCGGTCGAACTGCACCATCGGTTCGGCTTCGTCGATGCCGGGCGGCTGACCCGCGTCGGATACAAGCACGACCGGTGGATCGACACGGTGTTGTTGCAGTGCACGCTGGCCTGACGGAATGGGCGGCTTACTCGACAGTTTTCGCTGGGCCGACCCCGTCATGGGAAGATGGGACGCGTGTTGCGATGGACCACAGCTGGTGAATCCCATGGCCGGGCCTTGGTGGCCTTGGTCGAAGGCATGGTTGCGGGTGTCGCCATCACCTCGGCGGACATCGCAGCAGAGTTGCAGCGGCGCAGGCTCGGCTACGGCCGCGGCGCCAGGATGAAGTTCGAAGCCGACGAGGTCACCATCCTGGCCGGGGTGCGCCACGGCCTCACGCTCGGTGGCCCCATCGCGATCCAGATCGGCAACACCGAGTGGCCGAAGTGGGAAACGGTGATGGCCGCAGATCCGGTGGCCGCCGCTGACCTGGACGTCGCGCGCAACGCACCCTTGACTCGACCGCGGCCCGGGCATGCCGACTACGCGGGCATGTTGAAGTACGGCTTCGACGACGCGAGGCCCGTGCTCGAACGCGCCAGCGCGCGCGAGACCGCGGCCAGGGTCGCCGCTGGGACCATCGCGCGCGCGTTTCTCCGACAGGCGCTCGGCGTCGACGTGTTGTCGCACGTCGTCTCGATCGGCGCATCGAAGCCCTACGACGGCCCGCCACCAGGGCCCGCTGACTTGCCCGCGATCGACGACAGTCCGGTCCGCGCGTTTGACGAGGAAGCTGAGCAGTCCATGATCGCCGAGATCGAAGCGGCCAAGAAGGACGGCGACACGCTCGGCGGAATCGTCGAGGTGGTCGCCGACGGCCTGCCCGTCGGGTTGGGCTCCTTCACCAGCGGGGACAACCGGCTGGACAGCCAACTCGCCGCCGCCGTGATGGGCATTCAGGCCATCAAGGGCGTCGAGATCGGAGACGGTTTCGAAACCGCGCGTCGCCGCGGGAGCGTCGCCCATGACGAGATCTACCCCGGTTCCGATGGCGTGATGCGGTCGACCAACCGGGCCGGTGGACTCGAGGGCGGCATGACCAACGGCCAGGCTCTGCGCGTGCGGGCCGCGATGAAGCCGATCTCGACGGTGCCGCGGGCGCTGGCCACCATCGACATGGCCACAGGCGAAGAGGCCGTTGCCATCCACCAGCGCTCAGACGTGTGCGCGGTGCCCGCCGCGGGTGTGGTCGTCGAGACCATGGTGGCGCTGGTGCTCGCACGGGCCACGCTGGAGAAGTTCGGCGGCGACTCACTCGGCGAAACCCGTTCCAACGTCGACGGCTATCTCAAGGCGATCGCTTCGCGCCGGCCAGCCGAGGTCGCGGACTGATGGCGCCCAAGGCGGTGCTGGTTGGCATGCCGGGTTCGGGCAAGTCGACCATCGGGCGCAGGCTGGCCAAGGCGCTCGACGTTCCGCTGCTCGACACTGACGTCCAGATCGTCGAGACTACTGGCCGCACCATCCCCGAGATCTTCCTCGAGAGCGAAGCGGAGTTCCGTCGCATCGAGGTCGAGGTGGTGCGGAAGGCGTTGGCCGAACACGAAGGTGTCGTGTCGCTCGGCGGTGGTGCCGTCACCTCACCGGAGGTCCGCGACGCCCTTGCCGGCCACACCGTCGTGTATCTCGAAATCAGTGCGGCCGAAGGTATCCGGCGCACGTCTGGAAGTACGGTCCGCCCGTTGCTTGCCGGCGACGATCCGGCCGAGAAGTTCCGCACCCTGATGTCGCAACGTGTCCCGTTGTACCGCAAGGTCGCAACCATTCGGATAAACACCAACCGACGCAATCCCGGCGCGGTGGTGCGCCACATCGTGCACAAGCTGGAAGCGGCCTCCTGCGGTCGACAGCAGACTGCGCGCAAGCGGCGGCCCGCATGGCGGCGGCTGCCCACTGTCCTGAATCCGGCCCCCACCACCGAGGCTCCGCCGAGTCCGGCGGCGTTGGCCCGTCGAGCGGAAGCACGCAATGACTGAACCTGTGACCGTCGACGTCCTCGTCGAGCGGCCGTATCCCGTTGTCATCGGCCGGGGCTTGCTCGAAGACCTCACCCGCACGCTCGACGGTCGTCACAAGGTGGCGATCCTGCATCAGCCCGCGCTCAACCGAACTGCCGAGGCCATCCGAAGTCATCTGTCCGACAAGGGTATTGACGCACATCGCATCGAAATTCCCGATGCCGAGGCCGGCAAGGAATTGCCCGTGCTCGGCTTTATCTGGGAAGTGTTGGGCCGCATCGGAATTGGGCGCAAGGACGCCATCGTGAGCCTCGGCGGGGGAGCGGCCACCGACGTGGCAGGCTTCGCCGCTGCAACCTGGCTACGCGGCATCGACATCGTGCACGTGCCGACCACCCTGCTCGGAATGGTGGACGCGGCCGTCGGCGGCAAGACCGGGATCAACACCGACGCGGGAAAGAACCTGGTCGGCGCGTTCCACCAGCCGCTCGCCGTGCTGGTCGACCTGGCGACTCTGGAAACCTTGCCGCGCAACGAGATAATTGCCGGCATGGCCGAAGTCGTCAAGGCCGGCTTCATCGCCGACCCGGTCATCCTCGAGTTGATCGAAGCCGACCCGGAGGCCGCGCTCGACCCAACGGGAGCCGTGCTGCCGGAACTGATTCGGCGCGCGATCGCCGTCAAGGCTGAAGTGGTCGCCGCCGACGAGAAGGAATCCGCGCTACGCGAAATCCTCAACTACGGCCATACACTCGCCCACGCCATCGAACGCCGCGAACAGTACCGCTGGCGCCACGGGGCTGCCGTGTCGGTGGGGCTGGTCTTCGCCGCCGAGCTCGGTCGGCTGGCGGGGCGACTCGACGACGAGACCGCCGCTCGGCACCGGGCCATTCTCACCTCGCTCGGGCTGCCCGTTTCCTACGACGTCGACGCACTGCCGCAACTGCTCGAATACATGGCAGGCGACAAGAAGACGCGCTCGGGCGTACTGCGGTTCGTCGTGCTCGACGGGCTGGCCAAGCCCGGACGGCTCGAAGGTCCAGACCCGGCACTGTTGGCCGCCGCCTACTCGGAGATCGGAGCCGCATGACCGTCAACGTGATCAACGGGCCGAACCTGGCCAGGCTGGGCCGTCGCCAGCCAGAGGTCTACGGCAGCACCACGTATGGCGATTTGGTAGCGCTCATCGAACACGAAGCCGCGGAGCTCGGGCTGGACGTCCGGGTGCGCCAATCCGACAGCGAAGCGGAATTACTGAACTGGATTCACGACGCGGCCGACGCGGGGGAGCCGGTGGTGCTCAACGCTGGTGCGCTGACCCACACGTCCATCGCCCTGCGCGATGCGTGCGCCGAACTGCGTGCGCCATTGATCGAGGTGCACATCTCCAACGTGCATGCGCGCGAAGAGTTTCGACACTCGTCGTACCTGAGCGCCCTGGCGACCGGAGTGATCGTCGGACTCGGGGTGCAGGGCTACCTGCTGGCGCTTCGTTATTTAGCCGAGGGCGGCTAAGGGGGCATCTAGCCGCGAGCGGCTAGGGGTTCTTCTCGAGGTTGACCGGGGTGGTCTCCTCGCTGGCTGGCGCGCCGGCGTGCACGGTCTCCTGTCCGTCCTCCCGCACCGCCTCGAACACGTCGGTGTCGGCACGGTCGTTATCGATGCGCTGGCGCACGAACGGCCCGGCCTTGCGGTCCACCAGGTACCGGCCCAGCGCGACGCCTGCGACGCCCGCGACGAACACCACCAGCGCGGTGAACGCGGCGAAGGTCGTGACTTCGTTGAGCAGCCCCTCGGCGTAGAGGTTGTCGTAGAACTGCGCGATCACCCACGACACCAGGCCGCTGAGGATGCCGGCGACGAGGCCGGCCAGCAGCCACGTCATCGCCAGGTCCCCACGACGGTCGGGGTCGGGGTTGGCCTGGGCGTCGGCGCGCCCGTCAGCGGTTCCCCAGAAGAGCGCGACAAGTGCGAACAAGATGACCAGCGTGACGCTGATCGTGAGGGCCCACGTATCCAAGGCGTTGATCAGCACGCCCTGAAGCAATCGGACGAACACCATCAACGCCGCGAACACCAGTCCGCGCAGCAGCCACTTACTCATGGGGCAACAGCGTAGCGAGTAGCGTCAACCCCCGTGACGATTTCCCACCGCAGGGACTTATTGCGGCGCCGTTTGGCCGCGGCCGAATTGGATGCGCTGCTGGTAACGGACCTGGTCAACGTGCGCTATCTGTCCGGTTTCACCGGGTCCAACGCGGCGCTGCTGGTCCGTGCCGACGACGAAACGCCGGTGCTGGCGACCGACGGGCGCTATCGAACTCAGGCCGCGCTGCAGTCGCCCGACGCCGAAGTCGTCATCGAACGCGCCTGCGGACCTGCACTCGCCGCCAGGGCGGCCCTCGATGGGGTGCGCCGGCTGGGCTTCGAGAGCCACGTCGTCACCGTCGACAACTACGCGATCCTTCAGCGTGCCGCCCCCGACCTCGAGTTCGTCCGGGCCGCAGGCACCGTGGAGGTGCTGCGTGAGGTCAAGGACGCGGGCGAGCTCGCACTGCTCAGGCTGGCCTGTGAGGCCGCCGACGCCGCGCTGCTCGACCTGGTGGAGGCCGGCGGATTGCGGCCAGGCCGGACCGAGAAGGAGGTGGGCCGCGAGCTCGAGTCGCGGATGCTCGATCACGGCGCGGATGGGATCTCGTTCGAAACCATCGTCGCGGCGGGCACGAACTCCGCCATCCCTCACCATCGGCCCACTGATGCCGTGCTCGCTGCGGGTGACTTCGTGAAGATCGACTTCGGCGCGCTGGTCGCCGGTTATCACTCCGACATGACCCGCACCTTCGTTCTTGCGCCGGTCGCACAGTGGCAGCGGGAGGTCTACGACATCGTCGCCACCGCGCAGCGGGCGGGCCGCGAAGCGTTGGCGCCCGGAGCCGTCTTGAAGGACGTCGACGGCGCGTCGCGGAAGGTGATCGCTGATGCCGGGTACGCAGAGAACTTCGGGCACGGACTGGGACATGGCGTAGGACTAGAGATCCACGAGGCCCCTGGAATCAGCGCGTCGGCCCCAGGCACGCTGCTTGCAGGCTCCGCGGTGACCGTAGAGCCCGGGGTTTATCTGCCTGGCCGAGGCGGAGTGCGCATCGAAGACACACTGGTCGTGGGCCGTGACGCCGCGTGCACACCCGAGTTGCTCACCCGCTTCCCCAAGGAACTGGCTGTGCTGGGTTGACGGAAGCGGCCTGATTCTTCGACTCGGCGATCATCTGCCAGGATGGCAGGGCACCAGCACGGCGAGATCGAGCGATCGACGCCTGCACAGAATTCTTCAGATGGATAGCTAGGAGTTGTACCGAACGTGGCTTCGACCGCAGACTTCAAGAACGGGCTCGTCCTGCAGATCGACGGCCAGCTGTGGCAAATCGTCGAGTTTCAGCACGTCAAGCCTGGTAAAGGCCCGGCATTCGTGCGGACCAAACTCAAGAACGTGCTCACGGGCAAGGTCGTCGACAAGACCTACAACGCCGGCGTGAAGGTGGAGACTGCAACGGTCGACCGGCGCGACGCCACCTACCTGTACCGCGACGGCAGCGACTTCGTGTTCATGGACTCAGAGGACTACGAGCAGCACCCGCTGACGGAGGCGCTCGTCGGCGAGGCCTCGGATTTCCTGTTGGAGAGCATGCCGGTGCAGATCGCCTTCCACGAGAGCGCTCCGCTGTACCTCGAACTGCCGACGACCGTGGAGCTCGTCGTGACACACACCGAGCCGGGCCTTCAGGGCGACCGGTCCAGCGCGGGCACCAAGCCGGCCACCGTCGAGACCGGTGCCGAGCTGCAGGTGCCCCTGTTCATCAACACCGGCGACAAGCTGAAGGTCGATACCCGCGACGGCAGTTACCTGGGCCGAGTCAATGCCTAACACCCCGCTGCCTAACCAGCTTCATGCCTGACCGTCGCTCGGACCGGGGCCGCCATCAGGCCCGCAAGCGCGCCGTCGACGTGCTGTTCGAGGCCGAGGCCCGCGGGTTGACGCCCGCCGAGGTGGCCGACTCGCGAAACACGTTCGCGGAAAGCGATTCCGAAGTATCCGCGCTCAACCCTTACACGGTGACGGTGGCCCATGGGGTCACTGAGCACGCCGCCCACGTCGACGACCTGATTTCTGCTCACCTGCAGGGTTGGACGTTGGAGCGGCTGCCCGCCGTCGACCGGGCGATCCTGCGCGTGGCGGTATGGGAACTTCTGCACGCCGAGGACGTACCCGAGCCGGTAGCGGTGGACGAGGCCGTCGAGCTGGCGAAGAAACTCTCCACCGATGACTCGCCCGCGTTCGTCAACGGCGTGCTCGGCCAGGTCATGTTGGTGACGCCACAGATTCGGGCAGCAGCGCAGGCGGTGCAGGAGGCGGTCCGCGGCCCCGAGGGCGTCTGATGGTGGTGCCGCAGGACTGGGCTCCGTACTCGAGCCTGGAAGACGCGGCCAAGGTATATCTGCGCGACCCGGACCTGGCCCTGGATCAGCTGCGTTCGCTGGTGGACTTCCCGGTGGTCAAGTCGTTCATCATGTCGCGAGGCGTCACCAGCGAGTTCTCGGGTGACGCGCTCTGGCAGGAAGTCGTGCTCACCGACGGGCGGCGGCTGATCATCTGGCGGGCCGACGACGGGTCGACCGGGTCCGACGACGATGACGACGAGCCGCGCAGGCATCATCTGGACGCCTCGGTGCGGACAATTCTCCTGTCCACCATCACCGATCACATCTTGACCACGGAGTTCGAGGTGCTCGACGACGGCACCCGCAGGCTCGCGGAGGTTCGGCTGCGGATGTACACGCAGTTACTGACCCGCTCGCGCCAGAAGACCGCCGTCGACACGGAGTTGTTCTGCGAGTCCTTCCGGTACGTGAAAACGGTCGACAGCGGCGGACTGGCTCAAATGGAGCGGCTGCTGCAGTTCGGACGGGTGTTGTCGCGGTCGATGTGACCGCCGCTACCTGAGTACCGACGTTCGTCCGATCCCAAATTCGAGTAGGCCACTACTCAAGTGCGGCGCGGGTTACTGGCCGACGATCTCCTGGTAACACGCTTTACGTCACCGAAGCGATCAATGACATCGGCGACGCCGGCATTTCGGGATGCCGGCCTTGTCGGCGGTGCCGCGAACGTGACGTGAAGGGGCGGGGGGGACTGACACCGGCGACGAGGGGTTGCCGGTGTCAGCCCGCTCCCCGGGTGGCTACGCTTCTGCCCCGCCGGATGGGTAGTCCGGCAGTTCGATGGAATCCGCCTTGCTCATCCACAAGCGGTTGGCGATGGGGCGGAACGGCCAGCGCTGCATCCACTTCATCACCGATGCGTTGATCGCAATGTCCGCGTTGGACTTTGGCGCATAGCCGTCGATTCCAGCAGGGAGCTTCTGCACGTTGGCGACGAACGGCCGCATGTGGGCCTCGTACCGGGCCAACGCTTCGGCCAGTCGCGGTGATGACAATCCGTCGCCTGCCGGGCCCAGTTCGCCTGCGAGGACATATGCCCCGACGAGCGCGAGTGCGGTACCCATGCCGCTGAGCGGCGACGCGCAATAGCCTGCGTCCCCGACCAGGGTGGCACGGCCCGACGACCACGAGTCCATGTGCACTTGGACGAACGCGTCGAAGTAGAAGTCCTCCGCCGTTCGCGCCGCGGCAAGCAGTGCGGCCGATTCCCAGCCCGCGGTGGCGAACTTCTGCTCGACTAGCCGCCGCTGGGCATCGACATCCTTGCGGTCGTAGTCGATCGGCTCGGAGCGAAAGGCTAAGCCGGCCTTCGAGAGTCGGATGTCGTGGTCGGGTCGCATCGACGTGACGAGCCCTGGTTCCTGATAGAGGAGGAACCAGCCGTCGAGCCCGACGGTGTCCGGCGCGGTGAACCACGCGTGGTATCCGCCAAGGGGTTTGACGAATTGTTCCTCGGGCCCCCATACGAGCTTCCGTACTGCGGAGTGCGCACCGTCGGCGCCGACCACGAGGTCTGCGGTGACGGTCGAGCCGTCCGACAGCGTGGCGTGAACTCCGTCGGCATCCTGAGTCAATTCATCGATGCGGCAATCGAATCGGTACTCGGTCTGCTCGACGGTCGCGGTGTAGAGCACCTCGGCGATGTCACCGCGCAGGATTTCGACCGTGCTGACCAGCCCGTTGCCGTCGAACGCGGTGACGGGCATCTCGGCGCGCCGACTGCCGTCTGCCCTCACCCATGCGGCGCCCGCCTGGTCGAGCGCCAACGAGGTCATCTGGTCAAGGAGGCCCATCCGCTCGACGACGTGGCGTCCGACGCCGCGGAGATCGACCGTTTGGCCGCCGGGACGAATACCCGATGCGAGTTCTACGACGATCACGCGATATCCGGAGCGGTTCAGCCAGAACGCCAGCGTGGGTCCGGCGATCCCGGCACCGCTGATGAGCACGGTTGGTTGGGCATGAGCTAAAGCGTATGTCATACGCATTCCGCGTGGGCAAGGCCGGGTGATTCTTGCCCATCGCACACGGCGTCCACATCGCGCGCCAAGGTCACGGGCGTTGACTGACGCTATGAGCCGCGAGATAGCCGATACCGCAACCACAGTCGTCCTCGTACTGGACGGTGACACCGACGCCGGATATCAGCTGGCGCGCGGGCTACTGGCCGACGGCCGTCGGGTCGCGGTGGTAGCTCGTCACCCCGGCGACGTGGTCAGGGTCATGCACGGCTACTCCGCCGATCAGGTGATGGTCATCGCGGGCGATACCACCGACCAGCGCCAATGGAGTCGCATGACCGAGCGGGTGCTCGACCGATTCGGTCGCATCGACACCGTCGTCCGCGCTCAGGATGCGACGTTGCGCGCGTCGGCCTGACCCCACCACCTCCCGCGAGATTCAGGCCTCCAACGCCTGGTAAGTGCGGCGAACGAATCTGGGCTGGGCGGCCTGCAGTTTGGCCAGTGACGTGTTGCCCGCGACGGAGGCGGCCGCGTCGCTGCTGAGGTCGGGCATGTTCTGGATCAGGTAGAAGAGGATGGCGTCATTCGACGGATCCGCCAACCACCACGTGCCGTAGGCGCCGGGCCAGTTGAACGCGCCGAGCCCGCCCGGTCCGTACAGCTGGCGCGACTGCGCGGGATCGGTGACCACCGACAAGTTCAACCCGAAGCCGCGACCCCGCCAATAGGGCATGCCCAGAAACGGGTGGCGCTTCTGTTCCTCGGTGAGCCGGTCGGTGCGCATCGACCGGACCGAGTCCTCCGACAACACCCGCACGCCGTCGACGGTTCCGAACCCGAGCAGCATGCGCGCGAACGCCAGATAGTCGTCGACCGTCGACCACAGCCCCGCTCCGCCTGCGCAGAACGTAGGCAGCGTCACCGGAGCCGGCCCCATCGCGTCGTCGCTGAGTCGATTGTTCGCGTCGAGCTTGTACATGGTCGCCGCGCGCCTACGCCCCGCGGGAGACACGGCGAACCCGGTGTCGACCATGCCGAGTGGCCCGAAGATCCGGTCCGACAGCACCTCCGCGAGCGGCTTGCCCTCGATACGCGACAGTGCGATGCCAAGCACGTCGGTCGCGTGGCTGTACGTCAGCCGGTCACCGGGTTGGTGAGCCAACGGCAGCGCCGCCAACTCGGCCAGCCAGTGGTCCTGATCCTGGCGGTGCATCAGCCGTCCGTACGCCCGTCCGAGCGGCGGTCCCACCGAGAATGCATACGCGAGGCCGCTGCGGTGGGTCATGAGGTCGTCGAAGGTGATCGGCCTGCGCAGCGGCACCGTCTTCTCGAGTGGCCCGCCCGGATCGGCCATCACGGCCACGTCTGCGAGCTCGGGGATATAGGGCGCGATGGGATCGGACAGCGCGAACTTGCCCTCCTCGACAACCGCCATCGCCGCCGCCACCGTGATCGGTTTGGTCATCGACGCGATCCGAAAGATGGTGTCGCGCTGCATCGGCAGTCCCGCGTGGACGTCGCGGTACCCGAGTTCGTTGACCTGGAGTACCTGTCCGGCCTGCCAGACCATCGTGACCGCGCCCGCGAGCAGCCCCCCGTCGATGACCTCGGAGATGGACGCGTGGTTGCCGTCAAGATTCACCGGGCCAGCCTAGCCAGCGCTTCGTGACCGGCTCGCGGGATGCTAGGCTGCCCGGCAGTTCGACGTCCTTTAACGATCCGTCCCGAGAGGCGGAGAAGGAGGTCCGGGTCACACATGGCTGCCTCCAGCCCCGACCGGGAATTGATGTCCGCCGCGGACGTGAGCCGGACCATTTCTCGCATCGCGCATCAGATCATCGAGAAGACCGCGCTTGACGGCACCGACGCGCCGCGCGTGGTTCTGCTCGGCATCCCCACCCGCGGTGTCACGCTGGCCGCGCGGCTCGCACACAACATCACCGAGTTCTCCTCGGTCGCTGTCGCGGCAGGGGCGCTCGACGTCACGCTCTACCGCGACGACTTGAACTTCAAGCCACCCCGTCCGCTCGAGGACACGTCGATTCCTGAGGGCGGCGTCGACGACGCGGTCGTGGTGCTCGTCGACGACGTGCTCTACTCCGGACGCACCGTGCGGGCCGCACTCGACGCGCTGCGCGACGTCGGCAGGCCGCGCGCGGTGCAACTGGCCGCCCTGGTCGACCGTGGTCACCGCGAACTGCCGCTCCGCGCCGACTACGTCGGCAAGAACGTGCCGACCTCCCGCAACGACAACATCAAAGTGCTGCTGGCCGAACACGACGGCCGAGACGGAGTCCTGATCGCAAATACAGGGGGGCCGCTCCGATGAGCGCTTGCGCGAAGAGCGAAGGGTGAAGCGCTAATGCCGAGACATCTGCTGTCCGCAGCCGACCTGACCCGCGACGAGGCAACCGCAATCCTCGACGACGCCGACCGCTTCCGCGAGGCGCTGGTAGGTCGCGAGGTCAAGAAACTTCCGACCCTGCGCGGTCGCACGGTGATCACGATGTTCTACGAGAACTCGACGCGGACCCGGGTCTCGTTCGAGGTGGCGGGCAAGTGGATGAGCGCCGACGTGATCAACGTCAGCTCATCGGGGTCGTCGGTGGCCAAGGGAGAGTCCCTGCGCGACACCGCGCTAACGCTGCGCGCGGCTGGGGCCGACGCCTTGATCATCCGGCATCCGGCTTCCGGTGCGGCACAACAGCTTGCGGAGTGGACCGCGGAAGCCGACGGGGGACCCAGCGTCATCAATGCCGGTGACGGCACCCACGAGCACCCGACGCAGGCGCTTCTCGACGCACTGACGATCCGGCAACGACTCGGAAGCATCGAGGGCAAGCGCGTAGTGATCGTCGGCGACGTCCTGCACAGCCGAGTGGCGCGCTCGAACGTGCTGCTGCTGGCGACCATGGGCGCCGAGGTGGTGCTCGTTGCCCCGCCGACGCTCCTACCGCTTGGAGTCGCCGACTGGCCGGTGAGCGTCTCGCACGACCTCGACGCCGAGTTGCCCGCCGCCGACGCCGTGTTGATGTTGAGGGTCCAGGCCGAGCGGATGAACGGCGGCTTCTTCCCATCGGCCAGGGAGTACTCGGTGCGCTACGGATTGTCCGAGAAGCGCCAGACTCAGTTGGCTCCCAACGCGGTGGTACTACATCCCGGACCGATGCTGCGCGGTATGGAGATTTCGTCGTCGGTGGCGGATTCATCGCAATCGGCGGTGCTGCAACAGGTTTCCAACGGGGTCCACGTGCGGATGGCGGTGCTGTTCCATTTGCTGGTCGGAGCCGAGCGAGAGGCGATCAGCGCATGAGTCTTCTAATCCGCGGCGTGCGCCCCTACGGCGAAGGTGATCCCGTCGACGTGCTCGTCGCCGACGGCCAGTTTGCGGGCATCGGTTCCGCGCTCAAGGCGCCGAAGGATGCAGAAGTCGTCGACGCGCACGGGCAGGTATTGCTGCCCGGCTTCGTCGACCTACACACCCACCTACGCGAGCCCGGCCGCGAGTACGCCGAGGACATCGAAACTGGTTCGGCGGCAGCCGCACTCGGCGGCTACACCGCGGTGTTCGCCATGGCTAACACCAGCCCGGTCGCCGACAGCCCGGTGGTCACCGACCACGTCTGGCATCGCGGGCAGCAGGTCGGGCTGGTCGATGTACACCCGGTCGGGGCGGTGACCGTCGGGTTGGCCGGCACACAGCTCACCGAGATGGGCATGATGGCCGCAGGGGTGGGACAGGTCCGGATGTTCTCGGACGACGGCATCTGCGTGCACGACCCGTTGATCATGCGTCGGGCGCTCGAGTACGCAAGCGGTTTGGGCGTGCTCATCGCCCAACATGCCGAGGAGCCGCGGCTCACGGTCGGCGCCGTCGCGCACGAGGGACCCAATGCGGCGCGGCTCGGCCTTGCCGGTTGGCCACGCGCCGCCGAGGAATCGATCGTCGCGCGCGATGCACTGCTCGCTCGCGATGCGGGAGCGCGGGTGCACATCTGCCACGCCTCCACCTCTGGCACTGTCGAACTCGTCAGATGGGCTAAGGCGCAGGGGATTTCGATCACAGCCGAAGTGACACCGCATCACCTTCTGCTCGATGACACCCGACTGCAGACCTACGACGGGCGCAACCGGGTGAACCCACCGCTACGTGAAGCCAGCGATGTGCTGGCGCTGCGCCAGGCTCTGGCGGACGGCATCATCGACTGTGTCGCGACCGATCACGCTCCGCACGCCGAGCACGAGAAGATGTGCGAGTTCGCCGCCGCAAGGCCGGGCATGCTCGGCCTGCAGACCGCGCTGTCGGTCGTCGTCGAAACCATGTTGCGCCCAGGCCTATTGACCTGGCGCGACGTCGCCCGGGTGATGAGCGAAGCGCCCGCACGCATCGTCGGGTTGGCCGACCAGGGCCGCCCACTCGAAGTCGGTGAGCCCGCCAACGTGACGGTGATCGATCCGGACGCGACCTGGACCGTCGACGGGGCGACCTTGGCCAGTCGATCGGACAACACCCCGTACGAATCGATGACCTTGCCCGCCTCCGTAACGCTGACGTTGTTGCGCGGCAAGGTCACTGCGCGCGACGGGAAGAGTCCGGCGTGAACGCCCAGCGGGATCGCGCATGAATACCGGCACGCTCGTCGCCTCGCTGATCATGGCGGCGCTGCTGGTGCTGCTGATCGCCTTCCTGATCCGTCGGATGATGCAGGGTTGGCTGCATCGGGCGCAGCGCCAGGTCAAGTCCATCGGTCGGTTGCCTGCGCTGCCGGATACCGTTGGGCCCGCGATCATTCCGGCGACCAAGGGGCTGTACGTGGGGAGCACCATCGCCGACCTGGATGCCCTTCGGGGCAGCGGCGCACCGCCGAGCTGGCTGGATCGGGTCGTGGTCGGTGACCTCGGCTTCCGCAGTAAGGCGACGCTGACGCGCTACCCCGAGGGCATCATGGTGCAACGCGTCGGTGCGACGCCGATCTGGATCCCCAACGAGTCGATCATCGCACTCCGGACGGAGCGGGGTATCGCAGGCAAGGCCCTCACGCACGACGGCATCCTGGCCATCCGATGGAAACTCCCGTCGGGCACCGAGATCGACACCGGATTCCGCAGCGACGATCGCAGGGATCTCGCCAATTGGGTAGAGGAGGACGTTGCGTGAGCAGCAAGAACGTCACCGGTCGGGCCGTGCTCGTGTTGGAGGACGGCAAGGTATTCACCGGAACTCCGTTCGGGGCGGTCGGCCAGACCTTGGGCGAGGCGGTGTTCTCCACCGGAATGTCCGGCTATCAGGAGACTTTGACCGACCCCAGTTACCACGGTCAGATCGTCGTCGCGACGGCACCGCAGATCGGTAACACGGGCTGGAATGGCGAGGACGCCGAAAGTAGGGGCGACAAGATCTGGGTGGCCGGATACGCCGTGCGCGACCCCTCGCCGCGAGCGTCGAACTGGCGGGCCACCGGAACGCTCGATGACGAACTCGTCCGGCAGGGCATCGTCGGCATCGCGGGCATAGATACCCGCGCCGTGGTTCGCCACCTCCGCACGGCCGGCTCGATGAAGGCAGGCGTCTTCTCCGGCGGTGCGCTCGCCGACGCGGACGTGCTGGTCAGCAGAGTGCTCAGCCAACCCTCGATGTTGGGCGCCGACCTCGCGGGCGAAGTCAGCACGGAGGCGGCCTACGTGGTGGATCCCGATGGACCACAACGCTTTACCGTCGCTGCACTGGACCTTGGCATCAAGACGAACACGCCGCGGAACTTCGCCAACCGCGGCATCCGCACGCACGTACTGCCCTCGTCGACGACGTTCGAGCAGCTCACCGCCGTGAATCCGGACGGAGTCTTCCTGTCGAACGGGCCTGGCGACCCGGCAACCGCCGACCAGGTGGTGGCGCTCACCCGGGAGGTGCTCAGCGCCGGGATTCCGTTGTTCGGCATCTGCTTCGGCAATCAGCTGCTCGGCCGTGCGCTGGGCAGGGCTACGTACAAGATGACGTTCGGCCACCGAGGCATCAACATCCCGGTGATGGACCACGCCACCGGCCGCGTGGCGGTCACCGCGCAGAACCACGGATTCGCGCTCGAAGGCGAGGCTGGTGAAGAGTTCGACACGCCGTTCGGGCGTGCCGTAGTCAGCCACACGTGCGCCAACGACGGTGTCGTGGAAGGCATCAAACTCGTTGACGGAAGAGCATTTTCGGTGCAATACCACCCGGAGGCGGCGGCCGGACCGCACGATGCGGAGTACCTGTTCGACCAGTTCGTCGACCTCATGGCAGGAGACAAGTAGTGACCGTGCGGATCCAAACGCCCAACGTGGCGTGTCGCATACGAAACCGCACACTGGCGGGGGAGAAGTAGATGCCGCGTCGCGCCGATCTCAATCACGTGCTCGTCATCGGCTCTGGACCGATCGTCATCGGGCAAGCCTGTGAGTTCGACTACTCAGGTACCCAGGCCTGCCGTGTGCTGCGAGCCGAGGGTCTACAGGTCAGCCTGATCAATTCGAATCCGGCGACGATCATGACCGACCCGGAGTACGCCGACAACACCTACGTCGAGCCGATCACTCCGGAGTTCGTGGAGAAGGTGCTGGCGCAACAAGCCGAGCGCGGCAACAAGATCGACGCCGTGCTGGCCACGCTCGGAGGGCAGACCGCGCTAAACACCGCCGTCGGCCTCCACGATCTGGGCATCCTGGAGAAGTACGACGTCGAGCTCATCGGTGCCGACTTCGAGGCCATCCAGCGCGGCGAGGACCGGCAGCAGTTCAAGGACATCGTCGCCAAAGTCGGTGGCGAGTCGGCGAAGTCGCGGGTGTGCTTCACCATGGACGAGGTCCGCGAGACCGTCGAGGAACTTGGCCTGCCCGTCGTCGTCCGGCCCTCGTTCACCATGGGCGGACTGGGTTCGGGCATGGCCCACTCGGCCGAGGACGTGGTCCGGATGGCTGGCGACGGGCTGGCAGCCTCGCCGAGTGCCAATGTGCTCATCGAGGAATCCATTTACGGCTGGAAGGAATTCGAGCTCGAGCTGATGCGTGACGGCAAGGACAACGTCGTCGTCGTCTGTTCGATCGAGAACTTCGACCCGATGGGCGTGCACACGGGCGACTCCGTCACGGTGGCGCCTGCGATGACACTGACCGACCGCGAGTACCAGAAGATGCGCGACCTCGGCATAGCGATCCTGCGCGAGGTCGGCGTCGACACCGGTGGCTGCAACATCCAGTTCGCGGTAGATCCGGCGGACGGAAGACTGGTCGTCATCGAGATGAATCCTCGGGTGTCGCGGTCGAGTGCGTTGGCGTCCAAGGCCACCGGCTTTCCGATCGCCAAGATCGCCGCCAAGTTGGCCATCGGCTACACGCTCGACGAGATCGTCAACGACATCACCAAGGAGACCCCGGCCTGCTTCGAGCCGACGCTCGACTACGTCGTGGTCAAGGCGCCACGGTTCGCGTTCGAGAAGTTTCCGGGTGCTGATCCCACGCTGACGACCACGATGAAGTCTGTGGGCGAGGCGATGTCGTTGGGCCGCAACTTCATCGAGGCGTTGGGCAAGGTCATGCGGTCCCTGGAGACGGGACGGGCAGGCTTCTGGACCGGACCCGATCCTGACGCGTCGGTGGAGGAGCTGCTCGAAGGCCTCGAGACACCGACTGACGGGCGCCTCTACGACATCGAGCTGGCCCTGCGGCTCGGCGCGACTGTGGAACGGGTCGCGGCCGCCTCCGGTGTCGACCCCTGGTTCGTCGAGCAGATCGCCGGTCTGGTCGAGCTACGGGCCGAACTGATCGAGGCCCCCGTACTCGACGAGGAGTTGTTGCGACACGCCAAGCACAGCGGGTTGTCTGACCGCCAACTCGCCGCCCTACGACCGGAACTCGCCGGTGAGGACGGAGTGCGGACGCTGCGGCGCAGGTTGGGTGTTCACCCCGTCTACAAGACCGTCGACACGTGCGCCGCCGAGTTCGAGGCGAAGACGCCGTATCACTACAGCAGCTACGAGTCGGATCCTGCGGCCGAGACGGAGGTGGCTCCGCAGACCGAACGGCCGAAGGTGCTCATCCTCGGTTCGGGTCCCAACCGCATCGGCCAGGGCATCGAGTTCGACTACAGCTGCGTGCATGCGGCGACGACCTTGAGTGAGGTCGGGTTCGAGACCGTCATGGTGAACTGCAATCCGGAGACGGTGTCGACCGACTACGACACCGCCGATCGGCTGTACTTCGAGCCCTTGACGTTCGAGGACGTGCTCGAGGTGTACTACGCCGAATCTGCCTCGGGTGCCGGAGGTCCCGGTGTCGTCGGCGTGATCGTCCAGCTTGGCGGACAGACGCCGCTCGGCCTTGCACAGCGGCTCGCAGATGCTGGTGTGCCGATCGTCGGCACCAGCCCCAAGGCGATCGACCTGGCCGAGGACCGCGGCGAATTCGGCGAGGTGCTCAAGAACGCGGGCCTGCCCGCGCCCCGCTTCGGGATGGCCACCAGTTTCGAGCAGGCCCGCCGCATCGCCGCTGATATCGGCTACCCGGTTTTGGTGCGGCCGTCGTACGTGCTCGGCGGACGCGGCATGGAGATCGTCTACGACGACGAGACGCTGCGCGGCTACATCACCCGTGCCACCGAACTCTCACCCGAGCACCCGGTGCTCGTCGACCGGTTCCTCGAGGACGCGATCGAGATCGACGTCGACGCATTGTGCGACGGCACCGACGTGTACATCGGTGGCGTGATGGAGCACATCGAGGAGGCCGGTATCCACTCCGGCGACTCGGCCTGTGCGCTGCCGCCGGTCACCCTGGGCCGTCAGGACATCGCCGCGGTGCGGCACGCCACCGAGGCGATTGCCCACGGCATCGGGGTGGTGGGCCTGCTGAACGTGCAGTACGCACTGAAGGACGACGTGCTCTACGTGCTCGAGGCCAACCCGCGTGCCAGCCGCACCGTGCCATTCGTGTCGAAGGCGACCGCGGTGCCGCTGGCCAAGGCGTGCGCCCGAATCATGCTGGGCGCCACCATTGCCCAGCTTCGCGAAGAGGGCGTGCTCGCGGCGACCGGCGATGGGTCCAATGTCACGCCGAATGCGCCGATCGCGGTGAAGGAAGCAGTGCTGCCGTTTCACCGGTTCCGCAAGTCGGATGGCACACAGGTGGACTCGCTGCTCGGTCCGGAGATGAAGTCGACCGGTGAGGTCATGGGCATCGACCGTGACTTCGGTACCGCCTTCGCCAAGAGTCAGACTGCGGCATACGGTTCGTTGCCCGCCGAAGGCACGGTGTTCGTCTCCGTGGCCAATCGTGACAAGCGCTCGCTGGTGTTCCCGGTGAAGCGGCTCGCCGACCTCGGGTTCCGGGTATTGGCGACCGAGGGCACCGCGGAGATGCTGCGCCGCAACGGCATTCCGTGCGACGAGGTGCGCAAGCACTTCGAAGCCCCGAGTGCCGACCGCCCCGCGTTGTCGGCGGTGGACGCCATCCGCGCCGGAGAGGTCGACATGGTGATCAACACGCCATACGGCAACTCCGGTCCGCGCGTCGACGGTTACGAGATCCGTTCGGCCGCCGTCGCCATGAACATCCCGTGCGTGACCACGGTGCAAGGGGCGTCCGCTGCGGTGCAGGGGATCGAGGCGGGCATTCGTGGCGACATCGGGGTGCGCTCACTGCAGGAGCTGCACAGTCAGCTGAGCGCGACGCCGTGACCGGCTTCGGGGCCCGACTGGCCGACGCGATGTCCGCGCGGGGTCCGTTGTGTCTCGGCATCGACCCGCATCCCGAGCTGCTGACCGCATGGGGATTGCCGACCGATGCCGACGGACTACGCGCGTTCTGCGAGGTCTGTGTGCAGGCTTACGCCGGTTTCGCAGTGGTCAAGCCGCAGGTGGCGTTCTTCGAAACGTATGGCGCTGCAGGTTACTCCGTACTCGAGTACGTCATCGCTGCGCTGCGGGAAGCGGGCGTGCTGGTGCTCTCCGACGCCAAGCGCGGCGACATCGGTACGACGATGGCCGCCTATGCCGCCGCGTGGGCGGGTGATTCGCCACTCGCAAGTGACGCCGTGACCGCGTCGCCGTATCTAGGGTTCGGTTCGTTGCGACCCTTGCTCGACACGGCGGCACAGCATGGCCGCGGCGTGTTCGTGCTGGCTGCGACGTCGAATCCCGAGGGCGCGAGCGTGCAGCGGGCGACCGTGGACGGACGCACCGTTGCGCAGTCGATCGTCGATGCGGTCGCCGCGGAGAACTGCTCCCGCGGTGCGGGTTCCGTTGGCGTCGTCGTCGGTGCGACACTGTCGAACGTGCCCGACCTGAGTGCGCTTGGCGGCCCCGTGCTGTTGCCAGGAGTGGGAGCCCAAGGTGGTCGGCCGGAGGCGTTGAAGGGGCTTGGGGGAGCGGTCGAAGGGACGCTGCTGCCAGCGGTGTCGCGCGAAGTCCTGCAAGCGGGTCCGGACGTGGCGGCGGTTCGAGCGGCAGGCGAGCGGATGCGGGACGCGGTCGCCTATCTGGCTGGCTGACTGCGTCATCGAGAACGCAGTGAGGGTCGCGATCACGTCGGCGATCACGACCCTCAGTGCAAATGTCAACGGTTACATCGGGATCCACATCCCCAAGAACCAGAAGCCCCAACCCGCTCCGTTGCCCGCCTGCATCGGCGTGACCTGCTGGCCATTCCAGTTGAACGGCTGATGGTCCTGGCGGCCCTGGTCGATGCCGCGGTGGTTCCAATCCATCGGGCCGTTGTTGCCCGGGCCGTTGTTCCATTGGTGGTTGTCGTTGTTGTTGTTCCACTGGTTGTTGTTGTGCTGGTCCTGACCGCACGGCGGCCGGCCCGGCGCGTTGCACCCTGGTCCGGGATCAGCGGATGCCGTACTCAGGCCGACACCCAGCAATCCAGCGAGCCCCACTCCGGCGGCCAGCGTCGACGCGCACATAGCCCTCTTGAAGCTCATCAGTGACTCTCCACTCGTCATGTAGGCGCGAATTCGCCTCACTGCCAAGACGTTAAGGCGACGGGCTGGGCCAGGTCTGTGCCGCGCGTGGGCGCGCGCTGTGGAACCGGTAACGGTTCGAAAACCATTTGTGCTCGGCGGTATCACGCGCTGGGCCTATGCGATGCGAAGCGTCGACGTCGGTTCACCATCACGATGGCCAAGGACACGATGTCGAGGCCGATCACGACGAGGAGGATTAGCCCGCCGATGTGACCGCGATTGCGAGTGACGTAAAGACGTTTTGATACGGGTGTCGGTATCAGCTTGGCCGAATACTTGGCCGAATACGTAGTCGCCCTCGATGAGGCTCGGCTGGCCGAGGAAGTTACTCCACCGAGTCCGCCAGCCCTTCGCCTCCGTGCGCCGGCGGTGAAGCTCCCGCCCGCCGGAGGCTGCCGAGCTGAGCTGTGCGTTAGCTTTTTGCTGGATATGAGTGGCCTGAGCTGTTGCTGATGTGACATATGTAACTGGTGTGACGCACGTGACGACGGACGTCCCCGTCAACCTGCGCCGACACGCCCGACACGCCGTGACCTGCGAAAATTTCTCATCAAGCGAATGGGTAGGGCTGCCGTCCGGCGTCGTCGCGCCCGCGTGATTGCCCGATCAGCTCGCGAAAACCGCTCAAAACCCTTGATACGCAGGCAAATCGACGGCCAGCAGCCCTCCCGAAGCCGCCGCGAGCGCGGATTCGGGGCTTGTCGACCACGTTCGCAGGCTTCCTACACGCTGGCGTTTTGGGGCGCTAACCAGGGGGTGGGGTTAGCTTTCGTCACCCAGCGTGGGTACGGTCGTCGTCGCTGGCTGGTTCGCTAACCAGTCAATACACAAGATGATGATGGCCAGTTCAGATGGCAAGAGACGGAGGAACCCGTGGCCCTTCCCCAGTTGACCGACGAGCAGCGCGCGGCAGCGTTGGAGAAGGCTGCTGCCGCACGTCGGCTGCGAGCCGAGCTCAAAGATCGGCTCAAGCGTGGCGGCACCAACCTCAAGCAGGTCCTGAAGGACGCTGAGACCAACGAGATCTTGGGCAAGATGAAGGTTTCGGCGCTTCTTGAGGCGTTGCCGAAGGTTGGCAAGGTCAAGGCGCAGGAAATCATGACCGAGCTCGAGATCGCTCCCACCCGCCGTCTGCGCGGCCTGGGCGATCGTCAGCGCAAGGCCCTGCTGGAAAAGTTCGACTTCACGGCGGATTAAGCGCCGGCGAGGGGCCGGACGGCGATTGCGATGAGTCGAGTTGTCGTGCTGTCCGGTCCCTCTGCGGTCGGTAAGTCGACGGTCGTGCGCTGTTTGCGCGACCGCCTTCCCGACCTGCACTTCAGCGTCTCGGCCACCACCAGGGCGCCCCGACCGGGCGAGGTGGACGGCGTGGACTACACGTTCGTCAGCCCCGAGCGCTTTCAGCTGTTGATCGATGACGGCGCACTGCTGGAGTGGGCCGAGATCCACGGCGGACTCCACCGGTCCGGTACCCCGGCCGAGCCCGTTCGCCAGGCCGCCCGGGATGGCCGTCCGGTGCTCATCGAGGTCGATCTGGCAGGCGCGGCCGCTGTGAAGCAGTCGATGCCGGAGGCCACCACGGTCTTCCTCGCCCCACCAAGCTGGGACGCATTGGAACGTCGACTCGCCGGTCGGGGGACCGAGAGTCCCGAGGTGATGGCCCGCAGGTTGACCACCGCGAAGGCCGAACTTGCCGCTCAGGACACCTTCGACAGAGTGGTCGTCAACAGTGAGTTGGAATTTGCCTGCTCAGAGTTGGTATCCTTGCTGACGGGCCATTGATCGTCGCCGTGCCGGCAGTGGTACGGCCCGACCCGCTAGCTAGCCCCCAGCGCAAAGCCAGGAGAATTCTTCGTGACCAAACCTGTCGAGAGCATCGACTCCGACGCCGCCAACGCGTACGACACCCCGCTGGGCATCACCAACCCGCCCATCGACGAGCTGCTTGACCGCGCGTCGAGCAAGTATGCGCTGGTCATCTACGCCGCCAAGCGTGCGCGCCAGATCAACGACTACTACAACCAGCTCGGTGACGGCATCCTCGAGTACGTCGGCCCGCTCGTCGAGCCGGGCCTGCAGGAGAAGCCGCTGTCGATCGCCATGCGCGAGATCCACGCCGACCTGCTTGAGCACGTCGAGGGCGAGGGCTAAGCCCTCCCGGCGGGATCCGATGAGCCTCTCGGGCGAAGAGCACACGTGACGGAGCGCAGACGGATCGTCGTCGGTGTCGCCGGGGGCATCGCCGCCTACAAGGCGTGCACAGTGGTCCGTCAGCTGGCCGAAGCAGGCCACTCCGTACGCGTCGTACCTACCGAGTCGGCCTTGCGTTTCGTCGGGGCGGCTACATTCGAGGCCCTTTCCGGCCAGCCCGTGCACACCGGTGTCTTCGCGAACGTCGACGAAGTTCCGCACGTTCGCATCGGGCAGGAGGCCGACCTCGTCGTCGTCGCGCCTGCGACCGCCGACCTGTTGGCGCGCGCCGTGGCCGGACGGGCCGACGACCTGCTGACCGCGACGCTGCTCACCGCCAGATGCCCGGTGTTGTTCGCGCCTGCCATGCACACCGAAATGTGGTTTCACCCGGCCACCGTGGCGAACGTCGAAACGCTGCGTGGTCGGGGCGCAGTAGTGCTCGAGCCCGCATCCGGACGGCTCACCGGTTCCGACAGCGGCGCCGGCCGCCTGCCGGAGGCCGAGGAGATCACCACCTTCGCTCAATTGCTGTTGGATCGTCCCGACGCGCTGACGCACGACCTGGCCGGGGTCAAGGTGCTCGTCACGGCCGGCGGCACACGCGAGCCCATCGATCCGGTGCGGTTCATCGGCAACCGCAGTTCGGGCAAGCAGGGCTATGCGATGGCCCGCGTGGCCGCTCAGCGGGGCGCCGAGGTCACGTTGATCGCAGGCAATACCGCCGGTCTCATCGACCCAGCCGGCGTCGACGTCGTACACATCGGCTCGGCCAGCCAGCTTCGCGACGCGGTGTCCAAGCACGCTCCGGACGCGCACGTGCTGGTGATGGCGGCTGCCGTCGCCGACTTCCGTCCGACCCACGTGGCCACCAGCAAGATCAAGAAGTCCCATGATCCTGGGCACACCGCGGACGCGCCAGCCATCGAGCTGACGCGTACCGATGACGTGCTCGCCGGCGCGGTCCGGGCACGCACCGACGGCCAACTGCCCAACATGAGAGCCATCGTTGGCTTTGCGGCCGAGACCGGTGACGCAAACGGCGACGTGCTGTTCCACGCACGGGCGAAACTCCAACGCAAGGGCTGCGACCTGCTGATCGTCAACGCCGTCGGCGAGGGCCGCGCGTTCGAGGTGGACAACAACGACGGATGGCTCCTCACGGCCGACGGCAACGAGGTCGCATTGGAGCACGGTTCGAAGACGTTGATGGCCAGCCGTATCGTGGACGCGATCGTGGCCGTTCTGCACACCAGCAGTGGGTGATGAGCGCTCGCGCGAAGTACATGCAGGAGTGACGCGAAGCACCCGACAAGGTGCGCGTAACGGTTGCGCGCGGTGAGTGCGCACGCTTGGCTGCATCGAGATACAGATATGATTCGCTTAACTAAGTATCGGAAAGGGATGAACCGTGAGCAAAGGTCGGCTGTTTACCAGTGAGTCGGTAACCGAAGGACACCCCGACAAGATCTGTGACGCCATCAGCGACTCGGTGCTCGACGCGCTGCTTGCGCAGGATCCCAAGTCCCGCGTCGCGGTGGAGACGTTGGTGACCACCGGGCAGGTGCACGTGGTCGGTGAGGTGACGACGACGGCCAAGGAGGCCTTCGCCGACATCCCGAAGACCGTTCGCGAGCGCATCCTCGAAATCGGCTACGACTCGTCGGAGAAGGGCTTCGACGGCGAGACCTGCGGCGTGAACATCGGCATCGGCGCTCAGTCGCCCGACATCGCCCAGGGCGTCGACACCGCGCACGAAGCCCGTGTCGAGGGCGCCGGTGACCCGCTGGATGCGCAGGGCGCCGGCGACCAGGGGCTGATGTTCGGCTACGCCATCAAGGACACCCCGGAACTGATGCCGCTTCCGATCGCCATTGCGCACAGGCTGGCGCGTCGGCTGACGGAGGTCCGCAAGAGCGGCGTGCTGGACTATCTCCGTCCGGACGGCAAGACGCAGGTCACCGTCCAGTACGACGGCACCACGCCTGTCCGACTCGACACGGTGGTGCTCTCGACGCAGCACGCAGAGGGCATCGACCTGGACGGCACGCTCACGCCGGACATCCGCGAGAAGGTCGTCAACACCGTGCTGGGTGACCTCGCACACGACACGATGGACACATCCGACTTCCGGCTGCTGGTCAACCCCACCGGGAAGTTCGTGCTGGGCGGTCCGATGGGCGACGCGGGACTGACGGGCCGCAAGATCATCGTCGACACCTACGGTGGATGGGCCCGCCACGGCGGCGGCGCCTTCTCCGGCAAGGATCCGTCCAAGGTGGACCGTTCGGCCGCGTACGCGATGCGCTGGGTCGCGAAGAACGTCGTCGCAGCTGGCTTGGCGGAGCGCATCGAGGTCCAGGTGGCCTACGCGATCGGCAAGGCCGCCCCCGTCGGACTCTTCGTCGAGACGTTCGGCAGCGAAACCGTCGACCCGGCCCGCATCGAGAAGGCCATCACGTCGGTCTTCGACCTGCGGCCCGGCGCGATCGTCCGCGATCTCAACCTGCTCCGTCCGATCTACGCGCCGACGGCCGCGTACGGCCACTTCGGCCGCACTGACGTCGACCTGCCGTGGGAGCGGACCGACAAGGCCGAAGAGCTCAAGGCTTCGGTCTAGTTCCTGCCGCGAGTTCCTCCTGCTCGCGCCGATGGGGTGGTTACAGCAGGATGGGGCGAATGGAGCATGTGACGTTCGTGCCAACGGTCGACGAGATGACCTTCACCTTCGGTGGAGCGGCCCCCGTGCGACGCATCAGGCCGGGCACCGTGCTCACGCTGTGGACGGAGGACGCGTACGGCGGCCGCATCACCTCGACGGACGACGTCGCCAGCACCGTCCTCGACACCGAGGACCTCAATCCCCAGACCGGCCCGTTCTGGATCGAGGGTGCCGAACCGGGTGACACGCTGGCCGTTCACCTCGTCGATCTGACCCCGGCGCGGACCTGGGGCGCGTCGACGCTCATCCCGTTCTTCGGCGGGCTCACCAGCATTCCGGTGAGTCCCACACTGCAGCCGGCGCTGCCCGAGCGCACCTGGATCTACGAATACGACTCGGCCACCGACACACTGGGCTTCTCGGCGCGGGCCAGTGACTTCGAGGTCGCGCTGCCCGCCAACCCCATGCTCGGCACCGTCGGGGTGGCCCCGGCCCGCCGCGAGGTCCGTACCTCGTTGGTGCCGGACTACTTCGGCGGGAACATGGACACGCCCGAAATGGCTGCTGGCGCAACGTGTTATCTGCGGGTCAATGTGGAAGGTGCGCTATTTTCGCTCGGCGATGGCCACTACCGGCAGGGTGAAGGCGAGTCCTGCGGCACGGCGGTGGAGGGCGCGATGAACGTGACCGCGATCATCGACTTGATCAAGGCCCCGGGGCCGGCGTGGCCGAGAATCGAAAGCGATACCCACCTGATGTGCATCGGTTCTGGGCGACCGCTCGAAGAAGCGTGGCGGGCGGGTCAGGTCGAGATGATCACCTGGCTCGGCGAGCTCCACGGCCTCGACCGGCTCGATGCCTACCAACTGCTGAGCCAGATATCGCAGGTCCCCATCGCGAACGTCGTTGACGCCAACTACAGCGCCGTGACCAAGATCGACAAGCGATTGTTGCCGAGTTCGCCTGCCTACGGCGGAGTGCATGCCGAAATGCGCAGCGTGGCAAGATCACTCGGCGCTATCTCATACTGACTCGCTAGCTACTGAACTCGTAATCCGCGAGCGGAAAGCGACGACTGCGCCAGATGGCCTCGGGCGTGCTCGTCGGCCGCAGGGGCACGTCGCCGTTCTTGTCGAAGTAGTAGCTGTTCGCGAGACTGCACGAGTCCTGCCAGAAGATCTGGCGGTGCCGCTTGCGCATCATCTCGGCGAAGAAGCGGTCGTTGGCCTCTTGCGACACCTCGACGCGGGTGGCTGCGTCACGTGACGCGCGTTCCAGGCATCGCACGATGTGGTGTGTCTGCGTTTCGATGAGTGCGAAGTACGACGAGCCGACGTAACCGTAGGGACCCATCACCGTGAAGAAGTTGGGGAAGCCGGGCACGCTGACACCCTCGTAGGCCTGAAGACGTTGTTCCGACCAGAATTCGGCCAGCGATCGCCCGCCCGCCCCTGTGACGGGGAACGTGGGGATGCTGTCGACGTCCATCACCTTGAATCCGGTGGCAAGGATCAGCACGTCGACGTCACGGGTCGTCCCGTCAGTGGTGGCGACGCCCGTGCCGGTGACCTTGTCGATGGGTTCGGTGACCAGTTCGACGTTGTCGCGGTTGTAGGTCGACAGGTACGTGTTGTGAAAGCCGGGGCGTTTGCATCCGACCGCATAGCGGGGCGTCAGCTTGTCGCGTACCTCGGGGTCGTGGACCTCACGCTTGAGGTACGCGCGGCCCATCTTTTCGGCGCGCCTGGCCAGCGGGAACACGGTGTAGTACTGGGCGGAGATGGTGAACGTCAGCTCCACGTAGGCCTGGCTGAGCGCCCGCTGCAGCACCTTGCCGCCCGGTATCCGCATCGCCCACCGGGCAGGCGCGGGCAACGGCACGTCCAGTTTCGGCATGCACCAGATCGGCGTCCGTTGAAACACCGTGAGCTTCTCGACGACCGGGGCGATCTCCGGAATCACCTGAACCGCAGAGGCGCCCGTGCCGATGATCGCGACGCGCTTGCCTGTCAGGTCCTGCTGGTGGTCCCAGCGCGCGGTGTGCATGGTGATGCCCGCGAAGCTGTCGACGCCGTCGATGTCGGGCAGATTCGGCACCGTCAACACGCCGCTGGCGTTGATCAGAAATCGTGCCGTCAATGCCTCGCCCGAGTCGAGTTCGACTCGCCACCAACCGGATTCGTCGTCGAATACCGCTGCGGTGACTTTGGTGCCGAACCTGATCTTGCGGCGCAGGCCGTACTTGTCAACGCAACGCTCGGCGTAGGCCTTAAGTTCGTTGCCCTTCGCGTACGTGCGCGACCAGTCGGCGCTCTGCTCGAACGAGAACTGGTAGGAGAACGAGGGGATGTCGACTGCGATGCCGGGGTAGGTGTTCCAGTACCAGGTACCACCAGGTTCCGCGCCCGCCTCGACGATCAGGTAGTCGCCGAGGCCCACCTTGTCGAGTTGTATCGCGGCGCCGATGCCGGAGAATCCGGCACCGACGATGAGCGTGTGGAAGTCGGGATCCGTTGCGGTCACGTCATACCTCCGTCGTCGACTTCGCCTCAAGATACGCCGCGGACGCGATATGCGGTACCGCGGGTATCGGGTCAGTGCCCGAGGTGAATCTCGACGCCATGCTGGAGTTGGCCGAACGAATAGCTGAACTCGCCGCGGTGTCCAATCGACAGCACGTAGCGGTCCTGGCCCTCGGTGACGGGAAAGCTGAAGGAGAACGTGCACGTGACTTCGCTGCCCTTGCCGGTGCCCAGCGCCGTCATCGTGAGGATCTCGCCCTTGCCGTTTCTGACGACGACCTGTGTCTGCTCGCCGACGTCGGAGTAGCCGTCGGCCCCAGCGCAGGACTTTCCGTCCGAGGTGATCGGTCGGGTGTACTCGCTCGACGACGTGTTGGTGAGCACGAACGTCCCCCCGACGGTGGCAGTTTCGAGGATGTGAAACCCGCCGTTGAATTGCGGGCAGAACGAGTCCACCGCCAGCTTGTCCGCCGGAAGCCCCTGCTGCGGTCCGCCCTCCTCGAGTTGCCTGCAGACTTGCCTGCCGTGCGCCAATGCGTTGGCGTTGGAGTTGAATTGATTGGCGAAGCCCGAGTCGTTGAGCGCCGAGAGGTACCGATCTTCGGGTGACTCCTGCTTGGCGCCGGGATGCAGCAGCCCCCAGACGACGGCCGCGAGCGCGACGAGGACGGCGACCGCACCGCCGGTGCCCAGCCGGGCCGAGCGCGGGCTCGTTCGTGCGGACCAGGGAAGTTCGGTGTACTCCGGCAGTAGCCGTCCGCCGTCCGGATCGGACGACTGTGCCTTGCCGTCACGGACACGGTTGGTCGGGCGGTCCACGGAGTAGTAGCGACCTTCGTGCCGCGCGGTCGGATCCGGTCGCCATCCCGTCGGTGCGCTGGTCGCCTGGACTGTGCCGCACTTCGCACACGTGCCCGCGTCGCCCAACTCGGAGCCGCAGTACGAGCAGGACATCAGCGCCGAGGCCTGGCCGCACGTGGAGTTCGACCGTGTCTCATCGTCGGGCGGCCTTCCTCGCGCGGTTCCCTCGTGAACTCCTGCGTCGTCTCAGCGCGTCGGCCAGCGCCCGTCGGCCTTGGCGCCTTCGATCTGGCGCAGGCCCGGGGCTCGCATCCGGCCTTCGTCGAGAAGACGTTGCACCCGTTCGACATTGGACTTCGACCATGCGCTCCTGGCTTTGCGCGGACTGAACCGCTGGATGCGTGACACCTCATCGTGACCGCGGGCCAGGCTGTCGATCCAGCCGAAGCACAGTGCGATCTCGACGGCATCACCGTACGACACCGGAACATCGCCCGCAGCCTTGTTGAACAGCCGAACCCACACCTCGGTCGCGGTGTCGTAGTTGCGCTCCAGCCACTCCTCCCACTGCTGGGGCGAGCGCACGTCGAGCACGTCCCGCTCGGTCATCGCCCGGCGTGTAGCGCCGCCTTCAGTGCAGCAAGCCCACGGTCGGTGGCCTCGGCCGCGGCAGGGGACGCCATCGCCAGACTCACGTAGCCGTGCACCATCGTCGGCTCATTGCTCAACTGGACGGGAACACCTGCAGCGGAGAGCAGCTCGGCATACTTGCCGCCGTCGTCGCGCAGCGGGTCGTGCTCGGCGGTGCCGATGAAGGCGGGCGCCAAACCCGTCAGCGTGGCGGCGTTCGCGGGGGCGAGATCGGTCGGAAGCGCCTTGGGATCGGACATGTCCTGACCAGGCAGGTACCAGGTCAAGAATGCCGAGGTCACGTCGGAGTTCAACAGGGGCGCATCCGCATTCTCCGTGAACGATGGAAGCGAGAGGTCACCGACGGCGACGGGGTACCAGAGCAGCTGGAACGTCAGGGGAGGGCCACCGGCGTCCCGCGCGCGCAACGCCATCACGGCCGACAAGTTGCCGCCCGCGGAGTCTCCGGCAACGGCGATGCGGGTTGGATCGCCGCCGAGCTCGGCAGCGTGCTCGCCGACCCACTTCAACGCTGCCCAGGCATCCTCGACGCCTGCGGGGAACGGATGTTCCGGCGCCAGTCGGTAGTCGACCGACACGATGATCGCCTCGGCACCGATCGCGTGCGCGCGGGCTACGTGATCGTGGGTGTCCAGATCGCCGATGGCCCAACCGCCCCCGTGGTAGAAGACGACGACCGGCAGCACGTCGTCGGTGTCGACCGGCGGCCAGTAGATGCGCACCGGGATGTCGGTGAGGTCGCCGTAGCCGATGGTGCGCTGTTCGATTCGCATGTCCGGCAACAGCTCCGCGGGCGGCTTCATCACGCGCAACTTCTCACGGGCCACTTCGACGCCGTCGTCGATGGTGAACTCGAGGGGGACTGCATCCAGCAACATCTTCAGGTTGGGGTCGATGTCGGGTCGCGTCGTCGAAGTGTCTGCCATATGCCTCACGTTAGCGCGGCGCGCAACGCACTCAGCCCGCGGTCGACGGCATCGGTGGCCGCAGGCACCACGCCCGCGTATCCGAGGTAACCGTGCACCAGGGTCTCGGCATTGTGCACCTCGGTGGACACTCCCGCCGCGGCCAGTAACTCGCCGTACCGCATGCCGTCATCGCGCAGCGGGTCATGGCCTGCGACCGCGATGTAAGCCGGCGGCAGCCCCGTCAAGTCGGCGGCCCTGGCCGGAACCAAGGTGGACGGGGCATTCCGCATGTCCACGTCACGGGCGTACCAACGGGAGAACTCGGCGACCGCGTCCACGGCGAGTATCGGAGCGTTCGCGTTCTCGGTGAACGACGGCAGCGAGGTATCCCACGTCGTTGCCGGGTACCACAGCAGCTGAAGGGCAAGCGCCGGTCCGCCCGCGTCGCGCGCGAGCTGTGCAACGACGGCCGCGAGGTTGCCGCCCGCCGAGTCGCCTGCGACGGCAAGCCTTCCCACGTCGACGCCGAGTTCCTCGCCATGGGCGGCCACCCATTGTGTTGCGGCCCATACGTCGTCGACCGCCGCCGGATACGGATGTTCGGGGGCCAACCTGTAGTCGACCGACACCACTACGGCACCGGCTCCCACCGCATGGCGGCGCGCATCGCCGTCGTAGCTGTCCAGGTCGCCGACCACCCAGCCGCCCCCGTGGAAGAACATCACCACCGGCGGCGGTGCGGCGGCGTCCGGTGGCCAGTACAACCGAATCGGTATCGGACCCGATGGCCCGTCGATGGTTCGGTCCTCGACGCGCAGCTCCTGGTGGACCGGCCTGCGCGGCAGGTCGCGAAACCGTTGCCGAGCCGCTTCGGGTCCGCCGTCGGTTGTCAACTGGAAGGGGACCGCTTCCAGTACCTTCTGCAGGATGGCATCCACTGCGGGCTTGTCGACGGAGGCGGGCATGGCCACACCGTACGCACCGAGGCGACTGCGCACGTTGTGGGTGGCGGCTGCGGTCGTGGGGGCCGGCTACGGGGTCTTCCTCGCCGTCACGGCCCTGCGGCTGCCTGCCGGCGCGGAGCTTACCGGCCAGTTCGCGCTGCAACCCGCAGTGAAGGCATTGGCCGCAATCTTGCTGGCGATCGCGGCGCTCAGCCATCCCATCGCGCGGGAGCGACGCTGGCTGTTGGGTGCGCTGAGTTTCTCAGCGGCAGGCGACTTCCTGCTCGCCCTGCCGTGGTGGACGCCGTCCTTCGTGCTCGGCCTCGGGGCGTTTCTGATCGCGCACCTGTGCTTCCTGGCCGCGCTGATCCCGCTCGTCACGCGCACGGCGCCCCGGATGGCGGCCGCCGCCGTGCTGGTGTGCGTGTGCGTCGGGCTGCTGGTGTGGTTCTGGCCCCGCCTCGCCGCCGAGCAGATGACGGTGCCGGTGACGCTGTACATCGCCGTGCTGGGTGCGATGGCCTGCGCGGCGCTGCTGGCGCGGCTGCCCACGATGTGGACGGCGCTGGGCGCGGTGTGCTTCGCCGTGTCCGACGGGATGATCGGCATCGGCAAGTTCGTGCTGGGATCCGAGGCGCTGGCGGTACCGATCTGGTGGGCCTATGCGACGTCGCTGCTGTTGATCACGGCCGGGTTCTTCTTCGGGCGGGGCCGAGTGACGTCGGACGGCTCTGCTACACCGGCTGCGTGACCACCACGCGGCAGGCCGCGGAGTTCGAGCCCATTGCTCGGGTACTCCCGATGCTGTCGGTGCCACACCTGGATCGGGAGTTCGACTACCTGGTCACTGCCGAGCAGTCCGATGACGCCCAACCCGGGGTGCGGGTCAGGGTCCGCTTCCACGGTCGGTTGGTCGACGCATTCGTGCTCGAAAGACGTTGGGACACTGACCATGATGGCAAACTCGGCTGGCTCGACCGGGTGGTCTCCGCCGAACGCGTGCTGACGCCGGACGTGCGCAGGCTCGCCGACGCGGTGGCCGCGCGCTATGCAGGCACGCGAGCCGACGTGCTGCGCCTCGCCATCCCGCCGCGGCACGCCAAGGTCGAACGTGAAGCCGTGCTCGAGCTTCCGCCGCCGATCGCCACCGATATCGACGAGGCGCCGTGGGATGCGTACGGCCGAGGTCGGCAGTTCCTAGGCGCGTTGCGGGAAGGCCGGGCCGCAAGGGCCGTTTGGCAAGCGTTGCCGGGAGAGTCGTGGACGGATCGGCTCGCCGAGGCCGCGGCCACCGTCGTGTGCTCGGGCCGCGCGGCGTTGGCCATCGTCCCGGATCAGCGCGACGTCGACGCGCTGTCCGCCTCCGCCGTTCGGTACGTCGACGAGTCCCGGGTGGTAGCGCTGTCGGCGGGGCTTGGTCCGGCCCAGCGGTACCGGCGCTGGCTGTCCGCGCTCCGTGGGAACGCCCGATTCGTTATCGGCACCCGCAGTGCCGTCTTTGCGCCGGTCGACGCCCTTGGGCTTGTCATCGTCTGGGACGACGGCGACGACAACCTGGCCGAACCAAGGGCGCCGTATCCGCACGCCCGCGAGGTGGCGATGCTGCGCGCGCACCAATTGCGTTGTGCGGCCCTCATCGGCGGCCACGCGCGAACCGCCGAGGCACAGGCGTTGGTGCGCAGCGGCTGGGCCCATGATCTGGTCGCGACGCGTTCGGTGGTGCGGGCCAGGGCACCACGCGTGACTGCGCTCGAGGACAGTGCATTCGCCCAAGAACGCGATGCGGCCGCGTACACCGCGCGCCTCCCGTCGATGGCCTTGGCGGCCGCCCGGGCCGCGTTGGTGGCGCAGCGGCCCGTGCTGGTTCAGGTTCCGCGTAGGGGATACGTGCCTGCGCTTGCCTGTGGGAAGTGCAGAACGGTGGCCCGCTGCAGGCACTGCACGGGACCGATGTCGCTCCCGGACCGAGATACCGCAGGCGCCGTGTGCCGCTGGTGTGGTCGCGCCGAAACCGCGCTGCGTTGTGTCCGGTGCGGCTCGGACGCGGTGCGGGCCGTCGTCGTCGGAGCCAGGCGCACCGCCGAGGAGCTCGGAAGGGCGTTTCCCGGCACCAACATCCTCACCTCCGGGGGCGACGCGGTGGTCACCGAGGTGCCCGCGGGGCCTGCGGTCGTGGTCGCGACGCCGGGCGCCGAACCACGGGTGGCCGGCGGGTACGGGGCCGCGCTCTTGCTCGACGGCTGGGCCCTGCTGGGTCGCCAGGATCTGCGGGCCTCTGAGGATGCGCTGCGCCGGTGGATGGCCGCTGCCACGTTGGTGCGCGACGGGGCCGACGGTGGTGTGGTCGCGGTCGTGGCCGAGTCGGCGATCCCGACCGTGCAGGCCCTGATCCGCTGGGATCCCGTCGCGCACGCCGAATCCGAGCTCGATTCCCGGGCTGAGGTCGGGCTGCCGCCCGCGGTCCACCTGGCCGCCGTCGACGGCGCTCCCGGCGCGGTCGCGGCGCTGCTCGAGGCCGCACAACTCCCAGATGACGCGAACGTCCTCGGACCGGTGGAATTGCCCGCAGGCGCCCGGCGCCCTTCGGCAAACTCGGGTGACGGCGTGGTGAGCCGGATGTTGGTCAGGGTGCCGCGGCGCGATGGACTCGCGCTCGCGGCGGCGTTGCGCAGGGCCACCGGCGTGCTCAGCGCGCGCCGGGATCAGCAGCCCGTCCGTGTTCAGATAGATCCCTTGCACATAGGGTAGGTCGGACAGCAACAGGCGGGTCAAAGGGGTAGGTCCGACAGCAACAGGCGAGATCGACGGGGAAGGCTAGCGTGCGCAGGATTATTGGTTGGTTAATCCTGTTGGGTCTCTTTGCCTTTGGCCTCTTCTGGCCACTTCTCTTCAGCGCGACGTCCACGTCCTCACCGGCGAGTGATCCCGTGGTGATCAGCGATTACCAAGGCGACTTCACCGTCGCCGCCGACGGCACACTCAGCGCGCTCGAGACCATCACCGGCGAATTCCCCTCCGGGCGGCACGGCATCTTCCGGTATTGGGATGTGGCGAACAAGAACAGCTCGAGCGTGCGACAGCCGCCCGAGCTCACCTCGATCCTCTTGGACGGAGAGCCGGCCCCGTATCAGCTGCTGTGGGAAGACGGTGACCGGTTCCGCGTCGCCAAGATCGGCGACCCCGACAGCACCTTGTCGTACGGCACTCACGTCTACGAGCTCCGCTACACCATTCCGGGTGTGCTCGATCCCGGCAGCACCGGCGAGCACCTCGGGTTCGCGCACAGCGTCGGAGACCCCAACTCGACGTCGGCGTTCTTCTGGGACGTCATCGCATCGTCGTGGAACAACACCATCCAGCACGCACACATCAAGGCGACGTTGCCTGCCGACGTCACCGGCGCACAGTGTTCCGTCGGACGCGGGGTCGGGAGCACCTGCACGGACTTGACGGTGTCGGGCCGCACCGTGGAGTTCACGGCCGCAGGCCTGCCGCCCCGCACACCGGTGACGTTGCGGGCCGGCGTCGACGTGCCGACCCCACCGCGCGCGAGCGTGCCTTGGCCCTTCGAGTGGGACCGCATCCTCGGCCGGTCGGTGACCGGTGTGGCGATCGTCCTGGGGCTTTCGGCAATCGCCGGCGTCGGCGCGTATTTCTTGTATCGCACCACGGTTGAGTCGCCGCCAGGCTTCCCCGTGCAGTACGCCCCACCGCCGGGACTGGGTCCGGTGCAGACCGAGTACATCCGGACCGAGGCGGTCCCGAAGGATGGGCTGACGGCCACCTTGTTCTACCTCGGCGAGCGCAAGCTGGTCGAGCTCAAACAGGTCAGCGACGACCAGTGGAACGTCACGGGGGTGGCACGCAAGGCCGCCTGGGCCGACGTCGACCCGGTCAGCGTCGCCGTTGCATCGGCGCTGAAGGTGATCGGGCCCGGCGCGGAGTTCGCGGCCAAGAAGTCGGTCAAGGCGGGCGAAAAGCTCAACAAGGCCAAGGTCGACATGCGGGCGGCGGTCTCGAAGTGGGCACTGGACAGCGGCGTGATGGTCAAGCGCAAGAAGGAGCTCTGGGTGCGGTTCGCCAGCGCCGTTGCCGTGGTCCTGGCCGTCTGCGGGTTCTTCCGCTGGGGCTTCCCCTACACGATGTGGGGGCTGCCGTTCGCGGCGTTCTTCGTCTGCTCGAGGCGAGCCTGGTCCGCCGGGGTGGGCACTCGGCGCACCGAAGCCGGTCGCCAATTGTGGTCGCAGGCCGGAGGTTTCCATCGTCTGCTGGCCACTGATTCGGCGGAGACGCGGTTCGACTTCTCGGCACGCAAGGACCTCTACACGGCCTACATCCCGTTCGCCGTGGCGGCGGGTAGTGCGGCGTTGTGGGCCAAGAAGTATCAGGAGACGACGGGAACGGTTGCACCGCAACCTGGTTGGTACTATTCGTCGTCATCGAGTTCGGGCTGGGGTTTTTCGGGCGGTTCCAGCGGCCCCAACTTCGACAGCTTCGAATCGGCGCTCTCGTCGTCGATCGGTGCATACACCGCGTCGCAGTCGTCGTCCTCCTCCAGCAGCGGAGGAGGCGGCTTCAGCGGCGGTGGTGGCGGTGGCGGCGGCGGAGGAGGAGGTGGGGGCTCGTGGTGAGACTCATACTGATCGTCATACTGGTGATCGCGGTGCTGGTGCTCATAGGTTTCGTGGTGGGCTACAACAAGATCCGCACCGCGGACGTGCGCGTTGCCGAGGCGTTGTCCGGCATTGACGTCGAGTTGACTCGAAGGGCGTCGCTGATTCCGAGCCTTGTCCAGACCGTTGGGACCTTCGCCGCACACGAGCGCGGCATCCTCGACCACGTCACGAACGCGCGCGCCGCACTGACCTCGGCCACTGGCGGCAAGTCGGTGGCCCAGCGCAGTGCCGCCGAGCAGGACCTGGATACAGCCGTCGGGCAGGTGCTGGCCCTTGGTCAGAGCTACCCACAGTTGAACTCGTCCAACAACTTCCTGAACCTGCAGGACAATCTCGCCGACACGGAGAACAAGCTCGCGTTCGCCCGTCAGTACTACAACGATGCCGTCGCGACCCTCAACCGGCTGATCGCCACCATTCCCTGGATGTTCGTCGCGCCGCTCGCCGGGGTGTCCGAGCGCGAGTATTACCAGATCCCAGCCGGGCAGCCCCGGTAGCCGTGCGGATTCTCTTCGCAGGTACCCCGGAGCCAGCCCTGCCGTCCCTGCAGCGGCTGATCGACTCGCCTGGCCACGACGTGATCGCGGTGCTGACGCGGCCCGATGCGTCGTCGGGTCGTCGCGCCAAGCCGACCCCGTCGCCGGTGGCGGCATTCGCACTCGAACGCGACATCCCGGTGCTGCGGCCCGATCGCCCCAACAGCGCGGAGTTCGTCGCCGAACTCGCCGAACTGGCGCCCGACTGCTGTGCAGTGGTCGCCTACGGCGCCATGCTCCGTGATGGACTACTGGCCGTACCTCCACACGGATGGATCAACCTGCATTTCTCATTGTTGCCCGCGTGGCGAGGCGCCGCCCCGGTGCAAGCCGCGATCGCGGCGGGTGACGCGGTGACCGGGGCGACGACGTTCCGGATCGAGCCGAGCCTGGACTCCGGCCCGGTGTTCGGCGTCGTGACCGAAGCCGTCCGGCCCATGGACACCGCAGGGGATCTCTTGGATCGGCTTTCGGTCTCGGGGGCGGCCTTGCTCGAGGCGACGTTGGACGGCATCGCTGACGGGTCGCTGGCCCCGGTGCCGCAGCCAGCCGATGGGGTGACGGTGGCTCCCAAGATCACTGTCGACGAGGCCCGAGTGCGCTGGGAGTTACCAGGCCATGTGGTGGATCGCCGAATTCGTGCGGTGACTCCGAACCCTGGGGCGTGGACATTGATAGGAGATCTGCGAGTGAAGCTCGGCCCCGTCACGGTCAGCGATCGGGAACCTTTGGCGCCCGGCGTAATTCATGTCGATCGTGAGGGTGTTCACGTCGGCACGGGTTCGCGCCCCGTCGTGCTTGGCGAGCTCCAGCCGCCGGGCAAGAAGTTAATGAAGGCCACCGACTGGGCGCGTGGTGCCCGACTCGACGAGAGTGTGCGGGCCCAATGAGCAGGCCCCAGAACCGGTCACAGCACAACCCGCGCCGCCCGCAACGCCGAACGCCGCTCGACCCCGCCCGTCAGGCTGCGTTCGACGTCCTGCGCGCAGTGTCCGAGCGCGACGCCTACGCCAACCTCGCGCTGCCCGCACTGCTGCGCGAGCGTGCCATCACCGGACGCGATGCCGCCTTCGCCACCGAATTGACTTACGGGACATGCCGTGTGCTCGGTCTGCTCGACGCCGTCATCGCCCGTGCCGCGAACCGCCCGGTGGACCAGATCGACGCGGTATTGCTCGAGCTGCTCAGGCTCGGCGCCTATCAGTTGCTGCGCACCCGCGTCGACGCGCATGCCGCCGTCGACACCACCGTCGAGCAGGCAGCCGTCGAATTCGATTCGGCACGTGCCGGTTTCGTCAACGGTGTGCTGCGCAACATTTCGGCGCGCGACGAGCAGTCCTGGGTGGCCGAGCTCGCGCCGTCCGCCGACACCGACCCCGTCGGCCACATCGCGTTCGTGAACGCGCATCCCCGCTGGATCGCACAGGCGTTCTCCGACGCCCTCGGCGCTGAGGCTGGACAGCTGGGTGCCCTGTTGGCCAGCGACAACGAACGGCCGTTGGTGCACCTGGCCGCACGGCCCGGTGCCATCACCGCCGACGAGCTCGCGACCGCGGTCGATGGTGAGATCGGCCGCTACTCGCCATACGCCGTCTACCTTTCCGGCGGCGATCCGGGCCGGCTTGTGCCGCTGCGGGATGGCCTGGCGCAGGTGCAGGACGAGGGCAGTCAACTGGTCGCGCGTGCGTTGACGTTGGCACCCATCGACGGACCCGACGGTCGCTGGTTGGATCTGTGCGCCGGACCCGGCGGCAAGACGGCGTTGTTGGCCGCCATCGGCACGATGCCGGGTGCGCGGGTGACGGCGGTTGAACCCGCTGCGCACCGCGCGGAACTGGTCGAGCACAACGTCAGCGGATACGACGTGGAGGTACTCCGGGTCGACGGTCGTGATTCCGGGCTGGCGCCGGGCTCGTTCGACCGGGTGCTCGTCGATGCGCCGTGCACTGGGCTCGGTGCGCTCCGCCGTCGACCCGAGGCCCGGTGGCGTCGTCAGCCCGGAGACGTGCCCGGGTTGACGAAGTTGCAGAAGGAACTGCTGGCGTCGGCCATCGGGCTCACGCGCCCCGGCGGGGTAGTGCTGTATGCGACGTGTTCGCCGCACCTTGCCGAAACGGTCGGCGTGATCGCCGACGCCGTGCGCCGTCATCCGGTGCGCGCGATCGACACCCGGGCCTTGTTCGAGGGCGTCGACGACGTCGGCGCCGGACCACACGTCCAGCTGTGGCCGCACCGGCACGGTACGGACGCCATGTTCGCCGCCGCGCTGCAGGTGCAGTAGAGCTCTGGTCAACCGTTACGCTGGCCGCCATGGCAGCACCGCTGATTGCCCCGTCGATTCTGGCCGCCGATTTCGCGAGGCTGGCCGAGGAGACCGCCGCCGTGCGTGGAGCCGACTGGCTGCACGTCGACGTGATGGACAACCACTTCGTGCCGAACCTCACCCTGGGTCTTCCGGTGGTGGAGAGCCTGCTGAACGTGACCGACATCCCGATGGACTGTCATCTGATGATCGACGACCCACACCGGTGGGCGCCGCCCTATGCCGAGGCGGGCGCCTACAACGTCACCTTTCACGCCGAGGCCTCCGACGACCCGATCGCCGTGGCCCGTGACATCCGGGCCGCCGGAGCGAGGGCAGGCCTCAGCGTCAAGCCCGGCACCCCGATCGAGCCGTATCTCGAGTTGCTCCCGTACTTCGACACTCTGCTGGTGATGTCCGTCGAGCCCGGCTTCGGCGGACAGAAGTTCATCCCCGAGGTGTTGTCCAAGGTCACGTTGGTCCGGCGTTTGGTCGACGCGGGCGAACTCACCATCGTCGTCGAGATCGACGGCGGCATCAACGCCGACACCATCGAAGCTGCCGCCGAGGCCGGCGTGGACTGCTTCGTCGCCGGATCCGCCGTCTACAGCGCAGCCGATCCGGCCGTCGCCGTGGAGTCGCTGCGCCGCCAGGCCGCTGCGGCGTCCAAGCACTTGACGTAGTGACCGTCAAGATGAACACCGAAGCCGCGATGCGGCTGGCCATTGGGCAGGGCGATCAGGTCAAGGGCACGACCTATCCCAACCCACCAGTCGGTGCGGTCATCCTCGACCGCGACGGCGACGTCGCAGGCGTGGGCGGGACCCAACCGGCAGGCGGCCCCCACGCTGAGGTGATTGCGCTGCGGCGAGCGGGGGAGCGGGCCAGGGGCGGTACCGCGGTCGTCACATTGGAACCGTGCAATCACCACGGTCGCACCCCGCCCTGCGTGGATGCCCTTCTCGCGGCCGGGGTTTCGTCGGTCGTGTATGCAGTGAAGGATCCCAACCCCGTCGCCGCCGCGGGTGCGGCGCGGTTGGCCGATTCCGGGGTCGGCGTCGCCGTCGGAGTGCTCGCCGACGAGGTCGCGGGCGGAGCGCTGCGCGAGTGGTTGCACAAGCAGCGCACCAGCAAGCCACACTTCACCTGGAAGTTCGCGACGAGTGTCGACGGTCGCAGCGCGGCGGCCGATGGCAGCAGCCAATGGATTACCAGCGAGGCGGCCCGGGCCGACGTGCACCGACGGCGCGCCGTGGCCGACGCCATCATCGTCGGTACCGGCACCGTCTTCATGGACGACCCCGCGCTCACGGCGCGCCTGCCGGATGGCCGGCTGGCCGATCGGCAGCCCTTGCGGGTAGTCGTCGGGGAGCGTGAAATATCTTCGGAGGCAAGGGTTCTCAACGACGACTCGCGAACCATGGTGATCCGCACCCGTGACCCACTCGAGGTGGTGCAAGCGATGTCCGATCGCGTCGACGTGCTCATCGAGGGTGGCCCGACGCTGGCGGGTGCGTTTCTGCGGGCCGGGGTGGTCGACCGGATCGTGGCCTACGTGGCCCCGATGCTCTTGGGCGGTCCGATCACCGCGGTAGACGACGTGGGTGTACTGAACATTGCGCACGCGCAGCGGTGGCGATTCGACGGCATCGACAGGGTTGGGCCGGACGTTCGGCTCAGCCTGATCCCCGGCTAACCGACGGCGCTGCGTCCAAATCGGTGAGACGCGGAATTCCTTTGCCACTCAATGTGACTGCCGTCACGGCGGATCGGTCAACGTTTGATGACTCGTTACCGCTTTGAGACCCGTAGAGCCCGCTTGGCGCTGAATCCGGACCGGCGGTCCCGGTAAAATCGAAGAAGACAACCGGGTCACCCGACCCGGCTGCCAATCGAAAAGGACGAAGAGCGTGACTGCATTGCAGGACTGGCTCAGCTTTCGCCCAGTCGATCAGAGCGCCATCCGGGAATTCGTGTTCCGCCCGCTACGCGCGGTGTTGAGCACTCAGAATCCCGGTGAACGCGTTGAGTTCACATCGATGGGCCCCGGCGTCGAACGCTGTTGAGCCGAATTAGCTTGACGCGCTGACGGTCTCGATCTCCTGATCGGGGTCGTCAGCGCGTTCCTTTCGACCCGCGATGAACAGGCCGAGCACGGCTCCTACCACGCAGACAATCGCGGTGATGGCGAACATCTCGCCGTACTGCATCGAGAAGGCCAGCTTGTAGTTCGCGGCCTCAGCGGTGATGCGTTCGACCAGCGACGTGCCGCCGCCCTTCTTCGGTAGGTGCTGCAGGATCTGATTGAACCGGTACAGCCCCCACGCCGACAGTGACGCGACACCGACCAGCATGCCGGTCATGCGTGCCACGACCACCGCAGACGACGCGATACCGTGCTGGGCCGCGGGCACCACCCGTAGCGACGCCGACGTCAGCGGTCCGATCACCAGGCCCAGCCCGAAACCGGCCAACGCCAGGTCGAAGTCCATCGCCGGGACCGTGAACAGCCCGAAGTCGTGGCGCGCGGCCAGTAGATCCACCGGCCAGTGCGACACCAGGTAGTAGGCGAAGGCGGCGATCAACAACCCGACGCAGGCCACGATCCGGTCGCCGATACGCGTCGCCAGGAAGCCGCCGATCAGCGCACCAACGGGCAGCGCGACGAGGAATCGCATCAACAGGAATGCGGCCTCGTTCTGACTCAGACCAAGTACGCCCTGGCCGAACAGTTCGACGTTGACCAGCGTGACCATCAGGGCCGCGCCCGCGGCGAACGAGGCGCCGAGCGCACACAGGAAGGGTCTGAAGTGCACGCCGTCCGGGTCGATCAGCTTGGTGCGCGACCAGCGCTCCCACGCAAAGAACGCCACGGTGACCACGGCGGCCCCGATCAGCATCAGCCCGCCGCCGTTGGGCAGCACCTGCTTGCCGTCGGGCGCCGGGTTGTACAGCCCGAACACGACGAGGACGAGGACGACCGCCAGCAGCAGGCCGCCGATGACGTCGACCTTCTCGGGTGGCTCCGTGCTCTTCCGCCGGCCCGGAACGCTGAAGTGGATCATCACCATCGCGATGAGGGCCAACGGAATGTTGACCCAGAACACGTAACGCCAGCTGCTGAGCGCCCAGACGATCGCGATGCCGTAGAGCGGGCCCAGCACGCTGCCGAGTTCCTGGGCTGCACCGATGCCGCCGAGGATGGTGGCGCGGTCGCGTTGCGCCCACAGATCGGCGGCCAACGCCAGCGTGACGGGTAGCAGTGCGCCGCTGGCGGTGCCCTGAATGATGCGGCCGATGACGAGGATGGTCAGGTCGGACGAGAGTGCGGTGACCACCGAACCCGCTGCGAAGCCCGCCAAGCTGACCTGGATCAGCAGCTTGCGACCGAATCGGTCCGACGCCCGACCCAGCAGCGGCATGGCGGCGATGTAGCCGACCAGGTAACCGGTGATGATCGGCGCGACCCGCTGAATCTGGTTGATCGGGATGCCGACGTCCGTCATCACGTCGCGGATGATCGTGACGACGACGTAGGTGTCGAGCGCACCGAGCAGTACGGCCAAGCCGCCGGCGGTGATCGCGATCCGGCGACCCGCGCCGGCCGGGGTGTCCGTCGTGTGAGCCATCAGACTGCGGGCTTGGTGACCGTCACCGGCTTGCCCCAGTCCGACGTCGCCAGTTGGATGGCGGTGCCCGAGGTGGGTTCAAGTTTCGCCTGGATCAGCTTGTGGTCGCCGTCCGGACTGATCCACGCGGTGCCTGGCACGGGGCCGGTGACTGCGAGTTGCGGGGCGATGCCATTGACGGCGTCCGCCGAGACGGTGCCGGTGACCTTCACGGTGTCGACGCCATTGACCGACTCGCGGCCGACCGCCTTGGGATCGGAGAAGTTGGCCAACACGTTGGCCAGGCCCTTGTCCGGGTTGAGGATCGCGGAGACGTCGTAGATGTCGGCGGCGGGACCGAAGTCCGTCCAGCTGCCCGGCGTGAGGGCGGCGTACAACGTGCCGTCTGCGACGACGAATCCGACGCCTTCCAGCTTGGTGCCGAGCGCCGTGATGTCGGCCTTGCCCGACGCGGCCACCGCAGGGGTGTTGGTCAGGTCTCCGGTCAACTGCGTGATCGGCAGTGCCTTGATCTCACCGGTGACGGTAATGACCAGGTGCACGCTCTGTTGCGCCTTGGTAGTGACATTCGAGTCCTTCAGCAGCGTTGCTGCGTCGGGTAGCGGGTCGTTGGACGACTTGTCCGACGAGCATCCCGAGGTCAGGACGAGAGCCGTCACCAAAGCGGTGAACAGTGAAATGAGCATGGCAAGCCTGGGGCGCGTCTGCATGAGTTTCATCGTAGAGGGTGCAGTGGGGTGGACGCGTGGCCCGGGCACGCGATGGAAGGGGACTCGTGGCGTCTGACCTGGAGTTTCGGCTCGTAGCCGCAGATGAGGGCGACGGCGCGGTGCTCGACGCCGCGATGTTTTCCGGCGCGCGCACCTCTAGGCTTGTTGGATGTTCACCGGAATCGTCGAGGAACTGGGCGAGGTCGTCGGCAAGGAGGACCTCACCGACGCGGCCCGGTTCGTCATCCGAGGCCCGCTCGTCACAGCCGATGCGGGGCATGGCGATTCGATCGCCGTGAACGGTGTCTGTCTGACCGTCGTCGACGTGCTGCCCGACGGCGCCTTCACCGCTGACGTGATGGCCGAAACCCTGAACAGATCGAGTCTGGGCGCCATCGACGTGGGTAGCCAGGTGAACTTGGAACGGGCCGCCGCGGTCAACAGCCGGCTCGGCGGTCACATCGTTCAAGGCCATGTCGACGGCACCGGGCACGTCGTCGCGCGCACGCCGTCCGAGCACTGGGAAGTAGTCCGGATCGCGCTGCCCAACGCAATCTCGCGGTACGTCGTGGAGAAGGGGTCGATCACGGTCGACGGGATCTCCCTGACCGTGTCGGGGCTGGGCGACGACTGGTTCGAGGTCTCGCTGATTCCCACCACGCTGCGGCTGACGACGCTCGGTCGGGCCGCCATCGGGGCGCCGGTAAATCTCGAGGCGGACGTCATCGCCAAATACGTTGAACGGCTGCTTAAGCACGACGGTTGACCGTCCGCGGTCCCAAGAATTCGCCAAGGACCGCGCCGCACCCTTCCACGATGACATCCGCGAAACCCTCGGCCGCGGCGTTGGTCGCGGCCGCGTTCGTGTCCGGCGGGTTGGGCGCCGGAGGGTTGGGCGTAGCCGGAATGTTGCTCGCCTTGCCTACCAGCCAGGCGCAACCCGAATGCTCGCCCGCGAACTACCAAGAGCCTCGGTGCGCACCACCCGAGGGACCTCCGAGCGGATGCGACGCCAATGACGTCTGCGCGCAGCTCTGGTGCCCGGGTTCGGGCATGAGCCCGATCCCCAAGTGGGACATGAACGTCTGCCACACCTTCTACTTCGATCCCAACGCACCATTGACCAAGCCGATCATCATCGCGGGCCAACCCCCGGGACCGCCGCGTGCTCCCCAGCCGCCGTGCATCCCGCTCATCAATTGCCTGCCCGGGCTGTAACGCCGTGTGACGGAAGACACGCCTCGGTTCACCGACCAACCCACTGGTCGACGGGGGCAATAACCCATACCCCTGAGTGGTTCATACTGAAGTCGGTCGGTTGAAGGGTCCCCGTCTGGGACCGGCGAGTGGGTGAAGTGATGACGAGGCTTGATTCGGTCGAGCGGGCGCTAGCCGATATTGCGGCGGGCAAGGCCGTCGTCGTCGTCGACGACGAGGACCGCGAGAACGAAGGCGACCTGATCTTCGCCGCAGAGAAGGCCACGCCCGAGCTCGTCGCCTTCATGGTCCGCTATACCTCCGGATACCTGTGCGTGCCGTTGGACGGCGACGTCTGCGACCGGCTCGGTCTGTTGCCGATGTACGCCGTCAACCAGGACAAGCACGGCACGGCCTACACCGTCACGGTCGATGCGAGGGAGGGCGTGGGAACGGGCATCTCCGCGTCCGACCGTGCCACGACCATGCGTCTGCTCGCGGATCCTTCGGCCGTCGCCCACGACTTCACCAAGCCCGGCCACGTCGTCCCGCTGCGGGCCAAGGACGGTGGCGTACTGCGCAGGCCCGGACACACCGAGGCCGCCGTGGACCTGGCCCGGCTGGCGGGATTGCAGCCTGCCGGCGCGATCTGCGAGATCGTCAGCCAGAAGGACGAAGGCGCGATGGCGCAGACCGACGAGCTTCGGGTCTTCGCCGATGAACACGGCCTGGCACTGATCTCCATCGCCGACCTCATCGAGTGGCGCCGCAAACACGAGAAGCACATCGAGCGCATCGCCGAGGCCCGTATCCCGACCCGCTACGGCGAGTTCCGCGCGGTTGGCTACACCAGCATCTACGACGACGTCGAGCACGTTGCGCTGGTTCGTGGCGACATCGCCGGGCCGGAGGGCGACGGCCACGACGTGCTGGTGCGCGTCCACTCGGAGTGTTTGACCGGTGACGTGTTCGGCTCACGGCGCTGCGACTGCGGGCCCCAGTTGGACGCAGCGATGGCGATGGTGGCCAAGGAGGATCGTGGCGTCGTGCTTTACATGCGTGGTCACGAGGGCCGCGGGATCGGACTCCTGCACAAGCTCCAGGCCTATCAGCTGCAGGACGCCGGCGACGACACCGTCGATGCGAATCTCAAGCTGGGGCTGCCCGCCGATGCGCGTGACTACGGCATCGGTGCTCAGATCCTCGTCGACCTCGGCATCCGGTCCATGCGCCTGCTGACCAACAATCCGGCGAAACGCGTTGGGCTGGACGGCTACGGCCTCCACATCATCGAGCGGGTGCCGTTACCGGTGCGTGCCAACGCCGACAACATCAGGTACCTGATGACCAAACGCGACCGCATGGGACACGATCTGAGCGGACTCGAGGACTACGACGAATCCGTTCGGATGGACGGGTACGACGAGGCGGTCTACCTGCTCGGCCACCGCTTGTCGCCGACGGCAGACGACGCGGGTGATGCGCCGTGAGTAACCCGGACGGAGTCCGGAAGTGAGCGGAGGCGCAGGCGTTCCGGAGATGCCGGTGCTCAACGCCTCCAGGCTCAAGCTGGCGATCGTCGCGAGCACCTGGCATACCACCATCTGTGACGCCCTGCTCGACGGTGCACTTCGCGCCGCGAAGGGTGACGGGGTGGCCGATCCGACAATCGTGCGCGTGCTTGGCGCAATCGAAATCCCGGTGGTGGCACAGGAGTTGGCCCGCACGCACGACGCGGTCGTCGCGCTCGGCGTGGTGATTCGCGGGCAGACGCCGCACTTCGACTACGTGTGCGACGCCGTCACCCAGGGCCTGACCCGGGTGTCGCTGGACGAGTCCACCCCCGTCGCCAACGGAGTGCTGACGACCAACACCGAGGAACAGGCGCTCGATCGCGCCGGACTTCCGGGTTCGGCTGAAGACAAGGGTGCCCAGGCGGCCTCCGCCGCGCTGTCCACCGCGCTGCTGCTGCAGGAGTTGCGTACGTGACATTGCCCGAGGGTTGGGACCTCGAGGTCAAGCCGCACCTGACGCCGTACTTCGCCTACGGCGCCGCGTTTGTGATCGCGGCAGCGCACATCGCCGTCGGCGCATTGCTGAAGGTCGGTTCCAGCGGTGTGATCTTTCAGACCTCGGACCAAATCGCCATGGGCGTGCTGGGCATCGTCATCGGCGGCCTGGTGCTGCTGTTCGCCCGGCCGCGGCTGCGGGTTGGTGCCGCGGGCGTCGCAGTGCGAAACCTGCTGGCGTACCGCTTGATTCCATGGTCGGAAGTGGTGGGTGTTTCGTTTCCCGTCGGTGCACGATGGGCCCGAGTCGACCTGCCCGATGACGAATACCTGCCGCTGATGGCGATTCAGTCCGTTGACAAGGAGCGGGCCGTCGAGGCGATGGACCGTGTGCGCGCACTCGTATCGCACTATCGCCCCGATGTCAGCCCACACTCAGCGACATCGTGAGTTCGGCTGTCGGGCCGCTGTCTTCGTCGCCAACGGGGGGCGCGAGGCTGAATCCCAGCGCCTCGTACACGCTGCGCGCGGCAGTGTTCGTGGCGTTTACTCGCAGCGTGACGGTTCGGACCCGCTGTGCGCGCGCCCAGTCCACCGCAACCGATACCAGAAGCTGGCCGAGTCCGTGGCCCCTCGCGCTCGGCTCGAGCCACAGCGAGTACAGGTAGACGGAGTCGGCATGCTGGCGCTGGGCCCCGATCAGCCCGACCGGGCGGTCGTCGACGAGCGCGGCGAACTGGGCGTGGACGCGCAACCGCTTTCGCCACTGCGCAGCGGTGAAGGACGACTCCTGGTGGAACTGGGGATCGTGCGGGCCAAGGGAGTCGTGGAGCGCCTGCAGGCGCAGCTCGGCGAAGGCGCGCCAATCCGACTCGGTCAGTCGGGAGACCCTGGAGGTGTTCATTGGGCAGTCATTCGGCGGCGAACGGCTCCATCGGTCCAATACGATAGAATGTGCTGATAGTGACCGATTTTCGCACGTCGACGACCGCTCTGGACGTCGTATCCAGCTCAATGCTCGGCATTGGTGAAATCGGTCACCCGGTATTTGCCGCCACGCAGGTCATGGCCCACCCCGGAACCAGCCCCACCGTCAGCGTCCCCGTGGTGAATGGCCGCCCGCCCGACGTCGACGCGATCTGGGCGTACCTGGCCGAACCCGCCGAGTGCTTCGGTTTCGCGATGCCCGCCCGCGAGGTGTTCGCGGACGCGATCGCGGGGTTCGTCGACGCGGTTCGCAGCGAAGCCGGCCCGACGATCTTCTCGTTGTGCGTCACGGTCGCGGAGGTCGAGGGTTCCGCGCAGTTCGTGATCACCGGCTCCGAGGTGCATTTCCTCCGGTCCGAAGCCGTCCGGATCGACGAGTGCGACGTCACGTTTCCGCTGACCCGGTCGACTGACCCGCGGTGGCGGCGCATGGCTGCCCGCACGACGAGCAGGGCCGAAGAGGACAGCCTTCGACGCTGGCTGGAGGACCGCGGCCATGCCGACGGCGTTGCAGGCGGCGTTCCCTTCCTGGGAGCGTTGATCTTCGAGCGCGGCGCCGACGTCAGCGGAGTCGACAACGTCGAACCGACCTCGGTTCTGGCGCAACTCCAGGACTGCGGGGCGGTCGGGCCGATCCGACGGGTGGAGCGTCATCCCGTCGACGTCGAGCGCGTGTGGTGGATCTCGCCGGGCTATGAGGTACATCCCGTCGCCGCCATTGGAGCTCGCTCGTACCCCGTCGAGGTGGCCGCACCTTCCTTCGCGAGGATCCGATGAGCACGACCTTCGACCCGAAGGCGTTCGCCGCCATGACCATCGACGGCTACGACTACGCCGGCGGCAAGTTCACGGCTCACTACACCCTGCGCGGCGTCGACTCGGCAGACGACGTCGCCTTCACCGAGCTGGTCGACTTCGGAACCGCCCTCGGCGAGCGCAGGCCCGACGACAGGCTGCTCGGACTGCTCGCGCTGACCTGCTCACCGAGCTACTACAAGGCCGCCGCTCCGCCGCGCATCGACATCGCCTTTCCCACTGGCGAATTCGAGCAGCATTACCTCCGCGAACTCATCGCAGGCGGGCTCGGCGAGTTTGCCTACCGCAACTCGTTGCCCGAGGCCTTGACCCCGACCGTGTCTGGCCCGGTCGGCGAGCGCGGGCCTGTGTCTTCCGATGACTGGGACGCGGACGCGGACCCGCTGGTACCCGTCGGCGGTGGCAAGGACTCGGTGGTGACCATCGAGGCGCTCAAGCGTCATGGGATGCGGCCGATGTTGTTCAGCGTCAACAAGTTCGACCCCATCGATCGGTGCATCGAGGTGAGCGGACTCGACAGTATCCGGGTCAAGCGGGCCATCGATCGGCGCCTCATCGAAGTCAACGACCAGGGGGCGCACAACGGCCACGTCCCGGTGACGGCCATCAATAGTGTGATCGGGTTGATCGTCGCCGATGCGAATGATCTTGGGCCCGTGGTGTTGTCGAACGAACGATCGTCAAACATCGGCAACGTCAACTGGCTGGGCCGCGACGTGAATCACCAGTGGTCCAAGAGCATCCTCTACGAGACGCTGTTGCGGGACACGCTCGCGCAGTTGGGTTTCAACCCGGACCGGTACTTCTCGCTGTTGCGCGGGTTGTCAGAGTCCGAGATCGCCGACCGATTTCGCACATGCGCCCAGTACTTCCGGGTGTTCATCAGCTGCAATCGTCCGTTCGCGATCGACGCCGGACGGCGCGGAGCCACCTGGTGCGGGCACTGCCCGAAGTGTCTGTTCGTGTTCGCGTTGATGGCGCCGCGGCTGGGGCGGGCCGAGGTCGAAGCGATCTTCGGCCGCGAACTCTTCGAGGCCACCGACAACCGCGTCGGCTTCGAAGACATCGTCGGACTGGGTGTACACAAGCCGTTCGAGTGCGTTGGCGAGTACTACGAGGCCGCGGAGTCGTTGCTCGCGGTGCTCGACGACGAACAGTGGGCCGGCTTGCCCCTCGTCGAGGAATTCCGCTCGCGCCGAGCCGAATTGGCGACCGTCGCCGCCGGGAACGACGAGTCCGGGCCCGCGGTGAACTACGTGCCTGCCAACTACGCGGCCACCTTGGCTTTCGCCGAACTGCCCGGATGACGTGATGGCCGAGCCGTTGCCCAGCCTCGCGGGCCTGGTCGTTGGAGTGTGGGGCTTCGGGCGCGAAGGTCTTTCGATGGCCAGAATCGCAGCAGCCTCGGGGGCCGCGCGCGTTGACGCCGTCGACGACGCGGGATTACGTCCGATCGACCCGCCGGAAGATGTCGACCGGTTGACCGTCTACCGCGGGGCCGAGCACCTGGACCGGCTTCGCCATTGCGACATCGTGTTCGTGAGTCCCGGAGTGCCTTGGGCCCAACCGCTATTCGCAGAACTGAGGGAATCGGGCGTCCGCGTTTCCAGCGCGGCAGACTGGTTCGTGTCCCAGCACGCCGCGCGCACCATCGGCGTCACCGGCACCAAGGGCAAGAGCACCACCGCGTCGTTCCTCGGACACCTGCTGAATTCGCTCGACGTCGATGCCGTCGTCGCGGGGAACATCGGAACCCCACTGTCGGATCTGGCCGCCGACGACGAGGCCATCGTGGTGGCCGAACTGTCCAGCCAACAGGCGGCCCTGCTCTCGGTGTCACCCGCGTTGGCGATCGTAACCAATCTCTATGAGGATCACCTGGATTGGCACGGTGACACCGCGTCCTACTACCAGGCGAAGGCCAACGTCTTTCGCAACGGTGCCCAGACCCTGGTGACCACGCCAGAAACGCTCGCCAGCTTCGAGCGGGTCGGAGTCACGTCGTTCCCGTCGCTGCTGCTCGTCGATCCCAACGTCATCCGCTGGCCGGCCGGGGACACGGTGATGGGCTACGCACACAACGTCGGGAACGGGGCGCTGGCCATCGCCGCCGCGGGCCTGGTGCTAGGCAGGCCCGTGACCCGGGAGGAGGCCGAGGCCGCCAAGAGCACGTTCCAAGGCCTGCCCCACCGACTGCAGACCGTGCGGACCACCGGGCGTACCCGATGGATCGACGACACGTTGGCGACGACGGGGGAGAGCGTCGTCGCCGCGCTGACGGCCATGGACCCCGACGAGCACGTCGCCCTGATCGTCGGTGGCATGGACCGCCAGCTGAACTACGACCAGGTCGACGCCTACCTGTGCAGCGGCGCGCGCCGGGTTTCGCTTATCCAGGCGCCCACCAACGGCGCCAACATCGGTCGCGGGTATGCCGCCACGCACCCGGAGCGGGTTCACGTTGTCGACAGCCTCGAGGCCGCCGTGCAAACGGCCGCGTCGTTGCCCGACGTCGACGTCGTGCTGCTGTCGCCCGGCGCGGCGAGCTACGACCTGTTCGCCAACTACGTGGCCAAGGCCGCCGCCTTCTGCGAGCTCATCGACGGTCTGTCGGGTCCCGTCGGCGGTCCGCACTAACCTGGAAGCGTGCCCGATCCAGCGACGTACCGACCGGCGCCCGGATCCATCCCGACCGAGCCCGGTGTCTACCGGTTTCGTGATCCGCGCGGCCGCGTCATCTACGTGGGTAAGGCCAAGAGTCTTCGAAGTCGGCTGAACTCCTACTTCGCCGATCTGTCGGGGCTGCTTCCCCGAACCCGCCAGATGGTGATGACGGCGGGCAGCGTCGAGTGGACGGTGGTCAGCACCGAGGTCGAGGCGCTCCAGCTGGAATACAACTGGATCAAGGAGTTCGATCCGCGGTTCAACATTCGCTATCGCGACGACAAGTCGTATCCGGTGCTGGCCGTGACGCTCAACGACGAGTACCCCCGGCTGTTCGTGTACCGAGGGCCGCGGCGCAAGGGGGTCCGGTACTTCGGCCCGTACTCACACGCGTGGGCCATCCGCGAGACGCTCGACCTGCTCACCCGGGTGTTTCCGGCCCGCACGTGTTCGGCCGGGGTTTTCAAGCGGCACAACCAGATCGATCGGCCGTGTCTGTTGGGTTACATCGACAAGTGTTCGGCGCCGTGTGTGGGTCGGGTCAGCGCCGAAGAGCACCGCAGGATCGTGCTGGACTTCTGCGACTTCCTGGCGGGCAAGACCGACAAGCTGGTCCGGGACATGGAACGGCAGATGACCGCCGCTGCCGAGGATCTCGACTTCGAGCGGGCCGCGAGGCTGCGCGACGACATCGGCGCACTGAAGCGGGCCCTCGAGAAGCAGACGGTCGTGTTCGGCGACGGCACCGACGCGGACGTGGTGGCCTTCGCCGACGACGACCTCGAGGCGGCTGTTCAGGTGTTCCACGTGCGCGGTGGTCGGGTGCGCGGCCAACGCGGCTGGATCGTCGAAAAGTCAGGGGAGCCTGGGGAATCGGAACAGGTGCAGTTGGTCGAGCAGTTCCTCACGCAGTTCTACGGCGATCAGGCCGAGTTGGGCGATGCCTCCGATGAGGCCACCAACCCGGTGCCGCGTCAGGTCCTGGTGCCCTGTCTTCCGGACAATGCAGACGAAGTCGCGGCGTGGTTGTCGCAGCTGCGCGGCTCGCATGTGTCCCTGCGGGTGCCGCAGCGCGGCGACAAGCGCGCGCTGGCCGAGACCGTGCACCGCAACGCGAAAGATGCACTCGCGCAGCACAAGCTCAAGCGTGCGGGCGACTTCAACGCGAGATCCGAAGCACTACAGAGCATTCAGGAGTTCCTTGGGCTGGCCGACGCGCCGCTGCGCATCGAATGCATCGATATCAGCCACGTGCAGGGCACCGACGTGGTGGCGTCCTTGGTGGTGTTCGAAGACGGGCTGCCGCGCAAGTCGGACTACCGGCACTACGCCATCCGTGAGGCGGCAGGCGACGGACGCTCGGACGACGTCGCATCCATCGCCGAGGTCACGAGGCGGCGTTTCCAACGTCATGTCGCCGATGCCGACCGGCCGCTAGTGGATAAGGACAAGGCACTGGCACAAGGTCCTCGCGCAAGCGCTCGTCCGCGATTCGCTTATCCGCCAAACCTCTTCGTCGTCGACGGCGGCGCACCCCAGGTGAATGCCGCCGCTGCGGTGCTCGACGAACTCGGGGTGACCGATGTCGCCGTCATCGGCCTGGCCAAGCGGTTGGAAGAGGTGTGGGTGCCTTCGGAGGCGGACCCGGTGATCATGCCCCGCAACAGCGAAGGGCTGTACATGTTGCAGCGCGTGCGCGACGAGGCGCACCGCTTCGCGATCAGCTACCACCGCAGCAAGCGGTCCAAACGCATGACGGCGTCCGTCCTTGACGAGGTACCCGGGTTGGGTGAGCAGCGGAGGAAGGCCCTCGTCACGCACTTCGGCTCGGTGGCCAGGCTCAAGGTTGCCAGCGTCGAGGAGCTCGTCGCCGTACCGGGCATCGGCGTCGCGACGGCGAAGGCAGTTCTCGAGGCGCTCGGTGGAGCCGCCGAATCCGGCACGGCCGCAGAGCTCATCGGCGATGATCAGAAGACGGCATCTGTATGACGGGGGGCGCCAAGCAATCAGCGAGCAGCGAGGAATCGGCGAGCCGCGAAGGCGGATCGCGCATGGCTGAGCACCTTCAGGACCCTGAGCACCTCCGGGACCACGGCATGGATGACGGCGCGGCCGGCATCGAGGTGCTCCTGGTGACGGGGCTCTCCGGAGCAGGCCGCGGCACGGCCGCGAAGGTGCTGGAGGATCTCGGTTGGTACGTCGCCGACAACCTTCCGCCGGAGTTGATCGCGCGCATGGTTGAGCTAGGGCTGGCGGCCGGATCCCGGATCACGCAGTTGGCGGTCGTCATGGACGTCCGCTCACGCGGCTTCACGGGTGATCTCGACGGGGTACGGACGGAGCTGGCCACCCGCCAGATCACCCCAAGGGTGCTGTTCCTCGAGGCATCTGATGACATCCTGGTGCGGCGGTACGAACAGAACCGGCGCAGCCATCCGCTTCAGGGCAATCAGACACTCGCCGAAGGGATTACGGCCGAGCGCGCCATGCTGGCTCCGGTGCGCGCCGTCGCCGACCTCGTCATCGACACCTCGAAGTTGTCGGTCCACGGGCTTCGAACCGCCATCGAGAATGCGTTCGGCGGGGAGACCGTTGCCCACACCAGCGTCACCGTCGAGTCGTTCGGGTACAAGTACGGGTTGCCCATGGACGCGGATACCGTGATGGATGTCCGGTTTTTGCCCAACCCGCACTGGGTAGATGAGTTGCGACCACACACGGGACAACATCCGGCGGTCCGGGACTACGTCCTGAGCCAACCGGGGGCGACGGAGTTCGTCGACACCTACCATCGGCTGCTGGACGTCGTCATCGACGGCTACCGCAGGGAGGGAAAGCGCTACATGACCGTCGCCATCGGATGCACCGGCGGTAAGCACCGCAGCGTAGCGATCGCCGAGGCGCTCGCAACGCGGCTGTCCGGTGGCGACCAGTTGACGGTGCGGGTCCTGCACCGGGACATGGGCCGCGAATGAGCTCGCGGATCGTCGCGCTCGGCGGAGGACACGGGCTCTACGCAACGTTGTCGGCGGCGCGGCGGCTCACGCCCTACGTCACAGCCGTGGTGACGGTGGCCGACGACGGCGGGTCCTCGGGTCGGCTGCGCAGCGAGTTGGACGTCGTGCCACCCGGTGACCTACGAATGGCATTGGCGGCGTTGGCATCTGACAGTCCGCACGGTCAGTTGTGGGCCACCATCATCCAACACCGGTTCGGCGGCAGCGGTGCCCTCGCGGGCCACCCCATCGGGAATCTGCTGCTGGCCGGGCTCAACGAGGTGCTCGCAGATCCGGTCGCGGCACTCGACGAACTGGGCCGAATGCTGGGCGTCAAGGGCCGGGTATTGCCGATGTGTCCGATCGCTTTGCAGATCGAGGCCGACGTGGCGGGGCTGGAGTCCGACCCGAGGATGAGCAGGGTGATCCGTGGTCAAGTGGCCGTCGCCACCACCGTCGGCAAGGTTCGTCGGGTCCGGCTGTCGCCCGGCAATCCGCCCGCGACACGACAGGCGGTCGACGCGATCATGGCTGCTGACTTGGTGGTGCTCGGTCCGGGATCCTGGTTTACCAGCGTGATTCCGCACGTGCTGGTGCCCGAAATGGTGGCCGCACTTCAGGCCACCCGGGCCAGACGGGCGTTGGTCTTGAATCTGGTGGCCGAGCCGGGGGAGACCGCAGGCTTCTCGGCCGAGCGTCACATCCACGTGCTGGCACAACATGCGCCGGGATTCATCGTCCACGACATCGTCGTCGACGCGGCCCGCGTACCGGGCGAACGCGAACGCGATCAACTCAGGCACACCGCCGCCATCTTGGATGCCCACGTTGAGTTTGCTGACGTGTCCAGACCTGGTACACCTTTACATGACCCGGCCAGGTTGGCCGCGGCTCTGGAGCGCGTAAGGCTGCGCGGCAGCGCGCCCGCGAGCACACTTCAGGAGCCGACGGCGCCCACGCCTGCCGCTCGGTCAGTCGAGGAGAGGTGACGATTTCGTGGCGATGACAGCCGAGGTCAAAGACGAGCTCAGTCGTCTGATCATCAACTCGGTGAGTGCGCGTCGCGCTGAGGTTGCGTCGTTGCTTCGCTTCGCGGGCGGGCTCCACATCGTCGCCGGGCGGGTCGTCGTCGAGGCCGAGGTGGACCTCGGAGTGATCGCACGGCGATTGCGAAAGGACATCCACGACCTGTACGGCTACAACGCGGTGGTGCACGTGCTGTCGGCCAGTGGCATCCGCAAGAGCACCAGGTACGTCGTGCGGGTCGCGCAGGACGGTGAGGCGTTGGCCCGCCAGACCGGGCTCTTGGATCTGCGCGGTCGCCCGGTGCGAGGCCTACCAGCGCAGGTGGTCGGCGGCAGCGTCGGCGATTCCGAAGCCGCTTGGCGGGGCGCATTTTTGGCACATGGCTCGCTGACCGAGCCTGGCCGTTCGTCGGCGTTGGAGGTCAGCTGCCCCGGCCCTGAGGCGGCGCTGGCCCTAGTGGGTGCGGCCCGGCGGTTGGGGGTCAGTGCGAAGGCCCGCGAGGTGCGGGGGAGCGATCGGGTGGTCGTGCGCGACGGGGAGGCCATCGGAGCGTTGCTCACCCGGATGGGCGCCCAGGACACCCGGCTGATCTGGGAGGAACGTCGATTGCGCCGCGAGGTGCGGGCCACGGCGAACCGGTTGGCGAACTTCGACGACGCGAATCTGCGACGCTCGGCGCGTGCGGCGGTGGCGGCGGCAGCGCGGGTCGAGCGCGCGTTGGACATCCTGGGCGACACTGTGCCCGATCACCTGTCTTCGGCGGGCAGGCTGCGGGTGGAGCACCGGCAGGCGTCGCTGGAGGAGCTCGGTCGCCTCGCGGAGCCACCGATGACGAAAGATGCTGTGGCGGGTCGCATTCGAAGACTGTTATCGATGGCTGATCGCAAGGCCAAACAGGACGGCATTCCCGACACCGAGTCTGCGGTCACCCCCGATTTGCTGGACGACGCTTAGCCGATTTCGGTGAGATCCGCTTTTTGCAGAGAAAGCGTGAGTGAACCCCTGCAAAAGGCGATTCTCGCCATGGCTGGGCCTAGGTTAGATACGTGACGACGCTGAGAGTCGGTGTGGCGTACCCCGATCCGCCGTTCAATTCCATGGGCCCGGACCGTGGCGGCCTCGACATCGACTTGATCACCGCAATCGGGGCGACGTTGGGCTCGTCGGTGACCCTCGTCGCCTACGAGGGCGCCGACTTCAACGGCATCTTCGACGAACTGAGCACGGGCTCCTACGACTGCGTGATTGCGGGGACCACGGTGACCCCCGAACGCGAACGAAGGGCCGGGTTCGCGCCGCCGTATCTGGTGTCGGGACAGTCGTTGGCCGTCGACACCGACCGGTGGCCCGCAGTTCGGTCGATCGACGAACTCGTCGGGCTGACGGTCGGCGTGCAACGCGGCAACACCAGCCAACCGATCGCTGAACGCCTGGCCTCCGAGGGAAAGGTCAAGGCCGTTCGCATCTACGACTACGCCGACATCGAGGCGGCGCTCACCGACCTGACCACGGGCGCATGTGATGCGTTCATGAAGTTGGCGCCGGTGCTGACCGAACTCGTCAAGCCCATCCCAGGTGTAGAGGTCGTCCAGCGCGGCCTGACGAGTGAGGCGATCGCCATTGCCGTCCGCTCGGGCGACGACGCCATGTTGCAGCGGATCACGACGGCGCAAGCCGCGCTCGAGGACGACGGAACGCTGCAGACCATTCGTCGTACCTGGCTCGGCAATCCCTACCGCGATCAGAACGTGACGATGCACTGACCCAGGTTCCGGTGACTGGTGCGTTCACCCGACGGCGATACCCCGTTCACCGCGCGGTACGCACGCATTGCCCAGGCTGCACGCGCTCAGTCGCGCGCTACTAGGCTGACCCCGAGCAGTTCATCACCGACTAAGGAGACATGCGTGACCATCCGCGTAGGCGTTAACGGCTTCGGTCGAATCGGACGGAACTTCTTCCGGGCGCTCGATGCGCAGAAGGCGCTTGGCAACAACACAGACATCGAGATCGTCGCGGTCAACGACCTGACTGACAACGCCACGCTCGCTCACCTGCTGAAGTTCGACTCCATCCTGGGGCGACTGCCCTACGAGGTCAGCCTCGAAGGCGACGACACCATCATCGTCGGCGACACCAAGATCAAGGCGCTCGAGGTCAAGGCCGGGCCTGCGGAACTGCCGTGGGGTGATTTGGGCGTCGATGTCGTAGTTGAATCAACGGGCATCTTCACCAACGCCGCCAAGGCCAAGGGCCACCTGGATGCGGGTGCCAAGAAGGTCATCATCTCCGCGCCGGCCACCGACCCCGACATCACCATCGTGCTCGGCGTCAACGACGACAAGTACGACGGCAGCCAGAACATCATCTCCAACGCGTCGTGCACGACGAACTGCCTCGGCCCGCTGGCCAAGGTGCTCAACGACGAGTTCGGCATCGTCAAGGGCCTGATGACCACCATCCACGCCTACACCCAGGACCAGAACCTGCAGGACGGCCCGCACAGCGACCTGCGTCGCGCCCGCGCCGCCGCGCTGAACATCGTCCCGACCTCGACCGGCGCGGCCAAGGCCATCGGCCTCGTGCTGCCGGAACTCAAGGGCAAGCTCGACGGTTACGCGCTGCGGGTGCCGATCCCCACCGGCTCGGCGACCGACCTCACCGTCGAGCTGGCCAAGCCGGGCACGGCCGAAGAGATCAACGCCGCGTTCAAGGCTGCGGCCGACGGACCACTCAAGGGCATCCTCAAGTACTACGACGTGCCGATCGTGTCCAGCGACATCGTCACCGATCCGCACAGCTCGATCTTCGACTCCCTGCTGACCAAGGTGATCGACAACCAGGCCAAGGTCGTGTCGTGGTACGACAACGAGTGGGGCTACTCCAACCGGCTCGTCGATCTGGTCGGCCTGGTCGGCAAGTCGCTCTGACCGTGGCGGTTTCGACGCTTGAACAGCTGCTGGCCGACGGCGTCGAGGGGCGGGGCGTTTTAGTCCGCTCCGACCTGAACGTCCCACTCGACGACGAAGGCCAGATCACCGATCCGGGCCGCATCATCGCGTCGGTCCCGACGTTGAAGGCGTTGTCGGAGGCCGGTGCCAAGGTGGTCGTCACTGCGCACCTCGGTCGGCCCAAGGGTGGTGCTGACCCCAAGTTCTCGCTGGCACCGGTCGCGGCCGCGCTTGGAGAACAGCTGGGTCGACACGTTCAGCTGGCCGGTGACGTCGTCGGTGCCGACGCCTTGGCCCGTGCGGAGGGCTTGACCGACGGCGATGTGCTGTTGCTCGAGAACATCCGCTTCGACCCGCGGGAAACCAGTAAGGACGACGCGGAGCGGCTGGCGCTGGCCAAGGCTTTGGTCGAGCTTGTCGGCGATGACGGGGCTTTTGTCAGCGATGGCTTCGGTGTGGTGCACCGCAAGCAGGCGTCGGTGTATGACGTCGCCACCCTGCTGCCGCATTACGCGGGCACGCTGGTGGCCGCCGAGGTGAAGGTGCTCGAACAGTTGACGAGTTCCAGCGCGCGGCCGTATGCCGTGGTGTTGGGTGGCTCGAAGGTCTCGGACAAGCTGGCCGTCATCGAGAACCTTGCCAGCAAGGCCGACAGCCTGATCATCGGCGGCGGCATGTGCTTCACCTTCCTTGCCGCGCAAGGGGTTCCGGTCGGAACATCCTTGCTGCAAGAGGATCAGATCGACATCTGTCGCAAGCTGCTCGAGGACTACGGCGACGTGATCCACCTGCCGGTGGACATCGTCGTGGCCGCAGAGTTCGCGCCCGATTCCCCGCCCGAGACCGTGGATGCCGATCGCATCCCCGAGGGCAAGATGGGACTGGACATCGGACCGGGTTCGGTCAGGCGCTTCACCACCTTGTTGTCCAACGCCGAGACGATCTTCTGGAACGGACCCATGGGAGTCTTCGAGTTCCCGGCCTTCGCGGCGGGCACCAAGGGCGTCGCGGAGGCGATCGTCGGAGCCACCGCCAAGGGCGCGTTCAGCGTCGTCGGCGGCGGCGACTCCGCGGCGGCCGTGCGCCAACTCGGCTTGCCCGAAGACGGCTTCTCGCACATTTCCACCGGAGGCGGGGCATCACTCGAATACCTTGAAGGCAAGGAACTGCCCGGTATTCAAATACTGCAAGACTGACACCTAGGAGACTCGTGGCGCGCAAGCCGCTCATCGCTGGCAACTGGAAGATGAACCTCAATCACTTCGAGGCCATCGCGCTGGTGCAGAAGATCGCATTTTCGTTGCCCGAGAAGTACTTCGACAAGGTCGACGTCACGGTCATCCCACCGTTCACCGACCTGCGCAGCGTGCAGACGCTGGTCGACGGCGACAAGTTGAGGCTGACCTACGGTGCGCAGGACGTGTCCCAGCACGACTCCGGCGCCTATACCGGCGAGATCAGCGGCGCCTTCCTGGCGAAGCTCGGATGCTCGTTCGCCGTCGTCGGCCACTCGGAGCGACGCACGTATCACCACGAGGACGACGCACTGGTTGCCGCAAAGGCTGCCGCGGCGCTCAAGCACGGCCTGACCCCGATCGTCTGCATCGGCGAGGGTCTGGACATCCGCGAGGCAGGTGAGCACGTGAGCCACTGCGTCAACCAGTTGAGCGGCTCGCTCGCAGGCTTGTCCGCCGAGCAGATCGCCGCCGTCGTGATCGCCTACGAGCCGGTGTGGGCGATCGGTACTGGTCGAGTGGCCAGCGCCGCCGACGCCCAGGAGGTGTGCGCGGCCATCCGCAAGCAACTCGGCGAACTGGCGACGCCCGCGATCGCCGACGCCGTTCGGGTGCTGTACGGCGGGTCGGTCAATGCCAAGAACATCGGGGAGCTGGTCGCTCAGGACGACGTCGACGGGGCGCTGGTCGGTGGTGCGTCGCTGGAAGCCGAACAATTCGCACAGCTGTCCGCGATCGCCGCGGGCGGGCCCCTGCCCTGACCCCGAATCCTTGATTTCGGGCTGCGCCCGGTAGGCTGGCGGCCATGTTCTTGGCGTTGCAGATCACCTTGATGGTCACCAGCGTGCTGGTCGTGTTGCTGGTGCTGCTGCATCGTTCCAAGGGTGGCGGCCTATCGACGCTGTTCGGCGGCGGCGTGCAGTCGAGTCTGTCGGGTTCGACGGTCGTGGAGAAGAACCTCGACCGGCTGACGTACTTCGTCACCGGCATCTGGATCGTCTCGATCGTCGCGGTGGCGTTGCAGATCAAGTACGGCGTCTGACGCAGTCGCTCGGCGTCGCAGCTCGTCCTCGTCGACAAGCCGTCGGCCGTTCCGATTGCTAACGTATTGCCCCAGTACGGCGGCGTGTTGGCCTGCTGCCACCGAGGCATGAGAGGTCGAACGTGAGTACTCCCCAAGGACCGCAGCCCCATCCGTCCAACCGGCCACCTCAGTGGCAGCCGCCTCCGCCGTACCCCCCGTACGGTCAGCGGCCCGCTCCGCCGCCATACGGTCGCCCGCAGTATCCGCCGCCGCAGGCTCCGCCTCAGTACCGGCCGCCGCCGCCACCGCCTCAGTACGGTCGGCCACCCGCCCCGCCCCAATACGGTCAACCCCAGTACGCTCAGCCGCCTGCCGCGCCGCAGCCGCAGTACGCTCCACCGCAATACGCCCAGCCGCAGTACGGGCAATCGCAGTACGCCCAGCCGCAACCCGGTCAACCCAGCGAGGGCATTGCGGTGACCACCCACTTCTTCCCGTTGGCGTGGCTGTTCTTGTTCATCAAGCCCAAGATCTTCGTCGACGGACAGGAGTCGCCGCCGGCGACCTGGGGTCGTAACGTTCTGCCCGCTCGCCCGGGCCACCACCAGGTCCACGTCCATACGCCGTACTTCCTACCGGCTCGGGTAGGCCCCGCCGACGCGCTCGTCGATGTTCAGCCGGGACAGCTATACGAGCTTGAGTACAAGGCGCCGGTCTGGTCGTTCAGCCCGGGTTCGCTGGGTGTCGGCCCGCAGAAGTACAACGGCGTCGGCATCACAATTGCGATCATCGCGATTCCGTTCGCGATCATCCTTCTATTCATTCTGCTGTCGGTTTTCACTCGGTGATCTAGGCCGGAGGCAAGCACCTCTCGTACACCGACTCGAGCGCGGCGTCGCGCTTGAGGTGAATGTGCCACTGCCACGCGGCATTCCAGTACCACTTCAGGAACACGGGTTCGTCACACTGCCGATCCTGAGCGTGCCAACGGATGGGTTCGCGGTTAGGCGCAACGCAGTCCTGTCCCAGGAAGTACTCAGCGGCGGCCCCTACGATCGGCGCCAAGCCCAGCCTGGGCAAGAACCGTTGATCTGCTTGACGTAAGGCGGGTACGTGCTCAGAATTCTCCGCGCTGGTGGGCTTGCCATGACTCTGCTCTGCGTCACCGCGGGCGTGGCCAGAGCCGACCCCATCCCGCTGGCGGACGTGACCCAGTCCGCCGACACCGACGACAATTGGCACCTGAGCGCCGCGCTGACGCGCATGGCCATGAACTCCGTACCGAACATGGCGGCGACGGCCTTCACCAGGGAGGCCTTCGTCACGGGCAAGGCCGCTGCGACCATCGACGGCAACGGCGCCGTCCCGGTGAACTCCGGCACCCTGGTGATGGGTCTGCAATTGGGCTGCCAGATCGATCTCAGTGAGGGCGGCAGCATCGGCGGGGATGCCGACATCGGTATCAACCCCGGCCTCAATGGCAACGTGATCAACGATGTCGGTCCCTACGCGGACTTAGGTGGCAACGTGTCGATCAACTTGCTGCCTGGGACGATCACGAATCTGGGCCTTGGTAAGAAGGCGCTCAAGGGTCGTACCGGGGAGATCGTCGTGCACGACGCCCACGTCAAGGTGGACGCGTGCGGCGGACCGGTCTCGGCGCGGTTCTTCGCATCGGTGATGATCGACACGGACAAATCCGACGACAGTGTGAACGCCTACGGCGACATCCTGTCCATATGAGCCGCTCCCACCCAATTGCGTTGCGCCGCAGGCTCGCGGCGGGAGCCGGCGCGGCCTGCGTGGCGATGGCCGCGATCGGCCTGTTCCCGGCGGTAGGTGTCGCGGGTGCGGACTGCACCACTGCAGGCGACTTCGGCGCCGGGGCCGGGTGCGCGCCTCCTGGCGGTTCCTCGGGTGCGGGTGGCGGCGAGGCGTGGCCCCCGAAGTCGGTGGATTGGCCGCCCTCGCAGGACGCCGATGACAGCGGCGGTAGCGGCGCCGACAGCGGTGGTGGTGGCGGCGACAAGCCGACGCCCATCCTGCTGCCCGACGGCAGCCAGCCGGCGCTTGGTGCGCATACGTCGAGCTCGGGTTCGTCGAGCTCGGGTTCGTCGAGCAAATCAGCTGCGGCCTCGCCGATCGTCGGCGGGAACGCGGCGTCCGGGGGTTCGTCGCAGGTTACGAGTACGGCGCCGACCCCGATCGTCGTGCCAGACGCGACTGGGCCTGGCTGAAGGCTCGATATGCGCCGCGTTCGTCGGACGTCGATACTGGACGCCATGGCCGAAACCTCCGACATCGCGCTCGAACCGATCGGCTCGGTACGCCGCACCCAGGTAGGTCGCGAGGCGACCGAACCGATGCGCGAGGACATCCGGCTACTGGGCGCCATCCTGGGTGACACGGTGCGCGAGCAGAACGGCGAGGCGGTGTTCGACCTCATCGAGCGCGCCCGCGTCGAGTCGTTTCGGGTGCGTCGCTCTGAGATCGACCGCACCGAGCTGGCTCGCTTGTTCGACGGAATCGACGTCCACGAAGCCATCCCGGTCATTCGGGCATTCACCCACTTCGCGCTTCTGGCCAACGTCGCCGAGGACATCCACCGCGAGCGCCGCCGCGCGGTGCACGTCGCCGCTGGTGAGCCGCCCCAGCGCAGCAGCCTGGCCGCCACGTACTTGAAACTCGACTCCGCCGACCTGGATTCGGCGACGGTCGCCGACGCATTGGCGGGGGCGCTGGTGTCGCCCGTCATTACGGCGCACCCCACCGAGACTCGACGGCGCACGGTGTTCGACACGCAGCACCGCATCACCGAGTTGATGCGCTTGCGTATGCGTGGCCATACCGAGACCGACGATGGGCGAAGCATCGAAGTCGAGTTGCGGCGACACATCCTGGTGCTGTGGCAGACCGCACTGATCCGGTTGTCCCGATTGAAGATTCAGGACGAGATAGAGACCGGCCTGCGGTACTACGCGGCCGCCTTCTTCGAGGTGATTCCCCAAGTCAACGCCGAGGTTCGGGCGGCGGTTCAGGCGCGTTGGCCAGCTGCCGACGTGCTCGAGCAGCCGATTCTGCGGCCGGGGTCGTGGATCGGCGGCGACCGGGACGGCAACCCGAACGTGACGGCCGAGGTGGTCCGACTGGCCACCGGGAGTGCCGCGTACACCGCGTTGGCCCACTACTTCGTCGAATTGACTGGCCTCGAGCAGGAACTGTCGATGTCGGCGCGGTTGGTATCGACCAGTGCCGAGCTCATCGCACTGGCCGACACCTGTACCGAACCCGCGCGTGCCGACGAACCGTATCGACGGGCGCTGCGGGTCATCCACGGCCGGCTCACGGCGACCGCCGCCGAAATACTGGACCGCCAACCCGAACACGCGCTCGACCTGGACATGCCCGCCTACCAGGTCCCTGCCGAACTGCTGGCCGACCTCGATGTCGTCGACGCGTCGTTGCGGGCCCACGGTAGTGCCGTATTGGCCGACGATCGGCTGGCCCGACTGCGCGAAGCCGTGCGGGTGTTCGGATTTCACCTCTCCGGACTGGACATGCGGCAGAACTCCGAGGTTCACGAAGAGGTCATTGGCGAGCTGCTGGCCTGGTCGGGCGTGCACCCCGACTACGCGTCGCTGTCCGAGCCTGACCGCGTCGAGGTGCTCGTCGGCGTGCTCGCTACCCGGCGGCCGCTGGTCGGCCCCGACGCCGAATTGTCGGAGCTCGCGGAGAAGGAACTCGGCATCGTGCGCGCCGCGGCCCGAGCGGTGAATGTCTTTGGCCCACAAGCGGTGCCCAACTACATCATCTCCATGTGCCAGTCGGTGTCGGACATGCTCGAGGCGGCCATCCTGCTGAAAGAAGCCGGGTTGCTGGACGCGTCGGGGGAGCACCCGTACAGTCCCGTCGGCGTGGTGCCGCTGTTCGAGACCATCGATGACCTGCAACGGGGCTCGGCGATTCTGGAAGCGGTGCTCGACCTGCCGTTGTACCGGGGACTCGTGCACGCGCGCGGTGAGCACCAAGAAGTCATGCTGGGCTACTCCGACTCGAACAAGGACGGCGGATACCTCGCCGCGAACTGGGCGTTGTACCGGGCCGAGCTCGACCTCGTCGAGTCTGCCCGCAAGACGGGAATCCGCCTGCGGCTCTTTCACGGTCGCGGCGGAACCGTCGGTCGCGGCGGCGGCCCCAGCTACGACGCCATCCTCGCGCAGCCGCCCGGCGCCGTGAAGGGTTCGTTGCGGATCACCGAGCAGGGCGAGATCATCGCCGCCAAGTACGCCGAACCGCGCATTGCCCTCCGCAACTTGGAGACGCTCGTTGCCGCGACCCTCGAGTCGACACTGCTCGACGTCGAGGGCCTTGGCGATGCGGCAGGCCCGGCCTACGAGGTGCTCGACGAACTCGCGACCAAGGCGCAGCGTGCGTACTCCGAATTGGTGCACGAGACACCGGGTTTCGTCGAGTACTTCAAAGCCTCGACCCCGGTGAGCGAGATCGGCGCCCTGAACATCGGAAGCCGTCCAGCGTCCCGTAAGCCGACTACGTCGATCTCCGACTTGCGCGCCATCCCGTGGGTACTGGCCTGGAGCCAGTCGCGCGTGATGCTGCCCGGCTGGTATGGCACCGGCACGGCGTTCGAGGACTGGGTCGCCGAAGGGGACGGTCGACTCGAGGTGCTTCAGGACCTCTACCAGCGGTGGCCGTTCTTCGCCTCGGTGCTGTCCAACATGGCGCAGGTGATCGCCAAGGCCGACATGGGGCTGGCGGCGCACTACTCCGAACTGGTGGAGGACGAAGCCTTGCGGCACAGGGTGTTCGACAAGATCGTCGCCGAACACGACAAGACCATCAAGATGCTGCGATTGATCACCGGCAACGACGACCTGCTGGCCGACAACCCGGCGTTGGCCCGTTCGGTGTTCAACCGCTTTCCCTACCTGGAGCCGTTGAACCACCTGCAGGTGGAGCTCCTGCGGCGCTTCCGTGCGGGCGACGAAAATGAATTGGTGCAGCGCGGCATTCTGCTCACCATGAGCGGGCTGGCCACCGCGCTGCGCAACAGCGGCTGAGTCACTGGCGAGTGCGCAGATCAGCGGTGAATGTCGATGTCGTGCAACGTGATTACTCGGCTAGCTCGATGGGCTTTCCGTGTGGCGTGCGGCTCGCCGCATCTGCCCACGCCGCCCGATAGCGCGACATGGCGTCATCGGTGGTGAGGTCCTTTTGCACGACCAGCTGTTCCAGCGCTGCCAGCCAGTGCTCGTAGTAGGTGCTGCCGTCGACAGGGTCACCCGTTGCTTGGGCGCATCGGATCGCCGCGCCGAGTGCGGTGGCCCATTCGCCCGGGGTGACCAGTTCGGCATTCTGCAGAGCACGCACCATGGCGAACGCCCGCGCCTCCCACGGCGCGCTGAAGGCCGGCCTGCTCACGGGACGGCCTCGAGGTACGGCTCGAACGCGTCGATGGACACGGTGGTTCCCGGTTCCGCGTCATCACCCCACAGCTCCTGACCGTCGAAACGAACCGTGTAGAGCCACTGCGGGTCTTCGCCCTGCCCGCTCACGATGCTGTCGGGGAACACGTGCGCTCCGTGCAGTCGTTCGACGACGCCGGTGCGCCCGCGCACGTAGCGCGGCAGTCGGGTGTGCGACCGCGGGTGGATGTTGCGAGCGCGCACACGCTCGTCCGGCTGAAAGCGAGGCGGCCTCTGGGGTTCGCGGGTGAACGAGCCACGCTGGAGTACGGTCGCCACCCGCTCCTTCGTGAACGTGCCGCGCGGCAGCTCGCGTCCGGTCGTGTCTGAGTGCTCATTCGCGAGCTCGCTCTCCAGCACCAGCCCATGCTCGATCAGCATCAATTCGAGCCTGCGCAGCCAGCGCTCGTAGTACGAGCTGGACAGGTAGACAAGGGGTGGGAGGCGCTCGATGCCGTGCCGTCCCACGTCGATGTTCCACTCGCCTGCCGCCCCCATCGCGGTGCTCATGGCGAACGCCCGTCCCTCCCACCGCTGGTGGAACACGGGTTCGTCGTGCTCGGCGACGATGGCGCCGAAGCCGTCCACGCCGCCGAGATCGTGGATGCCGTCCATCAGTCCGCCCCGCCTGGGGCCTTGGGCAGACCGACGCCGACCATGCAGTCCCTGTCGACCAACGTGGCGAGTCGGCGTTCATCCCAGTCGTCGGTGCCTGCGGGTCGCATGGGAAGCACCAGGTAGCGCGTCTCGGCCGTGGAATCCCACACGCGGACGGACACGGTCGGATCGAGATGCAGGCCGAACTCGGCGAGCACGGCCCGCGGCTGTTTGACGGTGCGCGATCGATAGGCGTCGGATTTATACCAAATCGGCGGCAGGCCAAGGACATCCCACGGATAGCACGAGCACAGCGTGCACACCACCACGTTGTGGACGTCCGGTGTGTTCTCCACCGCGATCAACTGATCGCCCACGTGGCCATCGTCGGCGAACTCCGCGACGGCGGCGGTCGCATCGGCTAGCAACGCCTCCCGGTACGTGGCGCTGACCCAGGCTCTTGCCACTGCACGGGCGCCGATGTGCGGGCCGATCCTGGTCTCGTGGGCTTCGACGATCGCGTCGAGCGCCTCCGAGGTGACGTAATTGTGCTGAACGAGCACGGATTCGAGCGCGCGCACACGCAAGTCGAGCTCGGACAGCGACGACCCCGTCGGCTCCTCGTGTGTGGACACTAGCCAAAGATATCCAATATCAGCGGAGCGTATAGCCGATCAGGCAAGGGTTCGCAGAACGTGCCACTCCGCCGATCTGGGCGGGCACCGGGCGCGGATACTCCGTCCAGTCCGGCGTCATGTCGTAGCGGCCGAGCAGTCGGGTCATCGCCATCGTCATGGCGGCCAACGAGAACGGCTGGGCCGGGCACGAATGCCTGCCGTGCCCGAAGGCGGTCACCAGCATTGGGGACGCCAGCGCGCTCGCATCGGCCAGCCGGTACCGGTGCCAGCGGCCGGGCTCCCAGGTCTGCAGCCCAGGGGCCGCCGACGTGTTGAGCAAGGGGAGCAGAGTGGCAATCGTCCAGCCCGCCGGCACGTCTACGACACCTGCACCGGTGTCGAATGCGACCGGCTCCAAGACGGCCCTGGCCATGATCGAACGCTGCGCCAACCGGGTGCTTTCCAACGCGCAGCGCTGGGCCAGTTCGGTGTCGCCCGTCGCGACGCGGTGTGCTTCGTCTGGGTGCTCGATCAGGTCGACGAGGGCCCAACCGAGCGCCGCCATCAGATTCGACATCGACGCGATGTGAATGAGTGCGACGTCCATGGCGATACCGCGGTTACGGACGTCGGCCGGTTCCGATGCCCAGGCCTCGGTGATCCGCCCGAACAGTCCGCCGTCATCCCGTTGCTCCGAATCATGTTGCCGTACCGCAGTTCCGACCACGTCGGCGACCTCGTCGAGGGCGGCCCGTTCGGCTCGCTTCCCGGACGCGGCGACGGCCGCCATGGCGTCGGGATGAACGAAGGCGTCCGATCCGTCGAGCACGTCGAACGCGCGCACCAGCCGTTCGAAGGATTCCCCGTCAGCACAACCGGGTCCCGCCCAGGACGCCAACCCCATGCGGTGTCCCAGTCGCCGGGTCAGCGCGAACAGGTCGACCGAACCCCGTTCGCCCAACTCGGCCTCGGTGGCGTCGAGTGCGTGGTCGAGATTAGCCAGATACGACGTGACGTCATCGCGACGGAACAGCGAACTCGGCAGCAGCCGCCTGCCTGCGAAAACCTCGTCGGGCAGCTTGCGCCGCAGCATCAGGTAGTCCGCCACCCCCTTGCTGGCAGCCTCTTCCAGCAGCGCGTAGAACGACTCGACGCCGGTTGGCGAGAACGTGAACAAGTAGTCGTTGCCGCCGCTGCGCATCACGAAGGAATCCCCGCACGTCTCCCGCGCGGACGCCACGGCGGCCACCGCGTCGTCAACCTGAACGTCCCAGGGCAGGCCGATTCCATCGGCCAGCGGTAGCACGTCGAGCGGCGCCGGGTTCACATTCGCCGGGTCAATTTCTTAGAGGCCGGTGCTCTTACGCACTGCGTTGACCGCCCCCCGGACGGCATTCTCGGTGGCCGTCCACGGCGCCATCACCTGTTCGCCGAGGCCGACGATCTTCTCCACGCGGTCCACGATGGCCTCGAGGCGTTCGACCACGCCGATCAACCGCGGCGCCAGTTCGTCGATGCGGGTGATGGTGTCGTTGAACCGGACCAGGGTGGCGTCCAGCCCGGTGGTCGAGTTGTTCAGATCGGACAGCGCGTCGCTGAGGTCTCCGAGCACCGCATCGACCTGCTCGACGGTGACGTCGGCGTTGAGTGCCGCCTGCGTGAGCGTCTTGATGCGTTCCCGCCCAGTGCGCTGGCGCGCAGAACGTCCGGAATTGTCAGCCATGTTCGTCAGTATGCGACGGCTAGAGCTTTGCCGCGGCGGCTTCGTCGAGTAGCCACACCGTCGCGTCGCGACCTGTGGCGCCCGCTGCAGGCACGTCATCTGGGGACGCACCGCCGACGGCGGCCGCGACCGCGTCGGCCTTCTCCGCGCCCGCGACCACCAACCACACCTCACGGGAGCGACGAACTGCGGGAAGCGTCAACGTGATGCGCCGCGGCGGGGGCTTCGGGGAGTCGGTGACGCCGACCACCAGGCGCGTCTGCTCCCGCACGGCCGGAGTGTGGGGGAACAGCGAGTTGACGTGCCCTTCGCCACCCATGCCCAGCAGATGCACGTCGAACTCCGGTGTCGGTGCGCCGCCGGTGGTGTTGGCGGCCAGTACCTGTTCGTACGCGAGTGCCGCGGCGTCGATGTCGTCGCCGAATTCACCATCGCTGGCAGGCATTGCGTGCACGTTGGCCGCCGGGATGTCGAGGTGATCCAGTAGCGCCTCGCGGGCTTGCTTGTCGTTGCGGTCGTCGTCTGCCGCGGGGACGTAGCGTTCGTCGCCCCAGAAGAGGTGCACCTTCGACCAGGTGATGGCCGCACCGTGGTCGCCGACGTGCTTGAGCAATTTCACGCCGGTTCCACCGCCGGTGAGCACGACGTAGGCGCTTCCGCGCGCGTCGATGGCGGCAGTGATGGCGCCGACCAGTCGGTCGCCCGCTGCCGAGACCAACGCGTCAGCGTCGGCGTACTTCTCGATAACCGTCTTACTCATACGTCACCTTGTCGATGCCCTGAAGTGCAGCGAGGTAGATCTCGTCGGCGTCGAGTCTGCGCAGGTCCTCGGCCAAGCAGTCCCGAGTCTCCCTGCGCGCCAACGGAAGCTTGGCGTCGGGCTGGCCGGTGCGGGTCAGCGAAGCCGTCACGCCATCCTGCGGTCTGCTCAACGTGATGGTCTCGCTGGCACGGTTGAGTTCCACCTTCAGCTCACCGACCGCGCGGGTCACCGGACCGTTGATGCGGCTGGCCAGCCAGCCCGCGAGGATGTCCAGCGCGGGCTCCTCCTTGCGGCCGGAAACCAGCGCCGACGAAATGTCCTCGTGCGGGCCCTGATCCAGCGCCGACGTCAACATGGCCCGCCAATAGGTGACCCGGCTCCACGCCAGATCGGTGTCACCCGCGGTGTAACCCTCCAACCTGCTCTTGATGCACGCCAACGGATCGGTGCCGTAGGTGGCATCGGTGATCCGGCGGATCGCCAACTGGCCCAACGGATCCTCCGCGGGAATGCGCGGCGCGACGTCCGGCCACCACGCCACCACCGGGGTATCCGGCAACAGGAATGGCATCACGACGCTGCTGGCCTGTGCGGCGAGCGGTCCGTGCAGCTTCAGCACCACTACCTCGCCCGCGCCTGCGTCGTGGCCGACTCGGATCTGCGCGTCCAACTTGGCATCTGGGCCGTCGCGGTCCACCGCGAACACCACGATGACCCGGCAGGGATGCTCCCGGCTGGCGGCGTTGGCGGCCTCGATCGAGTCTTCGAGCATGGCTTCGCCGTCAGGAGCGATGACCAGCGTGAGCACCCTGGCCATGGTGAACGCGCCGCCTTCTTCGCGCAGGCCGTCGAGTTTCTTGTTGATGGCGTTGGTCGTGGTCGCCTCAAGGTCGACGATCACGGTCGCCGCCATTCCCGGCCGGTGCGCTGCAGCATTTCGAATGCCGAATCTGGGCCCCAACCGCCCGACTCATACGGATCGGGCTTACCGTGCGACGCCCAGTACGCGAGCGCGGGATCCAGGATCTCCCAAGACAATTCGACCTCCTGGTTCACGGGGAACAACGACGGCTCACCCAGTAGTACGTCGAGAATCAGGCGCTCGTAGGCCTCGGGGGAGTCCTCGGCAAACGCCGATCCGTAGGAGAAGTCCATGTTGACGTCGCGGACCTCCATGGCATGGCCGGGCACCTTCGAGCCGAATCGAAGCGTGATGCCTTCGTCCGGCTGCACCCGAATCACCAATGCGTTCTTGCCGAGCTCGTCGGTCATGGTGGCGTCGAAGGGCAGATGCGGAGCGCGCTTGAAGACAAGGGCGATCTCGGTCACCCTGCGGCCCAAGCGCTTTCCGGTGCGCAGGTAGAACGGCACCCCGGCCCAGCGGCGGGTGTCGACCTCGAGCGTTATGGCGGCGAACGTCTCCGTGGTGGACGTCGTGGAGAACCCCTCCTCCTCGAGCAGCCCGACCACCTCTTCGCCACCCTGCCAGCCCGCGGTGTACTGGCCTCGGGACGTGTTCTCGCTCAAGGGTTCCACCAGCTTCGTCGCCGACAGCACCTTGATCTTCTCGGCCTGCAACTCGGACGGCTTGAAGCTGACTGGTTCCTCCATGGCGGTCAGCGCCAGGAGCTGCGTCAGGTGGTTCTGGATGACGTCCCGCGCGGCGCCGACGCCGTCGTAATACCCGCCGCGACCACCGAGCCCGATGTCCTCGGCCATGGTGATCTGGACGTGATCGACGTAGTGCGCGTTCCAGATCGGGTCGAACAGCTGGTTGGCGAAGCGCAGCGCGAGGATGTTCTGCACCGTCTCCTTGCCGAGGTAGTGGTCGATGCGGAACACCGACGTCTCGGGGAAGACGCTGTTGACGACATGGTTCAGTGAGCGCGCACTGTCGAGGTCGTGGCCGAACGGCTTCTCGATGACGACGCGGCTCCACCGGTCGCCGTCGGGTCGGGCCAGCCCGGACTTGGACAGCTGCTCGCAGACCGAGGGGAAGGCCTTCGGCGGGATCGACAGATAGAAGGCGTGATTGCCACCCGTCCCGCGCTCGGCATCGAGCTTCCGCAGGGTCTCCGACAGCCGCTCGAAGGCCTTGTCGTCGTCGAATTCGCCTTGCGCGAAACGGATGCCCTCACTCAGTCGGTCCCAGACCTCCTGGCGGAAGGGCGTGCGCGCGTGGGCCTGCACCGCCTTGAGTACGACGTCGCCGAAGTCCTCGTCAGACCAGTCCCGCCGGCCGAACCCGACCAACGAGAACGTGGGTGGCAGTAGTCCGCGATTCGCCAGGTCGTAGATGGCGGGCATCAACTTCTTGGTGGCCAAGTCTCCGGTCACGCCGAAGATCACCACCGCACACGGACCCGCGATGCGTGGTAACCGCTTGTCGAGCTTGTCCCGCAGCGGGTTCTGCCACTCCGCGGCAGGCGTGGTGGTCACTTGGTGGCTCAAGCCTTCTGGTCCAACTGACCCTGGGTGGCGTCGAGCAGTTCCTGCCAAGACTTCTCGAACTTATCGACGCCCTCGTCCTCGAGCACGATGAACACGTCGGTCAAGTCGATACCGATGGCCTCGAGCTTGTCGAACACTGCCTGCGCTGCGGCGCTGGTGCCGGTGATGGTGTCGCCGGTGATGACTCCGTGGTCGGCGACGGCATCCATCGTCTTCTCCGGCATGGTGTTCACCGTGTTCGGCGCGACCAGTTCGGTGACGTAGAGCGTGTCCGAGTAGTCCGGGTTCTTCACGCCGGTCGATGCCCACAGTGGACGTTGCACCGTGCCGCCGTCGGCCGCCAGCGCCGCGAACCGGTCGCCGCCGACGAAGACCTCTTCGTATGCCGCATAGGCCAGCCGGGCGTTGGCCACGCCGGCTTGCCCACGCAGTGCCAGTGCTTCCTCGGTGCCGATCTCCTCAAGCCGCTTGTCGATTTCGGTATCGACGCGCGAGACGAAGAACGATGCCACGGAGTGGATCCTCGACAGGTCGTGTCCGGCTTCCTTGGCGGCCTCCAGACCCTTGAGGTAAGCGTCGATGACGAGCTTGTGCCGTTCGACCGAGAAGATCAGCGTCACGTTCACGGAGATGCCCTCACCGATCACAGCGGTGATGGCGGGCAGGCCCGCCTCCGTCGCCGGGATCTTGATCAGCACGTTTGGGCGGTCGACGATCTTCCAGAGCTCGATCGCCTGCAGGATGGTCTTGTCGGTGTCGTGGGCGAGCCGAGGGTCGACCTCGATGGACACCCGCCCGTCGACGCCGCCGGATGTTTCGTACTGCTTGGCGAGCACGTCACACGCGTTCCGCACGTCGTCGGTGGTGACCGTGCGGATGGTCGCGTCGACGTCGGCACCACGCTCGGCGAGTTCGGAGACCTGCGCGTCGTAGGCGGTGCCCTTTGACAGCGCCGCCTGGAAGATCGATGGGTTGGTGGTCACCCCGACGACGCTCTTGGTCGCGATCAACTCGGCCAGATTGCCGGTCTGCAGCCGTTCGCGGGACAGGTCGTCGAGCCATACGGATACGCCTGCAGCGCTCAGCGCCGCCAGGTTCGGGTTCTGAGTCATTGCTGCTCCTCGTCGATTTCGGTTGGTTGCTTGCTGTCAGTTGTCCATGGTGCGTTCCGCGGCGGCCACGACGGCTTCGGGGGTGAACCCGAATTCCCGGAACAGGGTCTTGTCGTCGGCGGATTGGCCGTAGTGCTCGATCGAGACGATCTCGCCGGTGTCGCCGACCAGCTTGTGCCAGCTCATTGCGACTGCCGCCTCGACCGCAACCCGGGCCGACACCGATGGCGGAAGCACGCTGTCGCGGTACTCCTTCGGCTGCGACTCGAACCACTCGACGCACGGCATCGACACCACGTAGGCAACGATGTCCTTCTCCGCCAACAGCTTCTTGGCCTCGACCGCCAACTGCAGCTCGGAGCCGGTGCCGATGATGATGACGTCGGCGTCGTCGGCCGGGTTACCGCCGCCGAGCACGTAACCGCCCTTGGTGACGCCCTCGTAGTCGGTTCCTTCCAACACCGGAATGCCCTGGCGGGTCAGGATGAAACCAACTGGTCCGCTGCCGCTGCCACGCGCGATGATGCTGCGCCAGGCGTAGGCCGTCTCGTTCGCGTCGCCCGGCCGCACCACGGACAGGTTGGGGATGGCCCGCAGCGCGGCGAGGTGCTCGATGGGCTGGTGGGTGGGTCCGTCTTCACCAAGCCCGATGGAGTCGTGTGTCCAGATGTAGATGGTGTCGATGTCCATGAGCGACGCGAGGCGAACGGCTCCGCGCATGTAATCGGAGAACTGCAGGAACGTGCCACCGAAGGCGCGGGTGGGTCCGTGCAGCACGATGCCGGACAGGATCGAGCCCATGGCGTGCTCGCGGATGCCGAAGTGCAGCACGCGGCCATACCAGTCCGCGGTGAAGTCCGAGGTCGAGATCGACGGCGGCCCGAACGACTTCACACCCTCGATGGTGGTGTTGTTGCTGCCGGCCAGGTCGGCCGAACCGCCCCAGAGTTCGGGCAGTTTCGGCGCCACGTCGTTGAGCACCTTGCCGAATGCGGCGCGGGTGGCCAGCGGCTTGGACCCCGGCTCCCAGGAGGTGACGTCGGCGTCCCAGCCGTCGGGCAGTTCTTGGGCCAGCAGTCGGTCCAGAAGCTTCTTGCGCTCGGGCTCGCGTTCGGCCCAGGCGTCGAACTCGGGTTGCCACTTCTCGTGTGCCTCCCGACCGCGGTCGACGAGCTTGCGGGTGTGCTCGATGACCTCGTCACGCACCTCGAACTTCTTCTCGGGGTCGAAGCCAAGCACCTTCTTGGTGGCGGCCACTTCCTCGTCGCCGAGCGCGGATCCGTGCACACCGCCGGTGTTCATCTTGGTGGGCGCCGGATATCCGATGATCGTGCGGACGGAGATGAACGACGGTTTGTCGGTAACGGCCTTCGCTGCCTCGATGGCTTCTTCGATTCCCGTGACGTTCTCGCCGCCCTCGATCTCCTGCACGTGCCAGCCGTACGCGCGGTAGCGGGCGGGCACGTCCTCGGACAGCGCGATGTTGGTGTCGTGCTCGATGGAGATCTGGTTGTGGTCGTAGAACACAATCAGATTGCCGAGTTCCTGGGTGCCTGCCAGCGACGACGCCTCGCTGGTCACGCCCTCCTCGATGTCGCCGTCCGAGGCGATGACGTAGATGAAGTGGTCGAACGGGCTGGTGCCCGGAGCGGCGTCTGGGTCGAAAAGGCCGCGCTCGTACCGCGAGGCCATCGCCATGCCCACGGCCGAGGCCAGGCCCTGGCCGAGCGGCCCGGTGGTGATCTCGACACCCGCGGTGTGCCGGAACTCCGGGTGGCCGGGCGTCTTGGAGCCCCAGGTCCGCAGCGCTTCGATATCGCCGAGCTCGAGCCCGAATCCGCCCAGATAGAGCTGGATGTAGAGCGTCAGACTGCTGTGGCCGCACGACAACACGAACCGGTCGCGGCCGAGCCAGTGCACGTCCGACGGATCGTGGCGCATCTGGCGCTGAAACAGCGTGTACGCCAACGGTGCCAGGCTCATGGCCGTGCCGGGATGGCCATTGCCGACCTTCTGCACTGCGTCCGCCGCCAGTACTCGTACCGTGTCGACGGCGACCGAGTCGACGTCGGCCCAGTCCTCGGGGTGGTGGGGTTGGGTGAGTGCGGAAATCTCTTCCACAGTGGTCACGAACGCACTCCTCAGGTAGGCAAGCCGGTCAACATCACCCTAACGGTGATCGCTCCTGCGCCGCAGGATGCATGCCATTAGTTCGGGTGGAGTTAACGCTCGAGCCCGGCGAAGGCACCCTGTGGTGATCGGCTCACAGGCCAGCGGTCTACCATCCTCTGTAGTAGAAGCTGCGTGCTGCCGCGAAAACACGACGAGGAGTCAACTGCGTGAGCATTCGCGAGCGCCGTTATTTCGCCGAGGCGCCTGCCCGGATACGTACCAAGTTTTTGGCGTACGTGTCCCTGACGAAGCCTCGGGTCATCGAGCTGCTGCTCGTCACCGCAATTCCCGCCATGCTGCTGGCCCATCGCGGCGTCGTCGACCCGCTGCTGATCCTCAACACCTTGGTGGGCGGGCTGCTCGCCGCCGCGGGCGCGAACACATTGAACTGCGTGGCGGACGCCGACATCGACAAGGTGATGAAGCGGACCGCCCGGCGACCGTTGGCCAAGGCCACGGTGCCCACCAGGCACGCGCTGGTCTTCGGGCTGGTCTTGTCGGTGGGCTCGTTCTTCTGGCTGTGGTGGACGACGAACCTGTTGTCCGGTGTGTTGGCGATCGTGACGATCTTGTTCTACGTGTTCGTCTACACGCTGCTGCTCAAGCGCCGCACGTCCCAGAACGTCGTTTGGGGTGGCGCGGCAGGTTGCATGCCGGTGATGATCGGGTGGTCTGCGGTGACGGGCACCGTCCAGTGGCCCGCTCTGGTCATGTTCGCGATCATCTTCTTCTGGACTCCGCCGCACACGTGGGCGTTGGCCATGCGTTACAGAGACGACTACGCGGCCGCAGGCGTTCCGATGCTGCCGGTGGTGGCCACCGAACTACAGGTCACCCGGCAGATCCTGATCTACACCTGGTTGACCGTGATTGCCACGCTCGGGTTGGCGTTGGCCACCGGCTGGCTGTACGCGGCGGTCGCGCTACTCGCGGGGGCGTGGTTCCTGACAATGGCCCACCAGCTGTACTCCGGTGTCAAGCGTGGCGAGCCGGTCAAGCCGCTGCGCCTGTTCCTGCAGTCCAACAACTACCTGGCCGTCGTGTTCTGCGCGTTGGCCGTCGACTCCGCCCTCGCGCTGCCAACGCTTTTCGGCTAATGCTTGTCGGCTGGTGACCGGCTAGTTCGCGTCCCAGCCTCTGCGTCGGGTCTCCTTCGTGCGACCTCGCCGCTTCTTGTCCGCGATCCGGCGTTCCTTGGAGCCTCTGGTGGGCTTGGTCGGTCTGCGCATTGGTGGGGGTGTGACCGCGGCGACGCGGAGCAGGCGGGCCATGCGTTCGCGGGCTGCCGCGCGATTCTGGAGTTGACTGCGGTGTTCACTCGCCGTCACCGTGAGCACGCCCCCGGCGAGTCGCCCGCGCAGTCGAGCGAGCATCCTCTTGCGCAGCCACTCTGGAACCGACCGCGAACGGGCCAGGTCGAAGGACAGCTCGACCCGGCTGTCCGCAGTGTTCACGCCCTGTCCGCCCGGCCCGGAAGACCTCGAGAAACGCTCGCTCAAGTCGGCGCCGGACACGACGAATGTCCGTGTCACGATCAAGTCCTCGGCCACGCCGACAACCCTAGGTCGACCGCAGGTGGCAGGGCCTTGCGAGTCAGGGGATCAACACCACGGAGCCGACGGTGCGGCGGCCCTCCAAATCGCGATGCGCATCGGTTGCATCGGCAAGTGGGTAGCGGTTGCTGACGGTGATGTCGAGTACTCCCGTCGCGATGGCGTCCAGCAGTTCCCCTGCACGCCAACCGAACTCGTCGGGGGTGTGGGTGTAGTGCGCCAACGTTGGCCTGGTCAGGAACAGCGAACCCCCACTGTTGAGCCGTTGCGGGTCGAACGGAGGAACCGGCCCACTGGCCGCCCCGAACAAGGCGAGGGTGCCGCGCAGCGCGAGGCTGGCCAGGCTGGCGTCGAACGTCGAAGCGCCCACCCCGTCGTACACGGCGGCCACGCCGTTGCCCGCGGTGAGCTCGCGGATCTTCGCGCCGAATTCGGCCGGGTCGTCGGGGTAGTCGAGCGCCTCGATGGCGCCGGCCTTGCGGGATAGCTCGGCCTTTTCGCGGGTCGACACCGTGGTGATCACGTTGACCGCCATGCTGGTCGCCCACTGCGTCAGGATCAGGCCGACGCCACCCGCGCCTGCATGCACCAATACGGTGTCACCCTGCTGCACCGGATAGACGGACTTGATCAGGTAGTGCGCGGTCATGCCCTTCAGCAGGGCCGACGCTGCGACGTCAGCGGGTACGGCGTCGGGCACGTAGGCCACCAGGTCGGCGGGCGCTAGGCAGAAGTCGGCGTAGGCCCCGTCGGCCTGGGCGGTGACGACGCGGTCGCCGACGCCGAGGGCGGCCACGTCCTCGCCGACGGCGGCGATGGTGCCGCACACCTCGGTGCCGACGACGAAGGGTGCCTCGCGCTTGTACAGGCCCGAGCGGAAATAGGTGTCGATGAAGTTGACGCCGATCGCGTCGGCCTTGATGAGCACTTGGCCGGGACCAGGTTCTGGTTGATCCTTCTCGACGTAGGTGAGAACTTCGGGCCCGCCGATTTCGCTGACTTCGATTGCGTGCATGCCACCTATCATTCCAATGGTGAAGCTCGCCAGGCCCAACGTTCGGCATCCCCGCATCGTGTTCGCAGGTTGTCGCGCCTTGGTGGAGGGCGATGGCGACGACGCGGGACTGGTCGCGGCGCTGCGCTCGCGCGGTCAGCACGCCCGCTGGCTGGCGTGGGACGATCCCGAGTCCGAACAGGCCGACCTGGTCATCGTGCGCGCGACGTGGGACTACATCGAACGGCTCGACGAGTTCCTCGCGTGGACCAAGCGGGTGCCCAATCTGCTGAATGCCCCTGCCGTGGTGGCGTGGAATACCGACAAGCGCTATCTGGCCGACGTGGCCGCGGCCGGGGTTCCGACGGTGCCGAGCCAGTTCTTCGCACCGGGGGAGCGCGTGCGGGTGCCCGGCGGCGAGGTCGTCGTCAAACCGGCGGTCGGTGCGGGATCTGTTGGAGCGCAACGGTTCACCGATGACGACGCCGCCCGTGCGCATGCCGCCGAGTTGCAGTCCGAGGGCCGCACAGTGCTCGTTCAGCCGTACGACCCGCGCATCGAAGCAGGCGAAACGGCGCTGGTGTTCATCGCGGGCCGCCAATCGCACGCGTTCACGAAGGGTCCGATTCTTCCGCCGCCGGGGAGCAAGCCCGCCTTCGACGACTCCGGCACGTATGCCGAGGAGTCGTTGCAGCCCGCCGAGCCTGACTTCGAGTTGTGGGACGTCGGTCATGCAGCGCTGGCGGCCGCGGCGGCTCACCTCGGCATCGCAGTGGAGGAGTTCCTCTACGCCCGCGTCGACGTCATCGGCGGTCCCGACGACCCCCGGCTACTGGAGTTGGAGCTCGTCGAGCCGTCGCTCGGCTGGCGGCAGTTGGACGCCGAAACGCGCTCGCTCGCCCAGCGCGAGTTCGCGCTCGGTGTCGAGTCAGCGCTCGAGCGGCTCGGATTGGGTCCGTTGTCGCATCGACGCCCATAGCGCCGCCGTCGCGGCCGTGCACGCCGCCGCGCCTGCGACGTGCACGGCGACCAGCGCGGCCGGCACCCCAGTGAGGAACTGCACGGTGCCGACGAGTCCCTGTGCGCACACCAGCGCCAGCAAGACGTAAAGCCGCACCAGCACTGCGCGTGGCGCGTGCACCGCGAGCAGCGCGAATCCGAGCGCAACGACCAGCGAGAGGTAAGCCACCAAGAGCGACGAGTGCAGGTGCACCAGCGTGGTGATCTCGACCTGCAGCCGTTGTACGGGTGCAGCGGCGCTCTTGTCGCCGGCATGCGGTCCGGCGCCGGTGACGAGCGTGCCCGCCACGAGTACGGCAGCCAGCGCCGTGCCGGTCAGTATCGTCAACCACCGCAACGATTTTGGGACCAGTTCGGTTGGCGCTCCGGTGTCGGGCTCGCCCACCTTGACGAAGAGCAGCACCGCGAGCCACACCATCGTCATGGAGACCAGCAGATGGATGGCGACGGTCCACCACAGCAGGCCGGTCAGGACGGTGATGCCGCCGATGACGGCCTGTGCCACCGTCGAGGCGGGCATCAACCACGCGTAGACGAGCACTTCGCGGCGGCGCCGTGCGCGCGTCACCGCGAGTACCGCGAGCGCGGCCGTCAGCACCACGAGGAAGGTGATCATCCGATTGCCGAACTCCACCGCCTGGTGGACGACCGGCACCTCGGCGACCGGAACCGGGGTGAAGCTGCCTGGGAAGCACTGGGGCCACGTCGGGCAGCCAAGTCCGGATGCGGTGACGCGGACGATCGCGCCCGTCACCGCGATGCCCCCCTGCGTCAGGACGACTGCGCCTGTGATGAGGCGTTGCGTCCGCAGGCTCGGGTCGGGCAACACGTCGACGAGTCGCAGCAGGAGACGTCCGACGGGCACCGCCCGATCGTAGAGCAATGGCAACTACGCACCGTAGTAGGGGGAGCGCGTCAGGTGAAGCGGAACCACCGCAGCGCCGCCACTGCGCTCAGCCCGCCCCAGACGATCAACACGACGATGCCGAACCAATCCACCGATAGCGTCATCGCGCGGGACAACGCCTCGGCCAGCGCGCCCGATGGGGTGAGCCTGGCCACCAGCTTGACTCCCGCGGGGACGACACCTCCATCCACGGTCAGCGCGCCCAGTCCTGCGAACACGAACCACAGCAGGTTCGCGACGGCGAGCACGATCTCGGCCTTCAGGGTGCCACCGAGCAGCAGGCCGAGCGCCGCGAATACGGCAGTCCCGAGCGCGATGATCACTGCGCCGAGTAGCAACCCCGCAATGCTGGGGCGCCAACCCAGGGCAAAGCCGATGGCGCCCAACAGAATCGACTGCAGAAACACGACGGTGACGACAGCGAGCGACTTGCCTGCGATGATGCCCCAGACGGGAAGGGCCGTCGCGCCGAGCCGCTTGAGCGCGCCGTAGCGCCGGTCGAAGGCGACCGCGATGGCCTGTCCGGTGAACGCCGTCGAGATCACTGCGAGTGCCATGATCACGGGCACGAACGTGGCCGCCCGATTGGGGCCGAACGAGCCGAACGGCAGCAACGTCATGCCGATCAGCAGCGTGATCGGGATGAACATCGTCAACAGCAGTTGCTCACCGTTGCGCAGCAGGAGTTTGAGTTCGAGCCCAAACTGCGCGGTCAGCATGTGCTTCACGGTCGCGGGTCTGGGGTCGGGTGAAAACGTGCCAGGCGTAAAGCGATTGGTCGTCATGAACGCAACTCCCGTCCCGTCAGATCGAGGAACACGTCCTCGAGGCTGCGTTGCTCGACGCGCATGTCGGTGGCCAGCACGTTGAGCCTCGCGCACCACGCCGTCACGGTGGCCAAGACCTGCGGATCGATGTGGCCTTCGACGAGGTATTCACCCGGTGCGAGCTCACTGGCCTGATAGCTCTCGGGAAGTGCCGAAACGAGTAGCGAAAGGTCGAGTTTCGGCGGCGCCGTGAAACGCAGTTGGTTCTCCGCGCCGCGCTGCATCAATTCGGCAGGCGTACCCCTGGCCACTGCGAGGCCGTGGTCGATGATCACCAGATGGTCGGCGAGTTGCTCGGCCTCGGTCAACTGATGTGTGGTCAGCACTACGGTGACGCCATCGCGGCGCAGTCCGTCGATCAACTCCCACACCACGATTCGGGCATGGGCGTCCATCCCGGCGGTTGGTTCGTCGAGGAACACCAGTTCGGGCCTGCCGACGACGGCGCACGCCAGCGCCAGTCGCTGCTGCTGACCGCCGGAGAGCCGGCGGTACGTCGTGCGGCCTGCCTCGTTGAGTCCGAGCACGTCCATCAGCCACTTCGGGTCGAGCGGGTTGGCCGAATACGCCGCAACGAGATTCAGCAGCTCGCCGGCGCGGGCCGCGGGATAGCCTCCGCCGCCCTGAAGCATCACGCCGATGCGCTCGCGAAGGCGGGCGTTGTCCGCCACGGGATCGAGCCCGAGGATCTCGATGGTGCCCGAGTCCGGTCGCAGGAAGCCCTCGCACATCTCGACAGTGGTGGTCTTGCCTGCTCCGTTCGGACCGAGCAACGCCAGGACTTCGGCTCGTCCGACTTCGAGGTCGAGCCCGTCGACCGCGGCGGTCGATCCGTATCGCTTGGTGACCCCACGCAGCCGCACGGGCACGTCGGAACGGGAGCTCACGGAGACTTAGCGTAGGCGTCCGGCCTGGACGCCGGTGGCCCCGGTGGGTCGGTGCCAGGAGAGTCGGGGGGCCCCGAGCCCGTGTGTGGCGCGCCGTTCGAGTCGCGGAGTGGCCGCCAAGGCAGCCGGTTGTACGTCAAGCCGATGAGGATGACCATGATCAGCAAGCTGGCCAGGGTGGCGTCGAGGATCTGGAACAACGCGAACCGATCACCGTTGGCCGTCGGCCCCAGGATGCCGACCATCAGCGTGAGGGTGATCGCTGCGCCGCGGAATCCGGGCCGCGTCGCCCATGTTGCCAGCGGGATGATGGCCCACAGCAAGTACCACGGCTGCACCACCGGGAACAGCAGAATCGTCGCGCCGAGCGCGACCCCGAGCCCCCCGACCGGATGCAAGCGCCCGCGCAGTACGGCCAGCAGCAGCCACGTGACCAGGATTGCGATGATCATCACACCGATGGCCCGGGTGAGGTTCAACACAGCGGTGGTGTGATCGCCGAGGCCCAGCAGGATGCCCACCTGGCCGGTCCCCAACGCGACGAGTGTCGGCGGCGACATCCACGACCGGACGACGTTGGCGGTGCCGAGGGTGTAGAGCCAGCCGAAGCCCAGCCCACTGGCCCAGCCAACGACGGCCATCACCGCGACCGAGATGGCCGTCAGGATTCCGCTTGCCATCACGAAGGCCTTGAACGTGCCTCCCCAGCGGCAGGCCAGCGCCATCGCGACGAAGCCCACGGCGAGCAGCGAGGGCAGCTTCACCTGAGACGACATCGCGATCAGGACGGTGCCGAGGACGAGCATGATCAGCGGTTGCCACTGGTCCCAATCGTCGCGGTCGCGGGGTCTGTGAAGTGGGCGTGGGAGCAGTCGTTTCGTGGATTCGATTCCGCGCAGCGCGAATTCGGTGCCCGCCAGCATCAACCCGAGCATCAGGGCCTCGTTGTGGATGCCAGCGACGAGATGCATGAACAGCAGTGGGTTACATGGGCCGAGCCAGAGTGCACTGACCTCGGCGACTCCGCATCGGCGTGCCAAACGTGGCGTGGCCCAGACGATCAGGCCGACGCCGATGATGACGAGCAGGCGATGAAGCAAGACCGCGGCGACGATGTTGTCGCCCGTCAATCGGGAGATCCCACTGCCCAGCCACAAGAACAACGGTCCGTACGGCGCTGGGGTCTCGCGCCACATGCTCGGCACGGAAAGGGTGAAGACGTGGTCGAGCCCCAGGCCGGTCGCGGGTCCAACCTTGTAGGGGTCCAAGCCAAGTCGGGCGATCTGACTCTGCGCGAGGTAGGAGTAGACGTCCTTGCTGTACATCGGCGGTGCGATGAGCAGAGGCAATGCCCACAGCATCAGGGTGCGGTCCAGCTGACTGCGAGACATCCGGCGGCTGCCCAACGCGAAGCGGCCGAGCATCAGCCATGCCAGCGTCATGATCACCGCACCGGTGGTGGTCATCGTCAACGAGACGGTCTGGATGCGCGAGGGCAGATTGAGCAGCCGGACTCCGAACGTCGGATCCTGGACGACGGGCCTTGCGCCGGCACCGAGCGCTCCGATTGCCATCAGCACGGTGCCGGTGGCGCCGAACACCCGTGTGCGCCGCAGCGAGGCCACCTCAGTGGCGTTGAGGGGCGATCCGACCGCTACCTCGTCGGCGTGCCAGCGGGCCACGGCCGAGCTAAGGGACTGGCGGCGGGCTGCCATCCCAGCAGAGTAACCGGCTGCCTAAGGGTGACCTTGCTAGACCGGTTTGCCGAATTCCGTCACAATGGTGTTGTGAAAATAAGTCCGGAGGTCACGGGTGCGACGCTCGTCGCGCCGACCTCCGACGGGCACACCCGGCGGGCGATTGTTCAACTGCTACTCGGGGGTCCCATCACCGCCGGCGAAATCGGCGACCGCCTCGGCATCTCGGCGGCCGGAGTACGTCGGCATCTGGACGCCCTCATCGATGCGGGCGATGCCGAATCCAACGCTGCGGCTGCATGGCAGCACAACGGCAGAGGCCGCCCCGCCAAACGCTACCGGCTCACGGCTGCCGGACGCGCCAAGCTCGACCACGCGTACGACGACCTGGCGGCCGCCGCCATGCGGCAACTCCGTGACATCGGCGGCGACGAGGCCGTCCGCACGTTTGCACGCCGTCGCATCGACGCGATCCTGGCAGGGGTGGACGCCACTACCGACGGCGACGTCGAGGGCGCCGCAACCCGGATCGCACTCGCGCTCACCGACGCGGGATATGCGACGACCACGACGCCAGTCACCGGAGCAATCGGTGGCGTTCAGATTTGCCAGCATCATTGCCCGGTATCGCATGTCGCCGAGGAGTTTCCGGAGCTGTGCGAAACCGAGCGCGAGGCCTTCGCGGAACTGCTAGGTACACACGTCCAGCGCCTGGCCACCATCGTCAACGGTGACTCGGCGTGCACCACCCACGTTCCCGTGGTCGCAGAGAAGTCAGACCCACCCCTTCGGCCAACAGCCCGCGCCGAAACCATCACGACCCGACAAGGAGCGTCGACATGACGACCACCCCGGAAGTGCAGCTCAGCCAGGACGAGGCCATTGCCTCGCTGGGGACGTACGGCTACGGCTGGTCGGACTCCGACGTGGCTGGCGCCAGCGCGCAGCGTGGCCTCTCCGAGGCCGTCGTGCGGGACATCTCGGCCAAAAAGAGCGAGCCCGAGTGGATGCTCGAGATGCGGCTGCGGGCACTGCGTACGTTCGACAAGAAGCCGATGCCGAACTGGGGCTCCAACCTAGAGGGCATCTTCTTCGACAACATCAAGTACTTCGTGCGCTCCAGCGAGAAGCAGGCGGCCACATGGGACGACCTGCCCGCCGACATCAAGAACACCTACGACCGGCTGGGCATCCCCGAGGCCGAGAAGCAGCGCCTGGTCTCCGGTGTCGCCGCACAGTACGAGTCCGAGGTCGTCTACCACTCGATCCGTGAGGATCTGGAGGCCCAGGGCGTCATCTTCCTGGACACCGACTCGGCACTGAAGCAGCAGCCGGAGCTGTTCAAGCAGTACTTCGGCACCGTGATCCCGGCCGGCGACAACAAGTTCTCCGCGCTGAACACCGCGGTGTGGTCGGGCGGCTCGTTCATCTACGTCCCCAAGGGCGTGCACGTCGACATCCCGCTGCAGGCCTACTTCCGCATCAACACCGAGAACATGGGTCAGTTCGAGCGGACGCTGATCATCGTCGACGAGGACGCCTACGTGCACTACGTCGAGGGCTGCACCGCGCCGATCTACAAGTCGGACTCGCTGCACTCCGCGGTCGTCGAGATCATCGTCAAGCCGGGTGGCCGTTGCCGGTACACCACCATCCAGAACTGGTCCAACAACGTCTACAACCTGGTCACCAAGCGGGCGCGGGCCGAGGCAGGCGCCACGATGGAGTGGGTCGACGGCAACATCGGCTCCAAGGTCACCATGAAGTACCCGGCGGTCTGGATGACCGGCGAGCACGCCAAGGGCGAGGTGCTCTCGGTGGCGTTCGCAGGCGAGGGCCAGCACCAGGACACCGGCGCCAAGATGCTGCATCTCGCGCCGAACACGTCGAGCAACATCGTCTCCAAGTCCGTCGCGCGTGGCGGGGGGCGGGCGTCCTACCGCGGCCTGGTTCAGATCAACAAGGGTGCGCACGGCTCTCGTTCGAGCGTGAAGTGTGATGCGCTGCTGGTCGATTCGATCAGCCGCAGCGACACGTATCCGTACGTCGACATCCGTGAGGACGACGTCACGATGGGTCACGAGGCCACCGTGTCCAAGGTCAGCGCCGACCAGCTCTTCTATCTGATGAGCCGCGGCATGACCGAGGACGAGGCCATGGCGATGGTGGTGCGCGGCTTCGTCGAGCCCATCGCCAAGGAACTGCCGATGGAATACGCGCTCGAGCTCAACCGGCTCATCGAGCTTCAGATGGAAGGCGCGGTCGGATAGTGGCGGCTCAGAATCTGACCGAAACGCTCGAGGGACGGAACAAGGGAGAACTGTTCAGCTCGTTCGACGTCGACGCCTTCGAGGTGCCTGGCGGCCGTGACGAACTGTGGCGGTTCACCCCGCTGAAGCGACTGCGCGGGTTGCACGACGGGTCCGCACCCGCGACCGGAAGCGCACTGATCGAGGTTGGCGAGCGCCCCGGCGTGACGGTGGAGACCGTCCGGCGCGGCGACGAGCGACTTGGACAGGGCGGCGTTCCGTCCGATCGCGTTGCGGCGCAAGCGTTCTCGTCGTTCAACCAGGCGACGATCGTCACCGTGGCGCGGGACACCGAGGTGACCGAACCGATCGAGATCGCCATTACCGGCCCCGGCGAGGGTGCCGTGGCCTACGGGCATCTGCAGATCCGCGTCGAGGAGCTCGCCAGGGCCATCGTCGTGGTCGACCTGCGTGGCAGCGGAACGTATGCCGACAACGTGGAGATCATCGTCGGCGACTCGGCTGGTGTCGGCGTCATCTGGATCGCCGACTGGGCCGACGACATGGTGCACGTCAGCTCGCATCACGCCCGGTTGGGCAAGGATGCGGTGCTTGGTCATGTTGCCGTCACGCTCGGCGGTGACGTCGTACGGACCTCGGCGACGGTGCGGTTCGCCGGTCCCGGTGGGGACGCACAGATGCTCGGCACCTACTTCGCCGACGACGGCCAGCACTTCGAGTCGCGGCTGCTCATCGATCACGCACAGCCCAACTGCAAGTCCGACGTGCTGTACAAGGGTGCGCTGCAAGGCGATCCGGAGTCGGCCAAACCCGATGCGCACACCGTCTGGATCGGCGACGTGTTGATCCGCGCGGAGGCCACCGGCACCGACACGTATGAGGCGAACCGCAACCTGGTGCTCACCGACGGCGCCCGTGCCGATTCGGTGCCCAACCTCGAGATCGAGACCGGCGAGATCGTCGGTGCCGGACATGCCAGTGCGACGGGACGTTTCGACGACGAGCAGTTGTTCTATCTACGTGCCCGCGGAATTCCGGAGGACCAGGCTCGACGGCTCGTGGTGCGCGGCTTCTTCGGCGAGATCATCGCGAAGATCGCCGTCCCCGCGGTGCGTGAGCGCCTCACCGAAGCCATCGAACGAGAACTAGCAATCACCGAATCGAGAAATAGCTGACATGACCACACTTGAAGTCAAGGACCTGCACGTCTCGGTCGTCTCGCCCGAAGGCGGCGCCGACATCGAGATCCTCAAGGGCGTCAACCTCACCGTGAAGTCGGGGGAGACGCATGCGGTGATGGGACCCAACGGATCCGGCAAGTCGACGCTGTCGTATGCGATCGCCGGCCATCCCAAGTACACCGTTACCTCGGGTTCGATCACGCTCGACGGCCAGGACGTGCTCGCGATGAGCGTCGACGAACGCGCCCGCGCCGGCCTGTTCCTCGCCATGCAGTACCCCATCGAGGTGCCCGGCGTGTCCATGTCGAACTTCCTTCGCACCGCCGCCACGGCCGTCCGCGGCGAGGCGCCCAAGCTGCGGCACTGGGTCAAGGAAGTCAAGACCGCGATGAGCGAGCTCGACATCGACCCCGCATTCTCGGAACGCAGTGTCAACGAAGGCTTTTCCGGTGGCGAGAAGAAGCGCCACGAGATTCTGCAACTGGGGCTGCTCAAGCCGAAGATCGCCATTCTCGACGAGACCGACTCCGGCCTCGACGTCGACGCACTGCGCGTCGTCAGCGAGGGCGTCAACCGCTTCGCCGAGGCCGAGCACGCAGGCGTGCTGCTGATCACCCACTACACCCGGATCCTGCGCTACATCCAGCCGCAGTTCGTGCATGTGTTCTTCGACGGCCGGATCATCCAGTCGGGTGGCCCCGAACTCGCCGACGAGCTCGAAGAAAACGGCTACGAACGGTTCACACAGGCCGCGGCCGCCGGAGCCTGACATGACGACCTCGGTACGGACCTTGGACGCAAGCGAGGTGGCGAGGATCAGGGCCGACTTCCCGATCCTGGGCCGAGTGATGCGTGGCGGAAAGCAGTTGGCGTACTTGGATTCCGGAGCCACGTCGCAGAAGCCGCTACAGGTGCTCGACGCCGAGCGAGAGTTCCTGATCACGTCCAACGGGGCCGTGCACCGCGGTGCGCATCAGCTGATGGAGGAGTCCACCGATGCCTACGAGGAGGGCCGGGCGGACATCGCGGCCTTCGTCGGCGCGGACACCGACGAACTCGTGTTCACGAAGAACGCCACCGAGGCGATCAACCTGGTGTCGTACGCGTTGGGGGACTCGCGATTCGAGCGCGCGGTCGGTCCCGGCGACGTCATCGTCACCACCGAGCTAGAACATCACGCCAACCTGATCCCCTGGCAGGAGTTGGCCCGCCGCACGGGTGCCACCCTGCGTTGGTATGCGGTCACCGCCGACGGGCGCATCGACCTCGACTCACTCGAACTCGACGAGCGGGTGAAAGTCGTTGCGTTCAGCCATCACTCGAACGTCACCGGTGCCATCGCGCCGGTCGCGGAAATCGTCAGGCGGGCTCGGTCTGTTGGCGCATTGACCGTTTTAGACGCCTGCCAGTCGGTGCCCCATCAGCCCGTCGACTTCCATGCCCTCGACGTCGACTTCGCCGCGTTCTCGGGCCACAAGATGCTGGGCCCCACCGGAATCGGGGTGCTCTACGGCAGGCGCGCGTTGCTTGACGCGATGCCGCCGTTCCTCACCGGCGGATCGATGATCGAGACCGTAACCATGGAAGCCACCACGTATGCGCCCGCCCCGCAGCGCTTCGAGGCCGGCACGCCGATGACCTCGCAGGTGGTCGGATTGGCGGCTGCTGCAAGGTATTTGAGTGCAATCGGGATGGCTGCTGTCGAGGCGCACGAGGACGAGCTAGTGGCCGCGGCCCTGGTCGGGCTCGCTCAGGTCGACGGGGTCCGGATCGTCGGCCCTACGTCGCTGGACCATCGGGGCTCGCCAGTGAGCTTCGTGGTCGACGGCATTCACGCCCACGACGTGGGCCAGGTGCTCGACGACGAGGGCGTCGCCGTCCGCGTCGGCCACCATTGCGCGTGGCCGCTGCACCGACGGTTTGGCATAGCGGCCACCGCGCGGGCGTCGTTCGCGGTGTACAACACGCTTGACGAGGTGGACCGCCTGGTGGCGGGGATCGAGCGCGCGGTCGAGTTCTTCGGACGGGAGTGAGTTCGCCGTGCGAATGGAACAGATGTACCAGGAAGTCATCCTGGATCACTACAAGCATCCGCACCATCGCGGGCTGCGCGAACCCTTCGGCGCCGAGGTCACTCACGTCAACCCGACGTGCGGCGACGAGGTGACGCTGCGGGTGGCGCTCTCCGACGACGGGGAGACGGTCGAGGACATCTCCTACGACGGACAGGGCTGTTCGATCAGCCAGGCGGCGACTTCGGTGCTGACCGATCAGGTGATCGGGCAGAGCGTCGGCGATGCGCTCAAGACGGTGGCAGCGTTCACCGAGATGATTTCGTCCCGCGGCAACGTCGAGGGGGACGAGGATGTGATTGGTGACGGCATCGCGTTCGCGGGTGTGGCCAAATACCCGGCCCGGGTGAAGTGCGCGCTGCTTGGCTGGATGGCATTCAAGGACGCGGTGGCGCAAGCCAGCGACGATGTGGAGGAACGCAGATGAGTGAAACCGCTTCGGACGAAGTCCTGGCTGACCTCGAGGAGGCGATGCGCGATGTCGTCGACCCCGAACTCGGCATCAACGTCGTCGACCTTGGTCTGGTCTACGGCCTCGACATCGAAGAGGGCGACGCAGGCACCAAGGTGGCGTTGATCGACATGACGTTGACCTCGGCCGCCTGCCCGCTCACCGACGTGATCGAGGATCAGTCGCGCACCGCACTCGTCGGCGCGGGGCTGGTTCAGGAGATCAAGATCAACTGGGTGTGGAACCCGCCGTGGGGTCCGGACAAGATCACCGACGACGGCCGCGAGCAGCTCCGAGCCTTGGGCTTCACGGTTTAGTCCGCTAACCGCCCTGGCGCCGGTCGCCGCAATGACCGTCGTTGGACGGTTGCAAATAGACGGCCGTGGCTTGCAGGATGCCGCTGCCATCCTTGGTGCCTCTGGCTGCTAGGCACTTGCCGACTGCGATTGCCGAGGTGTCAGGTCGACTGCGCTTGGCAAAACGGGTATCAGGCGTGACCGTTACCGCGGTCTGACTGTTGTTAGCCGCTGTCAAGACGATCACGTTGTCGCTCACCGACGCGATCGTTCCGGCGATCCCGCGTCCGCCACACTGACCGTTGGCCCCCGGGCCGACCACCATCGCAGCAGCGGTGACCGTGGGCGGTCTGGTGCTGTCCTTCGTAGGCAACACCACGGCGCACTCACCCGTGATGACGTCGGTCAGCTGACCCGGCGTGACCTCGACGACTCGGGTCGATGGGCCGACGTCGACCGTGACTGGCCCGTTTGATCCGGCCAACGTCACCGTGCTACCGGTTACCGATCCGATCAGGCCGAATGCCTTGTCCTTGCCGTCGTTGCCTGCCGCTCCCGGGGAGGGGCCGGCCGACGGCGCCGCCAGCTTGGTGCTGGAAGCCGACGTCGAAGGCGGGTTAGACGATCCGCAACCCGCAAGCGACAGAGCGGCAAGTCCGGCGACGGCGACTGCCGCACAACGGGATACGCGGGCTGAAATGACCAGCGCTTCACCGTCCGCGCCAGCTCTGTGATCATGCTTTGACGGCGATGTGAGGTCGCTATAGAGCTCCGTCGAAAAGTCCATGGCCTAGGGTAGAACCAATGGACAGCGACGCCTACGTCAGCACCCGCCGCCAACTCCGAGGTGTCGCAGAAAGCCTCGTCGCAGGCCCGCAGCACCGCGCCACGGGCACCATTCGGCTCGCGGTGCGGCCGGATGGTTTCGTCGGCGTCGAGCTTCCGCTCGCCGTACACGGGGTCGAATTCAGTTGGCCAGACGGCTCGGCGCCCCTCGATGGCCGCGTCGGTGACCTCGCGGAGGCGGCAGGCCTGCAGTACGGCCCACCGGACGGTGTCTACGAAATCACCGACCCCTTGGCGGCCGACGCAGTGCTGAACATCGATCCTGCGGCCGCGGAACTCGTCCACCGCAGCCTCTACGCAGGCGGCTACGCCATCAAACAAGTGCTCCCCGAAGGACATCCGGTCTTGTGGCCGGAGCACTTCGACGTCGCGGTCATCGAGGCCGAGGTGAACTACGGCGTATCAGCCGGCGACTCGTACCACGCGCTGCCATACGCGTACGTCGGCCCGTGGACGCTTCGGACGGGACCGTTCTGGAACGCTCCGTTCGGAGCCGTGCAGCCCCTGGATCCAGCCCACGACGTCGACGAACTGGCCGCGGACATCGGCGCGTTCCTGATGCGCGGCCGGACGTTGCTGGAATCAGGGTGAGTCCAACGGAATCGCGGCCTGGCGTCGCGCGTTGGACCACCACGTGACATACGACGAACGCGTAAGCGACCTCTTCCAGCCGTGGACGGTCCGCTCGTTGACGGTGCCCAATAGGTTCGCGATGGCCCCGATGACCCGCCAGGCGTCCCCTGGCGGCATCCCGGGCGCGGACGTCGCCGAGTACTACCGCAAGCGCGCCGCGGGCGGGGTCGGCCTGATCATCACCGAAGGCGTCCGGCTACCCGACCCGGCGGCGGGGTACCCGTACGCCATCCCGACCCTTGCCGGGGACGACGTGCTCGCTGGATGGAGTCGCGTGGTGGACGCCGTGCACGGTGCGGGTGGCACCATTGCCGCGCAGTTGTGGCACCAGGGCGCCCGCCGCGACGATGCCGACGGCGTCACCCCGGTCGGTCCCTCCGGCGTCGACGGGCTCGGTCCCAAGGGCCGCGCGTTGCGGACCGAAGAACTCGGCGCCGTCGCCGACCTGTTCGCCCGAGCTGCCCGAACGGCGCGCGAGCTGGGCTTCGACGCCGTCGAGTTGCATGGCGCGCATGGCTACCTGCTGGATCAATTCCTGTGGGAAAGAACGAATCTTCGCACCGATGGCTATGGTGGCGGCCTGTCCGAACGCACCCGCTTCCCGGCCGAGGTGGTGGCCGCGGTGCGGACGGCCGTCGGCCCCGACTTCCCGATCATCTTCCGGTTCTCACAGTGGAAGCAGACCGATTACGCCGCGTCGATTGTCGAAAATCCCACGGAATTGCAGGAGCTGCTATCGCCGCTCGTCGACGCGGGCGTCGACGTCTTTCACCCGTCCACTCGACGGCATTACACGCCGGCCTTCCCGGACGCGCACCCCGGACTGAGCCTGCCCGGATGGACCAAGAAGGTCGCCGGCGTGCCGGTCATTGCGGTCGGCTCGGTCGGCCTGGAGACGGAGTTCACGCCGGGCGCCCCCGGGGGGCATATCTCGCCCGCGCCAGTCGACCGGTTGCTCGATCAGTTCCAGGCCGGAGAATTCGACGTGGTGGCCATCGGACGGGCCCTGCTCGCCGACCCGGCGTGGGTGAACCGGCTGCGCGACGACGCCCTGGATGGGTTCAATGGATTCGACGCCGAGGTCGCGCTGGCGCAGCTGAGCTGACCACATACTGGGAACAACCAGGTCAACCACAACGTTGGGAGAGACGTGAGTACGCAAGACATCACTGCTGAGCAGTTCAACGACACCATCAACGACAACGACATCGTGCTGGTCGACTTCTGGGCGGAATGGTGCGGCCCGTGTAAGGCGTTCGCACCGACCTTCAAGGCGTCGTCAGACAAGCATCCCGACGTCGTCCACGCGAAGGTGGACACGGAGGCCGAGCAGGCCCTCGCGTCGGCCGCGGAGATCCAGGCGATCCCGACGCTGATGGCGTTCAAGAAGGGCCACATGGTCTTTCGACACTCGGGCATGCTGCCCGCGAAGGAGCTCGACGGCATCATCTCGCAGCTCAAGGACCTGGACATCGAAGCCGCCATCGCCGCACAGGCGGAGTCCGAACAGGCCTGATGGCACGCACGCGATAGCGTGCACTTCGTGAGCGAGCAAAACCCGCTGGTACTGGTCGAGTATCCGCAGCCCCACGTGGCGTTGGTGACCCTGAACAGGCCCGAGCGGATGAATTCGATGGCGTTCGACGTCATGGTGCCGTTCAAGAAGGTTCTCGACGAACTGAACGTCGACAACGAGACCCGGGTGGTCGTGCTCACCGGGGCCGGGCGCGGATTCTCCTCGGGCGCCGATCACAAGTCGGCCGGCTCGGTGCCGCATGTCGACGGATTGACCCGGCCCAGCTTCGCGCTGCGGTCGATGGAAGTGCTCGACGACGTGATTCTCGCCATACGCAAGCTGCATCAGCCGGTCATTGCCGCGGTGAACGGGGCGGCCATCGGCGGTGGTTTGTGCTTGGCGTTGGCCTGCGACATCCGGCTCGCGGCCCAGAGTGCGTACTTCCGCGCGGCGGGTATCAACAACGGGTTGACGGCGAGCGAACTTGGGCTCTCGTACCTGCTACCTCGGGCGATAGGTACGTCGCGGGCGTTCGAGGCAATGCTCACGGGCCGTGACATCGACGCCGCCGAGGCTGAACGAATCGGATTGGTGTCCCGCGCCGTGCCCGACGACGAGCTGCTCGGGGCCTGCTATCAGCTGGCCGAGCGCATCGCCTCGTTTTCGCGACCTGGAATCGAGTTGACCAAGCGCACGCTCTGGAGTGGACTGGACGCCGGTAGCCTGGAAGGTCATATGCAGGCCGAGGGCCTGGGTCAATTGTTCGTTCGGTTACTTACCGCCAATTTCGAGGAAGCGGTCGCTGCGCGCGCCGAGAAGCGACCCGCAGTCTTCACCGACGATAAGTAAGACTTAGACAAGTAAGACGAATTAGGAGTGCAGCGTGATCACCGCAACGGACCTCGAGGTCCGCGCCGGAGCGCGCACGCTGCTGTCCATCGACGGCGCGGCCCTGCGAATTCAGCCAGGCGATCGCATCGGGCTCGTCGGTCGCAACGGCGCCGGCAAGACCACCACGATGCGCATCCTCGCCGGCGAAGGCGAACCGTATGCCGGCACGATAGAACGCACCGGTGAGATCGGTTACCTCCCACAGGATCCCCGGGAGGGTGACCTAGACATGCTGGCCCGCGACCGCGTGCTCTCTGCGCGCGGGCTCGACACGCTGCTCTCCGACTTGGAGAAGCAGCAGGCGATCATGGCCGAGGTCGCCGACGACACCGCGCGCGACAAGGCGGTACGCCGCTACGGGGAACTCGAGGAGCGGTTCTCCGCGCTCGGTGGATACGCCGCGGAGAGCGAAGCGGGCCGGATCTGCGCGAGTCTCGGCCTGCCGGAACGGGTGCTGACGCAGCCGTTGCGCACCCTCTCTGGTGGACAGCGGCGCCGTGTCGAACTCAGCCGCATCCTGTTCGCCGCATCGGACACCGGCTCCGGGTCGGACACCACGCTGCTGCTCGACGAGCCGACCAACCACCTCGACGCCGACTCGATCGGCTGGTTGCGGGCCTTCCTGCAGAGCCATACCGGTGGTCTGGTGGTCATCAGCCACAACGTCGAGTTGCTCGCCGACGTCGTCAACAGGGTGTGGTTCCTCGACGCCGTCCGTGGCGAGGCGGACGTCTACAACATGGGCTGGCAGAAGTACTTGGACGCCCGCGCCACCGACGAGCAGCGCAGGCGGCGCGAACGCGCGAATGCCGAGCGCAAGGCAGGCGCACTGCGCACGCAGGCCGCCAAGATGGGCGCCAAGGCCACCAAAGCCGTTGCCGCCCAGAACATGTTGCGCCGTGCCGATCGGATGATGGCCTCGTTGGACGAGGAGCGAGTGGCCGACAGGGTGGCGAAGATCAGGTTCCCCACCCCTGCCGTGTGCGGCCGCACCCCGCTGGTCGGCAAGGGATTGACCAAGACTTACGGGTCACTGGAGATCTTCACCGGCGTCGACCTGTCGATCGACAAGGGCTCGCGCGTGGTCATTCTCGGCCTCAACGGTGCCGGCAAGACCACGCTGTTGCGCATCCTCGCGGGAGCCGAGACCGCTGACGCGGGCGCGGTAGAGCCCGGCCACGGGCTCAAGCTCGGCTACTTCGCCCAGGAACACGACACCATCGACGGATTGGCGTCGGTGTGGGAGAACATCCGGCATGCCGCTCCGGATACCGGCGAACAGGATCTCCGTAGCCTGCTGGGAGCCTTCATGTTCACCGGCCCTCAGCTCGACCAGCCCGCGGGCACACTGTCTGGTGGCGAGAAGACCCGGCTGGCCCTAGCTGGACTCGTCGCATCGACGGCGAATGTGCTGCTGCTCGACGAGCCGACGAACAACCTGGACCCCGCCTCTCGCGAACAGGTCCTCGACGCGCTGCGCAGCTATGTCGGTGCGGTGGTCCTGGTCACCCACGACCCGGGTGCGGCGGAAGCGCTCGACCCGCAGCGAGTGGTGTTGCTGCCCGACGGGACCGAGGACTACTGGTCCGACGAGTACCGCGACCTCATCGAATTGGCCTGAGGCCGACCCCAACCCGATCTACCACCGGGTTTGCTGCATTTTCGCTTCGCGTGATTAACCGGTAGCTGGGTTGGGTAACCGGGTCCCCATGGGGCGATTGGGGAGAGGTCTATGACTGAGTTAAACCTGTCGCGGGACGAGCTGCTCACCGAGTTGCGCCGCGCGTATGAAAATGGGGCAAGCATTCGTTCGCTGGTGGCCTCCACCGGGCGATCGTACGGGTCGATACACAGCATGTTGCGTGAGTCGGGCACGACCATGCGCAGTCGCGGCGGGCCCAACCACCGGTCACGACGTCAGTCTGCCTGACGTACCGATGCCTCGACCAAATCTAGTACGGCACTGAGCTTCTCGGGATCATCACCGGACGAAAGTCGGGCGACGAGTCCGTCGAGAACCAGATCAAGGTACGTATGCAGCACTTCGCTCGGGACGTCGTCACGCAGCCGGCCAGCCTGCTTCTGCTTGCGCAACCGCTCAGTGGTAGCCGCATACAGTTCGGCTGACCGCTCGGCCCAACCTTGGTGAAAGTCGGGATCGGTGCGCAACTTTCGCGCGATCTCCAGCCGGGTGGCCAACCAGTCGAACTGCTCGGGAGCGGCCAGCATGTCGCGCATCACCTGGATCAAGCCTTCGCGGGACGCCACGTCCGCCATTCGCTCCGCGTCCTCGCGCGCAAGCTCGAAGAACAGCGTGTCCTTGTCGCGAAAGTGGTGGAAGATGGCGCCGCGCGACAGCCCGATGATCTGCTCGAGCCGCCGCACGGTCGCCTTTTCGTAGCCGTACTCCGCGAAACACCGTCGCGCGCCGTCGAGAATCTGGCGGCGCCGTGCCGCCAGATGGTCGTCGGTCACCCGAGGCAACGAACCGTCTTCTCTACTAGGCGCCTGGCCGCGATCGTCAGTTCGCCTTCAGCATGTTCCGCAGCACGTACTGCAGGATGCCGCCGTTGCGGTAGTAGTCCGCTTCTCCAGGAGTGTCGATGCGGACAACGGCGTCGAACTCGACCTTGCTGCCGTCACCCTTGGTAGCGGTGACGTGCATGGTCTTTGGCGTCTTGCCCTCGTTGAGGGCCTCGACGCCCGAGATGTCGAACGTCTCGGTGCCGTCCAGCTTGAGCGACGCCGCCGATTCTCCAGCGGGGAACTGCAGCGGGACGACGCCCATGCCGATCAGGTTCGATCGGTGAATGCGCTCGAACGACTCGGTGATGACCGCGCGCACGCCCAGCAGGCTGGTGCCCTTGGCCGCCCAGTCCCGCGAAGAACCGGACCCATACTCCTTGCCGCCCAGCACCACCAGCGGAATGCCCTGCGCCGCATAGTTCTGCGACGCGTCGTAGATGAACGCCTGCGGCCCGCCATCTTGAGTGAAGTCGCGGGTGTAGCCGCCCGAGACGTCGTCGAGCAGTTGGTTCTTGAGCCGGATGTTCGCGAACGTTCCGCGAATCATCACCTCGTGGTTGCCGCGCCTCGAGCCGTAGGAGTTGTAGTCCAACTTGGCGACGCCGTTTTCCTCGAGGTACTGCGCCGCGGGAGTACCCGCCTTGATGTTGCCCGCGGGGGAGATGTGATCGGTGGTGACCGAATCACCAAGCAGTGCAAGTACTCTGGCGTCCTTGATGTCGGTGACGGGCTCCGGCTCGGCGGGCATGCCGTCGAAGTACGGTGGCTTGCGCACGTACGTCGACTTCGGGTCCCAGTCGAACGTCTTGCCCTCCGGGGTGGGGAGGTTCCGCCAGCGCTCGTCACCCTTGAACACGTCGGCGTAGCTGTCGGTGAACATCTTCCTGTCGATCGACGACGCGATGACGTCGGAGATCTCCTTCGACGACGGCCAGATGTCCTTCAGGAAAACGTCATTCCCGTCGTTGTCCTGACCGAGCGGTTCGGTCTCGAAGTCGAAGTCCATCGTGCCCGCGAGCGCGTACGCGATGACCAGCGGCGGCGAGGCCAGGTAGTTCATCTTGACGTCGGGGGAGATGCGGCCCTCGAAGTTGCGGTTGCCCGAGAGCACCGCGGTCACCGAGAGGTCGTTGTCGTTGATCGCCTTCGAGATCGCGTCAGGCAGCGGACCGGTGTTGCCGATGCACGTGGTGCAGCCGTAGCCGACCAGGAAGAAGCCCAGCTTCTCCAGGTACGGCCAGACCCCGGCCTTGTCGTAGTAGTCGCTGACCACCTGTGAGCCCGGCGCCATCGACGTCTTGACCCACGGCTTGGAGGTCAGGCCCTTCTCGACGGCGTTGCGGGCCAGCAGTGCCGCGCCAAGCATCACCGAGGGGTTCGACGTGTTGGTGCACGACGTGATCGCGGCGACGACTACCGCGCCGTGATCGAGGACGAACTCGCCCTGTTCGTCGGAGCGCACCTTGACCGGCTTGCTCGGCCTGCCGTGCGAGCCGTTGGCCGCGCTGGGCGTCACGTCGACTGAATCTTCTTCGGCGAAGGACAACGACACCGAATCGCTTGCCGGGAAGGACTCGTCGACGGCCTCGTCGAGCTTGGTCTCTGGCGTCGGGTGGTTCTCCTCGACGTAGTTGTGGATGTCCTTGCGGAACGCGATCTTGGACTCCGACAGCAGAATCCGGTCCTGCGGACGCTTGGGCCCGGCGATGGACGGCACCACGTCGCCGAGGTCGAGCTCGAGGTACTCGGAGAACACCGGCTCCTTGGTCGGGTCGTGCCACATGCCCTGTGCCTTGGCGTACGCCTCGACGAGCGCGAGCTGCGCGTCGGTGCGGCCGGTCAGCCGCAGGTAGTCGACCGTGACGTCGTCGATCGGGAAGATTGCTGCGGTGGAACCGAATTCGGGGCTCATGTTGCCCAGCGTGGCGCGGTTTGCCAGCGGCACCTCGGCGACGCCCTTGCCGTAGAACTCGACGAACTTGCCGACCACGCCGTGCTTGCGCAGCATCTCGGTGACGGTGAGCACCACGTCGGTGGCGGTCACGCCCGGCTTGATCTCGCCGCTGAGCTTGAAGCCGACGACGCGGGGGATGAGCATCGAGACCGGCTGACCCAGCATGGCGGCCTCGGCTTCGATGCCACCGACGCCCCAGCCGAGCACGCCGAGGCCGTTGACCATCGTGGTGTGGCTGTCGGTGCCGACACAGGTATCGGGATAGGCCACGCCGTCCCTGACCATGACGGTGCGGGCCAGGTATTCGATGTTCACCTGGTGCACGATGCCGGTGCCAGGAGGCACCACGCTGAAGTCGTCGAAGGCGCCCTGGCCCCAACGCAGGAACTGATAGCGCTCGCCGTTGCGGGCGTATTCGATTTCGACGTTGCGTTCGAAGGCGTCGCGCTTGCCGAAGACGTCGACGATCACCGAGTGGTCGATCACCATCTCGGCCGGTGCCAACGGGTTGACCTTGTTGGGATCTCCGCCCAGATCGCCGACCGCCTCGCGCATGGTGGCGAGGTCGACGATGCACGGCACGCCGGTGAAGTCCTGCATGATCACCCGGGCCGGGGTGAACTGGATTTCGATGCTCGGATCGGCCGTCGGATCCCAGTTCGCGATGGACTCGATGTGTTCCTTGGTGATGTTGGCGCCGTCCTCGGTGCGCAACAGGTTTTCGGCAAGCACCTTCAGGCTGTACGGGAGCTTCTCGGTGCCGGGTACGGCATCCAGTCGGTAGATCTCGTAACTCTCATCGCCAACCTTCAAGGTGTCGTGAGCGGAGAATGAATTAACGCTGGTCACATCAACTCCCGGTGTAGTTCTCGCCGCGACGGGCTGTGTCGACGGCGCATCCGATTCTAACAGTACGCTTGTCCTGTAAACCACCGCAGGCCGGCTCCAGTGTTGTCCCCATGAGCGCGTGTTGCCAGTCCGCAGGGGCGCGCTGGCGTACCTTCTCTGACGTGACGTCTCCGGGCCTACCGCTCTTCATCCCCAATCAGGTCTGCGGCACGGTCGGGTTGGATCCCAATACGACGCCGGTCGACGCGTGCATGGACAAGGTCGTGCTCGAGGTCGGGAAGGACGGCGTGAGTGCGCCTGCGACGGCCGACCGCGCCGGGTTGGCCCAGGTGGTCACCAACGCCAAGGCGAAGGGCATCGATCTGAAGGTCGTGGTGCTCGGTGAGAACCCGGGAATCGACACTCCGCTGCGGGACGTCGCCACTGCGGTCGCTCACGAATATCCAGGGGCGACCGTGCTCGTCATCAGCCCGACGTTCGCCGGTACTTCCAGCCCGGTATTCGACCGCGTCACGCTCGAGGCCGGCCAGGACGTGGCGAAGATTTCGGGCAATCCGGTGGTGGCATCGCAGAATTTCGTCAACGAGCTGACGACTCCCCATTTTCCGTGGACTTCATTCACGATCGTGCTCGTCGTCGCCGTCGCGTTGGCCGCCGCCGCGACTCGCATGCTGCAGGTTCGGGCCAAGCGGTCGACGGGTGCTGAATCGCCTGTGCCACCGTCGAACTAGTAAATTCGCGCCCTTGCGCAAATCGAACATCTCCATTCGATAACGCTTCGTTCAATTACATGTTTGTAATTCGTGACGAACGTTTCTTTGGCGCTTGATGTGACGTACGGTGCAGAAGATATCTGTTGTTGCAGTTGTGACTCATGTGACTTCTGCGACCACAGGCCTACGACGAATCGTGAAGGTCAGGTTCGCGTCGAGCCTTAGGAGACTTCAGCCCGATGAGATGCATCTCGAGACGCACCCCTCGCGACTCTGCGTTGCGGTTTCTCGGCCGCGTCGGTGCAGGCTCGCTCGCGTTCGCCGTGCTCGTCGCCTCCCTCTTCGCGAATGGTGTTGGCAGTGCCACCGCCGAACCGGGTAGTTCCGAAGGCCTCGCCACGCTCGTCGCGGCCGTCGCGAACGCAAACCAGAAGCTGCAAGACCTCGGCGCGCAGATCCAGGGCCAGCAGGAGAGCATCAACAAGTCGTTGGTCGACGTCCAGACGGCACGCGATGCAGCGGCCACGGCGCAGCAGGAGATCGACGCGAGCCAAACCGGGCTCAGCGATGCCAATGCCAATATCGCAGCGGCCCAAGCGCGTTTCGACACCTTCGCCGCGTCGACCTACGTGAACGGCCCTTCGGGCTCCTATCTGATGGCCAGCGATCCCGCCGACGCCCTTGACACCGCTTCGGCAGGGCAGACCCTTTCGATGAGTACTCAGCAGGCCATGACCGATCTGCGACAGGCCCGCACCGAACAGGTCAACAGAGAGTCCGCCGCCCGGCTCGCCAAGCAGAAGGCCGATGGGGCCGTCGTCGCGGCGCAGTCGAGTCAAGATGCCGCAGTCGCCGCACTGACCCAGGTGCAACAGACGTTCGGCACGCAGAAGGCCGAGTTGGATCGGCTCAGCTCCGAGCGGGCCGCGGCACAGGCCAAGCTCGATCAGGCGCGCCAATGGTCGGCACCGGCCGGCAACGGCACCGCTGCGCCCGGCGCGGCGACGGCGTCCGGCCCGGACGCAGCCAACGCATCGGCGAACTGGGATCGCGCCCCGGCCGCCGCCGCTGCCGGGCCTTCGCAGTGGGACACCCAGTGGGACCCGACGCTGCCCGCAATCCCCAGCGCGTTCGTCAGCGGTGACCCGGTCGCCATCATCAACCAGCTACTCGGCTACGCCACTACGTCGTCGCAACTCACCAGCCAGATGGGGCACAGCTTCCTGCAGAAGCTCGGGCTGGTCCCCACCCAGACCGGATACACCAACGGCGCCATTCCTCGCGTCTACGGCAGGCAGGCCTCGGAGTACGTGATCCAACGCGCGGGCTCACAGATGGGCGTGCCTTACTCGTGGGGTGGCGGCACCGCGGCCGGACCCAGTCGGGGCATCGACTCCGGCGCTGGCACAACCGGATTCGATTGCTCGGGCCTGATCCTCTACGCCTTCGCCGGAGTAGGCATCAAGCTGCCGCACTACTCGGGTGCGCAATACGACCTGGGCCGCAAGATCCCGGCGTCGCAGATGCGGCGTGGCGACGTGATCTTCTACGGGCCCGGTGGCGCGCAGCACGTGACGCTGTACCTCGGCAACGGGCAGATGTTGGAAGCGCCCTATACCGGTTCGGACGTCCATATCTCGCCGGTCCGGACCAGCGGCATGACGCCGTACGTCATCCGATACATCGAATACTGATGGTGGTTTCTTTGCGCTTCAACGTGTTTCGTCGTGCCAACGTGTTCGCCTCAGCGGCGTGCGCGCTCCTGCTGATGGTCGGCGCTGCGGTACCTGCCGCAGCGGACCCCGGCGACGGGCAGTGGGACCCGACGCTTCCGAAGATCGTCAGTTCGGGTGCCCCCGGCGACCCGGTCGCGATCGCCAACGCGTCGTTCCAGGCGAGCGCGATCGCGCTGCAGACGACCCAGAGCCTCGGTCAGCAGTTCCTGTCCAGCATCGGACTGGGCGGCAGTGCGCCGGCAGCGCTGCCGGGCGGTCGGGTGCGCGGGCCCGCGGCGATCGAGTACGTGATCCGACGCGGCGGTTCGCAGATGGGTGTGCCGTACTCGTGGGGCGGCGGGTCGCTCAACGGTCCCAGCGAGGGTGTCGACTACGACACGGGCAAGATCGGCTTCGACTGTTCGGGCTTCACCCGGTACGCGTTCGCGGGCGTCGGCGTTTCGATCCCGAAGTACTCGGGCGACCAATACAACTCCGGGCGGCCGATCGCGCCATCGCAGGCCAAGCGCGGCGATCTGATCTTCTACGGCCCCGGCGGTAGCCAGCACGTCACCATCTTCCTTGGCGGCGGCAAGATGCTCGAAGCGTCGGGTAGTGCCGGAAAGGTCACGGTGAGCCCGGTGCGTACCGCTGGTATGTCGCCGCACCTGGTCCGGTTCATCGAATCCTGATGGGAACCTGATAGCTGGCGGGTGACGTCGACGGATTCCGAACTGCCTGGAATAGTTGGTGGCGAGCGTCCGCCGAGTGGCTCTGGCGCCACCATGTCCAGTTCGTCTGGATCGAACGTCGGAAATGAACGTCGGAAATGAACATCGTCGGATTTGAACATCGGCGGAACTGAACTAAGTGGGAGGAACTGAATGACGTCACCGAGTGGGCCGCCGCAGGGCGCCGGAGCCAATTCCGGCCCGGGCCCGGCGCAGGGTTATCCCCCCGGTCCCCAGCAGCCCCCGCCTCCCTCCGGCGGCTTGCAGGGCGAGGTGCACACTCTGGAACGGGCGATCTTCGAGGTCAAGCGCATCATCGTCGGTCAGGACCTGCTCGTCGAAAGAATGTTGGTCGGCCTGCTGGCCAAGGGCCACGTGCTGCTGGAAGGCGTGCCCGGCGTCGCCAAGACCCTTGCGGTGGAGACCTTCGCCAAGGTGGTCGGCGGCACGTTCGCCCGCATCCAGTTCACGCCTGACCTGGTGCCCACCGACATCATCGGTACCCGCATCTATCGCGTCGGCAAGGAAGAGTTCGACACCGAGGTCGGACCCGTGATGGTCAACTTCCTGCTCGCCGACGAGATCAACCGTGCACCGGCCAAGGTGCAGTCCGCACTGCTGGAGGTCATGGCGGAGCGCAAGGTGTCCATCGGTGGCAGGACGTTCCCGCTGCCGAGCCCATTCCTGGTCATGGCCACGCAGAACCCGATCGAGCAGGAAGGCGTCTACGCGCTTCCAGAGGCGCAGCGTGACCGCTTTCTGTTCAAGCTGAATGTCGACTACCCGTCGCCCGAGGAAGAGCGCGAGATCATCTACCGGATGGGCGTGACGCCGCCCACCCCCAAGCAGATCCTCGACACGACCGACCTGCTCCGGTTGCAGGGCGTCGCCGCCAACAACTTCGTCCACCACGCCCTGGTCGACTACGTCGTACGCATCGTGACGGCTACCCGCGAGCCCGAGAAGTTCGGTATGCCGGACGCCAAGGCGTGGATCGCCTACGGAGCGTCTCCGCGTGCCTCGCTGGGCATCATCGCGGCGTCGCGGGCGTTGGCGTTGATCCGTGGGCGCGACTACGTGATCCCGCAAGACGTCGTCGAGGTCATCCCCGATGTACTTCGCCATCGTCTGGTCCTGACCTATGACGCGCTGGCCGACGAGATCACCTCCGAAACCGTCATCAGCCGGATCATGCAGACCGTAGCCCTGCCGCAGGTGAATGCCATTCCGCAGCAAGGTCATTCGGTAGCGCCCGCAATGCCCACCGCGGCGGCTGCGGCTGGCGGTCGGTGACCGAGTCGCCAAAGCGGGCGGTCGACCTACCGTCCCTGCAACGCGGCGAGATTCGCGACCCCGCACTCTCGGCGGCGTTGCGAAAGCTGGAGCTGACCGTGCGTCGCAAGCTCGACGGGGTGCTGCACGGTGACCACCAGGGGCTGATGCCAGGGCCGGGCTCCGAAGCAGGGGAGGCGCGGCTCTACCAACCGGGCGACGACGTGCGCCGGATGGACTGGTCAGTGACGGCGCGCACCACCCACCCGCACGTCCGTCAGATGATCGTCGACCGTGAGCTCGAAACCTGGCTGGTGGTCGATGTGTCGGCCAGCCTGGACTTCGGCACGGCCGGATGCGAGAAGCGCGACCTCGCCGTTGCGGCGGCCGCGTCCATCGCGTTCCTCAACAGCGGTGGTGGCAACCGGCTCGGTGCGATCGTCACCAACGGCGAGTCGACCAAGCGGGTGCCCGCACTCTCGGGCCGCATGCACGAGCAAGAGCTGTTGCGTGCCATCGCCACCATGCCCAAGGCGCCACTCGGCGTCCGCGGCGACCTGGCGATCGCCATCGACGCGCTGCGCCGCCCCGAACGACGGCGCGGTATGGCGGTGATCATCAGCGACTTCCTCGGTCCGATCAACTGGATGCGACCGCTGCGGGCCATCGCCGGACGCCACGAGGTGCTCGGCATCGAGATCGTCGACCCCCGCGACGTCGAACTCCCAGACGTCGGGGACGTCATCCTTCAGGACACCGAGTCGGGGGTCACCCGCGAGTTCACCATCGACCAGCAGCTGCGCTCCGACTTCGAAAGGGCCGCGGCGACCCACCGCGCCGAGGTGGCTCGCACGTTGCGCCGGTGCAATGCGCCGCTGCTGACACTGCGGACCGACCGGGACTGGATCGCCGACGTAGTGAAGTTCGTGGCGAGTAGGCGCCGGGGTGCGTTGCGATGAGCGCTTGCAGCGCTTGGTGCACTCGGATCCGACTGAATCGATAAGACTGAAATGGCAAGCTGCACATGACATTACCGCTGCTCGGACCGCTGAGCCTCTCGGGTTTCGCACACCCGCTGTTCTTCCTCTTCTTCCTGGTGGTGCTCGGCCTGGTCGCGCTGTACGTCGTCGTGCAGCGGGCCCGCCACAAACGCGTCCTGCGCTTCGCCAACATGGAGCTGCTCGAGAGCGTCGCGCCGAAACGGCCCACCCGCTGGCGCCATCTGTCGGCCATTTTGATGGTGTTGTCGTTGACGTTGTTCACCGTGGCGATGGCAGGTCCCACCAACGACGTCCGGATTCCCCGTAACCGCGCCGTCGTGATGCTGGTGATCGACGTGTCGCAGTCGATGCGCGCCACCGACGTCGCGCCGAGCAGGCTGGTGGCGGCGCAAGAGGCGGCCAAGCAGTTCGCCGAGCAGTTGACGCCAGGGATCAACCTCGGCCTCATCGCGTATGCAGGCACGGCCACGGTGCTCGTGCAGCCGACCGTCAACCGCGACGCCACCAAGGCCGCCATCGACAAGCTGCAACTCGCCGACCGCACCGCGACCGGCGAGGCCATCTTCACCGCGTTGCAGGCGATTGCCACCGTCGGTGCAGTGATCGGCGGTGGTGACACCCCACCGCCTGCGCGCATTGTGCTGATGTCCGACGGCAAGGAGACGGTGCCGTCGAATCCGACGAACCCGAAGGGCGCGTACACCGCGGCGCGGACGGCCCACGACCAAGGCGTCCCGATATCGACGGTGTCGTTCGGTACCCAGTACGGCTACGTCGAGATCAACGACCAACGACAGCCGGTCCCCGTCGACGACGAAATGCTCAGGAAGATCGCGGAGTACTCCGGCGGTGAGGCGTACACGGCGTCGAGTCTCGAGCAGCTCAAGGACGTCTTCACGTCGCTTCAGGAGCAGATCGGGTACGAGACCCAAAAGGGCGACGCCAGCGTGGGCTGGCTGCGGCTGGGGTCGCTCGTGCTCGCCTTGGCTGCGGTGGTGGCGCTGCTGATCAACCGTCGTCTTCCTGGTTGATCCCGGGTCGCTTCGCTCCTGCCCGCTGAAGCCGATCCCGGGTCGCTTCGCTCCTGCCCGCCGAAGTCGATTTCCGGGCCGGCTAGCTAAGGCGATAGGTTGGCGGGCATGCCTGAGTTCGTTTCGCGCTCCGTTCTCGTCACCGGCGGCAACCGCGGCATCGGCTTGGCCATCGCCCAGCGGCTCGCCGCCGACGGTCACAAGGTCGCGGTCACCCACCGCGGTTCGGGTGCTCCGGACGGACTGTTCGGCGTGGAATGCGACGTCACCGACAACGAGGCCGTCGACCGCGCGTTCACGGAGGTCGAAGAGCACCAGGGTGCGGTAGAGGTACTGGTGTCCAACGCCGGCATCTCCCAGGATGCGTTCCTGATCCGGATGACCGAGGAGCGCTTCGAAAATGTCATCAATGCCAACCTCACCGGGGCGTTCCGGGTTGCGCAGCGGGCGTCGCGGAGCATGCAGCGCAAGCGATTCGGCCGGATCATCTTCATCGGTTCGGTCTCGGGTATGTGGGGTATCGGCAACCAGGCCAACTACGCGGCCGCCAAGGCCGGACTGATCGGCATGGCCCGCTCGATCTCCAGGGAGCTGTCCAAGGCCGGGGTCACCGCGAACGTGGTGGCGCCTGGCTACATCGACACCGAAATGACCAGGGCGCTGGATGATCGAATCCAGGCCGGGGCGCTGGAGTTCATCCCGGCGAAGCGCGTCGGCACCGCCGAGGAGGTCGCAGGGGCGGTCAGCTTCCTGGCGTCCGAGGATGCGAGTTACATCGCCGGTGCGGTGATCCCGGTCGATGGCGGCATGGGCATGGGCCACTAAGAAGACATGGGCTAGAGGAGAAAACACAGATATGACAGGGCTACTCGAGGGCAAGCGCATCCTCGTCACGGGCATCATCACTGACTCGTCGATTGCGTTTCACATCGCGCGCGTCGCGCAGGAGCAGGGCGCCGAACTCGTGTTGACCGGGTTCGACCGGATGAAGCTGATCCAGCGCATCGCCGATCGGCTCCCGAAGCCGGCGCCGCTGCTCGAACTCGACGTTCAGAACGAGGAGCACCTCGGCACGCTGGGCGCGCGGGTCACCGAGGTCATCGGCGAGGGCAACAAGCTCGATGGAGTCGTGCACTCGATCGGCTTCATGCCGCAGACCGGAATGGGCATCAACCCGTTCTTCGATGCCCCGTACGCGGACGTGGCCAAGGGCATCCACATCTCGGCGTACTCCTACGCGGCGCTGGCCAAGGCCTTGCTGCCCATCATGAACAGCGGCGGCGGCATCGTCGGCATGGACTTCGACCCCACCCGTGCCATGCCGGCCTACAACTGGATGACGGTGGCCAAGAGTGCACTCGAATCCGTCAACCGGTTCGTGGCGCGCGAGGCCGGTCAGTACGGTGTGCGTTCGAATCTCGTTGCAGCGGGGCCGATCCGGACACTGGCGATGAGCGCCATCGTCGGTGGGGCACTGGGCGATGAGGCGGGCGATCAGATCAAGCTGCTGGAAGAGGGCTGGGATCAGCGGGCACCGCTGGGCTGGAACATGAAGGATCCGACGCCGGTCGCCAAGACGGTGTGCGCCCTGATCTCCGAATGGCTGCCCGCCACTACGGGAACCATCGTCTACGCCGACGGTGGAGCGAGCACGCAACTCCTCTGATGGACTTCGACGCGGTCCTGCTGCTGTCCTTCGGCGGTCCCGAGGGGCCGGAGCAGGTGCGGCCCTTCCTGGAGCAGGTCACCCGCGGGCGGAACGTGCCACCGGAGCGCCTCGACGACGTGGCGCGGCACTATCTGCACTTCGACGGCGTGTCCCCGATCAACGGGATCAACCGAGCCCTGATCGACCAGTTGGGGATTGAACTCGAAAGCCGTGGAACCCCACTCCCGATCTACTTCGGCAACCGCAACTGGGCGCCGTACGTCGCGGACACGGTCGAGCAGATGCGTGCCGACGGGGTCAGGCGCGCCGCGGTGTTCACCACGTCCGCATGGGGCGGGTATTCCAGCTGCACCCAGTACGTCGAGGACATTGCAGGCGCGCGTGCCTCGGTCGGCGCCGGTGCTCCGGAGCTCGTCAAGCTCCGCCAGTACTTCGACCATCCCCTGTTCGTCGAGATGTTCGCCGATGCCATCCTTGCGGCGGCCGCACGCTTGCCGGCCGAGCTGCGCGCCGATGCGTCGCTCGTGTTCACCGCCCACTCGATTCCGGTGGCTGCCGACGAGCGTCACGGTCCGCGGCTCTACAGCAGGCAGGTGGCGTACGCCACCCGGCTGGTCGCCGATGCGGTGGGCTACCAGCGCTACGACCAGGTGTGGCAGTCGCGGTCGGGCCCACCTCAAATACCGTGGCTGGAACCCGATGTAGGCGAACAACTTTCGCAACTGACGGCGGCGGGCGCCAAGGCCGTCATCGTCTGCCCGATCGGGTTCGTCGCCGACCACATCGAGGTGGTGTGGGACCTCGACAACGAACTGCAGGAGCAAGCTGACGCTGCCGGTGTGGTGTTGGCGCGAACCGCCACCCCCAATGCGGAGGAACGTTTCGCGCGATTGGCCGTCGACCTCATCGACGAATTGCGAATCGGAACTACCGAGGCCAGGGCCATTGGTCGAGATCCCGTGCCCGCGTGCGGATATGACGTCGACGGTCAGCCGTGTGCGGCGTCGCCGCGCTGTGTCGCTACCTTTGCCACGCCGAGTGCAGGATCGCGCTGACGGCTGCCAGTCGCGCCGACCGGACGACGCCTACCAGCGGGCGAAGCGCCTCGTTGGCGGTCTGAACCTCCGAGGATGACTGCAGACCGATGGGCATCAGGCCGGAGCTCACCGCGATGATCGCGTCGACGTGCGCGGCGTTCTCAAGCACGCGCAGCGCGCGTTCGGGGGCATGGTCGGGGGCGCGGTGCAGCCGGCCGGACTCCAGGATCTGCTCGACCATGCCACGTGGGTCGGCGAGGTCGGCGCCCGTCGCGCCTGCGCGCAGCGTGCCGAGCGCGTCGGCGGCCGACCGCACGGCCGAGCGCAGTTCGTACTCCGCCTGGCCGAGGTCGAGGTGGTCGCCCACCGGCGCGCCGGGCAACGAGTAAACGGTCCAGGCCAGCGCGCGAGGTTCGGGGTCGTAGTCCTCGTCTTCTTCGTCGTCGGCATAGTCGAAGTCCGGGACAAGGCCGATCGCCTCGGATGCACCACGTGCGACGATCAGCGCCTCGCCGGCGGTGATGGCGTCAGCCTGGAACTGGGTACCGGCCGCGAGTCCGCGGACGTCCCCTGGCACCGGCAGTGCCACGGCCATTGCGGGCGCTCCGGTCGCGGGGCCTGCCGCCGTGCGCAGGGTCTGCAGCAGCGAGACTGCCCCTGCGTCGGTGAGGTCGGGCCACGGCAAACCCGTGCTGCCTGCCGCAACGGAATCATAGGCGGTGACGGAATGCCTTGGCGCCCAGAGTGATAACGCGTCAAGGACGTCGTCGGGCGCGGCAACGCCTGCGAGCCAGGCGTTGGCCCACACCGAGAGGGAAGCACTTGGGCACCACATGATGATCGCAGTGTAATAGTTACGGACTCGTCCGGTCGGCTACGCGATAGGGTGGTGTCATGGCAGCCTGGTTCTGGCTCATCGCAGCGCTGGTTTTGGCTGGTGCGGAGGCGCTGACCGGTGATCTGTTCCTGCTGATGCTCAGTGGCGGCGCGGTGGCCTCGGCTGGCGCGCACCTCGCCTTCGATTCCTTCCTGGTCGACGGCATCGTGTTCCTCGTCGTCTCAGTGCTGCTCCTGCTGCTCGTGCGGCCGGCACTGCGGAAGCGGTTCGCCGCGGGCACCGGTCTCGCGGAGCCGATGAAGGCCCTCGAAGGCAAGAGCGCGCTGGTACTGGATCGGGTCGCGCGCCACGAGGGCCAGGTAAAACTCGATGGCGGAGTCTGGACGGCGCGGCCCCTCGACGACAACGATGTCTACGAGCCGGGCGATCACGTCACCGTCATGCGCATCGACGGCGCCACCGCCGTCGTCTTCAAGAGCGTCTGAGCTGAATTCGCAGTTTCTGCAGTTTCTATAGGGGAGGAGCCCAACAAATGGATCCAGGAGCCGTCGTCGTCCTGATCTTCGTGATAGCACTCGTGTTGTTCGCGATCGTCGTTGTCGCCAAGTCAGTCAAGGTGATACCGCAGGCCGAGGCCGCGGTCATCGAGAGGCTCGGCCGCTACAGCAAGACGGTGTCAGGACAGCTGACGCTGCTGTTGCCGTTCGTCGACAAGATCCGCGCCAGGGTCGACCTGCGCGAGCGGGTGGTGTCCTTTCCGCCCCAGCCCGTGATCACCGAGGACAACCTGACGGTCAACATCGACACCGTCGTCTACTTCCAGGTCACTGAACCGAAGGCCGCGGTCTACGCGATCAGCAACTACATCGTCGGCGTCGAGCAGCTCACCACCACCACGCTGCGCAACGTGGTCGGCGGCATGACGTTGGAACAAGCGCTGACGTCGCGCGACCAGATCAACGGGCAGCTCCGAGGCGTGCTCGACGAGGCCACCGGCCGCTGGGGGCTGCGTGTCGCGCGTGTCGAACTGCGAAGCATCGACCCGCCGCCGTCCATCCAGGACTCGATGGAAAAGCAGATGCGCGCCGACCGCGAGAAGCGCGCCATGATCCTGACCGCCGAGGGCAACCGCGAGGCGTCGATCAAGCAGGCGGAGGGGCAGAAGCAGGCTCAGATTCTCTCCGCCGAGGGCGCCAAGCAGGCCGCGATCCTGGCGGCCGAGGCTGACCGGCAATCCCGCATGCTGCGCGCTCAGGGCGAGCGCGCCGCGTCCTATCTGCAGGCTCAAGGCCAGGCGAAGGCGATCGAGAAGACGTTCGCGGCGATCAAGGCCGGTCGTCCGACGCCAGAGATGCTGGCCTACCAGTACCTGCAGACCCTGCCTCTGATGGCCAAGGGTGAGGCCAACAAGGTTTGGCTGGTGCCAAGCGATTTCGGCACCGCGCTGCAGGGCTTCACCAAGATGCTCGGCGCGCCGGGTACCGACGGTGTCTTCCGTTACACGCCATCGCCGGTCGAGGAAGACCTACCCAAGCCGGAGGACGACTCCGCCGAGGTTGCCGAGTGGTTCAACACGAAGACCGATCCCGAGATCGCGCAGGCCGTCGCCCAGGCGGTGGCCGAGGCTCGGACCCCGGTTGCGGGCGTCCTCGACGCACCCCCGCAGTACGCGCCGCTGTCACAGCAGGCGCAGCGACCCGGCGAGTACACGCAGCCGGTACCTAGGCACGGTGCCGCCGGGCAGAAGTGACCCTGCTGACGGATCGAAGGACCTACACGCTGCTGGCAGTGCCCTGACCGTGAAATGGCCGTCGGTCAGGGCGTGACGGCGGGTTCGGCGGGAGGCTGCGCGGCTTCGTCGGGTTGGTGACTGCGCCGGTGGGTACGGATCTCGTAGGCCAGTCCTGCGATGCCCAGGCAGGCAGTGACGAACGAGATCAGGACCAGCAGTGGGTTGACGTGGCCGGTGAAGGCATCGCCGAGGATGACCACCGCGGCCGTGCCTGGCAGCAATCCGACGAACGTGGCCAACGTGTAGGGCAGGACCCGCACCGCCGACGAACCCGCCGCGTAGTTGATCACCGAGAACGGCACCGCCGGAATCATCCGCATGGACAGCACCGTGGGCCAGCCGCGTTCCTGCAGTCTGGCGTTCAGCGAGTCCACCCTCGGATGCCTGACCAGCCGCTCCATGTGCCATCCGGCGGCCCGCACCAGCAGCAGTGCCACCAGCGCGCTGACCGTACTTGCGGTGACGGCGAGCGACACGCCGAGCAGCGGACCGAACAGCAGTCCGGCGGCGAGCGTGAACGCCGTCCGCGGGAACGGGAGCACGGTCACCACCACGTGCGCGGCGAAGAACGCCACCGGGAACCACGGACCCACCGAAGTGGCCCAATCCCTGAGTTGCACCGCGCTGGGCAGGGGCGCCAGCAGCCCAAATGCGACGAGGATCACAATCAACGCTGCGATCATCACAATCCGGCGGCGGGGCACCTGAGCTGCCGTCGCAGCAACTGCCGCGCGTACTGCGCGGAACGTGCTGACTACGGGCTTCACGTCTACCAAGGGTACGGGGGACACTCCAGTGCTTGGTGCCGTCGCGATCGCGCGTCGCACTGCCCGCCGGATCGTGACGTGATGGCGATCATTTAGCCTGATGGCCGGGTGTTAACTCACACGCAGCGACAACAGGAGATGCCGGTGTCCGGACACGGGTCCAGTGCAAGCCTCAGCGACGTCGAAGCGGACCTTGCTCAGTGGCGGTCCGGAGTGGCGGGTGTGCTGGCCAAGAGCAGTCGCAAGGATCCAGCAGACCTGGGTGTCGAACCCGAGCGGCTACTCGACTCGCCGACCTATGACGGGTTTCCGATTCGCCCGCTGTATACGGTCCTTGACGCGCTTCCAGAGCCTCCGTTGCCTGGTGAATGGCCCTTCGTTCGCGGTGGCGACGCGCTTCGGGATGTGCGGGCCGGGTGGAAGGTCGCCGAGTCCTTCCCGATCGCCGGACAGTCCGACCTAGCCGAAGGAAACGGCGCCGTGCTGGGCGCGCTCGCCGACGGGGTAAGCGCGCTGGCGTTGCGAGTAGGCCAGGGTGGCGTCGACGCGAACGCGGTGGATCGACTGCTGGAGGGGGTGCTCCTCGACCTGGTCCCAGTGATCCTCTACGCCGGCGCCGACTACGTCGCGGCGTCGGAATCCGTGCTGGCGTTGGTGAGTGGCTTCGACGACGAACGGCGGGCCCGACTCTCGGTCGACCTTGGTGGCGATCCGTTCACGGCGCCGCTGACGGGCACGCAGGGACCGCAGGTCGATGACGTCGTCGCTTTCGCCAACAAGGCAATCGAATTCGGCGGGGGCGTGCGGGCGATCACGGTGGATGGCCCCGCCCTCCACGACCTCGGTGCCAGCGCCGGGTGGGAACTCGCCGGTGCCATCGCCGCAGGCGTCGACTACCTCCGTCTGCTCATCTCGAACGGTCTATCGGTGCGGGACGCGCTGCGGCAGCTCAGCTTCCGCTTCGCCGCCGATGATGATCAATTCATGACCATCGCCAAACTACGTGCGGCGCGCCAACTCTGGGCCCGGGTCGCCGACGTCGCGGGCGAGCCGACGGCCGGGAACGCCACCATCCACGCCGTGACGTCGCTGCCGATGATGGCTCAGCGCGACCCCTGGGTGAATATGCTGCGCACGACGCTTGGCGCCTTTGCCGCCGGGGTCGGCGGGGCCGACACCGTGCTGGTGCTTCCGCTCGACGCTGCGATTCCCGGTGGGCTGCCAGGTACTGCAACGACTTTCACGCGCCGCATGGCGCGCAACACCCAGCTGCTACTTCTCGAGGAATCCCACATCGGCCGGGTGATCGATCCCGCAGGCGGTTCCTGGCACGTCGAAGACCTGACCCGACGGCTCGCGGAAGAAGCCTGGAGTCACTTCCAGGACATCGAAGCGCGAGGCGGGTTCGTCGAGGCCCGGGACCACGTCGTCGCCGAAATCTCGGTGGTGGCGGATCGTCGCCGCGCCGACATCGCGCACCGCCGCACCGCGCTCACCGGTGTCAACGAGTATCCCAATCTCGCTGAAGCGCCGCTGCCGCAACTTGATTCAGATGGCCTGGTGGTCAGGTACGCAGCTGACTTCGAGGCGCTGCGAGACCGGTCCGACGCCCACCTCGCTGCCAAGGGGGCGCGGCCGGCAGCGGTGTTGCTTCCGATCGGGCCGCTCGCCGAGCACAACATCCGTGCGACGTTCGCCGCCAATCTGCTGGCGTCTGGAGGGGTCGAGGCCGTCAATCCCGGCACCGTCGACGCTGCCGGAGTGGCGGATGCCGTCGCGGCTGCCGGTCAGCCCGCCGCCGTGGTGATCTGCGGCACCGATGCGCGCTACGGAACCGACGTCTCGGACGTCGTGGAAGCCGCTCGCGCAGCGGGTGTTTCATACGTCTACCTGGCCGGTCCGGAGAAGGCGGTCGCGGACGCGACAAGCAAGCCCGACGAATATCTCACCGCCAAGATCGACGCGATCGATGCGCTGTCGACCCTGCTCACCCGATTGGGGGCCTGACATGGCTGTATCCAATGTCGCCGACCAGGCGGCTCCGGGCGTGACGCCGAGCATTGCGAGCTTTGCCGACGTACCACTGCACGGCGAGCGCACGCCTACACCGGCGACCGAAGCCGCTGTCGGCGAGCACGTCGCCGCGGCCGCCGCCGCACACGGGTACACCGCCGAGCAGCTGACCTGGGCCACTCCGGAGGGCATCGACGTCAAGCCGGTGTTCGTCGAGGCCGACCGTGACGTCGCGGCCGCAGCGGGTTACCCGGTGGACAGCTTCCCGGGGGCGCCGCCCTTCGTGCGCGGGCCCTACCCCACGATGTACGTCAACCAGCCGTGGACCATTCGCCAGTACGCGGGCTTCTCCACCGCCGCGGAGTCCAATGCGTTCTACCGCCGTAACCTCGCCGCAGGCCAGAAGGGCCTCTCGGTGGCGTTCGACCTCGCCACCCACCGTGGGTACGACTCCGACCATCCGCGCGTCGCTGGCGACGTCGGAATGGCTGGGGTGGCAATCGATTCCATTCTGGACATGCGCCAGCTGTTCGACGGCATCGACCTGTCGGCGGTGTCGGTGTCGATGACGATGAATGGCGCGGTGCTGCCGATTCTTGCGCTGTACGTCGCGGCTGCCGAGGAGCAGGGCGTACCACCGGAGAAGCTCGCGGGGACCATCCAGAACGACATCCTCAAGGAGTTCATGGTCCGCAACACCTACATCTATCCGCCAAAGGCTTCAATGCGGATCATCTCCGACATCTTCGGCTACACCAGCACCAAGATGCCGAAGTACAACTCGATCTCCATCTCCGGCTATCACATCCAAGAGGCCGGAGCCACTGCGGATCTCGAGCTTGCGTACACGCTGGCGGACGGGGTCGAGTACATCAAGGCCGGCCTCGCCGCCGGCCTCGAGATAGACAAGTTCGCGCCCCGGTTGTCGTTCTTCTGGGGCATCGGGATGAACTTCTTCATGGAGGTCGCAAAACTGCGGGCGGGTCGCCTGCTGTGGAGCGAACTGGTCGCGAAGTTCGACCCTAAGAGCGAGAAGTCGCTGTCACTGCGCACGCACTCGCAGACGTCGGGTTGGTCGCTGACTGCGCAAGACCCCTTCAACAACGTCGCGCGCACGTGCATCGAGGCCATGGCGGCCACGCAGGGCCATACCCAGTCGTTGCACACCAACGCATTGGACGAGGCGTTGGCGCTGCCGACCGACTTCTCCGCCCGCATTGCGCGCAACACCCAGTTGCTCCTTCAGCAGGAGTCCGGCACGACCCGCCCGATCGATCCATGGGGCGGTTCGTATTACGTCGAGTGGCTGACACACCAACTGGCCGAGAAGGTCCGCGCCCACTTCCGCGAGGTCGACGAGCACGGTGGCATGGCGCAGGCGATCGATGACGGCATTCCGAAGCTGCGCATCGAGGAGGCTGCAGCGCGCACCCAGGCCCGCATCGACTCCGGTCAGCAGACCGTCATCGGGGTCAACAAGTATCAGGTGGACTCCGACCACGAGATCGAGGTGCTCAAGGTCGAGAACAGCCGCGTGCGCACCGAGCAGCTCGAGAAGCTGCAACGACTGCGCGCCGATCGCGACGAGGCCGCCACCCAGGCCGCATTGGCCGAACTGACCCGCGCGGCAGCCGCTTCGGGGTTGGCGGGGGAGGACGGGCTCGGTAACAACCTGCTGGCCCTGGCCATCGACGCGGCCCGCGCCAAGGCGACGGTGGGTGAGATCTCCGACGCGCTGGAAAAGGTGTACGGACGCCACCAGGCCGAGATCCGCACGATCGCGGGCGTGTACCGGGATGAGGTGGGCAAGGTTAGCAACGTAACTGCTGCAACGGAACTCGTCGAGAAGTTCGCCGAGGCCGACGGTCGCCGGCCGCGCATCCTGGTGGCCAAGATGGGTCAGGACGGCCACGACCGGGGCCAGAAGGTAATCGCGACGGCGTTCGCGGACATCGGTTTCGACGTCGACGTCGGCTCGTTGTTCTCCACTCCCGACGAGGTGGCCCGCCAAGCCGCTGACAACGACGTCCACGTGGTCGGGGTCTCGTCGCTGGCCGCCGGACACTTGACGCTGGTGCCTGCGCTGCGCGACGCGTTGGCTGAGGCGGGTAGGCCCGACATCATGGTCGTCGTGGGCGGCGTCATCCCGCCCGGCGACTTCGACGAGCTATACGCGGCGGGCGCGACGGCGATCTTCCCGCCGGGCACCGTGATCGCGGATGCAGCCATCGGCCTGCTGGAGAAGCTGGCCGAGCGGTTGGGTTACGACCTTGGGTAAATGACGGCTCCGGAGGGTAGGAGCGAAGCGACTCGGGATGGAAATCTGGAGCTCGCTCAGGCGCTTTCACACGGTGACCGTGCCGCGCTGGCGCGGGCCATCACGCTGGTCGAGTCGACAAGGCCAGACCACCGGGAGCAGGCCCAGCTGCTGCTGACGGAGCTGATGCCCGAGGCGGGCAGCGCCATGCACGTCGGCATCACCGGGGTACCGGGGGTCGGAAAGTCGACGACCATCGAGGCGCTCGGCATGTACCTCATCGGGCAGGGCCACCGGGTTGCGGTGCTCGCCGTCGACCCGTCGTCGACGAGGACCGGAGGCTCGATACTCGGCGACAAGACCAGGATGGCACGCCTCGCCGTGCACTCCGATGCGTACATCCGACCGTCGCCGACGTCGGGCACGTTGGGCGGAGTGGCGAAGGCCACCAGGGAAACGATCGTGCTGCTCGAGGCCGCCGGCTACGACGTCGTACTCGTCGAGACGGTGGGTGTGGGTCAGTCCGAGGTGGCAGTCGCCAACATGGTCGACACCTTCGTGTTCCTCACGCTGGCGCGTACCGGTGACCAATTGCAGGGCATCAAGAAGGGTGTCCTCGAGCTGGCCGACGTCGTCGTGGTCAACAAGGCCGACGGCAGCCACGCCGTCGAGGCGAAAGCCGCCGCACGCGAGCTCGCCGGGGCCATTCGATTGCTGTATCCGCGCGACACGCTATGGCGCCCACCAGTTTTGACGATGAGCGCGCTGGAGGGCATCGGGCTGTCGGAGCTGTGGGACACGGTGCTCAAGCACCGCGACGTGCTCACCCAAGCGGGTGAGTTCGAGGACCGCAGGCGTCGGCAGCAGGTCGAGTGGATGTGGTCGATGGTGCGCGATTCGGTGCTGGATCGCTTGTTGACGAACCCGACGGTGCGCAAGGTCCGCGACGAGGTCGAGCGGCAGGTCCGTGCAGGCGAGTTGCCTCCGGCCCGCGCTGCGCAGCAGATCATCGAGGCCGCCGACCACCCGATGGGCTAAATGCGGAAACGTGCCGGTTGCCTAACAGATCGGTAACCGGTGAAAAGTTTGCCGGGGGTCCAGGTAAATTGTATTGATTGTGACCCATGCAATACGCGGGGAGCGCAGCGCGGCGCTCTCGCACGGTGCCGGCGACGCTGGCCTACCGGATGCCGTCCGTGGCGCGGCGGATCCCAATTTCGCCTGTGCCGTTCGAGCCTTCGACCAGCTGTTTCCATGGCGCCGACTTGGCGGTGGAGCGCTCTCGGTCTACCTCGACGGCCAACCCGTCGTCGACGTGTGGACCGGATGGGCCGACCGTCGCGGTCGGCAGCACTGGTCCGCGGACACGGGGACCATGGTGTTCTCTGCAACCAAGGGCATGGCGTCCACCGTCATCCACCGGCTCGTCGACCGCGGACTCATCGACTACGACGCGCCCGTCGCCGAGTACTGGACGGCGTTCGGCGCCAACGGCAAGGCCGCGATCACGGTGCGCGACCTCATGCGGCACCGGGCCGGCCTGTCCCAGCTACAGGGCGCGAGCAAGGCTGACCTGTTGGATCACCTCCTCATGGAGGAGCGGATGGCCGCTGCGCCGATGGGGCTGTTGAAGGGCAGGCCCGCCTACCACGCGCTGACCTACGGCTGGCTGATGTCCGGGCTGGCGCGTTCGGTCACCGGGCGGGGCATGCGGGAGCTGTTCCGCACCGAACTGGCCGCGCCACTGAACACCGACGGCTTCCACCTCGGGAGGCCGCCCGCGAGCGCGCCGACGCAGCCCGCCCAGATCATCGGCCCCCAGTTCGGCATCCCCAATCCGATCTTCAACGCCGTCGCGCCGCACATCGCCGCGCTCCCGGTGTCCGGCATCTTCGGATCGATGTACTTCCCGGGGATGAAGGCGACCGTGCAGGGCGACATTCCGCTGCTCGACGGGGAGCTTCCGGCCGCCAACGCAGTGGCCACCGCGCGGGCCTTGGCCCGGATGTACGGGGCCATCGCCAACGGCGGTGTCATCGACGGCACGCAGTTCCTGTCGGCGGACACCGTCGCGGGCCTCGCGGGCCGGCCCAGCTTCTACCCCGACGGCAACATGGGGATGCCGATGTCGTTCCATCTCGGCTACCACAGCCTCCCGCTTGGCGGCTTGCTGCCCGGCTTCGGGCACGTCGGCCTGGGTGGTTCACTGGGCTGGGCCGATCCGGAGCGCGGCCTCGCCTTCGGCTTCGTCCACAACCGCCTGCTGACACCGCTGGTGATGGCCGATCAGGCCGGCTTCGTGGCGACCGCGGCACTGATCCGGCGCGGCGCGGCCGGCGCGAGAAAACACGGGTTCGCGCCCGTGGCCGAATTCGGCGCTCCGTTCACCGAAGCCACCAACGCTGCGGTCTGACTCAGAGCGCCCGCAGACGGCGGATCCGGTCGCTGATGGCCCGGCGCGACGATTCGGCGTTGGGGGCCAAGGCATCCGACGCATGCGGAGCGCCCGGATAGACGTGCAGCTCGACCCGCACCCCGGGCTCGGCCAGCCGGTCGGCATAACTGATCACCTCGTGGCGGAACACGTCGAGCTCGCCGACCTCCAGGTACGACGGGGGTAAGCCGCGAAGGTCGGACTCCCGGGCTGGGGCAGCTGCGGGCGGGACGTCCGCGGTGCCTGCGCGGTCGCCCAGCAGCGCGCCCCAGCCCGTGACGTTGTCGTCGTAGGTCCACGTCAGGAACGGCACCAACCGTGGATCCGGGACGGTCGTCCTGTCGTCGAGCATCGGATAGATCAGCAGCTGTTGGGCAATTCGAGGACCGCCTCGGGCGCGGGCCAGCAGGGCCACCCCGGCCGCGAGGCCGCCGCCTGCGCTGTCACCCATCACCGCGATGCGTTGCTCGTCGATACCTAGCTCGGCGGCATGCTCGGCGAGCCACCGCAGCGCCGCGTGGCAGTCGTCTACAGGCGTGGGATGGGGAAACTCGGGAGCGACACGGTAGTCCACCATCAACATCGGAACACCCGAGGCGGCAACGTAGCCGCGCACCGCCGAGTCGTACAGCTGGCGGGTCTGCGCCAGGCCGAGGATCATCCCGCCGCCGTGGAGATAGAGCGCGGCGCTGCCCGGTTGCTCGGCGTCTTCGCGGCGGTACCACGTCATGGCGACCGTCGCACCGTCCTCGCGTCGCAACGTGTAGTCGGTGGTCTCGATGCCGGTCACCGGGGGCCGGATGGCCGCCAGCTGCGTGAACGTCACCTCGCTGGTGACCCTCCTGCTCTCCACGTCGCCGACCGGAGGCGGATCGCCCACCGGCCGTGCGGCGAGCAGCGGTCCAAGCTCGGCCAGCACGTCGGGATCGAATTCCAGTGCCATGCTTACGAACTCCTGAATAACGTGCCGCGGATCAGCCGCTTGGCCGTCGCGAGCGTGTCCTGATTCGGGTGGGGTGTCTGAGCCCGTTCGGTCAATCCGCGCGCGAGCGCGAACAGCACGTCGACGGCCGCCTCGGGATCGACGTCGGTGGCGAGCGCCCCGCCGCGCCGGGCATCGTCGATGATCTCGGCGATGATGCCGCGAATCGCCTGCACGCCAGCCCGGTTCGGGTCGTCGCTCTCCGCGCGCATGGCCCGCTCGAACGCGGCAAGGTAGGGGTACTCGCGCATCAACCGGTCCGACTCGTCGAGCAGGGCGTCGAGTCTGTCGACGACGTCGTCCTCGCGCTGTGCGGCCGCCCGAAGGCGGGGGAGGGTGAGCGCTTCGATGGATTGGGCTGTCGCCTTGAGCAATTCGCGCTTGGTGGCGAAGTAGTTGTACAGGCTTCCGCTGGTGACGTCCGCGGCGCGCGCGATCTCCCGGATGGTGGCCTGGGAATAGCCGCCCTCGGCGACGCACCGTATCGCGGCATTCAGGATGCGGCGCCTGGTCTCCTCGCCGCTGGCTCCGACCGGCCTGCCCAACGACACCGTGGCAGGGTTCATCTCGCCGCTACCTCCCGTGTCGATCGATTCGTACTATATAACCAATCGGTTGCTTATATTCAGTCGAGAACGCCCGAGCGCGACTCGGAGCAAGGGAGGCGGCCCAGTGACGGAGCATGCCCTGGGCTTCGACCCCGACGCACTGCGGGCGAAGTACGCGCAGGAGCGGGCCCGGCGCCTTCGAGCCGACGGGCTGTCGCAATACGTGGAAGTGGCGGGCTCCTTCGGCCACTTCGCCGACGATCCCTGGGTCACCGGCCCGCTGGTGCGCGAACCCATCGTCGACGAGATCGACGTGGCGATCGTCGGAGCAGGATTCGGGGGATTGCTCACCGGCGCCCGTTTGCGTGAATCGGGCGTGCAAAGGCTGCGGTTGATCGACAAGGCCGCCGACGTGGGAGGCACCTGGTACTGGAACCGCTATCCGGGGATCGCCTGCGACGTCGAATCCTACGTATACATGCCGCTGCTCGAGGAGCTTGGCTACCTGCCGTCGGAGAAGTACGCCAAGGGCGCGGAGATCTTCGAGCATTGTCGCCAGATCGCTCGGCGATACGACCTTTACCGGGACGCCTGCCTGCAAACCGCGGTACATGAGATCCGTTGGGATGAAAGCGATTCGAGATGGCTCATCTCGACGAATCACGGTGACGAGATACGGGCCAGGTTCGTGTCGATGGCCAACGGCTACATACAGCGCCCCAAGCTGCCGGGCATTCCGGGAATCGATTCGTTCGGTGGCCACGCCTTCCACACCAGCCGTTGGGACTATGCGTACACAGGCGCGGACCTGACTCGGCTTGCCGACAAGCGCGTTGGGCTCATCGGAACCGGGGCGACCGCCATCCAGTGCGTGCCCCACCTCGCCAAGGCCGCACAGCACCTCCACGTATTCCAGCGCACCCCTTCGACGGTCGACGTCCGGGCCAATGCACCGACGGATCCGGACTGGGCCGCGGCGCTGAAACCGGGTTGGCAGCGCCGACGCATCGAGAACTTCCAGCTGCTGACCGCGGGCGGCGAAGCCGACGAGGACTTGGTCGCCGACGCGTGGACGAGCATCACGAAGAAGCTCTTCCTGATGCGCAGCCAGGGCGAGCTCGAGGCGAACCCCGCCGAGTTGGCCGACTTCGCGAAGATGGAGGAGATCCGGGCGCGCATCGACGGAACAGTCGTCGATCCGGCGACGGCCGAGGCGCTCAAGCCCTGGTACGGGTACTTCTGCAAACGGCCGTGCTTTCACGACGACTACCTGGCGACGTTCAACCGCGACGACGTCACGCTGGTCGACACGCACGGCCTCGGCGTCGAGCGGATCACCGAGTCGGGGGTGGTCGTCGACGGCGTCGAACATCCGCTGGACTGCCTGATCTTCGCGACCGGGTTCGAGGTCGGCACTGACTACTCGCGCCGTTCCGGCTTCGAACTGATTGGGCGCGATGGGGTCACGCTCACGGAGGCCTGGCGCGACGGCGTGCGCACGCTGCACGGCGTGCACGTCCGAGGCTTTCCCAACGCCTTCGTACTCAGCATCGCCCAGTCGGGTTTCACCGTGAACTTCCCGTATCTGCTCGACGTCCAGGCCACCCACGTCGCCGGTGTCATCGCGCGGGCGCTCGAACTCGGCGTCACCGAACTGGAGGCTTCGGCGGAGGCCGAGGCGGCGTGGGTCGACGCGGTGATGCAACGCTCGACGGCCAGTATCGACCGGGCCAAGTCGTGCACGCCCGGGTACTACAACCGCGAAGGCGAGTACGACGACAAGACCCGCCAAGGCTCGTTCTTCTTCGGTGGCCCAACCGAATACGACGAGACCTTGCGCGCGTGCCGCAGTGACGGCGGATTGGCGGGCCTGGACGTGCGCCGCGCGCAGCGGACGGCATCGTCGTGACGGGTCGACTCAGCGTCGCCATCATCGGGGCAGGCTTCGGTGGCATCGCCACGGCGGTTGCAATGCGCCAGGCTGGATTCGACGACATCACCATCATCGAACGGTCCGACGGCGTGGGCGGCACGTGGCGGTCGAACACCTATCCCGGTGCGGCCTGCGACGTTCAGAGCCACCTCTACTCGCTGTCGTTCGCGCCGAACCCGGGCTGGTCGCGCACCTACGCCCGGCAGCCCGAGATCCTGGCCTACCTGGAGTCGGTCGCCGACGAGTTCGACCTGCGTCGCCACCTGAGGCTCGACACCGCGCTGACCCGGACGCGCTGGCACGAGGACGAGGCGCGCTGGCAGTTGGATATCGAATCGGGCTCCGGTGCAGAAACATTGGACGCCGACGTCGTGGTCAGCGCCGTCGGTCTGTTCGCGGAACCGCGCCTCCCCGACATCGAGGGACTGGCCGACTTCACCGGGCCGCTGGTGCACACCTCGCGATGGGACGACACCATCGCGTGGGCGGGCAAGCGCGTGGGTGTGGTCGGCACCGGCGCCAGCGGCGTTCAGGTCATCCCCGAACTCGCAGACGTCGCTGCGCAGGTGACGGTGTTCCAGCGCACGCCGCCGTGGATGGTGCCCAAGGACGATCGCCACTTCACCCCCGAGGAACTGGCGCGGTTCCGTAGCGACCCCGTTGCCGCCACTGCGGAACGGAGCAGGATCTGGCAAGAGTTCCACGACAACACCGCCGTTGCCGCCGACGACCCATTGGTGACCGGGCGCCAGGGTTACGCCAAGGCATTCCTCGACGCGCAGGTCGCCGACGAGGCGCTCCGGGCGCAGTTGACGCCCGACTATCCCTTCCGCTGCAAGCGGGTGCTGCTCGGGGACGACTACTACCGAGCGCTGCAGCGAGACCACGTCGAGTTGGTGTCGGATCCAATCGTCCGCATCACCGACCGTGCGGTCGAGACGGCGTCCGGCGGGCGCGTCGAGGTAGACGCGATCGTGCTGGCCACGGGATTCGAGACCAGCCAATACCTTTCGGGGTTCGACGTGATCGGGACCGGAGGGCGGCGCCTGCATGACGAGTGGGGTGACGACCCGCGCGCCTATCTCGGCGTGGCAGTCCACGGATACCCGAACTTCTTCATGCTCTACGGTCCGAACACGAACCAGGGCGGCAACTCGATCGTCTACATCCTCGAAGCGGCGGCCGAACTGGTGCTCGACGCCGTGCGCCGACTGGCGCGAGCCGGCGGCAGCCTCGAGGTGACCGCGGCGGCGCAAGCGCGCTTCAATGCCCGGATCGACGCCGAACTCGACCGTTCGGTGTGGACGAAGTGCGACAGCTACTTTCGCTCACCGTCCGGGCGCATCGTGACGCAGTGGCCCTACACCGAACTCGAGTATGCCCGCGCGACAGAGCGGCTGCAGGACGGTGACTGGCTGCACCGCATGGGCTAGGTCACGCCGAAATCGATTACTCCGTGCATCAATTCGATCGCCAGGGAGGTGCAGTAGGCTGAGCCCGTTAGTGGCTCGCCTTGCTGAACCACTTGGTCTTGATGCGCCAAGAGTGCGCCGACGTCAGCGCGAATCCCGCGCCACACATGCACGCGAAGAACCACACCAGGGTGCCGTTCTCGATCGGCTGCAGCGACGGCACCAACGCGGTGACGATGCGGACGAGGCACGCCATCATGCCGCTGAAGGAGGCAGCCAGATAGACGTTGGCGACGGTGCGCGAACGCGGGTCCTTCCGCAGCACCAGCAGTGCACGCGAACCGTAGCCAAGGAGGTAGATCAGCGTGCCGCACAACAGTATCCAGTAGGCGCTGAGCCAGAAGTCGGTGTGCAGCTCGAAAAAGTCAGCCTGATAGATCGCTGCGCCGTTGCCAAGAGAGAACGTGGCAAGGAGTAGCGGAATGCACAACGTCGCGGGGCGCTCCACGTACTGCTTGAACGTGGTCTGCATGGCGTGGTCGTCCTGCAGCCGGCCGAGGGCGTTGTAGACGATCGCTGATGCCGCGACGACGTACAGATCGTGGCCGATGTAGTCCTCGAGGTTCCACATGCCGGTGAGCGCATGCAGCCAATGGCCCACCGTCTCGGAGGCAAACGGCGACATCAAGAACACCGTCGCGCCCTGAAGGGCGATGTTCAGCGTGGCGGCAACTTCCCAGCGGCATGACCAGGTGACGCGGCGAATCCACAGACTCCACGCGATACATGCCAGCGTGACCGTGATGAGGACTGCCAGACCCATGAGATGTCGCCTTCGAGCTTTCTTCCGTTAGCAAATTCTGCCGCTAGAGCGGCGGTGCGTCGGGCCGCGGCGTGAGATCGCGCAGTCGCGGCCGGTGGACCGTTCGTCGTTCGGTGACCGGTTCGGCGATGGTGGCCACGGAAAGCGGTGCCGACTCGACGTAACTCCACACCTCCTCCCGGCTCATGAGGCCAAATCGGACCTGTAGATCGGGGTAGCTGAGGTTGAACCGATCCGCCACCAGTCGCATCTCTTCTGCGTTCGGGTAGTCCACTTCCTTGATGCGGCGATAATAAGTGCTGCTGGACGTGCCGAGGGCGTCGTAGATCGCCTTGGCATCGACGTCGCCGTCGAGTAGGTAGTCGAGCAGCGTTTTTAGCTGCCTGCCGTTCTCGTCAGTCCTTGGCACCGGCATAGCTTAGCCGGTCTTCCCTTGGATGGGCAGTACCAACCGCAAATCGGCCAAAGGCATCTTAATTGACACGGCCGTCACAGTATTGGCAGATGTGTCCCATTTTTGGGACAGTCGTGTAGCGTGCATTTCATGACGCGCGCAAACTTGCAGCTGACCGATTACGACGCCGAGGGACCCCTTCACGTCGACGACCTCAAGAAGGTGGCGGCCCCGCTGACGGTGCTGCTGACCCAGGAGCTCGACGGTGCTGCGGAAGCGTTGGGGCTAGCCAGCAACGAGATCCTCATCGCGGCACTCGGCCGTGCCATCCAGCGGACCATCGGTGACGGGATCGTCACCCTCGACGTTCCCGGCTACGGCACCAGCGTGCACTCGATGACCCTGCGGTGCGCGGCACCCGCCCAGACCCCTGCCGAAGAAATGCTCGGGGGAGTCCGCGACGCCCTGGAGGCGCTGAAGGTTCGTCGAATCGTGCACGAAGTGCCCGACGATCCTCGTGACCAGCCGGTTTCGGAGCTGCTCTTTGCTGACGGCGACACCGCGGCGGCCCTACCGCACCTCGGCCATGCCCTTGAGTTGCGGACGTACCGGGTCGGCGACGTCATCGCGTTGGACTGGTGGTTCGACGCACGCAGCTTCGAGCCGTACACCATCGAGGAGCTAGCCGAACAGTTCCCGCTTGCGCTGATCGAGCTGACTTCGGAGGCCACGCCGCCGATCCATGCCACCCCCGAATTGGCGATGGCGCACTAGCCGGCGGCTAGGCATTAGAATTCTCGGAACGGCGTCGATCCGGCCATCACCGGGGAGTCTTCGGAAGAACGGCTGCGGTCCCGACCCGGCTCAGTAGAACCGAACGGTTGGGCCCGTCAACGTCCCAAGTCGAGCGGCGCACTCTGTGCGCAAGCGGGGTGGTACCGCGGCGCTCGCGCATTCCGCGCGTCGTCGTCCCCGTGCCTGAACGAACCTGGGCTTCTCGGAGCGCCAGCGACAATTTGGCACAGGAGACGACACACGTGAGCGCCTACCCCAAGCCGGCCGGTGGATCGCCCAGCTTCCCCGATCTCGAACTCGAGGTGCTGGACTACTGGGCGCACGACGACACCTTCCGCGCCAGCATCGATCGACGCGACGGCGCCGACGAGTACGTGTTCTACGACGGGCCACCGTTCGCCAACGGACTGCCGCACTATGGGCATCTGCTTACCGGCTACGTCAAGGACATCGTGCCGCGCTACCGAACCATGCGTGGCTACAAGGTCGAGCGTCGATTCGGATGGGATACGCACGGGCTCCCCGCAGAGCTCGAGGTTCAGCGTCAACTCGGCATCACCGACAAGTCCCAGATCGAAGAAATGGGCATCGAGAAGTTCAACGATGCCTGCCGGACGTCGGTGTTCAAGTACGCCGACGAGTGGCGGTCCTACGTCACCCGCCAGGCGCGCTGGGTCGACTTCGACAACGATTACAAGACGCTGGATCTCGGTTTCATGGAATCGGCGATCTGGGCGTTCAAACAGCTGTGGGACAAGGGCCTGGCCTACGAAGGCAACCGGGTGCTTCCGTACTGCTGGAACGACGAGACTCCGCTGTCCAGCCATGAGCTGCGCATGGACGACGACGTCTACCAGAACCGGCAGGATCCCGCGTTGACGGTGGGCTTTCGGATCACCGCCGACGAGCGCTCGCGCGAGGAGCCGACAGCAGCAGCGGAGTTGGCAGGAGCGCTCCTCTTGGTCTGGACGACGACACCGTGGACGCTGCCGTCGAACCAGGCAGTTGCCGTCAATCCAGACGTGACGTACGTGCAGGTGGAGGTCGAAGGGCGGCGCTACGTCCTGGCCGAGGCCCGGCTCGCGGCCTACGCCCGTGAACTTGGGGAGCAGCCGACTGTGCTGCGAACTTACTCCGGGAAGCAGTTGTTGGGCGTGCGGTACCTGCCGCCGTTCCCGTATTTCATGGACTCGCCCAACGCCTTTCGCGTCCTGCCGGGGGAGTTCGTCACCACCGAGGACGGCACGGGCATCGTGCACATGGCCCCCGCCTATGGTGAGGACGACAAGGCGACCGCTGACGCCGCAGACATCGCCGCGGTCACGCCGGTCGATTCGAAGGGTCGGTTCGACGCCACGGTGCCCGACTATGCGGGCCAACACGTCTTCGACGCGAACCCGCAGATCATCCGCGACCTCAAGAACCAGTCGGGTGCGGCCGCAGTCAACGCTCCCGTGCTGTTGCGCCACGAGACCTACGACCACTCGTACCCTCACTGCTGGCGGTGCCGAAACCCCTTGATCTACCGCGCGGTGTCGTCGTGGTTCGTCAAGGTGACCGAGTTTCGCGACCGCATGGTGGAGCTCAACCAACAGATCACGTGGTATCCCGAGCACGTCAAGGACGGACAGTTCGGCAAGTGGCTTTCGAATGCGCGGGACTGGTCGATCTCCCGAAACCGCTACTGGGGCACCCCAATTCCGGTGTGGACGTCCGACGATCCGGCCTATCCTCGCATCGACGTGTACGGCAGTCTCGACGAGCTCGAGCGGGACTTCGGGGTGCGGCCCGACAATCTGCACCGGCCCTACATCGATGAATTGACCCGGCCCAACCCGGACGATCCGACGGGCCAGTCGACCATGCGGCGCATCGAGGACGTGTTCGACGTCTGGTTCGACTCCGGCTCGATGTCGTACGCGCAGGTGCACTATCCGTTCGAGAACGCCGAGTGGTTCGACTCGCACTTTCCGGCCGACTTCATCGTGGAGTACATCGGCCAGACCCGCGGCTGGTTCTACATGATGCACGTGCTGGCCACCGCGATCTTCGACCGGCCGGCGTTCCGCAACTGCGTGGCTCACGGCATCGTGTTGGGCAGCGACGGTCAGAAGATGAGCAAGTCGCTGCGGAACTATCCCGACGTCACCGAGGTGTTCGACCGGGACGGCTCCGACGCCATGCGGTGGTTCCTGATGGCGTCGCCGATCCTGCGCGGCGGCACCCTGATCGTCACCGAACAGGGCATCCGCGAAGGTGTCAGGCAAGTCCTGTTGCCGTTCTGGAACGCGTACTCGTTCCTGTCGTTGTATGCACCCGAGAAGGGGGTGTGGCGCACCGACTCGGCCAACGTCCTCGATCGCTACGTGCTGGCGAAGCTCGCCGCGTTGCGCGACGAGCTCACCGAGGCCTTGGATCTTTGCGACATCTCGCGGGCATGTGACGAACTCCGCCAGTTCACCGAGGCGCTCACCAACTGGTATGTGCGACGGTCTCGTTCGCGGTTCTGGGAGGAGGACCGCGACGCCATCGACACGTTGCACACGGTGCTCGAAGTAACCGGACGGCTCGCCGCGCCGCTGTTGCCGCTCATCGCCGAGGTGATCTGGCGCGGCATCACCGGCGAGCGGTCGGTACATCTGACGGATTGGCCTGCGCCCGGCGAGGTGCCCGCCGATCCCGCTCTGGTGGCGGCCATGGACCAGGTTCGCGACGTGTGTTCGGCTGCGTCCTCGTTGCGCAAGGCGAACAAGCTGCGGGTGCGGCTGCCGTTGCCGAAACTGACCGTGGCTTTGGACAAGTCGGTGGATCCATCCTCATTGCGGCCGTTCGTTGAGCTCATCGCCGACGAGCTCAATGTCAAGAGTGTGGAGTTGTCCGACGACATCGATGCCTTCGGTCGGTTCGAGTTGTCGGTCAACGCCAGGGTCGCAGGGCCGCGCCTCGGCAAGGACGTGCAGGCCGCCATCAAGGCCGTCAAGGCCGGGGCGGGTGTGGTGAATCCGGACGGCAGTCTCACTGCGGGTCCCGCGACGCTGCTTCCCGACGAGTATTCATCGAAACTGGTTGCAGCGGAACCAGAATGGACCGCTGAGCTTCCCAACGGCACGGGCCTGGTGGTGCTGGACGGAACGCTCACGCCCGAATTGGAAGCGGAGGGCTGGGCCAAGGACCGCATCCGCGAGCTGCAGGAACTTCGCAAGACGACCGGCCTGGACGTGTCCGATCGGATCCACGTCGTCATGTCGGTCCCGGCAGCGCGAGACGCATGGGCCCGCAGTCATGCCGAGCTGATCGCAGCCGAAGTGCTGGCGACCAGCTTCGAGTTCGGTGAGCCCGCGGATGCGGTCGAGCTCGGAGACGGTGTGACGGTCGCGATCGCCAAGGCCTGATCCCCTTGCCGGTGCCGGTATTTCGCGGCGTCAGTTCGCGGTGACCCGCGCGGAGCTGCCGGCCACCGTCACGACGTCACCGAGGCGCAGTTGCCTCCCTCGACGCGTCTCGACGTCGTCGTTCACGATGACAGCGCCCGCCGCGAGCTCGGCCTTGGCATCCGAACCACGATCGATCAGATCGGCGAGCTTCATGAACTGTCCGAGCCGGATCGACTGGTCCCGAATCGGGACGTCCCGAACGGGTTCCGTCATGGACGTCAGGCTAGCGCCTAGCATCGCGATCGTGACCTCCGACGACGCTCGGGCAGCACGAGCCGCTGCCCCGCAGGCGCGACGGTGGGTGCTGCACTTCGACATGGACGCATTCTTCGCGTCGGTGGAGCAGCTCACCCGACCTACGCTGCGCGGCAGGCCGGTGCTGGTCGGTGGGCTCGGTGGTCGCGGTGTCGTCGCGGGCGCGAGCTATGAGGCTCGCGTCTTCGGCGCGCGCTCCGCAATGCCCATGCACCAGGCTCGCAGGCTGGTCGGTGCGCCCGCGGTGGTGCTGCCCCCGCGCGGCGCGGTGTACGGCATGGCCAGTGGCCGCGTGATGGACACGGTGCGGGCGTTGGTACCCGTGCTCGAGCAGTTGTCGTTCGACGAAGCGTTCGGTGAGCCCCTCGAGCTGGCCGGAGCCGACGCGCTCGACGTCGAACGGTTCTGCGAGGGCTTGCGCGCCAGGGTGCTCGACGAGACCGGCCTGGTGGCCTCGGTGGGGGCGGGCTCAGGCAAACAGCTGGCCAAGATCGCGTCCGGGCTGGCCAAACCCGACGGCATTCGCGTAGTTGGGCGCGATGAGGAACACGTGCTGCTGCCGGGACTTCCGGTACGCCGGTTGTGGGGGATCGGCCCGGTGGCCGAAGAGCGGCTGCACCGGCTCGGAATCGACACGGTCGGGGCGCTGGCGTCGTTGACGGACACAGAGGTTGCCGACGTGCTCGGTGCCACCCTCGGGCCTGCGTTGCACCGGCTGGCCAAGGGCATCGACGACCGTCCGGTGGCCGAGCGTGCGGGCAGTAAGCAGATCAGTGCGGAATCGACGTTCGCTGCGGATCTCACCACGCTGGATCAACTTCGCGACGCCGTCGGCCCCATCGGCGAGCACGCGCACCGGCGCCTGGAGCGCGACGGCCGCGGGGCCAGGACGGTCACCGTCAAGTTGAAGAAGTCCGACATGAGCACGCTGACGCGCTCTGCGACGCTGCCCTATGCCACGACTGACGTGTCGACGCTGCTCGGAACCGCGCGTCGACTGCTGCTCGATCCGGTCGACATCGGCCCGATTCGGCTTGTCGGCGTGGGCTTCTCGGGGTTTTCCGACGTCATGCAGGAGTCGCTCTTTCCCGATCTGGATCAGACGCTTGAAGCGTCGGACAGTCACGAGTCCGGGCCGGTGCCCGCGCCGGCGCCGGAGCCGGAGCCGGCCGGCTGGCGTGTCGGCGACGACGTCACCCACACCGAGTACGGGCACGGCTGGGTACAGGGGGCCGGTCACGGCGTGATGAGCGTGCGGTTCGAGACCCGCGCCAGCGGGCCCGGGGTGATGCGGACCTTCGCCGATGACAACCCGGAGGTGGGGAGGGGCGATCCGCTGGACAGCCTCGACTGGCCCGACTACGTGGCCGCCAGGGCCGAGCAGTCAGCCCCAGGTGCTGAGGACGTCGGCGACGGGTAATCCGCCGGCCAGGGCCGCCATCACGAGCACCCTGGCCTGCGCAGGCCGCAGCGTCGGCACCGTCACCGCACCGGCGTCGACCAGGGCGCGACCCGGTCCGTAACGCGCGGTCACGCGCGCGCCGGGGACTCTGGTCGAAATCGCCACCGCGACACCGGCGTGGCATGCCCGTCGAACTCCGTCGATCACGGCCAAGGAGGCATTCCCGGAGCCCACGGCCTCGAGCACGAGGCCGCGCGCTCCTGCGGCCACACATGCGTCCATGGCCACCGCGTCGCTGCCCGCATAGGCCGTCACGATGTCCACCCGGGGCGCGTTCGCCGCGGATGGATGGCCGAGTGACGGCCGGCGCTTGACCCCGTCGAATGCCACGTTCCCGTTGCTCGCCGAGCCCACGACGGACCCGCTGAACTGAGCTCCTGTCTTGGTCAGGCCCAGTGGCTGCCACACGGCGCCCGCGAAGCCGACCAACACGCCGAGCCCACGCGCCGCCGGGCTCGCCGCCACCGCCAGCGCATCGGCCAGATTGGCAGGCCCGTCGGGATCGGGTTCGTCGCTGCTGCGCATCGCCCCGGTCAGCACGACCGGAGCGGCGCCCGCGTAGCTCACGTCGAGCCAGAGCGCCGTCTCTTCCATGGTGTCGGTGCCGTGGGTGATGACCACACCGGTCGCGCCGGAGTCCACTGCGGCCAGCGCGGCGGCGCCGATACGATCCCAGTCCTCGAGGGTCAACTGGCTGCTGTCCACCGCCATGAGGTCGACGACGTCGAGGTCGTACGTTGAGTTCAGGCCCGCAACGAGGTCGTTGCCGGTCTGCGTAGGCCGCGCGACGCCGTCCGCGCCGGTGCTCGTAGCGATGGTCCCTCCGGTGGTGATCACGACGAGGCGGCTCATGCCGCGATTGTTCCCGATCGCGGATGATCGACGTGACGCGGGAAGGCGCTCGGCCGGGGACTGAGCTGGGGACGAAGAAGGAGACCGGGGGTGGTTGGTGGATGATGGACGGGTGACTGACGAATCCACCGACTCGGTCGAGGCGACGAAGACGGACGATTCAGCAGAATCGCAGCCGCGGCGTCGGCTGTGGCTGCTGGTCTCGATTGCCGTCACCGTGCTCGTGCTCGACGTCGTCACCAAGGCGCTGGCCGTCAAACTCCTGACGCCAAACCAACCGGTGTCGATCATCGGCGACACCGTGACCTGGACACTGGTCCGCAATCCCGGGGCGGCCTTCTCGCTGGCCGCCGGCTACACCCTGGTGCTGACGGTGATTGCAACCGGGGTGGTCGTCGGGATCGTGTGGATGGCGCCACGGTTGGTATCCCCGTGGTGGGCGTTGGGGCTGGGCATGATCCTGGGCGGTGCGCTCGGAAACTTGATGGACCGGTTCTTCCGGGGCCCCGCGCCGCTGCAGGGGCACGTCATCGACTTCGTGTCGATCGGCTGGTGGCCGGTGTTCAACGTCGCGGACCCCGCGGTGGTCGGTGGGGCGGCCCTGCTGGTGGGGTTGTCGTTCTTCGGTTATGACTTCGACACCGTCGGGCGACGCAGGGCAGACGACGTGTCGGCAGAACCCGAGCACGGGGATCCGGACGAGTCGTCGGCGGAGGTCGCGCCTGACCACGCGTCGGTGGACGCCAGCAACCCGAAGGCGTCGGAGTCCGAGTCGGAAAACAAGCCGGAGTGACGACCCGCTCGATGCCGGTCCCCGAGGGCCTGGCGGGCATGCGGGTGGACGCCGGGCTGGCCCGCCTGCTTGGGCTGTCCCGCACCGCGGCGGCAGCCATCGCCGAGGACGGTGGCGTCGATCTCGACGGGGCCCCCGCCGGAAAGTCCGACCGCCTTGCCGCCGGAGCCTGGCTCGAGGTTCGGTTGCCGGAACCGGCTGCGCCACTTGATAATCCGCCAGTCGACATCGAGGGCATGACCATCTTGTACTCGGACGCCGACATCGTGGCGGTCGACAAGCCCCCGGGCGTTGCGGCGCATGCGTCGGCGGGTTGGACGGGCCCGACCGTACTCGGCGGACTTGCCGCGGCCGGCTTCCGGATCACCACCTCGGGCGTGCACGAGCGACAGGGCATCGTGCAGCGGCTCGACGCCGGCACCTCTGGCGTGATGGTGGTGGCGATCTCCGAACGTGCCTACACCGTGCTCAAGCGCGCCTTCAAGCAGCGCACCGTCGACAAGCGCTATCACGCACTGGTGCAAGGCCATCCAGATCCGTCCAGCGGAACCATCGACGCGCCGATCGGACGCCACCGCGGCAACGACTGGAAGTTCGCGGTCACCGAACAGGGCAGACACAGCATCACGCACTACGACACCGTGGAGGCGTTCGTGGCAGCAAGCCTGCTCGACGTCCACCTGGAGACAGGGCGCACCCATCAGATCCGCGTGCACTTCTCGGCTCTGCATCACCCGTGTTGCGGAGACCTGACGTATGGAGCGGATCCGACGCTTGCGAAAAAGCTTGGGCTGGAACGCCAATGGCTGCACGCGCGGTCGTTGGCCTTCGCCCATCCTGCAGACGGACGGCGCATCGAGATCACCAGCCCGTATCCGGCTGATCTCCAGCATGCACTCGACGTGCTCCGCCACCACGAATCGTGAGCGGACAGACGCCCGCGGCTTCCCGACGCACCGGGGTGCTGCTCGGCGCCGGCGCGTTCACCTGGTGGGGGCTGTGCCCCGGGTACTTTCCGCTGCTGCTGCCAGCCGGTTCGATGGAGGTGTTGGCCCACCGCATCGTGTGGAGCGCGGTGAGCCTGCTGGGCGTGCTCGTCGTCGCGCGCCGCCTCGGCGACCTACGTCGGCTCAGCGCGCGCACCTGGCTGCAACTGGCGGCGGCGTCGTTGCTCATCTCGATCAACTGGGGCATATACATCTACGCCGCGACCCACGGACACGTCGTCGACGCGGCGCTGGGTTACTTCGTCAACCCGCTGTTGACCGTTGCGATCGGCGTGTTCGTGTTTCGAGAGCGCATCGGGCGGTGGCAGCTGATTGCGCTGGCATTGGCGGTCGTCGCGGTCGTGGTGTTGACCGTCGAAGTCGGTGAGCCGCCCTACCTCGCCGTGGCGCTGGCGCTGAGCTTCGCGCTGTACGGCGTAGTGAAGAAGGTCGTGGACGCAGATCCGCGCGTCAGCGTCGCCGTCGAGACGTTGATTGCCCTGCCGCTGGCGGTTGGCTATCTCGTCACCCTCGCGCTGCTCGGGCAGGGCCATTTCGTCGGTTACGGAAGCTGGCACACGGTGCTGCTGGTGATGGCCGGCCCGGTGACGGCGGTACCGCTGCTGCTCTTCGCCGCGGCGGCTCAGCGCCTGCCACTGGTCACCATTGGCTTGCTGTTCTATCTCAACCCTGGTCTACAGATGGCCTGGGGTGTGATGGTGGGGCACGAGCCGATGCCGGTGGGTCGGTGGGTCGGTTTCGGACTGATCTGGGTGGCGCTCGCCGTGATGACGGTGGGGTCGCTTCGACAGAAGCCCGAGGCCGATTTCGCCGACGATGTCGATTCGCCGGCATCCGAATCGTCATCACGGTGACAAGCTCGAGTCGGGCTTGCGACGAAACCACGACGTGAGGACGAGATCATGCGTTATTGCCTACTCATGCACTACCAGGAGGGTGCCTCGATCGGTTTGACCGAGGCGGACATGGCTCCGGCGATGGCCGCCTTCCAGGCCTATGCCGATGACCTGAACGCTGCCGGAGTACTCATAACCACCGAGGTGCTCGACTCGGTCGCGGCGACCACAACGGTGACCGCGCGCAACGGGACACCGGAGATTCAGGACGGACCGTTCGCAGACACGAAGGAGAAGCTCGGCGGCATCTTCGTCATCGAGGTTCCGGATCTGGACGAGGCGCTCACGTGGGCTCAGCGCAATCCGGCGACCGGCTGGGGGTCGATCGAGGTCCGCCCAGTGGGACGGACGTACTCCGCCGAGCGCGGGTGGTACTGCCCCTGACCACCGAACGGGAGCGGGTGGGCGAGCGGTTGGCAGAGGTCACCCGCGAGTCCCACGGGCGGTTGGTGGCGCTGCTGGCCGCTGCGAGTCGGGACATCGCGGCCGCCGAGGACGCACTTGCCGACGCCGTCGAGCGGGCCTTGCTGCGCTGGCCGGTCGACGGCGTCCCCGCGAACCCCGAGGCCTGGTTGCTCGTCGTCGCCCGCAATCGGCTGCGGGACCGTTGGAAGTCAACGGCTCACCGGACGAGCGTTCCCTTCGATGAAACCGATTGTGGTTCAACAGAATCCGCTGAGATCATGGACATTCCGGACCGTAGGCTCGCGTTGATGATGGTGTGCGCCCACCCCGCCATCGCGGCCTCGGTCCGCACCCCGCTGATGCTGCAGGTGGTGCTGGGGGTCGACGCCGCGGCCATCGCGGCGGCCTTTGCGGTTGAGCCAGCCGCGATGGCGCAACGCCTGGTGCGCGCAAAGAAGCGCATCCGCGACACGGGCATCCCGTTCGTCGTGCCCGAGCGAGAGCGGCTCGCCGAACGGCTTCCCGCGGTGCTCGAGGCGGTCTACGGGGCGTACGCCATCGATTGGCAGCTGGTGTCCTCACCGAACCCGATCGAGTCGCTGTCCGGCGAGGCGCTGCACCTTGCGCTGCTGTTGGCAGACCTGCTCCCAGATGAGCCGGAAGTGCTCGGACTGGCGGCGCTGGTGTGCCTCTCGGAGTCGCGACGGCCGGCGCGGAGCGCCGACGACGGTCGTTTCGTGCCGCTCGACGAGCAGGACCCCGCGCGATGGGATGGCGCGCTGCGCTTCCGGGGCGAACGTCTTCTGACCCGGGCTCACGGCTACGGACGACCCGGCCGATTTCAGTACGAAGCGGCGATTCAGTCCGTGCACTGCAGTCGAGCCCGTCCGGGTCCGCTCGACGCCGACCGCACGCGCACCCTGCGCACGCTGCATCGAGCCTTGCTGGCGGAATCGACGTCCCTCGGTGCCGCGGTGGCGCTCGCCGCGCTCGACGGCGACCTCGACGGACCGGAGTCCGGGTTGCGGGCACTTGATGCCCAAGGGGCCGCCATCGCAAACTTCCAACCCGCCGTGGTGGTTCGGGCGCATTTGCTCGCCGCCGCGGGTCGGTGGGACGATGCGGTGGAGTGCTACCGGCGTGCGATCGAATTGACTTCGAGCCCGTGGGTGGCCGAATATCTCGAGCAACGTTTGCGGGATGACCCTGGTTGACCACTTTGTAGCAATGCAATAGAGTTTGCTAAGCGGGGCCTTGTCACCCGCGTGTGAGGTCTGAAGATGCCGCAAATCGATCGTCGTTCGCTGGCCACTGGTCGGCGCAGAGGTCGGCCCGTCGGCTCGGATTCGGCCGAGACGCGCAACCACATTCTGCAGGCTGCCCGCCACGTCATCATCGAGCGGGGCTATCAGGCTGCGACGTTCCAGGCCATCGCGGTCACCGCCGGACTCAGCCGGCCCACCCTGCACTATTACTTCGCCAACCGTGAACAGATCTTCCGGACGCTCGTCACCGAGGCCAGCACGCTTCTGACGGATTGCATTGCCAAGGCACAAGAGCACGAATCGCTGGTTGCGCAACTGTCGGCACTCGTCGAGGCCATCGGCGCAGCCGAACGTCGCGATCGATCGACCTCGGCGTTCCTCGTGAGCGCACGCCTCGAAGCCAAACGCAACCCCGAGCTTGTGTACGACAGCGGCGCCGACTTGCGAGTGTTTCTCACCAAGCTGGTCACTGACGCGAGCGTGCGCGGCGAACTTCGCCCAGGCACGGACCCCGCGCCCGTCGTCGACATGGTGCAGTCGATGCTGTGGGGAATCGGGGTCTATTCCGGTTTCGTCGAGGACGCCGCGGACATGGATTTGGTAACCAAGCAACTGATCAAACTGTTCTCGCATGGCTTGCTGAGCGACGTGCCGGTGTCCTGAGGCTTCTGGCGACACGGACGGCGACACGCCGAGCGCTGTCGGGGCGCCGCAATACACTGGCCTCCCTATGGCTGATCCATCTGCTCTTCGCGCCAGCGCTCAGAGTTCGTCTGCTCTTCGCGCAGGCGCTCATCGCGGCACGAGCTTCGTGCACCTCCACAACCACACCGAATACTCGATGCTGGACGGCGCCGCGAAGGTCAAACCGATGCTCGCCGAGGCGCAGCGGCTGGAGATGCCCGCGATAGGCATGACCGACCACGGAAACATGTTCGGCGCCAGCGAGTTCTACAACGCCGCAACCGATGTGGGCATCACGCCGATCATCGGCGTGGAGGCGTACATAGCTCCCGGCTCCCGGTTCGACACCAAGCGCATCCTCTGGGGCGATCCTGGTCAGAAGGGCGACGACGTCTCGGCGAGCGGCGCCTACACGCACATGACGATGGTCGCGGAGAACGCGACCGGGCTGCGGAACCTGTTCAAGCTCACGTCGCTGGCGTCGTTCGAGGGCCAGCTGGGCAAGTGGAACCGCATGGACGTCGAGATCATCGCCGAGAACTCGGCGGGCATCATCGCCACCACCGGATGTCCATCCGGCGAGGTGCAGACCCGGCTGCGGCTGGGCCACCAGCAGGAAGCGCTGGAAGCGGCCGCCAAGTGGCGCGAGATCTTCGGTCCGGAGAACTACTTCCTGGAACTGATGGATCACGGCATCGAGATCGAGCGCCGGGTTCGCGAGGGCCTGCTCGAGGTCGGCCGCAAGCTGGGCATCCCGCCGCTGGCCACCAACGACTGCCACTACGTCACGCGGGAGGCCTCGCGTAACCACGAAGCGTTGCTCTGCGTGCAGACGGGCAAGACGCTCTCGGACCCCACCCGCTTCAAGTTCGACGGCGACGGTTACTACCTCAAGTCGGCCGCCGACATGCGTGCCATGTGGGACGCCGAGGTGCCGGGAGCGTGTGATTCGACGCTGTTGATCGCCGAGCGCGTGCAGTCCTACGCCGAGGTGTGGGCACCCAAGGACCGGATGCCGATCTTCCCGGTGCCCGAGGGCCACGACCAGGCGTCGTGGCTGAGGCACGAGGTGGCGCTTGGGCTGGGGCGGCGATTCCCCGCAGGCGCTCCCGACGACTACGTGCAGCGGGCCGAGTACGAGATCGAAGTCATCTGCGACAAGGGCTACCCGTCGTACTTCCTGATCGTGGCGGACCTGATCAACTACGCCCGGTCGGTCGACATTCGGGTGGGCCCAGGCCGTGGTTCGGCCGCCGGATCGTTGGTGGCCTACGCGCTCGGCATCACCAACATCGACCCGATTACCTACGGGCTGCTGTTCGAGCGGTTCCTCAACCCCGAACGTGCGTCGATGCCCGACATCGACATCGACTTCGACGACCGCCGCCGCGGCGAAATGCTCCGCTATGCCGCGAACAAATGGGGCAGTGATCGCGTCGCCCAGGTCATCACCTTCGGCACCATCAAGACCAAAGCGGCGCTGAAGGATTCGGCACGGGTCAACTACGGCCAACCCGGTTTCGCCATCGCCGACCGCATCACCAAGGCGCTCCCGCCGGCCGTCATGGCCAAGGACATCCCGCTGTCCGGGATCACCGATCCCACCCATGAGCGGTACAAGGAAGCCGTCGAAGTTCGCAACCTGATCGACAGCGATCCGGACGTGCGGACCATCTACGAGACCGCGCGCGGCCTCGAGGGGCTGGTTCGCAACGCGGGCGTGCACGCGTGCGCGGTGATCATGAGTTCCGAACCGCTCATCGACGCCATCCCGTTGTGGCGGCGACCGCAGGACGGCGCCGTCATCACCGGCTGGGACTATCCGTCGTGCGAGGCCATCGGCCTGCTGAAGATGGACTTCCTCGGGTTGCGGAACCTGACGATCATCGGCGACTGCATCGAGAACATCAACGCCAACAGGGGAATCGAACTCGACCTCGAGTCGGTGCCCCTCGATGACCCTGCGGCCTACGAACTCCTGTCGCGTGGCGACACGCTCGGGGTGTTCCAGCTCGACGGCGGGCCGATGCGCGATCTACTGCGTCGCATGCAGCCCACCGGTTTCGAGGACGTGGTTGCCGTCATCGCGCTGTACCGCCCCGGTCCGATGGGCATGAACGCCCACAACGACTACGCGGACCGCAAGAACGCTCGCCAGGCGATCAAGCCGATCCACCCGGAGCTCGAAGAGCCACTCAAGGAGATCCTGTCCGAGACGTACGGCCTGATCGTGTACCAAGAGCAGATCATGCGCATCGCGCAGAAGGTCGCCAGTTACTCGCTCGCCCGAGCCGACATCCTGCGCAAGGCGATGGGCAAGAAGAAGCGCGAAGTGCTCGAGAAGGAGTTCGAGGGCTTCTCCGACGGCATGAAGTCCAACGGGTTCTCGGCCGCGGCCATCAAAGCACTCTGGGACACGGTGCTCCCGTTCGCCGACTACGCATTCAACAAGTCACACGCAGCCGGATACGGGTTGGTGTCCTACTGGACGGCCTACCTCAAGGCGAACTTCCCTGCCGAGTACATGGCGGGCCTGCTCACGTCCGTTGGCGACGACAAGGACAAGGCTGCGGTCTACCTTGCGGATTGTCGCAGGCTCGGAATCACGGTGCTGCCGCCCGACGTCAACGAATCCGTGCTGAACTTCACCTCGGTGGGTACGGACATCCGGTTCGGCCTGGGCGCGGTACGTAACGTTGGCGCGAACGTCGTTGCCTCCCTTATCAATACCCGCACCGAGAAGAGCAAGTACGCGGACTTCTCCGACTACTTGAACAAGATCGACGTCACCGCGTGCAACAAGAAGGTGACGGAGTCGCTGATCAAGGCGGGTGCGTTCGATTCGCTCGGGCACACCCGCAAGGGGCTGTTTCTGATCCACACCGACGCGGTCGATTCGGTGCTTGGCACCAAGAAGGCCGAGGCGATGGGTCAGTTCGACCTCTTCGGCGGGGCCGACACCGCGACCGATGCCGTGTTCACCATCAAGGTGCCCGACGACGAGTGGGACGACAAGCACAAGCTCGCGTTGGAGCGAGAGATGCTGGGCCTGTACGTATCCGGGCATCCGCTCAACGGCGTTGCTCATCTGCTCGCGGCCCAGGTGGACAGCCACATTCCGGCCATCCTCAACGGCGACGTGCCCAATGATTCCCAGGTCCGCGTCGGCGGCATCCTCGCCGGGGTCAACCGACGGGTGAACAAGAATGGGATGCCTTGGGCGTCAGCACAGTTGGAAGACCTGACGGGCGGCATCGAGGTGATGTTCTTCCCGCACACCTATTCGACGTTCGGGGCCGAGATCGCCGATGACGCAGTCGTCGTGATCAGCGCCAAGGTCAGCGCACGCGACGACCGGATCTCGCTGATCGCCAATGACCTCATCGTGCCAGACTTCTCGAGCGCCCAGGTCGACAGGCCGTTGGCGGTGAGTCTGCCGACGCGCCAGTGCACGGTCGAGAAGGTCACTGCGCTCAAGCAGGTACTCGCGAATCACCCGGGCACCGCACTCGTTCATCTGCGGCTCGTCAGCGGGGACCGCATCACCACGCTGGAACTCGACCAGGCCCTCCGCGTCACGACGTCGTCGGCCCTGATGGGCGATCTCAAGGCGCTGTTGGGTCCGGGCTGCCTCGGTTAGAACACGTAGCGCAGGATTCGGGCCTTGCGCGCGCCGGCCTTCGTCGCACCCGTGAGGCGGGTGGCAACCCGTAGCGCGGGTGGGAACAGGTCCACCTCGGGTTGTGTGGTCAGGCTGGTCTCCTCGACCAGGAGCATCCGCGGGTTCCACGATTGAGGATGGTGGGCATCCTTGAAGCCTGGATAACCCCATTGACTACCGACGTCTTTGAACATCTTCTGTGGGAACACCTTGATCGCCATGCGGCTGATCGGCCCGATGCGCCCGTAGTCGTTGAACGCCAATTCGCCGGAGCCGAAATGTTCGGTGATGCGCCGGAAGATGCCGACGATCGCCGATTCGGTCAGGAACGCGAACAAGCCGTCGGCAACGAGGATCGTCGGGCGGTCGGCTGGGATCGATTCCGGCCAAGATGGATCCGACAGTGAAATCGGCACCGAATGGGACTGCGTGGCCACGGGCAGCGCCTGAGCTCGGACGCGGAGGATTCCGGGGAGGTCGACGCTGTACCAGTCGACAGACGGCGGCGGCGCGACCCGGTAGAAGCCGCTGTCCAAGCCCGCGCCGAGGTCGACGACCACGGCTTCGGGGTGCTTGCCGACGAAGTGCCGCACCCGGTCGTCGAGCATCTTCGCTCGAAGTGCGGTCTGGCACACGACGCTGGTTTGCACTCCGAGCCCGGCGAAGTCGTAGTCGATCTTGTTGACCACCTCGCTGGCCAGCGCGTCGCCGAGGATCGGCCGAGTCCGCTGACTGTCGAGTGCCCTGGCGTATTCAGTGAGGAACGCGGTCTGCTCGACGGGGCTTAGGTCTGTTGCGGTAATCCCCACGACTATCGAACCCACTTCCTTGCATGCGCCATGTTCGGGCCAAAATATTCAACCCCTGCGATTACCCGCGCCGCTCAAGCCAAAACATTCACTGCCCTTGCGATTACGAGCGCCAGCGTCGACATGGACACCATGGACTGCACCGTCATCATGGCCTTGGCCCAACGGGACAGCGGCATGGTGTCGGTAGGCGAGAACGCGACCACGTTGGTGAAGCTCACGTAGAGGTAGTCGACGAATGTCGGCCGCCAGTCGGGCCTGGCGTTGGCCGGGTCGGACATCTGCGGGAACAGGAAGTCCGGGTAGGGCTTTTCCCCAGCCCGACGAGCGAACGGTCCACCGCGGTCGAGTTCCCAGTACCAGATGCCGAACGCGATGACGTTGGTGATGAAGATCGCCGCTCCGCTACCCAGGAGGACGGCCGGGTTGTTGCTGACTTCGCCAGTGAGGATCCGATAGTCCAGCACCACCGCCGAAGCGGTGTTGTCGAGTGTGATCGCTGCGGTGAGCACCAGGCTCGCCCACTTGCCGACGGTGGTGCGCCGAGAAAGGGTCACCGGATTGATCGCCAGCAGGACCACAAGCAGCAGCAGTTCGAGCGTGATCAAGGGCCACCGCGGAACCACGGTGTACTGCACGGGTATCGCGCGTTGCAGGACGATCACCGCGACGATGGCGACGACAGCGGGCAGCCGATTCTCCGCAGCGCCGGGCTTCAGCCAGGACGGGACGTGCCTTTCGGCGTTGGAGGCGATGCGTTCGGCCCGGTGTACGAACTGTTGAACGGGATCGGGAGTGTCGGCCATCAGCCAAGTCTGTGCGCCACCATGGAGTAATGGACGACGACACGACTGTGGATTCGCTGGAAACGTCTCGACACCTGAGCGTGTGGATCGAAGCCGCGCCCGAGGCGGTGTATGCCTTTGCCTCGAATCCTGCCGAGTTGGTGCGCTGGGCGGCCGGCTTGGCGGATCCGACGCTGGCCGATGCCGACGTCGAGTTCGCGGCCCCAAATGACTTTGGCGTGCTGGATCACGTCGTGCGGTTGCCGACCGGGGAGGCCGTCTACAACCCGATGCGGGTGATACCTGCAGGTCCGAGTGCATCGAGATGCGAGGTGGTGTTCACGCTGCGTAGGCGCCCGGAAATGACGAACGATGAGTTCGAGGCGGATGCAGCGGCGGTCGCTGCCGATCTGGAGACGCTGCGCGGGTTGGTCGAGGGACTAGCGCGCTGACGAGCTGAAGATGCTCAGCGCCAGCCAGACCACGGTTCCTGCCGCGAAAGCCGCGACGACAGCCGGTCCAGTGCCTGCGGCGATGCCGACCACGGCGAGCACCAGCACCCCGACCGCGAGCGCGATCAGCTTGTAGAGCGGCCACGGAACCCCCGCAATCCGCACCTCAGTGGGTGTCGTCATGAGTTTGACGATAGCTCGTATCCAAGATTTCGGTCAACCGAAACGCCGGATTGGGATCATCCTCTTTAGAGCGCCCTCGAGGCGGCCTAGGCTGGCGTCATGCCGCTCACTGGAGACTATGAACCAAGCACGTCGGACTGGGCCCGCGAGAACGCCGAGACGTATATGGAGTCCGGCGGGGAGAAGGGCACCGAGCTCAAGGGCAGGCCGGTCATCCTGCTCACCACCGTCGGCGCCAAGACGGGCAAGATCCGCAAGACCCCGTTGATGCGGGTCGAACACGATGGCGAGTACGCCGTCGTCGCGTCGCTGGGCGGGGCCCCGAAGAACCCGGTCTGGTACTACAACATCGTCGCGAACCCTCGGGTCGAGTTGCAGGACGGAACGGACACCAAGGATTACGACTCGCGCGAGGTCTTCGGTGACGAAAAAGCCGCGTGGTGGGAACGTGCCGTCGCGACCTGGCCGGACTACGCCGAGTACCAGACCAAGACCGACCGGCAGATCCCGGTGTTCGTGCTCACCCCGGTGAGTTAAACCGGTTTTCCCAAACGGGGAGGCCAGTGGCACCATTGACCGGTGTCCGCCGACCTGAGCCAGAGCTCCCGTATGAGTTCCGCCGCGCCCCTTCGGGCCGCCGACGTCGACGAGGCCGCTCAGCGAATTTCGGCGGTCGTGGCGCCCAGCCCTCTTCAGTTCAGCGATCGACTGTCGGCGCTGACGGGAGCGCAGGTCTACCTCAAGCGTGAAGACTTGCAGGCGGTGCGTTCGTACAAGCTCCGTGGCGCCTTCAACCTCATGATGCAGCTGTCCAAGGAAGAGGCCGCCGCCGGTGTGGTCTGCTCGTCCGCAGGCAACCACGCTCAGGGGTTTGCGCTTGCGTGCCGCTCGATGGGAATCCACGGCCGCGTCTACGTACCGGCCAAGACGCCGAAGCAGAAGCGGGACCGGATCCGCTACCACGGCGGTGAGTTCATCGAACTGATCGTGGGCGGCAAGACCTACGACATTGCGGCGGCCGCGGCGCTCGACGACGTCGCGCGCACCGGTTCGACCTTGGTGCCGCCATATGACGACGTGCGCACGATGGCGGGCCAGGGCACCATCGCCGTCGAGCTGCTTGACCAATTGGACGCCGAACCCGACCTGGTGATCGTGCCCGTCGGGGGCGGCGGCTGCATCAGCGGCATCACGACGTATCTAGCGGAGCGCACCACCAATACCTCAGTGCTCGGGGTTGAGCCGGCAGGTGCTGCGGCCATGGTTGCCGCGCTGGCCACCGGGGCGCCGGTCACACTCGAGGACGTCGACCAGTTCGTCGACGGAGCGGCGGTCGCGCGTGCTGGTGCCATGCCGTATGCGGCGCTGGCCGCGGCGGGTGACATGGTGTCGATGACGACCATCGACGAAGGGGCCGTCTGCACGGCGATGCTCGATCTGTACCAGAACGAGGGCATCATCGCCGAACCCGCTGGGGCGTTGTCGGTGGCGGCGCTGATGGATGCCTCCTCGGAAGGGGCGATCGAGCCGGGGTCGACGGTGGTGTGCCTGATTTCGGGTGGGAACAACGACGTCTCGCGATACGGCGAGGTGCTCGAGCGTTCGCTGGTACACCTCGGCCTGAAGCATTACTTCCTGGTGGACTTCCCTCAGGAGCCGGGCGCGTTGCGCCGATTCCTTGATGGAGTGCTGGGACCCAACGACGACATCACGCTCTTCGAGTACGTCAAGCGCAACAATCGTGAGACCGGAGAGGCGTTGGTCGGCATCGAAATGGGTTCCGCCACGGACCTCGACGGCCTGCTGACGCGCATGCGAACCTCGGACTGTCACGTCGAACTGCTCGAGCCGGGTTCGCCGACCTACCGCTATCTCACCTAAGCCGAGAGCGCCACCACCGCTTCGTCGTTCGCGCGGAAGATGGGCTCGAGCGGCACGTCGAGGCTGTTCGCGGTCCGGGTGAGTGCGACGCCCCACCTGCGGTCGGCCTCGGACACGCCGCCGCGGCCAGGGCGCGTGAGTAGCAGTGCGACCGTGCTGCCCGCTTCGAGGTCGTCGAGCAGCGTGCACAGCGCGAGCATCAGGGTCTCGATGAGTTTGGGATCCGGAACGACCCCGATCGGCACCTCGCTGAGCACCTTGACTAGACGGCGATCGGGGCCGACGAACGCGAACCTGAGCAGCCGCTCGCCGAAACCGAGTTGGCCCATCAAGGCGCGCCATCGCTGGTGCAGGTCGGCGGGGGAGCCGATGGGGTCGGTGGCGGATTCGACGGGTGGGATGGGAAGCAGAGTCATGACCAAATGGTCTGCGGCTGCGAAGAATCGAGCAATCAACCATCCACAGCCGGGGCCGCTGTGGACGAGCGCTTGACAAATTCAGCTGAACAAGGGCTGGCCGATGTAGTGCCCCTCCTCGGGCGCAGGGGGGATGACGAAGATCGCCGAGCCGATGTGCCGGACGTATTCGTTGAGCAGATCGTGGGCGCCGAGCCGATTCTGGATGGTCATGAAGTGGCGCGGATCGTTCTGGTACGAGACGAACAAGAGCCCGGCGTTGAGCTGACCGTTGTCGTCGAGTCCGTCGGTGTAGTTGTAGGACCGGCGGCGGATCATGATGCCGTCGTTGTGCTCGTGGGCGGCCAGTGCCACGTGCGACAGTGGGTCGATCACCACGTCGCCCGCGGCGTCCCGAGCCGCGAAGTCGGGGGTGTCGAACTCGGCGTTGCCGGTTAGTGGAGCCCCGTTCTCCTTGTGCCTGCCGAAGATTCGCTGCTGATTGCCGACGCGGTCGGTGTCCCAGGTCTCCATCAGCATGCGAATCTTGCGCACCACCTGATAGGTGCCGCCGTCCAGCCAGGGCTGGTCTCCGCCATTGATCCACACGAAGCGGGCGTAGTCGTCGTCGGTGGCGATGTTGCGGGTTCCGTCCTTGAAGCCCAATAAGTTTCGCGGTGTCTGCTGACCGGGACCGGCCGATGCGCGGCCGAACCCGAGTACGGCCCAACTCGGGTAGACGATGCTGCGGCCGAGCCGGGCCAAGTTGCGCACCGCGTGATAACAGACCTGCGGGTCGTCGGCGCACGCCTGGACGCTGAGATCACCTCCGGTCAACTTGGGATCCAGCTCGTCGCCGTTGAGCCTGGGCATTTCGCTAAACAGTGCTGGCCGGTGTCCGGCAAGGCCGAATCGGTCACCGAACACCTGCGGTCCAAGGCCGACCGTCACGGTGAGGCTGGCGGGGCTCAGCCCGAAGACCTCACCGGTGTCAGTCGGTGGCTGTACCTCGTTGGCGGGCGCAACCGCACCGATGGGCTTGCCTTGCTGGAGCACGGCGGCGGCGGCGGACCACCGGGCCAGCAGGCTCTGCAGTGTTCGACGGTCCGCGGAGTCGGTGAAGCGGAAGGTCATCAGCACGCAGTGGCGCTGTGGCTCGGTGGCCACCCCGCCCTGGTGGGTCTGACCGTAGAACGGGTGGCTGGCCGACAGGTCGACGACGTCGTCACCGTCGTTCGGGTCGGGTTTCAGCGCCCACGCCGTCGCGCTTCCCGCCGCGGCACCGACGGCGACGCCGCCCACTCCGGCCAGCAGCGCTCCGGTGAGCATGCCGCGCCGGGACACCCCCGCCGAAGCGGGAGTGTCCGGTCCAACGTGCGCTGGCATCAATGCGCCGCAACGACTTTCTGCGCCACCGTGGACAGGCTCTCGTGCAGCGGTTGGATCACCGCCGTCAGCTTGGGCGCATCGGTCGCGCGCAACTGCGGCGTCCACACCTTGTAGCCACCTGGCGCCGTCGGATCCCGGTAGCCGTCGAGCGCGGTCAACACGGCCTGGAACTGCTGATCGAGTTGGGTCACCAGGTTGGCGTCGATCTTCTGCAGGCCCGGCCGCAGGGCCGCGTAAGCCTGTTGCGCGCCTTCGACATTGCCTGCGAAGTCGATGAGGTCGATATGGCTGAAGGCCTCTTCCTCACCGGTGATCTTGGTGTTCTGCACCTCTTCGATGAGGTCGGCGGCGCCGTTGGCCAAATCTTCCGGCTTGTACTGCAGCGGACCGACGATTCCGACGAGCTTGCCGACGTTGCCAACCAGTTCGGTGCTGAGCGTCTTGGTGGCCGGCGTTATCGCGTTGCCCTGGTAGAGGTCTCGCTCTATGGCGTGGAAGCCCTTCCAGCCCACCTTCGCGTCCACCGGCGTTGACTCGCGCATGTCGATCAGGTAGTCGAGGTTGCCCGCGTTGTCATCGACCGCGAAGCCCGGAAGCACGAAGCCGTCGACGTTCGACTCGGACCGCTCGTAGAAGGGTCGTGTCTTCGTGTATTCGACCTTGGCCTGCTCGACATTTCCGGCCTGGACGGCGGCGTCGAGGGCTTTGACGCCCGCATTGAGTTGGTTGACTTGGTCGACTACGTACGCGGCGTAGCTCTTGGTGCCGTCGGCCATGATGGTTTGCACCGTGCCGGTCGGGACGGCAGCGGCCTGGCCGGTCACCGTGAAATCGACGTACTCGCTGCCTGCACCGGGGCAGTACACCTTGTACGCACCGCCATCGAGCGTCGCCGTGAAGGAGACAGGATCCAGTCCGGGAGCGAGGTTCTCCTTCTCGCCAACGATGCGCTGGTCCTTGATCAACTCCAGCTCCGTGATGCCCGGTGCGTTGGTGTTGGTGACCGTGAAGGTGACCGGACCGGCTGCCACGCTCGAGGTGTCGAGCTTGCAGGTGTCCTTGCCGTCTCCGCCGTCGTTGGTCATCGTGACGTTGACGGTGTTGATGCCGCCTGCGCTTGATGCCGCCGTGGTGCCCGTTGCCGTACTGCCGTGCGATCCGCAACCGCTGAGCGCCAGTGCGGCGGCAGCGGCAAGCGCGGGCGCGCTCAGCAGGAAGCTACGCGACATTGATCTCGTCGGCACGGGCGGTCTCGTCGTCGTGGCCATTGTCATGGTTATTGTGTTGCCTTTCTTCACTTGTGGGGGAACTGCGGCCGGTCCGCACTGCAATGACGGCCGTGACGGCCGCCGCGGCGGCCAGCAGAATCGGGAGCCAGCTTCGCCAGAGCGCACGTTCGGCATGGTCTTGGCCGCTGCGGGCGATCGTCGCGGCCACCGCGTGGTCGTCGGCGGGGGTAGTCGCCCAATCGTCGCCGAGGGTGCCGAGACTGACGGTCTTCGAGCCGCTGATGCCGCCGCCACTGAGCACGGCCACGCGGTTGCCGTCTGACTGTGCACTGATCAGCGAATTGCCATGGGTGACAACGTTGTATGAGGTCGTCGCGGTCCAGCGCGCCTGAAACGGGCCTGGTGCTCGCGCGGTACCGAGCCCGACCGGCAGCCGCCCACCGGTGAGGTCGGCGAGCTGCTTGAGCGTGGCGGTCGGCGCGGTGATCTTCGGATCCGTCTCGACCTGTGTCTGCCACACCTGGGCCTCGACACCGTCGACCGATTGAGTGCCCGCGGGTGTGAGCGGGATCGCTTGGTTCGCCTCGACTTCCAAGCTTGCCGACCCGCCATGTGGGGTGAACGTGACGGTCACGGTGCCGCCGTCGACGCGCGTCGCGGTACGCGATGGGCCTGGTGGCGCGAGGCCCTCGGCAGGAACCAGCAGCACCAGTGCCAGCGCCGCGGCGGTCAGCACGGCCGCGACGCCGGCGAGCAGCTTGCGACGGGCGCTTGGCGCGGCGGCCAGCGTCGCAGGCCACAGGAAGATCACCAGCACCGGGAGTGCGTACAGCAGCCAGCCCAGTACTTCGATGAGTCGCGGATCGCTTGGGATGCCGAACATCCCCGTAATGAGTGCGCCGACAATGGATCTCGACGGCATCCAAGACGAGAAGTCGAACACTTGCCGCTGGCCGATGTTCACCCAGCCGGCCTCGTGTGCGGTGCGCAGTGCGCCGGTGACCAAACCCGCGGCGATGAAGATTAGAAATACCCCGGTGATCTGGAAGAACCGACCCAGATTGAGCTTGAGCCCACCGAAGTAGATGCCGATGCCGATGCCGATCGCCACCGCAATGCCTGCCAGGCCGCCGAGCAGCGCCGCCCACCGGCTTCCGTGCGTGGCCTGCGCTGCGGCCAGCAGGAACACCGCGGTCTCGAAGCCTTCCTTGAGTACGGCCAAAAACGCCATCGTGGCGAGCGCCATCGAACCGCCGCTGTTGATCGCCCGGGCTGCCTCGTGTTCCAGTTCGCCCTTGAGTCCGAAGGCGTTCCGGTTCATCCAGATGATCATCGTCGTCACGAAGACCACGGCCACCAGGCCGATGACGGTTTCGAGCATCTCCTGCTGACGTTGGGGCAGCGACGTCGACAACACGTCGAGGCCGACACCCACGATGACGCTCGCCGCGACTGCCAGGCCGACGCCGACCATCATCGGCCGAACCGATTTGCCGTTCCGGCCGAGGAACGTCGCGATGATGCTGACGATGAGCGTTGCCTCGAGGCCTTCACGGAGGCCGATGAGGAAGGTGCCCGCGAAGATGCCTTGCAGGATCGTTCCTCTCGCAGTGCCCGGTAACCGGGCGGACTACGGAGAGGCTAGGCTAACCTGACTGACGCAAGCCATCCCTGGACGGCGATGCACAGCAGATTCGCAGGGGCCGTGCATGATTCGGGCAGGAGATGCACCGCTGGTGATCAGCGTGTGCGGAGCACGACGAACGAATGGCCCGGCAGCACCGTCGCTTCGCCGACCGTCGGTTCGTCCCACGCGAGCACGACCGTCCCTGCGACCGGTACGGTCGCCGGGGCCTCGCCCAGGTTGCAGGCGATGGCCAGCGCGCCGCGATGCATCACTATCCAGCGCTGCTCCTCGTCGTACTCGATGCGGAGGTCGTCCAGCCAGGGGTCGGCCAGGTCTGGCTCGCGGTGGCGTAGTGCGATGAGGTCGCGATAGACGTTCCACAGCCGGGCGTGGGCTCCGCCGCCGATCTCCGCCCAGTCCAACTTGGACCGCTGGAAGGTTTGCCGATCCTGCGGATCGGGGACTTCGTCGGCGTCCCAACCGTGTTCGGCGAACTCGGCCTTTCGCCCCTCGGCGGTGGCGCGCGCCAATTCGGGTTCCGGGTGCGACGAGAAGAAGAGGAACGGACTCGACGAGCCCCACTCCTCACCCATGAACAGCATTGCGGTGTAGGGAGATCCCAGCGCAAGCGCGGCTTTGACGGCCAGTTGCCCGAAGTCCAGGTTCTGCGACGGGCGGTCGCCGATTGCGCGGTTGCCCACCTGGTCGTGGGTCAGCGTGTAGGCCAACAACCGGGTGGCCGGAATGGTGGCGGTATCCAGGGGGCGGCCGTGCCTTCGGTGCCGAAACGACGAGTACGTGCCCGCATGGAAGTAGCCGTGCTTCAGTGTGCTCGCCAGCGTCGCCAATGAGCCGAAGTCGGCGTAGTAGCCCTGACGCTCGCCCGATACCGCGGTGTGAATGGCGTGGTGGATGTCGTCGTCCCACTGCGCCGTGATTCCGTACCCGCCGCGGTCGCGGGGGGTGATGAGCCGTGGATCGTTCCGGTCGCTCTCAGCGATCAGCGACAGTGGGCGGCCCAATTCAGCTGCCAGCGCGTCAGTTTCGGTCGACAGATCCTCGAGGATGTGCACCGCGGTGGTGTCGACGAGCGCGTGCACGGCGTCGAGCCGGAGTCCGTCGGCGTGGAAGTCGCGCATCCAGCGCAGCGCACAGTCGATGATGTAGGTCCGGACCTCGTCGGAATCGGCATCCGCGATGTTGATCGACTCGCCCCACGGATTGCTGCCGCTGGACAGGTACGGGCCAAAACGAGGTAGGTAGTTGCCCGAAGGGCCGAGGTGATTGAACACCGCGTCGATCAGCACGCCAAGCCCGTGGCCGTGGCAGGCGTCGACGAAGCGGACGAGCCCGTCGGGCCCACCGTAGGGTTCGTGCACGGCGTACCACAGCACGCCGTCGTATCCCCATCCGTACGTACCGCTGAACGCGTTGACGGGCATCAACTCCACGAAGTCGACGCCGAGTTCTGTCAAGTAGGCCAGCTTTTCGATGGCTGCGTCGAATGTGCCCTTCGGCGTGAACGTCCCGACGTGCAACTCGTAGATGACCGCGCCCTCGATCGAACGACCCGCCCAACTTCCGTCGGTCCACGCCGCCGTCGACGCCTCCCAGAGTTGCGAGCGATCGTGCACGCCGTCGGGCTGACGCGGGGAGCGGGGGTCGGGAAGTACCGTCTCGTCGTCGTCGACGACGAAGCCGTACCTGGCGTCGGGGGCGACATCGACACGCGAGCTCCACCAGCCGTCCTCGGAGCGCGTCATCGGATGCCGGGTCCCGTCGACGTCGAGGCTCACCCGTGCCGGCCGCGGTGCCCAGATCGTGAATTCGTGGTCAGACACGTGTCTTCTCCAGCAATGCGCCGGGCAGTTCGGCGAACAGGTCGGCGGCGTTCACGCTGCCGGTGAGGCGACGTCCGGTGAGGCGATCGGTCCACTGGCCGGTGGGCAGCTGCAACGACGTTTCGCCCCAACCGGTTTCGGCGAGTCGCACCGTCCAGCGGCGGACCGCCACCAACACGTCGTCGCCGCGTTGGAACGCCACGGCGTGTGCGGCCGCCGGTCCATCGAGAAACACCGGAGTGTAGGCGCCGGCCAGGAACGTCTCGGGCCGTTCCCTCCGCGCGCGTAGGGCGTGCGTGACGACCATGAACTTCGGGTCGGTCAGCGTCTTCAGCGCCTCGTGGCGCACGGCGTAGTCGACGGGCCTGCGATTGTCGGGGTCGACGAGGCTGTCGTCGAACAGCTCGGTGCCCTGGTACACGTCCGGAATGCCCGGCACCGTCAGGGAAAGCAGCTTCTGGGCGATGACGTCGTTGTCGACGTGTGCGCCCAACTGCGTGACGAGTCCGGTGAGCTCGATGCCGACCGGCCCATCCACGACGCCGTCGAGCCAGCCGTGCACGCTAGCTTCGAAGTCCTCGTCGGGCCGATGCCAGCTGGTGTGCACGGCGGCTTCGCGCATCGCCTTCTCGGCGTAGGCATGAAGGCGGGTCCGCAATTGATCGGTGACCTCACCGCCGCGCGGCCAGACGCCGAAGACGTTCTGCAACAGGAAGTGTGCGGTCGACTCGTCCGGCGGGGGAGTCATGATCGCCCACTTCGCTACCAGCTCGTCCCACAGCGCGGGCACCTGAGCCAACACCGCGATCCTCGCCCGGACGTCTTCGCCCCTCTTGGTGTCGTGCGTCGACAGGGTGACCATCGCCCGCGGCCACAGCTCCGCTCGAAGCGCCGCGGCATGGTGGAACTCGGCGGCACCGACGCCGAATCGGTCGGGCTCGCCGCCGACCTCGTTGAGCGACACCAGTCGCGCATCGCGGTAGAACAGGCTGTCCTCCACCGCCTTGGCCGTGACGGCGCCGCACAACTGCTGAAGCCGGGTGGCGGGCTCGCGGTGATTGAGCGCCGCCGCCACTAGCTGCAATGGGCGGTCCAAATCGGGGGCAGCGCTGGCGGTCTCGGCCAGCGCGGTCGGCATCACTGCGGCAAGCCCCCGATAGTCCGACCGGTAGACGTCGAGGTGGGTGAGCAAGGCGACCACCGCATCGGGGAGTTGGGGGTGGTCCTGGCCGAGCGTGGTGACGATCGCGCGTCGCAGCCTGGCCAGCTCGCTGGCCAAGGTTTCGGTCGCGGCAATGCGTTTGAGTTGCTCCGCCGCATCGGATGGCTGCCCCGTTTCGAGCGCTCCGTTCGGGTCGACGAACAAGCCGCCGACCTCGCGCAGCGCGTCGTAGCCCGTGGTGCCGGCGATCGGAAGCGTGGGTTCCAGGGCCTCGTCGACGGCCAGGATCTTCTCGATGACGATCCACGCGTCGGGTCCGACGAGCTCCCTGAGCCAGCCGAGATAGCCTGCCGGATCAGCCAATCCGTCGGGATGGTCGATGCGCAACCCGTCGACGAGCCCCTCGGCGAACCATCGACCGACCTCGACGTGCGTGGCGTCGAAGACCGAACGGTCTTCTTGCCGTAGGCCGGCAAGCGAAGTGATGGAGAAGAATCGTCGATATCCACAGACGTTGCGCTGCCATCCGACCAGGCGGTAGTGCTGTCGGTCGTGGACCTCGCGACCGGTACCGCCGCTGGTCCCCGGCGCGATCGGCCACCCGCGGTCGCCGAGCCGAAGGACGTCGCCGTCGACCTTCAAGTCCTCGATGTCATCATCGGAACCCAAGACGGGCAAGATGATTCGCTCGTCGGGATCCAACGCCCAGTCGATGTCGAAGTAGGACGCATATGCCGAATCGCGGCCATGCTCGAGCACGTCCCACCACCAGCGGTTCTGCGCTGGGTCGTCGACGCCGACGTGGTTGGGCACGATGTCGACGATCAATCCCATGCCGCGGGCCTTGGCCGCCCGTGACAGGTTGGCCAACCCCTGCGCTCCACCCAATTCTGCCGAAACGGTCGTCGAATCGGTGACGTCGTAACCGTGCGTCGACCCGGAGGTCGCGGTGAGAATGGGCGAGAGGTACAGATGCGTCACGCCGAGCTCGTCGAGGTAGCCCAGTAGCTGCTCGGCGTCGGAGAAGGTGAAGGGTTGGCCACTCTGCGGCCCGCGCAACTGCAACCGGTAGGTCGAAATGACAGCCATCGGTCAGGCCGTCTTGCGCAGAATGATTACCGATCTTCCTGCCAGGGGCAACGACTCGCCCGTTTTGAGCACCAAGTCCGTGTTGCCCGTCGGGTGAGCCGTGTCGAGCTCTCCGGTCCACTCGGCGGCGTATGTCGCGTCCGGCGTCACGAACTTGACGGGGTCGGCGAGGGCGTTGAAGCACAACAGGAACGTGTCGTCGACGACTCGTTCACCACGGGCGTTGGGGGAGGGGATGACGTCGCCGTTGAGGAACACCGCAACGGATTGGAAGCCTGAGTTCCAGTCCTCGGGTGTCATCGGTATACCCGCCGTGGTCAGCCAGGCGATGTCGCGGACGTCCTCGTCGCCGCTGCGAATCAACTTGCCGTCGAAGAACCGTCGGCGGCGAAACACGGGATGGTCCTTGCGCAGCGCGGTCACCCGACGGGTGAACTCCACCAGGTCCGCGTTGGTCTCGCACATCGACCAGTCCATCCACGCGACCGGGGAGTCCTGGCAATACACGTTGTTGTTGCCATGCTGCGTGCGGCCGAGCTCGTCGCCGTGGCTGATCATCGGCGTGCCCTGGCTGATCATCAGTGTCGCCATGACGTTGCGCGTTTGCCGCGCGCGTAGCGCGAGGATGTCGGGATCGTCGGTGGGTCCTTCGACGCCGCAATTCCACGAGCGATTGTGACTTTCGCCGTCGCGGTTGTCCTCGCCGTTGGCCTCGTTGTGCTTCTCGTTGTAGGACACCAGATCCGCCAGCGTGAACCCGTCGTGGGCGGTGACGAAGTTGATGCTCGCACTTGGCCTACGGCCCGTTGCCTCGTAGAGGTCGGAAGAGCCCGTGAGCCGGGAGGCGAATTCGTTGAGGGTTGCGGGTTCGCCCCGCCAGTAGTCACGCACAGTGTCGCGGTACTTCCCGTTCCACTCGGTCCACAAACCTGGGAAGTTCCCGACCTGGTAGCCGCCCTCGCCGATGTCCCACGGCTCGGCGATCAATTTGACCTGGCTGATGACCGGATCCTGCTGCACCAGATCGAAGAACGCGCTCAGCCGGTCCACTTCGTAGAACTCGCGGGCGAGCGTGGAAGCCAGATCGAATCGGAAGCCGTCGACGTGCATCTCGAGCACCCAGTACCGCAGCGAGTCCATGATCAGCTGCAGGGTGTGCGGATGTCGGGCGTTGAGACTGTTGCCGGTACCCGTGAAGTCCTTGTACAGCTTCAGGTCTCCGTCGAGCAGCCGGTAGTAGGCCGCGTTGTCGATACCGCGGAAGTTGACCGTCGGTCCAAGGTGGTTGCCTTCGGCGGTGTGGTTGTAGACGACGTCGAGGATCACCTCGATACCGGCCTCGTGGAACGCGCGCACCATGCTCTTGAACTCTGCGACCGCGCCGCCCGCACTGGGGTTTGCCGCGTACTGGTAGTGCGGTGCGAAGAATCCGAAGGTGTTGTAACCCCAGTAGTTCCGCAGTCCCAGGTCGATCAACCGGTGGTCGTGCATGAACTGATGGACGGGCATCAATTCGATCGCCGTCACGTTGAGGGACTTGAGGTGATCGATGATCACCGGATGGCCGAGGCCCGCGTAGGTGCCGCGCTGTTCTTCGGGGATGCCGGGATGCGTCTGCGTCATGCCCTTGACGTGGGCCTCGTAGATGACGGTCTCGTGGTACGGCGTGTTGGGTGAGCGATCAGAGGCCCAGTTGAAGAATGGGTTGATCACGACGCTCGTCATGGTGTGGCCCAGCGAATCGAGCATGGGTGGCGTGCCGCCGGAGGCGAGGTCGTCGGCTTTCAGGTCGTAGGAGTACAACGCCTGGCTGAAGTCGAAGTCGCCGTGGAATGACTTGCCGTAGGGATCCAGCAGCAATTTGCTTGCGTCGCAGCGGTGTCCGGCGGCGGGATCCCACGGGCCGTGTACGCGGAACCCGTAGCGTTGGCCAGGCGTCACGGTGGGCAGGTAGGCATGCCACACGTAGCCGTCGACCTCGTCGAGGTTGATGCGTTCCTCGGTGCCGTCCTTGTCGATCAGGCACAGCTCGACTTTGTCGGCGACCTCGGAGAACAGCGAGAAGTTGGTGCCTGCCCCGTCGTAGGTCGCGCCAAGTGGGTACGCGGTACCTGGCCAGATGGCGGAGACCATGCTCACCACCAGCCGGTCGCGGCAGCGATCTGTCGTCCGAGTTCGTTGGTCATCGTGCGCATGTAGGTGGCCGAGATGTGATGAGAATCGTGGTACAGCAACACATTTCCCTCCACAGCACGACAGTAGTCCGCCCGGCACACCGCATCACTCATGTCGAGCGGTTTGAGCAGTGGGAACTGCGCGACGAAATCCAGAGTGGGGTTGTGGTCGGACAGTACCTCGGAGCGCTTGATGCCGCAGGAGATGGCGTCGCCGCCGGAGGCCAGGCAATCGGAGGGGAAGAAGGGCTCTCCATCCTTGACCAGCCACGGGGTGTCGCGCATGGCCAGAATGGGAATTCCGGCGTCCGACAACTCCTGCCAGATGCCGATGTAGAAGCCTGGCATCACGTCGCCGTCCTTGATGTTCCAGGGCCGCGTCGACGTGGTGAACACGTAGTCGGGGTGGTCCGCGATCAGCTTGGGCATCACCACGTCGTTCCACTGGCGGCACTTGGGGTAGGGCCGGTTGTCGCCCATCACCAGTGGATTCTGCTCGGTGGTGAGCGGGCAGCCCATCTTCAGGTAGGTCTTGACCTTGAAGCCATGAGTGCGCCCAAGCACGTCGAGGGCGGTGATCCAATGCTCGGCGTGTGAGCCGCCCGCCAATGCGATCGTGCGGGTGGCTGACTTGTCGCCATACGTGCAGTCGATGACAGTGATGTCGTCGAAGTCGCTGATGCAATGTTCAGTAGTCGACTCGGGGATGTCGTCCTTGGCTTCCAACACCGTTGGACGCATCGGGAGTTTCGGTACCTTCGCGTTGTTCAGCAGCGCACGCGCCCCCGGATAGTCGTGCGCCGACAGTCCCGCGAGTTCCTTGCCGTTGGCACGCTGAACGGTCACGTGCTCGCGCCACGTGAACGACGTGGCCGTCAGCGCCACACCGAGCAGCGTCACGACCGAGCCCAAGACGATGGTGGGACGGCGCCAACGGGTGTGCATCGGCACGATCACGGGAGCAGGACGTGCCGCGGGCATGCGGTAGCGCAGCGGGTCCTCCACGTACTTCGTCGTCAGCCACGCCAACACGCCAGACACGAGCAGCACGCCGGCGCCGGTAGGGAAGTCCGCCCTGGTTTCGCCCGTATAGGCCAACCAGAAGATCAGCAACGGCCAGTGCCATAGGTAGAGCGAGTACGCCATCGCGCCCAGCGACACGAACGGCGCCGTGGCCAACAGCCGATTGGGGGCGGGCATGTGGTCGGTCGCCGAACCCCCCAGGTGCGGATCGCTGGCCCTGTTTGCGGCGCTGAGGATGAACAGCATCGTCGCGCCGACGGGAACCAGCGCCCACGGCCCGGGAAACTCCTTGACCCCGTCGATGAACGCGCCGCAAGAAAGGATCGCCGCCAACGAAACGGTGGCGACCGTCGTCCGTAGCCACATGGGCCACCGCACATAGGGGACCAATGCACCGACCAGCGCGCCGAGCAGTAGTTCCCAGCCCCGGGCGAAGCTGTTGTAGTACGCCGTCGACTGGTCGGCCGCGTGGGCGAAGATCGCGTATACGAACGACGCGATCGTCAGCACGCTCAGCAACACGATCAGCGACGTCCGCATATGCCTGCCGAGCCGCTTTCGGAACAGGTACGCCCATCCGAAGATCAGCGCGAGGAACGCGATGTAGAACTGGCCCTGCACCGACATCGACCAGATGTGCTGCAGCGGGCTGACGGCCTCGCCAGCGCGCAGATAGTTGGACGCGGTGTTGGCCAACTCCCAGTTCTGGTAATACCCGAGACTCGCCAGGCTCTGGTCGGCGAAGGCTTCCCAGCGGGTCTCGGGCTGCACCAGGATCGTCAGTACCGCGCACGCCGCGAGCACCACGACAAGCGCGGGCACCAGGCGTCGAACCAGGCGTTTAACCTCGGGACCAGGGGCAAGTGACCCCCCGGGTGCCAGTGCGGCCCGCAGCAACCTGCCGCCGAAGAAGAAACCGGAGAGCGCAAGGAACACGTCGACGCCGCCGGACACCCGCCCAAACCAGATATGGAACATCGCGACGAGCGCGATGGCAACGCCACGAAGGCCGTCGAGGTCATGCCGGTAGAAGCCCGACTTGCGCGTGCCCATTGCAGGCCGGGGTGGGGCGAGGGTCATCATGGTCGACGGCCAATCTACCGAACTGCGCTGTTTTGTTCGTCCGCGAGCGGTTGCGCGACGAGCAGTTGACGCTTTTGCCTTCAACAGCCGACCGACGCGATGATGACCGGGTGCCTGCGTTGACTCCCGCTCAGATCAGTGCGATCGACGCCGCGCACGTGTGGCATCCGTACAGCACGATCGGCGCCGAGTCGATGGCGCCGGTGGTCGCGGTAGCGGCGAAGGGCGCCTCGATCACCGTCGTCGACGAAGGGCGACATGTCGAGGTCATCGACGCCATGAGTTCGTGGTGGACGGCAATCCACGGACACGGCCATCCGGTTCTGGACGCCGCACTCACCGCGCAGTTGGCGACGATGAACCACGTCATGTTCGGCGGCCTGACCCACGAGCCCGCTGCGCGCCTGGCGCAGCTGCTGGTGCAGCTCACACCGGACGGTTTGGACACCGTGTTCTTCAGCGACTCGGGTTCGGTTTCGGTCGAAGTGGCGGTCAAGATGGCGCTGCAATACCAACGCAGTCGCGGCAAGCCGGCCAAGCATCGGCTGATGACGTGGCGCGGCGGTTACCACGGGGACACGTTCACCCCGATGAGCGTGTGCGACCCCGACGGGGGAATGCATTCGATCTGGACGGACGTCCTGGTGCCGCAGGTGTTCGCGCCGGCAGTGCCGCGCGAGTACGACCCCGATTACAGCGCCGCCTTCGAACGTCAACTCGGCGAGCATGCCGATGAACTTGCCGCCGTCATCGTCGAGCCCGTGGTGCAGGGCGCGGGCGGCATGCGGTTCCACGATCCGCGCTACCTGACCGACCTGCGCGACGCGTGCACGCGTCATGACGTGCTGTTGATATTCGACGAGATTGCGACGGGGTTCGGCCGCACCGGCGCGCTGTTCGCGGCCGACCACGCGGGCGTGAGTCCAGACATCATGTGCGTCGGCAAGGCAATGACGGGGGGCTATCTGACGCTGGCGGCAACGCTGTGTTCGGCGGAAATCGCGGGCATGATCAGCTCCGGTGAACCTGGCGCGCTGATGCACGGTCCGACGTTCATGGCCAATGCGTTGGCCTGTGCGGTGTCGGTGGCTTCGGTGGAGCTTCTGCTGGAGTCCGATTGGCCGGCAAGGGTTTCGGCGCTCGAGCATGGCCTGCGCGACGGGTTGGCTCCCGCCGTTGGGCGGCCCGGGGTGGCGGATGTCCGTGTGCTCGGCGCCATCGGCGTCATCGAGTTGGAGCGTCCCGTCGACCTGCGTGTGGCGACGACGACGGCGCTGCAGCACGGAGTGTGGCTGCGGCCGTTCCGAAACCTCGTTTACGCGATGCCGCCGTACATCTGCACGCCCGACGAGGTCGACCAGCTCACCTCGGCGATGGTCGCCGTCGCGCATGCATTAACCTGAACGGTGTTCAAGTCTTGAGCAAGGAGCACCCAGTGACACGCGCAGGCATCTCGCCGCTGGCCTGGCTGGACGAGGTCGAGCAGCAGCGCAGGGAAGCCGGACTGCGCCGCGCGCTTCGCACCCGCGCGCCGGTCGGCGCCGAACTGGACCTCGCCTCCAACGACTACTTGGGCCTATCGCAACACCCCGACGTCATCGAGGGTGGTGTCGACGCGTTGCGAACCTGGGGCGCAGGGTCGACCGGTTCGCGGTTGGTCACCGGCAATACGGAGTTGCACGAGACCTTCGAATCCGAGTTGGCCGAATTCGTCGGCGCCGAATCGGCACTGGTCTTCTCTTCGGGTTACACCGGAAACCTCGGTGCCGTGGTCGCATTGTCGGGACCGGGGTCGCTACTGGTGTCCGACGCCTTCACGCACGCTTCGCTCGTCGACGCCTGTCGGCTGTCGCGGGCCAAGGTGGCCGTCACCCCGCACCGGGACGTCGACGCCGTAGAGGACGCGCTGCGCGGCCGCACCGAGGAGCGCGCCGTCGTCGTCACCGACTCGGTGTTCAGCGCAGACGGCGCGCTGGCCCCGCTGCGTGCCCTGCACGACGCGTGCCGCAGACACGGCGCGCTGTTGATCGTCGACGAGGCACACGGACTAGGCGTCCGCGGCAGCGGCGGCCGAGGCTTGCTCCACGAAGTCGGGCTTGCGGGCGCACCCGACGTGGTGATGACGACCACGTTGTCGAAGGCGTTGGGCAGCCAGGGCGGAGTGGTGTTGGGTCCGCGCATCGTGCGCGACCACTTGATCGACGCTGCACGCCCGTTCATCTTCGATACCGGGCTTGCCCCTGCTTCAGTCGGCGCGGCCCGGGCGGCGCTTCGGGTGCTGAGGGCGCAGCCATGGCGTGCGCGGGCGGTGCTCGACCACGCCCGAACACTCGCGCTCATCGCAGGAGCCGACGATCGCCCCGAGTCGGCTGTCGTCTCGGTGATCCTCGGTGAGCCCGAGGTTGCGCTCGGGGCGGCCGTGGCGTGCCTGGATCGTGGCGTAAGGGTCGGCTGCTTCCGCCCGCCCACGGTGCCCGCGGGTACCTCGCGCTTGCGCCTGACCGCACGCGCATCGCTGACCGATGACGAAATGACCCTTGCGCGTGAGGTTTTGGCGGAAGTGCTCGAGACCGCGCGCGCATGAGCGTGCTGCTGATCACTGGCACCGGTACCGGGGTCGGCAAGACGATCGCAACTGCTGCGCTCGCCAGTGCGGCGCGGTCGGCAGGCCTCGACGTCGCGGTGTGCAAGCCCGTCCAGACCGGAACCGTCGACGGTGACGACGATCTCGCCGAGGTCGGTCGGTTGTCCGGAGTGCAGAAACTGCACGGGGGCTGGCGTTATCCGGAGCCGCTGGCCCCGGTGGCAGCAGCAGGACGCGCCGGATCGGCGTTGCCCACCCGCGATGAGTTGTTGGCCGCCGTCGGCGGGGCGGACGCCGCTAATCGGCTGACCCTGGTCGAGGGTGCAGGCGGGCTGCTGGTGGAACTCGGCGCGGCAAGTGTGACGCTGCGCGACCTCGCTGTCGACTTGCGCGCAGCGGTGCTGATCGTCGTCGGACCCGAATTGGGCACGCTCAACCACACCGCGCTGACCCTGGAAGCGCTTGCCGCCAAGGGGGTTTCGTCCGCGGGACTGGTGATCGGTTCGTGGCCTGCCGAACCCGGCATCGCCGAACGCGACAACCGCGCTGCCCTCGGCCGCCTCGACCAGGTACGTGCCGTGTTGCCCGCTGGCGTGGGGACATCGACGGCGGAGGAGTTCGCGGCGATGAGCACATCGGCGTTCGATCCGCGTTGGCTTGCAAGCTTGGTGGGCTGACGTGGTCCACTCCGTCGAACTCGTCTTCGATGCGGATACCGACGCGCGGATACGCGGGGTGTGGGACGACCTGGGCGCCATCGGAGTGCGCAGCCAGGCCGCCGTGAAGTCGCCGAGCAACCGGCCACACGTCACACTGGTTGTCGCCCAACAGATGACCAACGACGTCGACGACGTGCTGGTGCCGGTGCTGTCGCGGCTCCCGCTGGCCTGCCGGATCGGCGCCCCGATGTTGTTCGGCAGCGGACCGTTCACGCTGGTACGACTCGTCGTGCCCTCGGACGAACTGCTCGCGCTGCACGCGGAGGTCTACCGAGCGTGCCTGCCGTTCATGTCGCCGGCGCCGTTGCCGCATGCCGAGCCTGGCGACTGGACGGCCCACGTGACGCTTGCGAGGCGGGTGGCTGCGGCCGAGCTACCGCGGGTGTTCGGGGTAGCGAGCGTCACTGCGGACATCGACGCCGGCGCGGCTGGGCTGCGGCACTGGGATGGGGACTCCCGCGTCGAGCATCACATCGGCTGAAACGACGTTCGCCCTACGAGTTCAATTGCAGGCGCACCGAAATGCCAGTGACGAGCAGGTCGAGACCGAAGGCGAAGCGTTCCGTCGCGTTCTGCGCCCACACCGACTGCTCTGCGGGCAGCTCGGCGCCCGCGGCATCCCACTGGAGCCGGGACTGCTCATCGACGGTGAAACCGAGCACGTAGTAGACGATCGTGCGGGCGGCCAGTTCGGCGTGAACCGGTTCGACACCCGCATCCTTCGCAGCGTTGGCCAGTCGCGTCAGGAGCTGCGTCATGGCCTGCGAATGACCCGCCGAGAAGCTCGCCGAGACCAGTTCGGCGCCGTCGGTGTGCGACAGCAAGGCATCGCGCAGTCGTCGGCAGCCATCGGTGATGTCACCCTGCCAGGACGTCGCCTCGCCGTCGGCCAGCGCGGGCGCCAGGATGCGATCGGCAACGGCCCCCAGCAGTTGCTGCTTGTTGGCGAAGTGCCAGTAGAGCGCCCCGGGGCTGACCTCCAGCTCACGGGCGAGCCTGCGCATCGTCAGGTCGGCAATGCCATATCCATCGAGCAGCGCTGTCGCTGCCTGAACCACGTCGCTTTGGTGCAACTGCACGCCTGTATCCTAAACACCGTTCAAGTCTGAATTTCAGGAGGTACGCCGTAGTGACGCAGGCAGCGACAGACGTGTTGGGTCTGGCCAGGGACCAAGTCCTCGAACGTGGTGAGGGGCTGAACCAGGAGCAGATCCTTGCGGTGCTGCAACTGGACGACGACCGGCTGGAGGACCTGCTGGCGCTGGCCCACGACGTGCGGATGAAGTGGTGTGGCCCCGAGGTCGAGGTCGAGGGCATCATCAGCCTCAAGACCGGCGGCTGCCCGGAGGACTGCCACTTCTGCTCCCAGTCGGGGCTCTTCGCATCGCCGGTGCGCAGCGCCTGGCTCGACGTTCCGAGCCTGGTCGAGGCCGCGAAGCAGACCGCGAAGTCCGGTGCCACCGAGTTCTGCATCGTCGCCGCGGTGCGCGGCCCGGACGAGCGGCTCCTGGCTCAGGTCGCCGCGGGCATCGAAGCGATCCGCAACGAGGTCGACATCCAGATCGCGTGCTCGCTCGGCATGCTCACCCAGGAGCAAGTCGACCGGCTCTCCGCGATGGGCGTGCACCGCTACAACCACAACCTGGAGACGGCCCGTTCCTTCTTTACCAACGTCGTCACCACCCATACGTGGGAAGAGCGTTGGGCCACTTTGGAAATGGTGCGCGAGGCCGGCATGGAGGTGTGCTGCGGCGGCATCCTCGGCATGGGGGAGACGCTCGAGCAGCGCGCCGAGTTCGCGGCCAACCTGGCCGAGCTCGACCCGCACGAGGTGCCGCTGAACTTCCTCAATCCCCGTCCCGGGACGCCGTTCGGCGACCTGGACGTGCTGCCTGCAGCCGAGGCGCTGAAGGCCGTCGCCGCATTCCGGTTGGCGTTGCCGCGCACCATGCTTCGCTTCGCCGGGGGCCGCGAGATCACTCTTGGCGACCTGGGTGCCAAGCAGGGCATCCTCGGCGGCATCAACGCCGTCATCGTCGGCAACTACCTGACCACCCTTGGCCGGCCCGCGGAGGCCGATCTCGAGCTGCTCACTGATCTGCAGATGCCGATCAAGGCGCTCAACGCCAGCATCTAGCGATGGACCCGAAGTTCAACGTCTACACCGGTGCGCCAGCGGGCGGAGTGGTTCCCGCCGCCGCTCAGCTGGGCCTCGAGCCGCCCAGATTCTGCGCCGAGTGCGGCCGGAGGATGATCGTTCAGGTGCGTCCGGACGGGTGGGCGGCGAAGTGTTCGCGGCACGGTGAGTTGGATTCGAAGGACCTGGAGGAGAAGCGATGAGCCGGGTGCGCAGTTGAACGCGTCGGATGAGCCGGTGGCCTCGCCAGAAGTCTCTGAAGCTGCGCCGGAACAATCGCCTGTCGCAACGGATGGCGCCGACATTGTGATTCCGCCGGTAGTATCCGCCAATACCGTTGAGTCACCGTACGTTTCGAATCTTACTGTCGCCATTCGTGTGGTCGTCGGACTGACGCTGTCCGGTGTGCTCGTCGGCTTGTTGTGGGCGTGGCTCGCGCCATCGGTCCAGAGTGTCGTGGCATTGGCCAAGGACGGCGACCGGGTGCGCGGGTACGTCGGCGACGAGGCCGACCACTTGTTCATCGCCGCAATCGAGATGGTGGGATTTCTGTTCGTGCTCGCGGTGGTGTCCGCGGCGCTGGTGTGGAAGTTGCGCCCCCACCGCGGCCCGCTCATGGTCGCGGCTTTGTCGCTTGGACTGACTGCCGCCGCAGGCGTGGCCACCGGAGTGGGTGCGCTGCTCGTGCACTGGCGCTACGGAACGGTCGATGTCGCGGGGGCGCCCGTAACTCCCGAGCATCGGGTGCACTACGTGTTCGAGGCGCCCGGGGTGTTCTTCGGGCACTCGCCGTGGCAGATCGCGACGACGATCCTGTTCCCGGCTGGGATCGCGGCGCTGGTGTACGCGATATGTGCGCTGTCAGCCAGGCGCGACGACCTCGGCGCGTGGCCGCCGGTGGAGCCGCGCTATGTAGGGCTTACTGATCCAGTTCCGACAGCGGCTGGTGCTCTACCCTTCGACCCGTCATCACCTTCGCGCTGATCAGCCCGAGCCGGAGCATGCCTCGGTAGGTCGACGGATTCAGCATCGTCGGCCACTTCGTGCGGGTCCGACGGGTCGAGACGGGTCGGTCGGCGAAACGGTCGCGGAGCCAACGCAGCGCCATCGGCGCCGAGAGCGGGTGCAGCAGCAGGTGCTCGCTGAACGCGTCGCGGTGGTAGGTGACGTCGGTTCCGCCCGCGGTGTACGCCGCTGCGAGCTCGTCGATCACCTCGACAGAGATCAACTCGTCGTGCGCCGCCTGGACGATCAGCACGGGGATGCTCGGCGCCTTGGTGCCCAGCTTGATGCTCTCGAACACGTGCCGGACTTCGGGGGTCGCGAGGATCCGCTCGAGGGGCCAGTCGACCAGATCGTCCATGTCCTTGCGGATGAGGCTCAGCACCGCCTGCCCCGTCGTCATGCGCTCGACCTTCTTGAGCATCGCCTTGCCCTCGTCGGTGGCGTGCTCGGCGATGATGCGATCCAGGTCCGGATACACGTGGGACAGTGCCGCGACGACCATTGCGGGCAGTCCGGAGAAGAACGTGCCATTGAGCCGGCGGTACGTGTGTCCGAGGTCGCCGACGGGAGACCCGAGCACCGCCCCGACGACGTTGACGTCGGGTGCGTAGTCGGTGTGCACCTCGGCCGCCCATGCGGTGGCCAGGCCTCCGCCGGAATAGCCCCAGAGTCCGACGGGAGCGGCGGGCGAGAGCTTGAGTGGGGTGTAGTTCAGCGCGGCGCGAACTCCGTCAAGAACGTGGTAGCCGGGTTCGTAGGGCGCTCCCCAAATACCGTGCGGGCCTTCGTGGTCGGGCACCGAGACCGCCCAGCCCTCGGCGAGCGCGGCCGCGATCAAGAGGAACTCGAACTGGGCCAACGCCCCGACGGCCTTGGAGCCGCGCCGCAGCGCGTAGGACGGGAAGCAGCGCGCGGCGACCGCGTCGATGGCGCACTGGTAGGACACGATCGGGCAGGGCCGCTCGTTGGTCCGATCCGAGGGAGCGACGACCGTGGTGGCGGTCGCCTGCGGGTCGCCGTTGAGGTCGGTGGTGCGGTAGAGCAGTTGGATCGCTGCCAGTTTCTGCGGGACGAGACCCATGAAGGCGAGTTCGACGTCACGCGATCGCAGCACGGTGCCGGGCCGGGCATGCTCGAAGCCCGGCGGCGGTGCGTAGAAGGGATCGACGTCCGGAAGCAGTGGCCGCGACTTGGGCACCAGTTCCTCATGAGGAGCGATCCCGATCCATTCGGCGCCGCTCGATCTGGCTGCACTGCCAAGGTCCATCCGGGCATTCTCTCTTAACGAAACCTTAAAAACCAATCTCGGGGCCGCGTGTCACGTCGGCGGGCGCAGCGCAGCGAACTCGTCGGTGACGCGGTAGGTGTTCTCCGCGAACCGGTAGAGCGCGGCGGGACGTCCACCGCTACGGCCCGATCTGGCCGTGGTCCCGGTCGGCATGATCACGCCGCGACGCGCGAGCACGCGCTGCAGGTTAGTCGCGTCGACCTGGTGCCCAAGTGCGGCGCTGTAGATGTCACGCAGTGTCGACAACGCGAATTCCTTTGGTGCCAGCGCGAAGCCGATGTTGGTATAGGACAGCTTGGCGACGAGCCGGGCGTGAGCGTTGATCACCATCTGACGGTGGTCGAACGCCATCGGGGGCAGCGCATCCACGGGATGCCAGCGGGTGTCCGGTGGAAGCTCCGGGACCGCGGGGGAGGGCAGCAGCCCGAGGAATGTCGAGGCGATGACGCGGGCACCGGGCACTCGCTCCGGTTCGGAGAACACTGCGAGTTGCTCGAGATGGGTGACCTGACGCAGGTCGACCTTCTCGGCAAGTTGACGACGGACTGAACTCCGCATGTCTTCGTCGTCGCGAAGCTGGCCACCGGGCAGTGACCAGGCTCCGCGCTCGGGTTCCATCGCGCGCTCCCACAACAGCACGCTCAGCTGCGGATTTCGGGTCGAGAGCTGCCGAACTTGGAAGACGACGGCGAGCACTTCGTGGGCAGTGCTACGATTGGGCATGTTTTCGATCATAAGTCGAAAACCTCCTAGGATCAAAGGAGACGGCAATGACGGTGTTGGACCGCACCTCGGAGTCACGTCGCGGATGGGCCGCGCAGATAACTGACGGCCCCTCCGGCTTCAGCGGGGTCGTCGCCGACGAGGAGTGGGCTGCCGAGGTTCGGCGGCTCGCCACGCAACGTGGCGCGACACTGCTCGCGCACAACTACCAGCTGCCCGCGATTCAAGACGTGGCCGACCACGTCGGTGACTCGCTCGCGCTATCGCGCATCGCCGCGGAAGCCCCGGAGGACACCATCGTGTTCTGCGGCGTGCACTTCATGGCCGAGACCGCGAAGATCCTCAGCCCCGAGAAGACGGTGCTGATCCCCGACCAGCGGGCCGGGTGCTCCTTGGCGGACTCGATCACGGCTGACGATTTGCGCGCGTGGAAGGACGAGTTTCCCGACGCCGTCGTCGTCTCGTACGTCAACACCACGGCCGCGGTGAAGGCACTCACCGACATCTGCTGCACGTCGTCCAATGCCGTCGAGGTCGTGGCCTCTATCCCCGAGGACCGCACGGTGCTGTTCTGCCCGGACCAGTTCCTCGGTGCGCACGTCCGTCGGGTCACCGGTCGCAAGAACCTGCATGTGTGGGCAGGCGAATGCCACGTACACGCCGGCATCAACGGTGACGAGCTCGCCGAGAAAGCGCGCACCCATCCCAGGGCTGAACTGTTCGTGCATCCCGAATGCGGTTGCGCCACTTCCGCGCTGTATCTCGCCGGGGAGGGCGCAGTGCCCGAGGAGCGGGTGAAGATCCTGTCGACCGGCGGCATGCTCGACGCTGCGCGCGAGACCACGGCAAGTCAGGTGCTGGTGGCCACCGAGGTAGGGATGCTGCATCAATTGCGCAGGGCTGCACCGAATGTCGAGTTCCTGGCGGTCAACGACCGGGCGTCGTGCAAGTACATGAAGATGATCACCCCGGCAGCGCTGCTGCGCTGCCTGATCGAGGGAGCCGACGAGGTGCACGTCGACCTCGACACCGCCCGGTTGGCGAGCGCCAGCGTGCAACGCATGATCGAGATCGGCCAGCCTGGCGGCGGAGAATGACGGCCCCAGGGAGCAAGAGCGAAGCGACCCGGGGGATTGGTGCCGCCTGCGGCGGCCTCGGGGTCTGGCAACAGCGGGCGGACGTCGTCGTCGTCGGTACTGGCGTGGCGGGCCTGGTGGCTGCACTCGCCGTGCATCGTCGCGGGCACCGGGTCGTGGTGCTGAGCAAGGCTTCCCAGAAAGAAGGGGCGACGGCCACTTTTCACGCGCAGGGCGGCATAGCCGTCGTCGTACCCGACACCGACGACACCATCGAGACGCATGTCGCCGACACCTTGGCAGCAGGCGGCGGTTTGTGCGATCCCGAGGCGGTGACCTCGATCGTCGCTGACGGTTACGCGGCAGTCGCGGAGTTGGTGAACGACGGTGCGCGCTTCGACGAATCGGCCCCAGGGCAGTGGTCGCTGACCCGTGAGGGCGGCCATTCGCGGCGGCGCATCATTCATGCCGGCGGCGACGCCACCGGTGCAGAGGTCCAGCGGGCGCTGGACCGGGCCGCGGTAACCCTCGACATCCGGCGCAATCACGTTGCGCTGCAACTGCTTCACGAAGCAGGCGCGGTCACCGGCGTGTTGGTGCGCAACGAGGACGGGCTCGGCGTCGTACACGCGCCTTCGGTGATCCTCGCCACGGGCGGGCTTGGCCACCTCTACTCGGCGACCACCAACCCGGAGGGATCGACGGGCGACGGCATCGCGTTGGCGCTCTGGGCAGGCGTCGGCGTCAGCGACATCGAGTTCATCCAGTTCCATCCGACCATGTTGTTCGACGGCGAGGCAGGCGGCAGGCGGCCATTGATCACCGAGGCCATCCGCGGCGAGGGTGCGGTGCTCGTCGACGCTCGCGGGAAGTCCGTCACGGCAGGCGTGCATCCGATGGGCGACCTGGCGCCGCGCGACGTGGTGGCAGCTGCCATCGACGCACGGTTGACGCAAGCCGGGGATCCTTGCGTCTTTCTCGACGCACGTTCGATCGCCGGCTTTGCCGGGCGTTTCCCGACCGTCACCACCGCGTGTCTGGCCGCAGGGATCGATCCGACCCGGCAACTGATTCCGGTGGTCCCGGGCGCGCACTACAGCTGCGGCGGAGTCGTCACCGACGTGCACGGTCGTACGGAGCTGGCGGGATTGTTCGCCGCGGGGGAGGTTGCGCGCACGGGCATGCACGGTGCGAACCGGCTTGCGTCGAACAGCCTGCTCGAAGGCCTGGTGGTGGGTAACCGCGCTGGGGTGGCCGCAGCCCAGCACGCGGTCGACGCGGGCCCGTCCCGCGCCACCGGATCGGAACCGGAGCGGCGAATGATATTGGCACGCAAAGACTTGCAGCACGCGATGAGTCGCGATGCCTCGGTCGTGCGTGATGCCGAAGGGCTCCGCCGATTGGCCGAGCTCGTCGAGCACGCGCCCACGGCGCCGTTGGGGAACCGCGCGGCGCTGGAGGACGCAGCCTTGACGGCGACTGCCGGGGCCGTCGTCGCGGCCGCGCTCGAGCGAGTGGAGACCCGCGGTTGTCATCACCGCGCCGACCATCTACACACGAATCCCGCGATGGCGGTGAGCACCACGGTGCGACTCTCGGCTGGCGCACCAGCCGTCGCCGAGACCGCGACCGTGGCGTGCTGATGGCGCTGACGGAGAACGAGTTGACGGAGGCCAGGGCCACCATCGCTCGGGCCCTCGACGAGGATCTGCGCTACGGCCCGGACGTGACGACGCTGGCCACGGTGCCCGCGGACGCGACGACGACGGCACGGATGGTCACCCGCGAGCCAGGAGTTGCCGCAGGTGTCGACATCGCTCTGCTGGTGCTCGACGAGGTACTGGGCATCGACGGCTACCGGGTTACCGGACGGGTCGAGGATGGCACCCGATTGGACACCGGCGACGCGCTCTTGACCGTCGAGGCCGACACACGCGGGTTGCTGACGGCGGAGCGCACGATGCTCAACCTGGTCTGTCACCTCAGTGGCATCGCCACCGCGACGGCCGCCTGGGTGGCTGCGGTCGATGGCACCCACGCCAAGATCCGGGATACCCGAAAGACGTTGCCCGGACTGCGGTTATTGCAGAAGTACGCGGTGCGGCTCGGTGGCGGTGTGAACCATCGCATGGGTCTTGGCGACGCCGCGCTCATCAAGGACAACCACGTGGCCGCCGCCGGCGGGGTGCGGGAAGCCCTGAGTGCCGTTCGTGCCGCGGCTCCCGACGTGCCGTGCGAGGTCGAGGTCGACTCGCTCGAACAGCTCGACGAGATCCTCGGCGAGCACGTCGAACTCGTTCTGCTGGACAACTTTCCGATTTGGCAGACGCAGATCGCGGTGCAGCGCCGCGACGCGCGTGCGCCAGGCACGTTGCTCGAGTCGTCGGGTGGGCTCGCGCTGGGCAACGCAGCCGAATATGCGGGCACCGGCGTCGACTTTCTGGCCGTTGGCGCCCTCACTCACTCGGTGCGGGTGCTCGACGTGGGCCTCGACGTCTGACCCGTCGCGTCGACCGGCTTGGCGCGTTGGCGCACCGACTAGTGTCTGGCGCATGTCGAGCAACGACGAGCAACCGACCATGGCCCTGTCTACCGCCAATGCACCGGTCGCACCGCGGCGCGGAGGTGCGGTATCGGTCATCGCGTTGATCGTCGCGCTCGCGGCACTCGGACTGGCGGGGTGGGCGGCGTTCCGTCCCACGCTCAAGCCGGTCGCCGGGTCCGGCTACGGCGCGAGCCAGCAGGCGGACGCGAAGGCGTCGACGTGTGCCGCGACGGAGCTAGTGCGCAAGGGGGTTTCGTTGAACACCAACCTGCAGAGTCCCGGCGGCGATGCCGACGTGACGGGTTCGCTTGCCGTGGCAGCGAATGCCCGCCTGTCGTTGTCCAACGGTGGCCAGTACCTCATCAATCGACTTGATCCGGCTACGCCGACGGAGCTCGCCACGGACATCCGAGACTTTGGCAACACGCTTATGGACATCGGCGCGGCCTCGATTGCGGGGGCCCTGAACACCGATCCCGACCAAGCGGCGCGGTTGAGCCATGCCGACGCGTTGAACGTGAAGATCACCGAAGCCTGCAAGTAGCCGACGGCCCGATCGTCATCCCACGGTCGGCGGATGGTCGAGCAACGTGCGGGCCGCGCCCTTGGCCGCATCGAGTGCGGCTCGGTCACCGGCGACTCGGGACAGCACGAGCGAGCCCTCGATCAGCGCGATGACCGCCTGCGCGGCCGGCCTGGCCGAGTCGGCGGACCATCCGTCAGCCGTGAGCCGCTCGGCGACGGCGGTCACCCACCCCTCGAACGCGCGCGCCGAGGCCGCCCGGACGATGGGGCTGGCGTTGACGGACTCCGTTGCGATCGGTTCGATCGGGCAGCCGTCACGCTGGTCACCCTTTAGCCCGTCGGCCAGGAGGTCGATCCAGCGGCACACGATGTCGGCGGGTGCCGCATCCGACGCGAGGAACGTGCGGAGCAGGCGCGTGACGTCCGCACCGACCCCGTCGACCACCGCGGCCGCGAGCTCGGCCTTTCCGTCGGGGAAGTGGTGATAGAGCGAGCCAGCCTTGACGTCGGCGGATTCCAGGATCTGGTTGACGCCGGTCGCGGCGTACCCCTGGCGCCGGAACAACAGGGCCGCACTCTCGATGAGGGCGGCGCGGCTGCGGTCTGGGCGGGGCATTCCGAAATAGTACTTGCAATACTAGAAAGATCGCTCAAGAATAGTTGAGCGACCACTAAAGAAGGACGGCGTCATGAGGCAGTTGATGCTCGAAGGACCCGACGTGTGCAGTTGGCAGGACGCGCCGGATCCGGTGATCAAGGCGACCACGCAGGCGTTGGTCCGTCCGCTGGCGGTGGCTTGCTGCGATCTCGACGTCTGGGTTTCGCAGGGTGGGCTGGCGATGGCACCCGGCCACGCGCTGGGGCACGAGGGCGTGGCCGAGGTGGTCGAGGTCGGCGCGGACGTGACCAGTGTCCGAGTGGGCGACCGGGTCATCGTGCCGTTCCAGCTCAACTGCGGCACCTGCACCGCCTGTCTGCGCGGCGCCACCGGTTCGTGCGCGTCACTGCCGCTGATGGCGATGTACGGGATGGCGCCAATTGCCGGCCTCGACGGTGGCGGTTTCATGGCCGACCTGGTGTTGGTCCCATTCGCCGACGCCATGCTCGTGCCGTTGCCCCATGCCATCGACCCGGTGAGCGTGGCCTCGATGTCGGACAACATCCCCGACGGCTGGCGCACGGTAGGCCCGTATCGGTCACGACTCGCCGCGCTCGACGACGCCGAGCGCCGCGTACTCGTCATGGGAAGGCTGTCGATCGGGCTCTACGCGGCGGCCTTCGCCTCGGCCATCGGCGCTCACGTCGACTACGTCGACACCGATGCGGGACGCCTGGCCGTCGCCGAGAAGCTGGGCGCGACCGTCCACGACAGGCCCAAGCCCGACAGGTCGTGGGATCCCTACCCGGTCACCGTGCACACGACGGCCGATCCCGAACTGCTGTCGGCCACCCTGCGTGCCACGTGGCCCGACGGCGTGTGCACCGACACCGGCCTCTATCTCCAACCGGTCGAGCTCCCGCTGCTCGCGATGTACACAAGGGGCGTGCAGTTCGTCACTAGCCGGGTCAACGCGCGAAAGGTGATCCCCGAGATCCTCGAATTGCTCTCGACGACAAGTGATCTCGGTCCCGTCGTCGAGCGCATCGTGCCGTGGGAGGAAGCCGACACCGCATGGCCCGCGATGACCGGCAAGACGGTGTTCACGCGTAACGCGTAGACCTCATGCAGTGGCAGCGCGACGCACCAGTGACAACACGACGGCTGCGGTCGCGAACAGGCCGGAGAAGGTCCGGTTGACGACGGTCTGTTGCCGCGGCGTGTGCATCCAGCGCAGCAACCGCACCGCCAGACCGGTGTACAGCCCCATCACCACCAGGTCGACGGCCACCATCGTCGCGCCGATCGCAAGGTACTGGGGGAGCAGGGGCGCGGTCGGCACCACGAACTGTGGCAGCACGGCGAGGAAGAACACCAGCCCCTTCGGGTTGGTGGCGTTGACGAGGAATCCGCGGACGACGAGTGCGGTCCGTCCACGGTCGGCGGAGGTGTCGAGCTGCTCCCGAAGGTCGCGCGTCGCGGTCCGCCACTGCCGTACGGCGAGATACAGGAGGTACGCCACGCCCACCCACTTGACGATGTTGAACGCCACGATCGAACCGGTCACGATCGCACCGAGGCCGAGCGCAACCAACGTGAGCTGCAGCATCAGCCCGATCTCGAGGCCCAGGATGCTCCAGTAGCCGCGGCGGACGCCGTACGTCAGGCCGGTGGCCATCGACTGGATTGCGCCGGCACCGGGCGACACTGCGATCAGGATGGCCGCTCCGATGAACGTCAGCCACACTTGCCACGCCATGACCCGAAGTCTCGCAGCTGGCGGCGGGTCAGCTCAAGCGAGTTTCACGCGATGTCGGCGACGAAGGTGCCCTGGCGCTGCGCGAGCCTGGCAACGACGCGTGGCAGGGCCGGATCGACGGTGCCCGCCGGTAGCACGCGCGGGTTGACCAGGTGCAGGTCCTTGCGCCCCACGTGGATGTCGGCCTCGCCCGCCGCCAGCACGTTCTTGACCCAGTTGGTCTTGCCGTGCATCAGCCCGATCGCCACCAGATCGTCCTTGCGGTAGGCGGTGACGATGGTCTCGAAGTCCTTGCCGGAGGTGCGTCCGCGGTGCTTGATCACCGCGAAGCCCGGCAACCGCTTCGACAGCGGGCGGAGCATCGGGTTCACGTACTTGATCTGGAAGCGCTCCAGCCACACCGGCATGAGCATGGGGACGCCTGGGGCGTTGTTGGGGTGGTCTTGCCTCGACGATGACGCGGACATGGCGGCTCCCGAATTCGATTTGTACTGCTCTGGGACAATAGACGGCGTGAATGCCTCGTCTGATGGTAGGGATGTCGCCGCCGGAGCGGCTCCGGCGCCGTTCGTCGCGATGGGCCGCATCGATCTTCGGGGCCAACAGCTGTCGACGGCAGCCCTTCGAGCGGTGCTGCCGCGGGGCGGAGTCGACGTCGACGCGGTCGTCCCGAAGGTGCGACCCATCGTCGACGCCGTCATCGCCCGCGGTGCCGTCGCAGCCCTTGAATACGGCGAGACGTTCGACGGCGTGCGCCCCGACACCGTCCGCGTCCCCGTGGCCCGCCTGCAGGCTGCGCTGGACGAACTCGCGCCCGACGTGCGTGCTGCCCTCGAAGTCGCGATCGATCGGACCAGGAAGGTGCACGCCGACCAGCGGCGCACCGACACCACCACGACGCTCGCGCCAGGGGCGACGGTCACCGAACGCTGGGTGCCCGTCGAACGCGTCGGCCTGTACGTGCCGGGTGGCAACGCCGTGTATCCGTCGAGCGTCATCATGAACGTGGTGCCCGCGCAGACCGCGGGAGTGGACTCCCTGGTGATCGCCAGCCCGCCGCAGGCCGACTTCGACGGCCTGCCGCACCCGACGATCCTCGCGGCCGCAGCGCTGCTCGGCGTCGACGAGGTATGGGCGGTCGGCGGCGCTCAGGCCGTCGCGTTGCTCGCCTTTGGTGGCACCGACACCGATGGAACCGAGCTTGCCCCGGTCGACATGATCACCGGTCCCGGCAACATCTACGTGACGGCGGCCAAGCGGATCTGCCGCTCGCAGGTCGGCATCGACGCCGAGGCGGGACCCACCGAGATCGCGATCCTCGCCGATCATTCGGCCGACCCGGTACACGTCGCGGCCGACCTCATCAGCCAGGCCGAGCACGACGAAATGGCGGCCAGCGTGCTCGTCACGACCAGTGCCGCGCTCGCCGACGCCACCGACGTCGAGGTCGCCGCTCAATTGCAGACGACTGTGCACCGCGAGCGGGTCACCGCGGCGCTGACCGGACGCCAGTCGGCCATCGTGCTCGTCGACGACGTCGAAGCGGGCATTCGAACGGTCAACGCCTACGCCGCGGAGCATCTCGAGATACAGACCATCGACGCATCTGCGGTCGCGAACCAGATCCGCTCTGCCGGTGCAATCTTCGTGGGGGGCTGGTCTCCGGTGAGTCTCGGTGACTACTGCGCGGGCTCCAATCACGTGCTGCCAACGGCCGGGTGCGCGCGGCACTCCAGCGGGTTGTCCGTGCAGACGTTCCTGCGGGGGATCCACGTCGTCGACTACACGGAGGCGGCGCTGAAGGACGTGTCCGGTTACGTGATCACGCTGGCGCAGGCCGAGAACCTGCCTGCCCATGGCGAGGCCGTCCGACGGAGGTTCGAAAGGTGAGTACTGACGGAATCACGCGCCGAGTCACTCTGGATGACCTTCCGTTGCGCGACAACCTGCGTGGCAAGTCGCCCTACGGCGCGCCGCAGCTCGCGGTTCCGGTGCGGCTCAACACCAACGAGAACCCGCACCCGCCCACGCAAGCGCTGATCGACGACGTCGCGGCGTCGGTCCGCGATGCGGCGGCCGACCTGCACCGCTACCCGGACCGGGACGCAGTCCAACTGCGCGCCGACCTGGCCGATTACGTCAGTGGGCAGGCGGGTGTCGCACTCACCACCGAGAATCTGTGGGCGGCAAACGGTTCCAACGAGATCCTGCAGCAATTGCTGCAGGCCTTCGGCGGCCCCGGCCGCACCGCCATTGGGTTCGTGCCGTCCTACTCGATGCACCCCATCATCTCGGACGGCACGCAGACCGACTGGCTCGAGGCGGCGCGGGCAACCGACTTCGGCCTCGACGTCGACGTCGCGGTCGCGGCGATCACCGCCCGGCGCCCGGACGTGGTGTTCCTTGCCAGCCCGAACAACCCATCCGGACAAAGCGTTTCGATCGACGACCTGCGCCGAGTGTTGGATGCCGCGTCTGGCATCGTGATCGTCGACGAGGCCTACGGCGAGTTCTCGTCGCAACCCAGCGCCGTCCACCTACTGGCCGACTACCCGACCAAACTCGTCGTCACCCGAACCATGAGCAAGGCGTTCGCCTTCGCCGGCGGTCGGCTCGGCTATCTGGTGGCCAATCCTGCCGTCATCGACGCGCTGCTGCTCGTGCGACTTCCGTATCACCTGTCCTGCCTGACCCAGGCTGCCGCCAGGGCCGCGCTCCGGCACGCCGACGACACGCTCGGCAGCGTGGCGTTGCTCATCGCCGAGCGCAACCGCGTGACGAACGCGTTGGCGGACATGGGCTTCCGCGTGATTCCCAGTGATGCCAACTTCGTGTTGTTCGGCGAGTTCGCCGATGCCCCCGCGTCGTGGCAGCGTTACCTGGACGAGGGCGTGCTGATTCGCGACGTCGGCATCCCGGGATTCCTCCGCGCCACCACCGGATTGGCGGAGGAGAACGACGCTCTACTCGACGTCAGCGCCGGGTTGGCCGACACCGATCTCGCATCCGCACCACACAGCCTCCGAGGAGCATCGTGACCCGCCGCGCCCGCGTCGAACGCAAGACCAAGGAATCCGACATCGTCGTCGAAATCGACCTCGACGGCACCGGAAAGACCGACATCAGCACGGGCGTCCCGTTTTACGACCACATGCTGAACGCACTCGGCAGTCACGCGAGCTTCGACCTGACGGTGCACGCCAAGGGTGACGTCGAGATCGAAGGGCACCACACCATCGAGGACACCGCGATCGTGCTGGGTCAGGCGCTCGGTCAGGCGCTGGGGGACAAGAAGGGCATCCGCCGGTTCGGCGACGCCTTCATCCCGATGGACGAGACCCTGGCGCACGCTGCCGTCGACGTGTCCGGCCGGCCGTACTGCGTGCACACCGGCGAGCCGGATCACATGCTGCACAGCACGATTGCGGGTAGTGAGGTGCCCTACCACACCGTGATCAATCGGCATGTGTTCGAGTCGTTGGCCATGAATGCCCGCATCGCGCTACACGTGCGCACGCTCTACGGCCGCGACCCGCACCACATCACCGAGGCTCAGTACAAGGCGGTCGCCCGCGCGTTGCGCCAGGCCGTCGAACCAGATCCGCGCGTGACGGGCGTGCCGTCCACCAAAGGCAGCCTGTGACCAAGAAGTCGCTGGTTGTCCTGGATTACGGCTCAGGCAACCTCCGGTCGGCGCAGCGTGCCCTCGAACGGGTCGGGGCCCTGGTCGAGGTCACCGCAGATCCGAAGGCCGCTGCGATGGCGGACGGCCTGGTGGTCCCGGGTGTCGGTGCATACGAGGCCTGCATGAAGGGGCTGCGAGCGGTCGGTGGTGAGCACCTCATCGCCGACCGATTGGCGAACGGGCAACCGGTGCTTGGCATCTGCGTCGGCATGCAGATCCTGTTCGCCAGGGGAGTGGAGTTCGGCGTGGAGAGCACGGGCTGCGGCCAGTGGCCGGGTTCGGTGGTGCGGATCGACGCACCGGTGATCCCGCACATGGGCTGGAACGTCGTCGACGCGGCGTCCGGCAGTGCGTTGTTCAAGGGGCTCGATCCGGACACCCGCTTCTACTTCGTGCATTCGTACGCGGCCCAGCAGTGGGAAGGCGATGCGAGCGCACGGCTGACCTGGGCGACGCACCACGTGCCGTTCCTGGCGGCCGTCGAGGATGGCGCGCTGTCCGCCACCCAGTTTCATCCGGAGAAGAGTGGCGACGCGGGCGCGACGCTGCTCGCCAATTGGGTCGAGGGGCTCTGAATAGTGAGTAACGCACCATTGATACTTCTGCCCGCCGTCGACGTGGTCGACGGCAAAGCCGTACGCCTCGTTCAGGGCGTGGCGGGCAGCGAAACCGACTACGGCTCGGCGCTGGATGCCGCCATGGGCTGGCAGAACGATGGGGCCGAGTGGATTCACCTCGTCGATCTGGACGCTGCCTTCGGGCGGGGGTCCAACCACGAACTGCTGGCCGAAGTGATCGGCAAGCTCGACGTCGCGGTCGAACTGTCGGGCGGCATCCGCGACGATGCGTCGCTGACCGCTGCGCTGTCCATCGGATGCGCGCGGGTCAACCTCGGTACCGCGGCGCTGGAAAACCCGCAGTGGTGCGCGCAGATGATCGCCGCACACGGTGACAAGGTCGCAGTGGGGCTCGACGTCAAGTTCGTAGATGGCCAACATCGCTTGCGTGGCCGCGGCTGGGAGACCGATGGCGGAGACCTGTGGCCAGTGCTGGAACGCCTTGACGCCGAGGGTTGTTCGCGGTTCGTAGTCACCGACGTGACGAAGGACGGCACGCTGAATGGACCCAACCTCGACCTGCTGGCCAGCGTCGCCGAACGCACTGAGGCGCCCGTCATTGCATCCGGTGGCGTGTCGAGCCTCGACGACCTGCGGGCCATCGCCACGCTGACCGACCGCGGTGTCGAGGGCGCGATCGTCGGCAAGGCCTTGTACGCGGGACGATTCACGCTGCCCGAGGCGCTCGCCGCAGTGAGCCGGTAGGTCTCGATGGCACTGGACGACGCTGACCTCGACGCACTGGTCGCGGTGGCCTCCGCGATCCTCGACGACGCGGCCAAACCGTTCGTCCTCGGTCACCGTGCGAAGTCAGCGGTAGCCAAGCGTGGCAACGACTTCGCCACCGAAGTCGACCTGGCCATCGAACGGCAGGTGGTGGAGGCGTTGCAGACCGCGACGGGCATCGGAGTGCACGGCGAGGAGTTCGGCGGTGCCCCGATCGATTCGGAGCTGGTCTGGATTCTCGACCCCATCGACGGCACGTTCAACTACGCGGCGGGGCTGCCGATGGCGGCGATACTGCTGGGCCTGCTGCGTGACGGCGAGCCGGTGCTCGGGCTGACCTGGTTGCCGTTCACCGAGCAGCGCTATACCGCCGTTGCGGGAAACCCGCTGTACGCCAATGGCATTGCGTGCCCGGCGCTGGTCCCCGGTAAGCTGTCGGAGTCCGTCGTCGGTGTCGGCACCTTCAACATCGACTCGCGGGGCGAGTTCCCCGGCCGCTACCGGTTGGCCACCCTGGAGCAGCTGAGCCGCCGATGTTCCCGCATGCGCATGCACGGTTCCACCGGTATCGACATGGCCTACACCGCGGCGGGCGCGCTGGGTGGGGCGATCAGCTTCGGCCACCACATCTGGGACCACGCGGCGGGCGTTGCGTTGGTGCGGGCGGCCGGTGGCATCGTCACCGATTTCCTCGGTGACCCGTGGACGCCGACGTCGCGCTCCGCGCTCGCGGGAGTGCCGGGCGTGCACGCCGAGCTCCTGGAGATCGTCAAAGCTGCGGGCAACCCCGAGGACTACCGATGAATCACCACGAGGGTCTTGCCGTTCGGGTCATTCCCTGCCTCGACGTCGACGACGGCCGGGTGGTCAAGGGCGTCAACTTCGAGAACTTGAGGGACGCGGGGGATCCCGTCGAACTCGCCGCCGCCTACGACGCACAGGGCGCCGACGAGCTGACGTTCCTCGACGTGACGGCGTCCTCCTCGGGTCGGACCACGATGCTCGAGGTGGTGCGCCGTACTGCCGAGCAAGTGTTCATTCCGTTGACCGTCGGAGGCGGAGTGCGATCGGTCGCCGACGTCGACACGCTGCTACGGGCGGGGGCCGACAAGGTCTCGGTGAACACCGCGGCCATCGCTCGCCCGGAGTTACTCGCCGAACTGTCCCGCCAATTCGGCTCGCAGTGCATCGTGCTGTCCGTCGATGCGCGCACCGTCCCTGCGGGTTCGCCACCGACGCCGTCGGGCTGGGAGGTCACCACGCACGGCGGCCGCCGGGGTACCGGCATCGATGCGGTCGAATGGGCCGCTCGCGGAGCCGAACTCGGGGTCGGTGAGATTCTGCTCAACTCGATGGATGCCGATGGCACCAAGGCGGGGTTCGACCTTGCGATGCTGCGTGCCGTCCGGGCGGCGGTCACCGTTCCCGTCATCGCCAGCGGAGGGGCGGGCAAGGTGGCCGACTTCGCCCCCGCGGTCGACGCGGGCGCCGATGCGGTGTTGGCCGCCAGCGTCTTCCATTTCGGCGAGCTCACGATCGGTGAGGTGAAGGCGGCGATGGCAGCAGAAGGGATCGTGGTCAGGTGAGCACGACACCCCGCCGTGAACGGGAAGGCGACTGATGGCCCTCGACCCCGCGATCGCAACGCGGCTGAAGCGCGACGCCAACGGCCTCTTCGCCGCAGTCGCGCAAGAGCGGACCACTGGCCAGGTGCTGATGGTGGCGTGGATGGACGACGAAGCGCTCGCGCGCACCTTGGCGACCCGCAAGGCGACGTACTACTCGCGTTCGCGCGCCGCGTACTGGGTCAAGGGCGAGACGTCTGGACATACCCAACACGTGCACTCCGTCCGATTGGACTGCGACGGCGACACCGTGCTGCTCGAGGTGGATCAGGTCGGCGCCGCATGCCACACCGGTGCCCACACGTGCTTCGATGCCGACCTGCTGCTTGGACCCGAGCGCTAGGCTGCCCCGCATGAAGCGGGTGCTCGCGGTTGCAGCGTTGGGCCTTACGGGCCTGACGTTCCGGAAATACGTCTCGGCGCGAAGGACATTGGCGAAGGTCGCCGTTGAGCTCCGGAATCCGGTGCTTGCCGTCGTTCCGATCTCCTTCAACGCGCGGACGTTGCCGTTCTTTCGTGCAGTGATGAGGTTCGGTACCAAAGCGGGTCCCGGGGTCGTGGTGAGCGAACGCGCCGTCGGAGCCCCCGCCGTGCGTGTGCTGGTGATGACGCCGTCGGAGCAGGGTGGCCCACGCCCTGCGGTGCTCTGGATCCACGGCGGCGGGATGATCGCGGGTTCTCCGCAGTTCGAAGCCGCGGGTAGTGCACGCCTCGCGCGGGATCTGAACGCAATCGTGGTCTCGCCCGACTACCGGCTGGCACCCGAAAATCCCTTCCCCGCAGGGTTGGACGACTGCATGGCCACGCTGCGGTGGATGCGCGCCAACGCCGAGGAGCTAGGGCTGGACCCAGACCGGATCGCGGTGATGGGCGCAAGTGCGGGCGGTGGGCTGTCCGCCGCCGTCGCGCAGCGCAGCCACGACGAGGGCGGATCCCTTCGCGCACAGGTGCTCGTCTATCCGATGCTCGATGACCGCAGCACGCTGACGACCGATCATGCCGAGCGCGGTCAGATCGCGTGGACTCCGTCGTCGAATCGGTTCGGGTGGACGGCATACCTCGGGCGCGAGCCGCGCATGTCGGATGCGCCGGAGTACGCGGCGCCGGTGCGACGGACGAATCTTGCCGGCCTTCCGCCGGCGTGGATCGGAGTCGGAGGACTCGACGTGTTCTGTCCCGAGAGCGTCGAATACGCCGACAACCTCACGACGTCCGGGGTGCCGTGCACGCTGCTCACCGTGCCCGGCATGTATCACGGCGCAGACGGGGTGGCCCCGAAGGCGAAGTCGATGAAGGAGTTTCGCCGCAGCATGATGGAACATCTGAAGGCCCACCTCTAGCCGACCTACACGTCGATGCGGGTTGCCTTGGCGCGGGCAGTCCATCGCCCGTCGGAGTATCCGACGTGAACGGGATGGGCGAACGCCGCGCTGACGTATTCAGTGGTGACGACCTCCCGCGCAGCCCCGGAGGCGACGGTGCGGCCCTCGGCGATCAACAGCGCGTGCGTCGTGGTGGTCGGGAGTTCCTCGAGGTGGTGAGTGACCAGAATCGACGCCACGTCGGGGTGGGTGTCGTCCAACGAGTCCATCGTCTCGAGGAACTGCTCGCGGGCGGCCACGTCCAATCCGGTCGTCGGCTCGTCGAGCAACAGTAGGCGAGGGCCCGAAATCAGTGCTCGCGCAATGAGTGTGCGGCCGCGCTCGCCCTGCGACAGGGTGGTCCACTGATCATCGGCGCGACGAGTCAGCCCGACCGAGGCGACCATGGCGTCTGCGCGGTCCAGGTCGTCGGCGCTGGGCGTCCATCGCATGGGCAAGTCGATGGTGGCGGTGATGCCGGTGAGCACGACCTCGCGCACGGTCAGCGAGTACTGCAATCGGTGCCGTGGGTTGACGTGGCCGATCGAGTGACGCAGCCGGGCCAGGTCGACGCAGCCCATCTGTTGGCCGAGTACCCGCACCGTGCCCGACGTCGGAAAGGTCACGGCCGCACAGAAACCCAGTAGCGTGCTCTTGCCCGCGCCGTTGGGGCCGAGCAGCGTCCAGTGCTCACCCTCGCGCACCGTCAGCGAGATTCCGTCGATGATCTGCTTGCCGTCACGCCGGAACGTGACGTCCGCCAGCTCGAGTACGGGTTGTGTCATGCGCGGTCCTACTTCGCTGCTCGCCGGGCCATCATGCGGACTGGCGCTGACGCAGCACCTCCAACGCCTTGTCGGCGTGGGAGTCCATGCTGATTTCGCTTGCAATGACGTCGAGCACGGTGCGATCGGTGTCGATGACGAACGTGGTCCGCTTGACGGGCATCAGCTTGCCGAGCAGCCCACGCTTGACGCCGAACTGCGTCGCGACGGTGCCGTCGGCGTCCGAGAGCAGCGGGTAGTCGAACTTCTGTTGGTCGGCGAACTTGGCCTGCTTGTCGACGGCGTCGGTCGAGATGCCGACGCGGCTGGCTCCGACGGCAGCGAACTCGGAGGCCAGGTCGCGGAAGTGGCATGCTTCCTTGGTGCACCCCGGCGTCATGGCCGCAGGGTAGAAGAACAAGACGATCGGCCCGTCCGCGAGCAAGCTGGTCAGACTGCGTTGCGTGCCCGTCTGATCGGGCAGTTCGAACTCGGCAACCTGGTCACCACGTTTCATGGGTGTCACGCTACGCCTGACTGAGTGAGGGTCGGCAGCCACCGGTCTGGGAGGATTGACCCGTGCAAGAACAATCTCCGGTCGCTTCGCTCTTGCCCACCGTCCCGACCGCGAACCTCGCAGGCGTCACCTCGCGCGAGGAATTCCGGGCGCTGGCCGACGAGCACCGCGTGGTGCCTGTGACGCGAAAGGTACTCGCCGACAGCGAGACCCCACTGTCCGCGTACCGCAAGCTGGCGGCCAACCGACCCGGCACGTTCCTCTTGGAGTCCGCAGAGAACGGGCGCTCTTGGTCCCGCTGGTCGTTCATCGGTGCGGGTGCGCCTTCGGCCCTGACGGTGCGCGACGGCCACGCCGACTGGCTGGGTACGACGCCGAAGGATGCGCCTCGCGGCGGTGATCCTCTGGAGGCTCTGCGCAAGACGCTCGAGGTGCTGGAAACGGCCACGCTGCCGGGGCTGCCGCCGCTGTCGAGTGGGCTCGTCGGATTCTTCGCTTATGACATGGTGCGCAGGCTGGAGCGGCTCCCCGAGCGCGTGGTCGACGACCTCGGGCTGCCCGACATGCTGCTGTTGCTGGCCACCGACATCGCCGCGGTCGACCACCACGAGGGCACGATCACGTTGATCGCAAACGCGGTCAACTGGAACGGAACCGACGAGCACGTCGACCAGGCTTATGACGATGCGGTCGCCAGGCTGGATGTCATGACTACGGCCCTTGGGGAACCGTTGACCTCGACGGTCGCGACCTTCAGCAGGCCCGAACCGCGGCACCGCGCCCAACGCAGCATCGAGGAATACAGCGCCATCGTCGACAAGCTCGTCGGCGACATCGAAGCCGGCGAGGCCTTCCAGGTGGTTCCCTCGCAGCGTTTCGAGCTCGACACCGCCGCCGACCCCCTCGACGTGTACCGCATGCTGCGGGTGACCAACCCCAGCCCGTACATGTACCTGCTCAACGTGCCGAATGATGTTGGCGAGCTTGACTTCTCGATAGTCGGGTCGAGCCCCGAAGCGCTCGTGACGGTGCAGGATGGCAAAGCGACGACGCACCCCATCGCCGGGACGCGGTGGCGCGGCGCGAGCGAGGAAGAGGACGTCCTGCTCGAGAAAGAACTGTTGTCCGACGACAAGGAACGCGCCGAACACCTGATGCTGGTGGACCTTGGACGGAACGACCTTGGCCGGGTCTGCGTGCCGGGCACGGTCCGGGTCGAGGACTACAGCCACATCGAGCGGTACAGCCACGTCATGCACCTGGTGTCGACCGTGACGGGCCAACTGGCCGAGGGAAAGACCGCGTTGGACGCCGTCACCGCCTGCTTCCCGGCGGGCACGCTGACCGGCGCGCCGAAGGTGCGGGCCATGGAACTCATCGAGGAAGTCGAGAAGACCCGCCGGGGCGTTTACGGCGGCGTGCTCGGATACCTCGACTTCGCCGGGAACGCCGATTTCGCGATCGCCATCCGGACCACGCTCATGCGTGCCGGTACCGCCTACGTCCAAGCCGGCGGTGGCGTCGTGGCGGACTCCAATGGGCCGTACGAGTACAACGAGGCGGCCAACAAGGCCAAGGCGGTGCTCAACGCCATCGCCGCGGCCGAGACGCTGACGGAGCCATGACCAGGCTCGCTCAGGGCCTGCTGGCCGTGGCCGGGCTGGCACTGTGGGCTGCCTCGCGGATGGCCTGGGTCGACGTGGCATCTTCCGACGGTCTAGGGCAACCCAAGACGACGACGCTGTCGGGGGCGTCGTGGTCGGAGGCGCTGGTGCCGCTCGCACTGCTGGTCCTCGCCGCGGCGGTGGCCGTCCTCGCGGTACGCGGGTGGCCGCTGCGCCTGCTCGCACTGTTGGTCGCAGTCTCCAGCGCGGGCATGGCGTATCTCGCCATCGGGCTCTGGGTCATCCCCGACGTCGCCGTGCGGGGGGCCCAATTGGCGCAGGTGCCCGTGGCCGCGCTCGTCGGTACCCAACGGCATTACTGGGGTGCCTCGCTCAGTCTGGTCGCCGCGCTCTGCACCCTCTCTGCTGCCGTGCTGCTCATCCGCGCCGCGGCGAGGGCAGGCTCGGGTGCTGGCGCCAAATCGACCAAATACGTCGCACCTGCGGCGAGGCGTGCGGCCGCGCGGACGGACGAGACCAGCGACGCAATGTCGGAAAGGATGATCTGGGATGCGCTTGATGAAGGGCACGACCCGACCGGATCCGACACCGGAACCGACAACGAGGGGCGGTGACGGCCCGTGAGCGAATGGCGACTACCCTTCGTCAGAGATCATCCGGGACGGTCCGGATGCCCGGAAATTAGCCTGAAACGCCTCGAAGGGAATCGACGACTCATGAGTTCGGGGACCGTGCTCGACTCCATCATCGAAGGAGTCCGCGCCGACGTCGCCGCTCGCGAGGCACTCGTCAGCTTCGCCGAGATCAAGGAGCGGGCTGCAAAAGCCATTTCGCCCCGAGACGTGATGGCCGCGCTGCGCGAACCGGGAATCGGGGTCATCGCTGAGGTCAAGCGCGCTAGCCCATCTCGTGGCGAGCTCGCGTCGATCGCCGATCCGGCGGAATTGGCAAGGGCCTACGCCGACGGTGGGGCCCGGGTCATCAGCGTGCTCACCGAGGAGCGCCGCTTCAACGGATCCCTGGACGATCTCGATGCGGTGCGCGCGGCCGTGTCGATTCCCGTGTTGCGCAAGGACTTCATCGTCGGGCCGTACCAGATTCACGAGGCCCGCGCGCATGGTGCGGACATGTTGCTGTTGATCGTCGCCGCGCTCGAACAGTCGGCATTGGTGTCGATGATCGACCGCACGGAATCCTTGGGCATGACCGCGCTCGTCGAGGTGCACACCGAGGAAGAGGCGGACCGCGCGTTGCAAGCTGGTGCGCGGGTGATCGGAGTCAACGCCCGCGACCTCAAGACGCTGGAAGTGGACCGCGACTGCTTTGCGCGGATCGCACCTGGCCTGCCGTCCAACGTCATCCGCGTCGCCGAATCCGGTGTCCGCGGCACCGCCGACCTACTGGCCTATGCGGGCGCTGGCGCCGATGCGGTGCTGGTGGGCGAAGGATTGGTCACCAGCGGCGACCCGCGCAGCGCAGTCGCCGATCTCGTCACTGCGGGCACTCATCCGTCCTGCCCGAAACCTGCCCGCTAAGCGCGATGAGTCGCTTGCGCGAAGAGGTGTGTTGATGGCGGATTTGGCGGGCTCGGAACTGCCCCAGGCCAGTGCGGGGGTTGCCGAGCCCACCTCATACGATCCCGATCCCAAGGGCCATTTCGGCTCCTATGGCGGCCGGCTGGTACCCGAGGCGTTGATGGCCGTCATCGAGGAGGTCACCGCCGCCTACGAGAAGGCCAGGGCCGACCAAACGTTCCTTGACGAGTTGGATCGGCTCCAACGCCACTACGCCGGGCGCCCGTCACCCCTGTACGAGGCCACTCGACTGAGTGAGCACGCAGGTGGGGCGAGGCTCTTCCTGAAGCGAGAAGACCTCAACCACACCGGATCTCACAAGATCAACAACGTGCTTGGGCAGGCCCTGCTTGCCCAGCAGATGGGCAAGACGCGTGTCATCGCCGAGACCGGGGCGGGTCAACACGGGGTGGCGACGGCGACTGCGTGTGCGCTGCTCGGCATCGAATGCGTCATCTACATGGGTGCGGTCGATACCGCGCGCCAGGCTCTGAACGTGGCGCGGATGCGCCTGCTCGGTGCCGAAGTCGTGGCGGTCGAGTCGGGTTCGAAGACCCTCAAGGACGCCATCAACGAGACGTTTCGCGACTGGGTGGCCAACGCCGACGACACGTATTACTGCTTCGGGACCGCCGCGGGACCGCATCCGTTCCCGACCATGGTGCGAGACTTCCAACGCGTCATCGGACTGGAGGCGCGGGTCCAGATTCAGCAGCAGGCTGGTCGACTGCCGGACGCGGTGACGGCCTGCATCGGTGGTGGATCGAATGCGATCGGCGTCTTCCACGCCTTCCTCGACGATCCGGGTGTCCGGTTGGTTGGCTACGAAGCGGCAGGCGACGGTGTCGAGACCGGCCGTCACGCTGCGACGTTCACCGGCGGATCGCCGGGAGCGTTTCAAGGGTCGTTCTCCTACCTACTTCAGGACGAGGACGGCCAGACCATCGAATCGCATTCGATCTCAGCGGGTCTGGACTATCCCGGGGTCGGACCCGAGCACGCATACCTCAAGGACGTCGGCCGTGCCGAGTACGCACCCATCACCGACGCGGAGGCCATGGATGCGTTCGGACTGCTATGTCGCACCGAGGGCATCATTCCGGCCATCGAGTCTGCCCACGCGGTTGCCGGTGCGCTCAAACTGGGCGTCGAACTCGGACCGGGCGCGGTGATCGTGGTGAACCTGTCGGGCCGAGGTGACAAGGACGTCGAAACCGCCGCCAAGTGGTTCGGGCTGATGGACGACAAGGGCGGGGATCAGTGACGAGTCAGCTGGCCGGGCTCTTCGAGACATGCCGCGCCGAGGATCGTTCGGCGTTGATCGGTTACCTGCCAACGGGATTCCCGGACGTCGAGACCTCGATCAAGGCGATGACGGCACTGGTCGAATCCGGCTGCGACATCGTCGAGGTCGGCATTGCGTACTCGGATCCGGGTATGGACGGCCCCACGATCGCGGCGGCGACCGAAGCCGCGTTGCGCGGTGGAGTTCGTGTGCGCGACGCGTTGAAGGCCGTCGAGGCGATCAGCAACGCCGGTGGGCGCGCCGTCGTCATGTCCTACTGGAATCCGGTTTTGCGTTGGGGTGTAGAGGCGTTCGCGCGTGACCTGGCCGCGGCCGGAGGGCTGGGAATGATTACTCCCGACCTGATCCCGGATGAGGCGGATGAGTGGATCGCCGTATCGGAAGCCCATCAGTTGGACCGGATATTCCTCGTCGCACCCTCGTCCACCCATGAGCGACTTGCGGTCACTGTCGAGGCTTCTCGTGGATTCGTCTATGCCGCATCGACGATGGGCGTGACCGGGGCCCGCGACGCCGTGTCGACCGCCGCTCCGGAGTTGGTGAGGCGCGTGAAGGAAGTCTCCGACATTCCCGTCGGTGTCGGGCTCGGCGTGCGCTCGCGTGAGCAAGCAGCGCAGATCGGTGCGTACGCCGACGGCGTCATCGTCGGGTCGGCACTGGTGACAGCACTGGCCGACGGCATTCCCGCCGTCAGGTCGTTGACCGAAGAACTCGCCGAAGGCGTGCGACAGAGGATCCCAGCGTGACCGCAACGATTCTGGCCAGTTTCCCGAGCCCATCCCAAGGCGTCTGGCACCTCGGCCCCTTGCCGATTCGGGCCTATGCGCTGTGCATCATCGCCGGCATCGTCGCGGCCCTACTGATCGGGGACCGACGGTGGGTGGCCCGCGGCGGCGATCGCGGGCTGATCTACGACGTCGCCCTGTGGGCGGTGCCTTTCGGTCTCATCGGCGGTCGGCTCTATCACGTGATGACCGACTGGAAGACGTACTTCGGTCACGACGGGCTGGGCTTCGTTGCGGCGCTGAAGATCTGGGACGGTGGCCTCGGCATCTGGGGTGCCGTCGCGCTCGGCGGTGTTGGCGCGTGGATAGCCTGCCGACACCACGGCGTCCCCTTGCCGGCCTTCGGCGACGCCATTGCGCCCGGAATCATCTTGGCGCAGGCCATCGGTCGATTGGGCAACTACTTCAACCAGGAGCTGTACGGGCGCGAAACCACGCTGCCCTGGGGACTGGAAATCTTCGAGCGCCGGAACGCCAGCGGCCAGACGGACATGTTGAACGGCGTCTCGACCGGGGTGCCGCTGTACGACCACCCCGTCCATCCGACGTTCTTGTACGAGCTGCTGTGGAACCTGCTGATCTTCGGGTTGCTGATCTGGGCAGACCGCCGCTTCAAGCTCGGACACGGGCGGCTGTTCGCGCTCTATGTCGCGGGGTACTGCGTCGGCCGGTTCTGGGTCGAACTGATGCGCAACGACTATGCGACGTTGATCGCAGGCATTCGCGTCAACACGTTCACCTCGACGTTCGTCTTCCTGGGCGCAGTCATCTACATCATGGTTGCGCCGAAGGGTCGCGAAGATCCGAAGACGTTGCGCAGCAAGGTGTATGCGCAGTCCGAAGATGCTGAGTTGGACAGCTGGGTGGACGACCTCTCCGCGGTCGAGGCGACCAGTGGCGTTGTCGCGGCGGCCAAGGTTGCGGGCGCCAAGGACGCGGCCGAATCAGCGAAGCCAGATGACGAGCCGAAGCCCGACAAGCAATCCGAGGCTGCGGCGGAGGGCGAGGAACTTGCCGAGGACGTCGAAACTGCGTCGTCCGAGGACATCGCCGAGGCGGAGAAGTTCGCTGCCGCAGGTGCCGACGCGGCGCAGGACACCGACGGGGTCGGCGCCGTCGAGGGTGACGAGGTGAGTGAGGCTGTCGCGGAGGCGCCGGAGGTGCACGAGGCGGCTGTCGAAGCGTCAGCCGATGCCGAGGTGGCAGCCGAGGAGGTCGCCGAGCCCGCGCCCGAGACTGCGTCTGAGCCCGCATCTGAGCCGGCCGACGAACCCGAGGTCGCTGCCGAGGAGGTCGCAGAGGCAGAGCCTGAGGCGGAACCCGAGTCTGAAGCGGAGCCGGCTGACGATGCCGAGGGGCTCGGTGCTGTCGATGGTGACGAGGTGAGTGAGGCCGTCGCGGAGGCACCGGAGGTGCACGAGGCGGCTGTCGAAGCGGCTGACGATGCCGAGGTGGCAGCCGAGGAGGTCGCCGAGCCCGCGCCCGAGACTGCGTCTGAGCCCGCATCTGAGCCGGAGGCCGAGCCGGCCGACGAGCCCGAGGCCGACGCCGAGGAGGTCGCAGAGGCAGAGCCTGAGGCGGAACCCGAGTTTGAAGCCGAGCCGGCTGACGATGCCGAGGGGCTCGGTGCTGTCGATGGTGACGAGGTGAGTGAGGCCGTCGCGGAGGCACCGGAGGTGCACGAGGCGGCTGTCGAAGCGGCTGACGATGCCGAAGAGGCAGCCGAGGAGGTCGCCGAGCCCGCGCCCGAGACTGCGTCTGAGCCCGAGCAGACTTCTCCCGCATCCGACTCCGCCGAGGAATCGAGTGCAAGTGATTCCGATGCTGTCGAGGAACCCGTCGCGGAGCGGTCGCGCCGCCGTTGGTGGCGGCGCGGCTGATCAGCCGTAATGGCTCCTCTGGCATTCTGAACGCATGACCGCGCCATTGGGCACCGGCCGACGCCATCGGTACACCACCCTTGGCACCGGCGCGGTCCTGGCAGGCGCGGTGACCTATATCGGCGTCGCCGACCCGCATCGCCTGGGCTTTCTGTATCCGACCTGCCCCTTCAAGTGGCTAACAGGTTGGGAGTGCCCGGGTTGTGGCGGGCTTCGCATGTCCCACGACGTCTTGCACGGCGATCTGTCTGCTGCTGTGGTCGACAACGTTTTCCTGCTGTTCGGCATGCCCTTGCTGGCCATTTGGCTACTCGTGCGCTGGCGCCGCGGCGAGCGTCTGATGCCCGCGCCCGCCATCGCCACGGTCATCATTGCTGCGGTGGCGTGGACGATCGTCCGGAATTGGCCCGGATTCCCGCTGGTCCCGACGCTGCTCGGACGGTAGCCCGGCCGCTGCGCTGATACACTCGCGAGGCGGGCCGGTGCAGTCCCTGACATACGTTTTCCCGGACTGCGGAGGTACCGTCGGTGCTGTTCTCGGCATTGCCAGAAGCGCAGGGGTTGTACGACCCCCAGCGCGAATCAGACTCCTGCGGCGTGGCCATGGTCGCCGACATCCAGGGTCGCCGCTCACATTCCATCGTCTCTGATGGACTCACTGCGCTCGAGCACCTCGAGCACCGAGGAGCGGCCGGCGCCGAACCGAACAGCGGTGACGGGGCGGGCATTCTGCTGCAGCTGCCGGTCGAGTTGTTGCGGGCCGTCGTGGACTTCCCCCTTCCTGAGCCAAACCCGAACGGCGCCAACACGTTCGCCGCAGGCATCTGCTTCATGCCGCGGGACCTTTTGGCCCGCAACAACGCGCGTGAGCGCATCGAAGCGTTCGCAGTCGATGAGGGGCTGATCGTGCTGGGCTGGCGCGAGGTCCCGGTGGATCCGGACGGCGCTCAGATTGGCGATACCGCCTTGGGGTGCATGCCGTACATGGCGCAATTGTTCGTCGCGGCGCCCGAATTCAACGGCAACCGACTCGGCGGCATCGACTTGGACCGACGCGTTTACCCGCTGCGCAAACGTGCCGGTCATGCGATACCCGACGGCGAAGAAGCAGGCACCGGCGTCTACTTCGCGTCGCTGTCGAGTCGCACCATCACGTACAAGGGCATGCTCACCACGATGCAGCTGCCGCAGTTCTTTCCGGATCTGCGTGACGAGCGGTGCGCGAGTGCCATCGCGATCGTGCACAGTCGGTTCTCCACGAACACCTTCCCGTCGTGGCCGCTGGCTCACCCGTTCCGATTCGTCGCCCATAACGGCGAGATCAACACCGTGCGCGGCAACCGAAACAGGATGCATGCACGGGAGGCGATGCTGGCCAGCACGCGAATTGGAGGCGATCTCACTCGACTGTCACCGATCTGCACCCCCGATGCCTCAGACTCGGCGTCGTTCGACCAGACGCTGGAGTTGCTGCACCTCGGCGGCCGCAGTTTGCCGCACGCGGTGATGATGATGATTCCGGAGGCATGGGAGAACAACACCACCATCAGCCCGGCGCGACGCGCGTTCTGTCAATTCCACGCGTCGATCATGGAGCCGTGGGACGGCCCCGCATGTGTCACCTTCACCGACGGAACAGTCGTCGGAGCGGTATTGGACCGCAACGGTTTACGGCCGGGGCGTTGGTGGCGCACCATCGACGACCGCATCATCCTGGCCAGTGAGAGCGGGGTTCTGGACGTGCCGTCCGGCGAAATCGTCGCCAAGGGTCGGCTTGAGCCCGGACGCATGTTCCTCGTCGACACGGCTGCGGGCAGACTGATCTCCGACGACGAGATCAAAGACGAACTCGCCGCCGAGCATCCGTACGGTGAGTGGCTGCATGCCGGGCTGCTCGATCTCAACACCCTGGCGGATCGAGGCCGCTTTCAGCCCAACCACGATTCCGTTGTGCGCAGGCAGATTTCGTTCGGGTACACCGAGGAAGACTTGCGCCTCATGCTGGTCCCGATGGCGGCGTCCGGCGCAGAACCGCTCGGTTCGATGGGTACCGACACGCCTACGGCCGTGCTCTCTCAGCGTTCGCGGCTGTTCTATGACTACTTCGTCGAACTCTTCGCCCAGGTCACCAACCCGCCGCTGGACGCCATCCGAGAAGAGATCGTCACGTCGATGGCGCGGGTGATGGGTCCCGAGCAGAATCTGCTGGAACCCACGGCGGCATCGTGTCGCCAGATTCTGCTGCCCTGGCCGGTGCTCGATAACGACGAGCTCAACAAGATCGTCCACATCAACGACGAAGGTGAACATCCGGGCTTCAAGACTGCGGTCTTGCGCGCGCTGTACGACGTCGAGCGCGGAGGTGAGGGCCTGGCCGATGCGTTGGAGGACCTGCGCATCCGGGCATGCGAAGCGATCGCGAAAGGTGCTCGCACGCTGGTCATCTCGGACCGCGATTCCGACCACACCAGGGCGCCGATCCCGTCGCTGCTGGCGGTGTCGGCGGTGCATCACCACTTGGTGCGCACCAAGGAACGCACCACGGTGGCGCTGGTGGTGGAAAGCGGTGATGCCCGCGAGGTGCACCACATCGCGCTGTTGATCGGCTTCGGCGCCGCCGCGGTCAATCCATATCTCGCGTTCGAGTCGATCGAAGATCTGATCCGCGAGGGGGAGCTCACCGGCATCGAACCGGCCACTGCCGTGCGGAACTACCTCAAGGCGCTCGGCAAGGGCGTCATGAAGGTGATGAGCAAGATGGGCATCTCGACGGTCGGGTCCTACACCGGCGCACAGGCCTTCGAAGCCATCGGGCTGTCCAAAGAGGTCGTCGACGAGTACCTCAGCGGCACCGTCAGCCAACTCGGCGGCGTCGGGGTCGACGTGCTTGCCGAGGAGGTCAAGCTGCGGCACCGCCGGGCCTACCCGGAGAACCCGACCGAGCGTGTGCACCGGCGGCTCGAGGTCGGCGGCGAATATCAGTTCCGCCGTGAGGGTGAGTTGCACCTGTTCACCCCGGAGACGGTGTTCCTCCTGCAGCATGCGACGCGGACCGGTCGTCACGACGTCTTTCAGAAGTACTCCGACGAAGTCGACCGGCTGGCCAGCGAAGGTGGGGCACTGCGCGGGCTCTTCGAGTTGAAGACTGGCGTGCGGCCGCCGGTGCCGCTGGACGAAGTGGAGTCCGTCGAGGCGATCTGTACCCGATTCAACACCGGGGCGATGAGCTACGGCTCGATCTCCGCCGAAGCGCATGAGACCATGGCGATCGCCATGAACAACCTTGGTGGCAGGTCGAATTCGGGGGAGGGCGGCGAGGATGTAGACCGGCTCTACGACCCGAAGCGGCGCAGTGCCGTCAAGCAGGTCGCCTCGGGCCGGTTCGGAGTGACGAGCGATTATCTTGTCAACGCCTCCGACATCCAGATCAAGATGGCGCAGGGCGCCAAGCCCGGCGAGGGCGGACAGCTGCCCGGGTACAAGGTGTATCCGAACATCGCCAAGACCCGCCACTCGACGCCGGGTGTCGGGCTCATCTCGCCGCCGCCCCATCACGACATCTACTCGATCGAGGATCTCGCCCAGCTGATCCACGACCTCAAGAACGCCAACTCCGAAGCGCGCATTCACGTCAAACTCGTCAGCTCGGTCGGGGTGGGCACGGTCGCGGCGGGCGTCTCCAAGGCGCACGCCGACGTGGTGCTGATCTCGGGCTACGACGGAGGCACCGGCGCGGCGCCGCTCACCTCCTTGAAGCACGCCGGCGCGCCGTGGGAGATCGGCCTGGCCGACACACAGCAGACATTGGTGCTCAACGGTTTACGCGACCGCATCACGGTGCAATGCGACGGCGGCATGCGGACCGCGCGCGATGTCATCGTCGCGGCACTGCTCGGCGCCGAGGAGTTCGGCTTCGCGACCGCACCACTCATCGTGTCGGGCTGCATCATGATGCGGGTCTGTCACCTCGACACCTGCCCAGTGGGGGTGGCCACGCAGAATCCCGAGCTCAGGGCCCGGTTCAACGGCAAGCCGGAATTCGTCGAGAACTTCTTCCGCTTCATCGCCGAAGACGTCCGAAAGTATCTGGCAGAGCTCGGTTTCCGGAGCATCGATGAAGCCGTCGGACGCGCCGACGTGCTCGACACCGACGCGGGCGTGGCGCACTGGAAGAGTAAGGGCCTCGACCTGTCGCCGATCTTCGCGGTGGCCACCGACGCTCATGGCGGCCAACCCGCCCAGCGCAGGCGGGTGCGGGGTCAGCAGCACGGCCTCGAGCACGCGCTCGACCAGACGCTCGTCGCGCTCGCCGAAGGCGCACTCGAAGACGCCCACCCGGTGCGGCTGGAACTGCCGGTGCGCAACGTAAACCGCACCGTCGGAACCCTGCTCGGCTCGGAGGTCACTCGCCGCTACGGGGCTCAGGGGCTCCCGCCCGACACCATCGCCGTGGCGCTCACCGGATCGGCCGGGCAGTCGCTCGGTGCGTTCCTTCCGCCTGGCATCACGCTCGAGCTCACCGGTGACGCCAACGACTATGTGGGGAAGGGTCTTTCGGGTGGCCGGATCATCGTGCGCCCACCCGACGACGTGCTGTTCCTCCCCGAGGACAACGTCATCGCGGGCAACACGCTGCTCTTCGGGGCCACCTCGGGTGAACTGTTCCTGCGCGGCAAGGTCGGTGAACGGTTCGCCGCCCGCAACTCGGGGGCACTCGCGGTCGTCGAGGGTGTCGGCGACCACGCCTGCGAGTACATGACGGCCGGCCGCGTGGTCGTGCTCGGCAAGACCGGCCGCAATATGGCAGCGGGGATGTCGGGCGGCATCGCGTTCGTGCTTGGGCTCGATCCCGCGCGGGTGAACCCCGCCATGGTGGCGTTGCAACGCCTCGACACCGAGGATCTCGCGTGGCTGCACGAGGTGGTGGCGCGGCACGCGCAGTACACCGGCAGCACGGTCGCGACGTCGGTGCTCTCGGACTGGCCGCGTCGCAGCGCGCAGTTCACCAAGATCATGCCCACCGATTACCAACGTGTTCTGGAAGCGACCCGGATGGCCAAGGCCGAGGGGCGCGACGTGGACACCGCGATCATGGAGGCGACCCGTGGCTGACCCGACCGGTTTCCTCAAGGTCGCCAAGATCGAAGCGGCCAAACGGCCCGTCGACGAACGCGTCGGCGACTGGCACGAGGTCTACGAACAGCTCGATGCCCACCACCGTGCCGGCGAGGTATCGCAGCAGGCGCGCCGTTGCATGGACTGCGGAATTCCGTTCTGCCACTCGGGGACCGCAGGCTGTCCGCTCGGGAATCTGATCCCCGAGTGGAACGATCTGGTTCGGCGTGGCCGATGGGATGCGGCCAGCGACCGGCTTCACGCGACCAACAACTTCCCCGAGTTCACCGGCCGACTGTGCCCCGCCCCGTGTGAGGCGGCGTGCGTCTTGTCGATCTCCGAGGAGACCACCGGCGGCGCAGTGACGATCAAGCGCATCGAGCAAACCATCGTCGATCAGGCCTGGATGGACGGCACCATCGAAGCTCAGCAGGCCGCCATCGCCACGGGGAAGAGTGTGGCGGTCGTCGGCTCCGGGCCTGCGGGTTTGGCCGCGGCCCAACAGCTCACCCGGGCCGGGCATCGGGTGACGGTGTACGAGCGGGATGACCGGATCGGTGGATTGATGCGGTACGGCATCCCGGAGTACAAGTTGGAGAAGGCGACGCTGAATCAGCGGCTGGCACAGATGCGGGCCGAGGGCACGCGTTTCGTCACCGACTGCGAGGTGGGTGTCGACGTCACCGTCGAGGCCCTGCGGGCACGGTACGACGCGGTCGTGCTCGGCGTCGGGGCGTTGCGAGCCCGCGACAATCAGGTCGAGGGGCGCGCATTGAGCGGTGTCCATCTTGCGATGGAACATCTGGTGCCCGCCAACAAGGAGTGCGAAGGCGACGGTGAATCACCGATCAGCGCCAAGGGCAAGCACGTGGTCATCATCGGCGGTGGTGACACCGGTGCGGACTGTCTTGGCACCGCTCACCGTCAGGGGGCTGCGTCGGTCACCCAGCTGGACTACAACGCCGAGCCACCGGCTTTGCGCGACGACAGCGTCTCGCCGTGGCCGGCGTGGCCGATGGTGCTGCGCACCTCGCCTGCACACGCCGAGGGTGGTGCGCGTAGATACGAAGTGGCCGTGCAGCGCTTTCTCGGCGATGACCGCGGCAACCTTCGCGCGATGGAGATTGCGGAAGTGAAAGTGGAACGCGACGCAGAGGGCCGCCGCGTCGTCACGCCCGTCGGCGATTCAATCGAAATCCCTTGCGAGCTAGCACTTCTGGCAATCGGCTTCGACGGTGTCGAGCACATGGCGCTGCTGGATGGACTCGGCCTGCAGCTCAACAAGCGGGGGGCGCTCTCGTGTGGCTCCGACTGGCAGACCGACGCGCCGGGGGTCTTCGTCTGCGGCGACGCTCACAGGGGCGCTTCGCTCGTCGTGTGGGCGATCGCGGAAGGCCGCAGCGCGGCGCATGCCGTCGATGCGTACCTGATGGGTGAGTCGGATTTGCCGGCGCCGGTCAAGCCGAGCGCGCTACCGCTAGCCGTCGTCTGAATCGATTAACGACTATGCTCATGCGACGTGAGTAGACGCGGAAAGATCGTCTGTACGCTCGGTCCGGCGACGGGCACCGATGAGTCCGTCCGGGCGCTGGTCGAGGCAGGAATGGACGTAGCCCGGCTGAACTTCAGCCATGGGGACTACGTCGATCACGAGGCGGCGTACAAGCGCGTTCGGGCGGCGTCCGACGTGACCGGGCGGGCCGTCGGCATCCTCTGTGACCTGCAAGGACCCAAGATCCGGCTCGGCAGGTTCGCCGACGGCCCCACCGCATGGGTGGCGGGCGAGACGGTGCGGATCACGGTCGACGACATCGAGGGCACCCACGACCGCGTGTCGACCACCTACAAGCGGCTGGCCCAGGACGCAACCGCGGGTGACCGGGTGCTCGTCGACGACGGCAACGTCGGCTTGGTGGTCGAGCACATCGACGGGAACGACGTGGTGTGCACGGTCACCGAGGGCGGTGCCGTGAGCAACAACAAGGGCATGTCGCTGCCCGGCATGAACGTCTCGGCCCCCCCGCTGTCGGAGAAGGACATCGAGGATCTCGAGTTCGGGTTGAGGCTCGGCGTCGACCTCGTCGCGCTGTCCTTCGTCCGCTCACCTGCCGACATCGAGCTCGTCCACGAGGTGATGGACCGGGTCGGCCGCCGAGTGCCCGTCATCGCCAAGCTGGAGAAGCCGGAGGCCATCGAGAACCTCGAAGCCATCGTGCTGGCCTTCGACGCGATCATGGTCGCGCGCGGCGACCTCGGCGTCGAGCTGCCGCTCGAAGAGGTCCCGTTGGTGCAGAAGCGCGCCATCCAGATGGCCCGGGAGAATGCCAAGCCCGTCATCGTCGCCACCCAGATGCTCGAGTCGATGATCGAGAATTCCCGACCCACCCGCGCGGAGGCGTCCGACGTCGCCAATGCCGTGTTGGACGGGGCGGATGCGGTCATGCTGTCCGGCGAGACGTCGGTGGGCAAGTACCCGCTGGAGGCGGTCAGGACGATGGCACGCATCGTCAACGCCGTCGAGGACAACTCCACGGCTGCGCCGCCGCTCACGCACGTGCCGAGAACCAAGCGTGGCGTCATCTCGTACGCCGCCCGCGACATCGGGGAGCGGCTCGACGCCAAGGCGCTGGTGGCCTTCACGCAATCGGGCGACACGGTCAAGCGGCTCGCCCGGCTCCACACGCCGCTCCCACTGCTGGCCTTCACGGCGCTGCCCGAGGTGCGCAGCCAGCTGGCGCTGACCTGGGGCACCGAGACGTTCATCGTGCCCCACATGCAGACCACCGACGAAATGATTCGCATCGTCGACAAGTCGCTGCTGGAACTCGGGCGCTACAAGCGGGGCGATCTCGTGGTCATCGTCGCAGGTGCTCCTCCTGGCACAGTAGGCTCGACCAATCTGATCCACGTGCACCGAATCGGCGAGGACGACCACTAGGAGGAGCAGCGCGTGTCCAGTACTGATCTGGCCGAGCTGCTGGCGGTGCTCGAACTCCACCGCGTCGACGACGACACCTTCATCGGTGGGCATCCGAGCAAGAACCCGGTGCGGACGTTCGGCGGCCAGATGGTGGCGCAGGCCTTCGTCGCGGCCAGTCGAACGCTGTCGTACGACCTGCCGCCGAGCGCCCTCTCGGCCCACTTCATCGCGGGTGGAGATCCGGACCAGGACCTCGAGTTTCACGTCGTACGGCTGAGAGACGAACGCCGGTTCGCCAATCGACGGGTCGACGTCGTCCAGAACGGGGTAGTGCTGACCTCGGTGCTGGTGTCGCACATGGACGGCGGGCCCGGGCTGGAACACGACGTCGAGGCACCCGAGGTACCGGATCCGGCCTCGCTACCCAAGATTGGCGTGCTGCTCGAGGGCTACGAGAAGGTCGTGCCGCACTTCGTCGAGGCGCTGCGGCCGATCGAGTGGCGCTACACGAACGATCCGGCGTGGGTGATGCGCGACAAGAACGAACGGCTTGCCCACAACCGCGTGTGGCTGAAGGCCGATGGGGAAATGCCTGCCGACCCGGTGATACACGCTGCAGCACTGCTGTATTCGTCGGATACCACGATCCTCGACTCGATCATCACCACCCACGGATTGTCCTGGGGGTTCGACCGCATATTTGCGGTGACCATGAACCACTCGGTGTGGTTCCACCGCCCGGTGCTGTTCGACGACTGGGTGCTCTACTCGACGACGTCCCCGGTGGCGGCCGAGTCGCGGGGGCTGGGCAGCGGGCACTTCTTCAACCGGTCGGGGCGCGTGATCGCCACGGTCGTGCAAGAGGGAATCGTCAAGTACTTCCCTTGATTCCGAGTTTGTCGTTGAGGCGCTGCTGGAATTCATTCGCGCATTTTTCGACGTGATGCGGTTCGGAGCTCTTGGTCACGCAGTTGACGTAGCTGCCGAAGTCGACCTCCTGGTAGCCGCGCACCCAGATGGCGATGACGGCCAGTGAGACGACGATCGCCACCGCGCCCAATACGATTCCGGCCGTTGCCACCTCGCCGTTGGTGGCCTCGCCCCGCTTGGCGCGTCGGCGGCCGCTGAATCCGACGATGATCGCTGTGGCACCAAGGGCGACGCCACCAACGATCGAGAAGGAGCCGACCAGGCCGAGGATGGCTACCACGAGAGCCGTCGCGCCTAGCCAGTTCTTGGGTTTGGCCGGCGCGGGTACCGATCCGGCATACGGCGGTGGGGGATGGCTTACCGGGTACTGAGTCATTGCTGGTCAGGATACTCGCCGTGGCCGGGCGAGACGATGGGGCAGTCGACGTCGTCGGGGAGGTGATGGGTCGCGACCACGACGGTCCGATCGGCAGCGAACAACCCGTCGGGGGTGAGCAATTCGGTCAGAATCCGACGCCCGTCATCGGCATCGAGATGTTCCGTGGGCTCGTCGAGCAGCACCACGGGGAAGGTCGACAGGAGCGCCCGGGCCAGCAGCAGTCGCCTGCGCTGACCGGCGGACATGGCGGCGGCCCCGCCCACCAGCACGGTGGACAGCCCCTCAGGCAGGTCGCCCAACCACGTGCCAAGTCCGGCCCGCTGCAGGGCGGCCTCCAACTCGCCATCGTGCGCATCGCCGCGGACAACCAGCAGGTTGTCGCGCAGCGTGGTTTCGAAGACGTGTGCATCCTCGGCGAAATAGCCAGCGGTCAGGATGGTTTCGTTGTTCGCCTCGGCGGTTGCCATGAGCAGTGTGGTCTTGCCGCAGCCGCTTGGCCCGACGACGGAAAGCCTGGCGCCGGGACGGATGTCCAGTGGAGGCAACGTCGGGCGGACTCGCCCGAGAGCGGTGGGGTCAGTCAGTTGCCGCAGCCGAAGGGCCGCTATTCGGGCGCGGGTCAACGCAATGGCAGCACCGGGCAAGGCCGTCGTGGCCTCGAATGCGGACAGCGGCAACAACATCAGGATGGCCACGGTGGTGGGTGCGACCGTCGGCGCCAACGCGATGGCCACAATCACTGCGCCGAGCACGCTGACGGCGACCGCCGCGGTGGGCGCCGCGGCTGCCACCGCCGCGGGTCGGGCGGCATGATCGGCGGCCCTACCCCAATCGCGTTGGCGGCCGTCTGCTTCGGCGATCGTGTCGGCAAGCCGACCGTTGACGCGAAGCTCGGGCGCGTGTTCAAGGGCGAGAATCAACGCGGCGTCACGGGCCGAGTGATGCTCAGCGGCCAGCTGTTCTGTGCTCGACGCAGCCCGTGAGGACAGCCACGGCGCCACCACACCGGCGATCAGCAGACAGCCGGCCAGCAGCAGGGCGGCCACGGGTGCGATGACGGCGATCGTGGTGATTGCGACCGCCGAAAGCACCGTGGCGACGACTATTGGCAGCACTGCACGCACCAGCACATCGGACAGGTCGTCGACCGACGCGCCCAAGCGTGCCATGAGGTCTCCGCTGTGCAGGCGCATCACCGCGTCAGCGGGTGCAGCTACCAAGGCGCGGTAGAGCTGCGTGCGGGCGCGGCTCGCCGAGCGCAGCGCCACGTCATGCGCAGCGAGCCGTTCACAGTAGCCCAGCACACCTCGGGAGATGCCAAGTGCGCGCACCGCGACGACGGCGACTGTCAGGTCGAGCACCGGTGGCATCTGCCACGCCCTGCTGATCAACCATGCCGACACTGCTGCGAGCGCAAGGGCGCTGCCGAGGGCCAGCACGCCGAGCGCGGCGGCCGACGCCAGGCGCGGAATCCTGGGGCGGAGCAATCCCATGGCCCAGATGAGCGGATCATCGCGGAACAAGGAGTTCACCCCCGAGCCGAATGACGTTGTCGGCGATCGCGATGACGGGTTGGCGGTGCCCGACCACGACGACTGCCGCGCCGGCTCTCGCCCGCTCCAGAATGGCCCGGAGTACACGTGCTTCCATGACCATGTCGAGGTGTGCGGTCGGTTCGTCCAGTAGCAGTACGGGTTTGGGCGAGCCGAGCACCCTGGCCAAGGCCAGTCGTTGCCGCTGACCGAGCGACAGGCCGGTGCCGTCCCGGCCGACCACGGTGTCGAGGCCGTCGGGCAGCGTCGCCAACACTTCGTCGAATCCGCTGATCCGGCAGGGTGTTTCGATATCGGGGAGGTGGCCGAACAATTCGAGGTTGGCACGCACGGTCCCTGGGACGAACGCGGGGCGTTGCGGCAACCACGCCACCTCGCGCCACCACGACGTCGGGTCGAGTTCGTCGGCATTAACCCCGCCGATCAACACTCGGCCAAATGTCGGAGGGGTAAGGCCGAGCATCACCTCGAGTGCGGTGCTCTTGCCGGATCCATTGGGCCCGGTGAGTACGGTCACCGAACCGGGCGTCACGTCGACGGTCAGGTCGCGCGGGGCCGTCCCGTCCCGGCCCGCGACGCCGACGGATTCGAGTCGGATCGTGGCCGTGCGCGCGACGATTCGCCCGGGAGCGGACGGCGCTACTTCGTCCAGCAGCGCCATGGCCTTGGCGGCGGCGGTTTGCCCGTCCTGGGCGGCGTGGAACTCCGTGCCGACCCGGCGCAGCGGCCAGAACACCTCGGGGGCAAGCAACAGCGCGGTGAGGGCGGTGGACAGCGCGAGGTCGCCGTAAACGAGCCGCAGGCCGACGCTGACGGCAACCAGGGCGACTCCCAGCGTGGCGAGCAGTTCAAGGACGAGGGCCGACATGAACGCGATCCTCAGCGTCGCCATCGCTGAACGCCTTTGGACGGAGCCGAGTCTTGCGATTCTGTCGGCGGGACCTTCGGCCCGTCCGAGTGCGCGCAAGGTAGGAATGCCCGCGATCAGGTCGAGCGAGCGGGATTGCAGGGTGGTCATCGCGCGCAGTGCGGCTGCGGAGCGGTCGCGAGTGACGAGCCCGATGAGGATCATGAACAGCGGTACCAGGGGCAGCGCAATCACGACGACCACGGCGGATTGCAGGTCGTGCCAGGCCATCACCAAGGTCGCGGCGGGAGTGAGCAGCGCGGCAAGCATCACGGCAGGTAGATATTTGGTGAAGTACGGGCGGAGTCCGTCGAGTCCGTGGGTGGTCAGCAGCGCGGCATCGTCACGGACGGCTGCCAGCCGGCGGGGCGGCAGCGCGGTGACCGCAACGAGGATGCGTTGGTTCAGTTCTGCGATGGCCGCGGTGGCGCCCCGCTGGCTGAGTCGGGCCTGCAGCCACTGGGCCAGTGCCCGAACCATCCACAAGCACAACAGGATTGATAGTGTCGGCGCCCAATGCGCCAGAGTACGCGAGGTTGCGTCGGTGATGACGCCCGCGACGAGTTGGGCCAGCAGCACGGCGCTGGCGATGGCGCTGCCCGAGATCAGCAGGCCGCAACACACCGATGCGGCCAGGTGGCGCCGCATTGCGGTGGTGGCGGGCAGGCGCTTCACGTTGGCCGTGGTGCCAGGCCCGCGGGCTCGGGGATCCGTGTGGCTGAGATGCGTTGCCGGAATACCCAGTACGTCCATGCCTGGTACGCGATCACCAGGGGTGCGAAGAGCGCTGCGGCCCAGGTCATGACCTTCAGGGTGTACGGCGATGACGACGCGTTGTGAATCGTTAGGCTCCACGCCGGGTTGAGCGTCGACGGGATGAGCTGCGGGTACAGCGCTCCGAACATCATCACCACCAGTGCAGCCACTACTGTTGCCGTACAGGCGAATGCCCACCCGTCGCCACCTCGGCTCCATACCAGCATGACGGCCGACAGCTGGGCGATCACCGCCACAGCCAAGACGAACCACGTCCAGTCCTTGCCGTGAGCCAGTTGCGTCCACAGCCCGAAGGTGGCCACCAATGCGCTGACGGGGAGTGCAAGGAGTGCCGAGAAACGCACGGCGTTGCTACGCACTGCCCCTTCGGTTTTCAGCGCGACGAAGACGGACCCGTGAAAGGCGAACAATCCTGCGGTTGCCAATCCGCCAAGCAGTGCGTAGGGATTCAACACGTCGGTGACGGACAGGTCGATCTGCTTGGCGGCGTTGACAGGTAGCCCGCGTAGGAGCGCGGCGAACGCGACGCCCCACAGGATGGCGGGAATCCACGACCCGATGGCGATCCCGGCGTCGGCCCACGATCGCCACCGCGCGTCATTGATCTTCCCGCGCCACTCGATGGCACAGATGCGGAGGATCATGCTGACCAGGATCGCCAGCAACGGCAGATACAGACCGGAGAACAACGTTGCGTACATGCCAGGGAAGGCCGCGAACATCGCTCCGCCCGCAGTGATCAACCACACCTCGTTGCCGTCCCAGACCGGACCGATGGTGTTCAACGCTGCGCGGCGGTGCTTTTCGTCGTCGCCCTTGCCCAGCCACCCAAAGAAGACCATCAGCATGCCCACCCCGAAGTCGAACCCTTCGAGTACGAAGAATCCGACGAACAGCGCAGCTAGTGCGATGAACCAGAAGTCCTGCAGTGCCATGACGGCCTCCTCAGTACGCGAACGACAAGGGCGCGAGGTCGTCGTCGCCAGGCGGCATTGGCGGCGCTGGTTCGGAGTCGTGCTCGAGCGGTCCCTCGATGACATAGCGCCGGATCAACCAGAACCAGATCACCGCGAGGCCTGCGTACAACAGGGTGAACACACACAGTGAGGTCAGCACCAGGCCTGCGGAATGGCCCGATACGCCGAGATCGACGGTGAGTCGCAGCATCTGGTCGCCCGTTGGGTTCGGTACCACCACCCACGGTTGGCGACCCATTTCGGTGAACACCCAACCGGCGCTGTTGGCCAGGAACGGCGTGGGCAGTACGAGTAGCGCGAGCCAAGCGAACCAGCGTTGATGGGGCAGCCGGCCGCGTCTGGTCATCCATAGCGCAATGAGTGCGAAAAGTACTGGGAATGCCAGTAATCCGATCATTGCGCGGAACGACCAGTAGGTCACGAAGAGGTTCGGCCGGTAGTCGTGCGCGCCGTACTTCGCCTGGTACTCCTGCTGAAGATCCTTGACGCCCTGAAGCGTGACGCCGGTGAAGCGTCCCTCCGCGAGGAAGGGCAGGACGTACGGCACCTCGATCAGGTGGGTCACGCTGTCGCAGTTGTTGTGCGTGCCGACGGTCAGGATGGAGAAGTTGGGATCCGTTTCGGTGTGGCAGAGGGATTCGGCCGAGGCCATCTTCATCGGTTGTTGCTGAAACATCAGCTTGCCCTGCGTGTCGCCGGTGAAGGCCAGTCCCGCCGCGGATGCGAACACCACGAGACAACCGAGGATCGTCGCGGGCCGGTACATGGTGCGGGCTTCTGCACTGGTGCGGGCGCGCACCAGCCACCATGCGCAAACCGCGGCGACGAAGGTGCCAGCGGTGAGAAACGCGCCAGCGACTGCATGCGAAAAGGCCGCCAGCGCAGTGTTGTTGGTGAACAGCGCCACGATGCTGGTGAGTTCTGCGCGTCCGGTGTCCGGGTTGAATTTGGCCCCGACGGGATGCTGCATGAACGAGTTGGCGGCGATGATGAAGAAGGCCGACATGTTGACGGCGATGGCGACGATCCAGATGCACGCGAGGTGCACCAACCGGGGCAACCGCGTCCAACCGAAGATCCAGAGTCCGATGAACGTGGACTCGAAGAAGAATGCGACGAGGCCCTCCATCGCGAGGGGGGCCCCGAACACGTCCCCGACGAAGCGGGAGTACTCGCTCCAGTTCATGCCGAACTGGAACTCCTGGACGATGCCGGTCGCCACGCCGAGGGCGAAGTTGATCAGGAACAACTTGCCGAAGAAGCGCGTCAATCGGTACCACGACGTGTTGCCGGTGATCATCCAGACGGTCTGCATCACTGCGATGAGCGGGGCCAAGCCGATGGTCAGCGGAACGAACACGAAGTGATAGACGGTGGTGATTCCGAACTGCCACCGCGAGACGTCGAGCGCATTCATCCGCACCATCTCCCGAACTGCGAGGCTCTTCTACGACGAAGTGTAGTAGATCGACTCACGCAGACCAAGGGCCAAAACTGTGACGTCGAACTACGGGGTGGGATCTTCGGGCACGACCAGCGCGCCGCCCTTGGTGGCCTTGCGGACCGCGAAGCCCGCCACCACCTCGAAGACGCCGAGAATGATCAGTGAGAAGCCAACGAAGTAGGCCAGGATCTGCAACGAGGAGTACGGAGCCGCCATGATCACCACGCCCGCGAGCAGGCTGATCACGCCCGAGACGATGTTCCAGAACCGGCCGGGCAACGTCGGGTCGCTGATTGCGGAAATCGTGGTCGACACACCCCGAAAGATGAAACCGACCGCGATCCAGATGGCGAGCAGCCGCCAGGCGTCGTAGAACTGGGCGAGTGCGATGACCGCCAGCACCAGCGCCGCGGCGCCGCTGAGCAGTAGCAAAACGCGTACGCCCGTAGAGGTACGGAGGGAGAACGCGAAGAACAGCTGTTCGAAGCCAGTAACCAGTAGGGCGACGCCAAACAAGATGGCCGCCAGGGTTATCGACGTTCCCGTCCAGACCAACACCGCGACGCCCAGTGCGATAGCGAGGACGCCCGAGATGATCGCCGACTTCCAGAGGTGCGGCAGCATGCTTGGGGGAGTCGAGTTAGTCATGTCGGAAGTGTTGCACAGCACGGAATCCGTATGAGGATTTCGTTGCGCTCCGGTTGCCATAACGCCGTCCCCGCACACAGGAAGTCGTTAATGTCTCGTTACCGGCAGTGCGTGCTGGGTCAACGGTCGCTAACCTCCTCGCCTTGGGGGTGCTGAATATCGACCCGATGCAGAGAGATGAGGCAACTCGTGTCAAGTCCGAAGATGTGGCGCTACGCGGCGGTATTCGCCGCGGTCGGCGCCCTGACCATGTCGGGATGTTCGAGCAAGTCGGAGAGTCCCGGGCCCGAGGGCAGCAAGACCGCCGCGTCTGCGGACAAGGTCGATTCCATCGCCAACACGGTGCCCGAGGCCATCAAGTCGTCGGGCAAGTTGATCGTCGGTGTCAACATTCCCTACGCGCCCAACGAGTTCAAGGATGAAAGCGGGAAGATCGTCGGCTTCGACGTCGACCTCATGGATGCGATTGCCAAGACGCTGGGGCTGACACCGGAGTACCGCGAGGCGGACTTCGCGAAGATCATTCCCTCGATCCAAGGTGGCACGTTCAACGTCGGCATGTCGTCGTTCACCGACAGCAAGGAACGTGAGGCGGCCGTCGACTTCGTCACCTACTTCTCGGCGGGTTCTCTGTGGGCTCAGCCGGCCGGAGGCTCCATCAACCCCGAGGACGCGTGCGGCAAGAAGGTCGCGGTGCAGGCCACCACGGTGCAGGAGACCGATGAACTTCCTGCCAAGAGCAAGAAGTGCACGGACGCCGGTAAGCCGGCCATCACGATCATCCCGTTCGACGGCCAGGACGCGGCCACCAATGCCGTCGTGCTCGGTCAGGCCGACGCGATGTCGGCGGACTCGCCGGTGACGCTGTACGCGATCAAGCAGAGCAAGGGCAAGCTTGAGAAGGCGGGCGAGATCTTCGACTCCGCTCCATACGGGTGGCCGGTGGCCAAGAATTCGCCACTGGCGCAGTCGTTGGTTCAAGCGCTGCAACACCTGATCGACTCCGGCGCGTACAAGCAGATCGCGGGCAACTGGGGTCTGGAAGACGGGATGATCGACAAGCCGGTCATCAACGGCGCGGTCAGCTGAAGCAAGGTTGTCCATGACTGATGTCGACGCGCCGCCATCCGACGGCCCCGCCGCGATTGACGCAGTGCCCCTGCGTCATCCATGGCGGTGGGTGGCGGCCGTCGTCATCATCATCCTGCTTGGGCTGTTCCTCTACGGGGCGGCCACGAATCCGGCCTACAGCTGGGGGACGTACCGGGAGTACCTGTTCAACGAACGGATTCTTCTTGGTGTCCTCCACACGTTGGAACTGACCGTCTTGTCGATGGCGTTGGCCATCGCGCTCGGCATCCTCCTTTCGGTGATGCGACTGTCCGGGAACCCGGTGTTCCGGGCGGTGTCGTGGGTGTATCTGTGGATCTTCCGTGGGACGCCCATCTACGTGCAGCTCGCGTTCTGGGGTCTGATCCCGGTGATCTACCGGAAGATTCAGTTCGGGGTGCCGTTCTTCGGTCCGACGTTCTTCCATCTCGACCTGCAGAGTTTGACCATCCCATTCCTGCTGGCAACGCTCGGTCTTGCGCTCAATGAGGCGGCCTACATGGCCGAGATCATCCGCGCCGGAATCAGTTCGGTGCCCGAGGGACAGATGGAGGCGTCGACGGCGCTCGGCATGTCCTGGGGAAAGGCGATGCGGCGCACGGTCTTGCCGCAGGCGATGAGGGTGATCATCCCGCCGACGGGCAACGAGGTCATCAGCATGCTGAAGACCACCTCGTTGGTCACCGCGGTGCCCTACGCGTTCGACTTGTACAGCATCGCCACCCGGGAGATCGCTGCGCGCATCTTCGACCCGGTCCCCATGCTCCTAGTGGCGTCCACCTGGTACCTGGTGGTCACCAGCATCTTGATGGTGGGCCAGTTCTACCTGGAGCGGTACTTCGCTCGAGGTTCGTCGCGCAAGCTGACCACCAAGCAACTCGAGGCGTTGGCGAAGGCGCAGTTAGGGAATCCGATATGACGGTGATGGTCCGCGCCGAGCAGGTCTGCAAGAGCTTTGGCGCACTTCACGTGTTGAAGGGCGTGACGCTCGAGGTGGAGACCGGCCAGGTGCTGTGCATCGTGGGACCGTCGGGGTCTGGGAAGTCGACGTTTCTCCGCTGTATCAATCACTTGGAGCAGGTCAACGCGGGCAGACTCTACGTCGACGGCGACCTGATCGGGTATCGCGAACGCGGCGGGAAGCTCCACGAGATGTCGCCGCGGGATGCCTCGAAGCAGCGGCGCGACATCGGGATGGTGTTCCAGCACTTCAACCTGTTCCCGCACCGCACCGCGCTCGAGAACGTCGTCGAGGCGCCCGTCCAGGTGAAGGGCGTCAAGCGTGAGGCGGCGTTGAAGACGGCCCACGCGCTGCTCGATCGGGTCGGCTTGGCGTCCAAGGCCGAGGCCTACCCGGCTCAGCTCTCGGGCGGCCAGCAGCAGCGGGTCGCCATCGCCCGAGCCCTCGCCATGGAACCCAAATTGATGCTGTTCGACGAACCCACCTCGGCCCTCGACCCCGAGCTGGTCGGCGAGGTGCTCGCGGTGATGAAGAAGCTGGCCTCCGAGGGCATGACGATGTTGGTGGTCACCCACGAGATGGGCTTCGCCCGCGAGGTCGCCGATCAGCTGGTATTCATGGACGGAGGAGTGATCGTCGAGAGCGGTGATCCTCGCGAGGTCCTAAGCAACCCCAAAGAAGAGCGCACGAAGGCATTCCTGTCCAAGGTGATGTAACAGTGAGGCCGGGGCTCGCACCGGATCCCGCCACTCCGCTGTGGCGGGCAGCCCAAGTATTCCGGTTGCTGAGCTGCCTGTACGCGTTGGGTTTTCAGATTGCGGTAAACCCCGATCTCGATCGCCCCGTGACGGGGTGGGTGCTCTTCGGTGTCTTGCTCGCGTGGAGTGTGGCGTGTGCAGTGGCATACCTCCAGGGGTTCGGCAGGCGAATTGCGTGGGTGGTCGCCGAACTCGTCGTCGTGGTGGCGCTCATGTCATCCACCGCGTTGGTGGCCTCCGACCAATGGATGGCGGACAACCAGTCGTGGCCGACGACGTTGTGGGCTACCAACGTAACGATCTCCGCGGCGATTCAACTGGGTCCCATCGGAGGAATGGGCGCCGGAGTAATCGTGATGCTGGCAAGTGCGGCGCTGAAGGACCACGTCACCATCGACCTCGGCCGCAACGCCACCATCGTCATCGAACTCGCCGTCGGGCTTGCGGTGGGCATGGCCGCGCAGACTGCGCGACGCGCGCACGCCGAACTCCAGCAGGCCACCCGCCTGGCTGCCGTCCTGGAGGAACGTGAGCGGCTGTCGCGAGAAGTGCATGACGGCGCCATCCAGGTGCTGGCCCTGGTCTCCCGGCGCGGCCGTGAAATCGGCGGACCCACAACCGAATTGGCTGAGCTGGCGGGTGAGCAGGAACGGGCGTTGAGACGACTGGTGAGCGCCGCGGCGGCACCCGTGCCTGTGGGCGCCTTGGCCGACCTCGTCCCGATGCTTCGCGCCCGCGCATCAGATCGAGTCTCGACGAGCTTGCCCGCGACGCCGGTGATGCTCGATTCGACCGTCGCGGCTGAACTCGACGCGGCCGTGGCCAACGCGCTGGCGAACGTCGCCGCCCACGCGGGCGCCGATGCCCACGCCTTCGTACTCCTCGAGGATCTCGAGGACTCGGTCGTGGTGAGCATTCGCGACGACGGGATCGGCATACCGGCGGGTCGGCTTGACCAAGCCGAAGACGAAGGTCGGATCGGCATCTCGAAGTCGATCGTTGGCAGAATGAAATGGCTTGGGGGCAGTGCGAAACTGAGCACCGGGCCAGAGACTGGGACTGAGTGGGAACTAACCCTCCCGCGGGGGAGCGAACGTGGCCGTTGACGAGGGCTTCACGGTGATGGTGGTCGACGATCACCCGATCTGGCGCGACGCGGTGGCTCGCGATCTGGCCGAGGACGGCCTCGAGGTGGTCGCAACGGCTGACGGTGTCGCTTCGGCGCGGCGCCGGGCGGCGGTGGTCAAACCAGACGTCGTGGTCATGGACATGAACCTCGCGGACGGCACTGGCGCCCAGGCCACCGTCGCGGTGCTCCAGGTATCTGCGTCATCACGGGTGCTGGTGCTCTCGGCCTCCGCCGAACACGACCACGTGCTGGAAGCGGTAAAGGCCGGAGCCACTGGATATCTCGTCAAGAGCGCGTCCAAGATCGAACTGGCGGCGGCAGTGCGTGCGACCGCCGAGGGGCGCGCCGTCTTCACACCGGGGCTGGCCGGGCTGGTGCTGGGGGAGTATCGACGCATTGCGAAGGCGCCGGCCAAGGGTTCGACGACGCCCAGCCTGTCGGAGCGGGAAACCGAGATACTTCGCTACGTGGCGAAGGGATTGACCGCCAAGCAGATCGCCGAGAAGCTGACGCTGAGTCACCGCACCGTGGAAAACCACGTACAGGCCACCTTTCGCAAGCTTCAACTCGCGAATCGCGTCGAGTTGGCACGGTACGCGATCGAACACGGCCTCGACGAGTAGGCACCTGCGGGTATAAATACTCATCCCAGGAACGGTGTTCGCTGCCACGATGGCAGCATGACCCAACCGGATCAGGCCCTGCTCGCCCGGATCAACGCGGATGTCGCCACCATGTGGAGCTATCTCGGGCGGGTGTCGTCCGACCTGCGCGAACTCGACCGCATCGTGGCCCACGGTCACGCCGCGGAAGTTGTCGCTGCGCCGCCGCCTGTCTATTGGCAACAGTCCGTGGCGCCGCAGCAACCCGTCGGCACCCCGGCCGTGGCGTATCAGCCCACCCCTCCAGTCCTGGACCCCGTTCCGCCCGTCGTTGCCACGTCGCTCGCTGCGCCCCGGTCGGAGAACTGGATCGGCAAGGCGCTTGCCGTCGCCGGGGTGGCCGTCACGCTCGTCGGCGTCGTGCTGCTGGTGGTGCTCGCGGCGCAGGCCGGGATCCTTCGGCCCGAGCTTCGAGTAGGGGCTGGAGCCCTGTTGGCCGGCGCCTTGGTCGGCGTCGCGTGCTGGCTATACCGCAGACCCGGTGGCAGGGTCGGCGCGATTGCCTTGGCCGCCACGGGTATTGCCGCCGCATACATTGACATCATCGCGGTAGCAACCGTTTACCAGTGGGTGCCTGGCGCGGTGGCGCTGGTGCTCGCGGCGGCAGTTGCCGGCGGGGGATTGACGGTGGCCAGACGGTGGAACTCCGAACAGCTCGCACTGCTGGTGCTGGTTCCGCTACTGGCACTCGGGCCCGCCGTCGTCGGTGGCGTCACGCTGCTGCTCGTCGGTTTCATGCTGGCCCTGTCGGCCGCCACGCTGCCCGTGCAGCTCGGCAAGAACTGGCTTGCCATGCATGGTGCACGCATGGCGGTGAGCACGCTGCCGTTGCTCATCGCCTTGGTTGGGGTGAATTCGAGCTCGAAACAGGTGGTTTGGCTGGCCGCGGCGTGCGCGATCGCGGCGTTCCTGGCGCTGGCAAGTGCGGTGGTCCTGCTCCCGCACAGCACCCATCCCGTTGCGGTTGCGCTCTTCTCGGCGGCAGGGACAATTCCAGTACTCGCCGTCAACCTGGCCGTCGACCGTGTCACCGCTGCCGTGATGGCCGCTGTGTTGGCAGCCGTACTGCTTGCGCTCGCGCTGGCCGGCCATCGGCTCACCAAGACCACGTCCACCCGCGTCGGCGCGACCTGGGCGGCGTCGTCCGCCGGCGCGCTGCTGATCGCGATCACCGTCGCGTTCGACGGTCAGGTGGCGGGCCCGCTGCTACTTGCCACCGGTGTCGTGGTGGCCGTCGCAGGTCGCGACAGCGCAGTGGCCAGGTGGTCGGCCATGGGCTTCGGTGTAGTCGGTGGCGTCTACTACCTCGTCTCCGCGCCGCCATCCAACCTGGCCTATGCGACCGAGGTGAGCACTCCGATGGCGGTCTCGACACTGATCGCCAGCGTGTTGGCGATGGTCTGCGCCGGGGCGATCACCTGGTCGTGGGTCGGCCGCAACCATGCCGATCGGGACGTCGCAGGCGTGTTGTTGGCCACGGCGGCAGTCATCGCCATGTACGCGATCACGATGTTCACCGTGACGGCAGGGGTGTTGCTCGGCGGCGACGGATCGGGCTTCTTCTCCGGGCACGTCGCGGCCACCATATGTTGGATCGCATTGGCAGCCTTCGTATTCCGCTACGCGGCGCGGGTGCCGCGCGCGCAGCGGTCGCTGCCGATCGGAGCAGGTTTGGCGGTGGTCGCCGCATCGATGGCCAAGCTGTTCCTGTTCGACCTCGGCACGCTCGACGGCATCTTCCGGGTGATCGTGTTCATCGTCGTCGGGTTGGCGCTACTAGGGATGGGTGCGGGTTACGCCCGGTTACTCGCTCAACAGGACGAGCGCGACCAGGAGCATGCGGTCTGACGGTCAGCGGCGGCCGGTCAGGTACCAGGTCTGCATCATGCCCTTGCCCTTCACGTCGATCTCACCGCGCTCCTCGAATTCGAACCGTCCGCTGAGGAGCTGATACACGTTGTCCGGCACCTGAATTCGCCCCTCGACGTCGGTACTCTCCATGCGGGCGGCGACGTTGACGGCATCACCCCACACGTCGTAGAAGAACTTGCGCGCCCCGACGACGCCGGCCACCACCGGCCCGGAGGCCACGCCGATGCGGAGCGGGACCTCGCGGCCCTGCGGGTCGGTGAGGCCGGCGACCGCGTCGGCCATGTCCAGCGCGAGGCTCGCCAACGCCTCGAGGTGATCCGGCCGCGGTTCCGGCACCCCACTGACCACCATGTAGGAGTCTCCGCTGGTCTTCACCTTCTCGAGTCCGTGTCGGTCGACCAACGCGTCCAGGTCCGTGTAGAGCGCGTCGAGGAACCGGACGAGTTCTGTTGGGGGCGTGTCGCTTGCGCGCTTGGTGTAGCCGGCGATGTCGGCGAACAGAATCGACGCGTCGTCGTATCTGTCGGCAATGATGTTGTGCGCCGGGTCCTTCAACCGCTTCGCAATCGACGCGGGCAGGATGTTGGCGAGTAGCGACTCGGACCGTTGGTACTCGATCTCCATGGCTTCCTCGGCGCGGGCGGTCTCACGCATGGCGAACCAGACCGTCGCGATGATGAACACCCAGACCGCGACCACGTTGATGACGAAACCCATCCGGAACGCCCAGTCGGGCTGCACGCCGGTGTTGTGGGGCACCCACATCTCCAGTGCGATCACGGTAACCGCCCCGACCGCGGCGAGGGCCGAGGCGATCACCATGTGCTCGATGCCGAGCACGAGCACCACGAGCGACGCGGCGACGACGTAGTAGAAGTGCAAGCCGCTCGAGGTGCCGACGTAGATGCTGACGACGGTGATCACCGTGTAGGCGGCCAGGATGAACACCAAGGGCGCCAGCAGGTCGCCATACCGGTACAGCTTGGGAATCAGCAGGAACACCAACCCGGCCGCCAGGTTGACGAAACCGATCCAGAGCGCTTGCTGTACGAAGACGAACTGTTGGAACCCGAAGAGGACACTAACCGCGGCGCCGATTCGGGTCGCAAGCGTCAGAACGCGTAACTGGCGCGATGTGCTTTCGGCCCGATGGTGGGCGCGTCCCTTGTTCAGGGCGTCCATCGCGACGGCGGGCACACACGACGAGCGCCGGAGTGCCAGCTTCCTGCCGACCGGCGGCGCGTCACCCTCGTCGACCGCCACTGCTAGAGCGTAGCCCGGCTAGGCGGCTTTTCGGGTCGGTTCAGTGCACGCGGACCATCTTCACGCCGGGAGTAGGCGCCAACGTGCTGGTCGACCAGACATACGAAATCGGTTGTGTTGCAATATTTCTGAATACTCAACTTGGCGATACGCGTGGGCGGTCATGATGCTTTCGACGCCCCGTGGTTACTCGCTGTCACTCGTTACGGTGGCGGCGGCTTAGCGTCCAGCAAACTGTCGTACTTTGCCGAATGTTTTGCTACGCAACAACATTCGACAGTATGGTACATCTGTGTGAAGCTGAGTCGATGCGAGCGGGTGTCCCATGAGCCTTTTTTACGATCCCAGCGTCGTACCGCTCTTCTTTGCCATCGATACCATGCTGAGCGTGGTCGGCTGGATGATTTCCACCCAATGAGACAAGGCGGACCTGCGAAGCTGGTCTAACGGGTTGCCGACCGCGACTGAGTTCGGTTGCGCGGCCTTTCCTGGGATGCGTTTGCCGGCGACGTCATACCCGGACAGTTCGAAATCGCGAATCGCCCGGTTCTCAACAGGTTTGCGCACTACCAATGCTTCGAAATATCAAGCGCCGCATCAGAGTGGACCTAGAACCTGAGCGCCGGACGCGTCTGATGTCCGCAGCCGCCCACGCGAATCCACGCCGGACGTCTGCGCCGATTTGTTCGGCGATCTTGGTTCGACGACCGATCGGGGTGAAAGCGGTGTCGGTGGTCCTACGATGAAAGGCCCGTTACGGCCGCCTAGCGAACGAATAAATCGTCTCTAGCAGCGTAGATGCCGCCACAGCTTGGGTGCCCTCGGTGAGATTCGAACTCACACTGCACGGGTTTTGAATCCGTTTCCTCTGCCAGTTGGGATACGAGGGCTTTATCGTGCGGTCTCCCACGATAAAGGATGGCGGAATGTGTCGGTCACGGCCCCGCGGTCGCTGATCGGCACGCGTCACGCGACAATGTGCGAATGACCGGGTCACTGACGGATGCCGACAAGCCGCGCCGTGTTCTCATCGCCGAGGACGAAGCACTCATTCGCCTCGACCTCGCCGAGATGCTCCGCGAAGAAGGGTACGACGTCGTTGGCGAGGCGGGCGACGGCCAAGAGGCCGTGGACCTCGCCGAGAGCCTGAAGCCGGACCTGGTGATCATGGACGTCAAGATGCCGCGCAGGGACGGCATCGACGCCGCGGCCGAGATCGCGCAGAAGCGGATTGCCCCGGTCCTCGTGCTGACGGCGTTCTCGCAGCGCGAACTCGTCGAGCGAGCGCGTGACGCAGGTGCCATGGCCTATCTGGTCAAGCCGTTCTCGATTACGGACCTGATTCCGGCGATCGAATTGGCCGTTAGCCGGTACGGCGAGCTGGCAGCCCTGGAGACCGAGGTCGCCAGCCTGTCCGAGCGGCTCGAGACCCGCAAGCTCGTGGAACGTGCCAAGGGTTTGCTGCAGGAGAAGCAGGGGATGACCGAACCCGAGGCCTTCAAGTGGATCCAACGTGCCGCCATGGATCGTCGCACCACGATGAAGAGGGTCGCCGAGGTAGTGCTGGAGACGTTGGACAGCCCGGGCGACGCGTAAACACTGCGTTTCCAGACACGCCGATCGACCCGGTCACACAGCCGATACTCAGTCCGCATTTCGCAACATCACGCACGTGAGCCGTGTGTTGGCTATGTTCAACCCGAAGCATCGGCGCCACGTCATTCAGGCGCTACGTCACCGATGCCGATGACAACGTTGATTCGGAGGAACTAGTGCGCAGTCGCATGGCACGGAGTGCATTTGCTCTCGCAAGCGCGGGCCTGCTCGTAGTCGGCATCGCCGGCTGCAACAAGCAGTCCACGCCCGAGCAGGGCGACACGGCCCAGACCAATTTGAAGATCGTCGAGCAAGTGCAGATCGACGAGAACGGTGGGGAAGTCAAGGCCGCGGAGGGCGCCGCACCCGCAAATCCCGCAGGCGACGGAAAGGCCACCTGCCCGCCCGTATCGATCGCCATGGCGGGCGCGCTCACCGGAGCGGACGCTGCGCTCGGCATCAACATCAAGAACGGCGTGCAGCTGGCCATCGACCAGCACAACAAGGCCAACCCCGGCTGCCAGGTGCAGCTGAAGCCGTTCGACACCGAGGGCGATCCGCAGAAGGCGACCGGCATTGCTCCTCAGATCGTCGACGACCCGTTCACCATCGGCCTCGTCGGCCCGGCGTTCTCGGGCGAGACCAAGGCCACCGGCACGGTATTCGACCAGGCCGGGCTGGTGGCGGCCACGGCGTCGGCGACCAACCCCACGCTGAGTGAGAACGGGTGGAAGACTTTTTTCCGCGGACTTGCCAATGACGCGGTGCAGGGGCCTTCGGTGGCCAACTATCTGAAGAACACGCTGAAGTACAAGAAGATCTGCGTGATCGATGACAGCACCGACTACGGCCTTGGCCTCGCGGAGGCGGTCCGCAACACGCTCGGACCCGTCGCGGACTCGGGCTGCAACATCCAGGTGAAGAAGGGCGACAAGGACTTCTCCGCTGCGGTCACGCAGGTCAAGGGGATCGCCCCCGACGCGGTCTTCTACGGCGGCTACTACTCAGAGGCGGCCCCGCTGGTGCAGCAGCTGAAGGACGGCGGCGTCACGGCCACCTTCGTCAGCGCCGACGGCACCAAGGACCCGGAGTTCGTCAAGCAGGCTGGCGAGGCGTCCAAGGACGCGCTGCTGTCCTGCCCGTGCGGTCCCGCGACGGGTGCGTTCGCCGACGAATACACCAAGGCGTTCAACGGAACTGCGCCTGGCACGTACAGCACAGAGGGCTACGACCTGGGCACCATTCTGCTGAAGGGCATCGACTCGGGTGCGATCACGCGGCCGGCGCTGCTGGACTACGTCAAGAACTACAACGGCCAGGGCGTGGCCCGTAACTACCAGTGGACGGACAAGGGTGAGCTGACTACGAACCTGATCTGGATCTTCAAGGTTCAGTAGCCACTCCCACGGGACGCGCCCGAGACTAAGTAGTCTCGGGCGCGTCTCGTATCCAGACCCCGTCGCGAGGAGCCGCCCCCGGATGTTCCACGAGTGCATCGACCAAGTCGTCTGTCAGGCGGCCAACATCAACTTCAACGTCGATGGGCTGCTCAACGGCTTTTGGCAATTGACGGTCGATGGGCTGTCCTGGGGTGCCATCTACGCCTTGGTGGCCGTCGGTTACACCCTGGTCTTCGGGGTGCTCCGGCTGATCAACTTCGCCCACTCCGAGATCTTCATGCTCGGCATGTTCGGCGCGTACTTCTGCCTTGACTACATCCTGGGTTTCTCGCCGAGCGGCAATGCCTACAACAAGGGCATCGGGCTGACGATCCTCTACCTGGCGATCGCGATGATCTTCGCGATGCTGGTGTCCGGATCCGCCGCGATTGGGCTGGAAGCCGTGGCCTACCGGCCGTTGCGCCGCCGCAACGCGCGGCCATTGACCTTCCTGATAACCGCAATCGGAATGTCGTTCGTACTACAGGAATTCGTGCACTTCATTCTGCCGCGGATCATCCCTGGCTACGGCGGATCCAACGCACAGCAGCCAATCATCTTGGTGCAGCCGAAGACTCAGTTCACGATCTTCGGCGCATCGGTCTCCAACGTCACGATCGTCATCATCGCGTCGGCAATGGTGCTCGCGCTGCTCACCGACATCGCGATCAACCGCACCAAGTTCGGGCGCGGAATCCGCGCCGTGGCACAAGATTCGACGACGGCCACGCTCATGGGCGTCTCCCGCGAACGCATCATCATGACCACGTTCCTGATCGGCGGTCTGCTCGCCGGAGCGGCCGCGCTGCTCTACACCCTGAAGGTGCCGCAGGGCATCATCTATTCGGGTGGCTTCTTGCTCGGCATCAAGGCGTTCTCCGCCGCCGTGCTCGGTGGCATCGGCAACCTGCGTGGCGCACTGCTCGGCGGTCTTCTGCTTGGCGTGATGGAGAACTACGGACAGGCCGTCTTCGGGACGCAATGGCGTGACGTGGTGGCCTTCGTCCTGCTTGTGCTCGTACTGCTCATCCGGCCGACCGGCATTCTCGGTGAGAGCCTCGGAAAGGCAAGAGCGTGAGCGCCGAGGAGAATTCGACAAACCCGCCGAACAAGCGGACGAGCGCGCTCCTGGCTCCTGGCGACGTCATCCGCAGTGAGTGGGCGAACCTCGGCCGGATTCCCAAGTGGGTCGTCGGCATGATGTTGTTCGCCCTGTTGGCCATGCTTCCGCTCGCGACGCCGCCCTTCCTTGACACGCCCGGGATCAGCTTTGGCGCCACGATGGCGCAATTCGTCATGGTGGCGATCATCGCGATCGGACTGAACGTCGTCGTCGGCCAGGCCGGGTTGCTCGACCTCGGATACGTCGGCTTCTATGCCGTCGGCGCGTACACCGTCGCATTGCTCACCAGCCCGTCGAGCCCGTGGAATCAGGTGGGGGTCAACGGATTCCTGCACTCCGACTGGGCGTGGCTGGCGTGTGTGCCGCTGGCTATGGGCGTGACGGCGTTGGCCGGCTTGATCCTTGGCACCCCCACCCTGCGTTTGCGTGGGGACTACCTCGCGATCGTGACGCTTGGCTTCGGCGAGATCATTCGACTGCTCGCCGACAACCTGTCCGACATCACCAACGGCTCGCGCGGACTGGATCGGATCGCCTATCCGCGGCTGTTGGAGAACCCGCACCGACCCAATGGCGTCTTCTCCAACGGCAACGCGGCGGGTGACATGAATTACGGCACCTGGTGGTTCTGGCTGGGCCTGATCCTGATGGTCGTCATCCTGCTGTTCGTCGGCAATCTGGAGCGCAGTCGGGTCGGCCGGGCCTGGGTGGCGATCCGTGAAGACGAGGACGCCGCAGAAGTCATGGGCGTCAACACCTTCAAGTTCAAACTGTGGGCCTTCGTGATCGGAGCGGGCATCGGCGGGCTCTCGGGTGCGCTGTACGCCGGGCAGGTTCAGTACGTCGCGCCGACGAACTTCAACATCATCAACTCGATGCTGTTTCTGGTCGCCGTCGTGCTCGGCGGTCAGGGCAATAAATTGGGCGTGATCTTCGGTGCCTTCATCATCGTGTACCTACCGAACCGCCTGCTCGGCGTGACTGTGTTCGGGGTCAACCTCGGTGACCTCAAGTACCTGTTCTTCGGGTTGGCATTGGTGGTGCTGATGATCTTCCGGCCGCAGGGGCTCTTCCCGGTTCGTCAACAACTACTCGCGTATGGCAGGACGGCGCGCAAGCTGCTGCGCAGCGCAGACGACGAGAAGGCGGCGGCATGAACGAACCGCTGATCGACGAGGAACTCGCCTCGCTCAACCGCGACATGAACGCGGCCGAAGGTGAAATCCTGCTCCAGACAAACGAACTCACCGTGAAGTTCGGCGGCCTGACGGCGCTGGACGCGGTGACGTTCGGCATCAAGCGCGGAGAGATCCTCGGGCTGATCGGGCCCAACGGGGCGGGCAAGACGACGTGCTTCAACGCGATCACCGGCGTCTATCGGCCGAGTTCGGGTTCGGTGACGTTCGACGGGGCACCGCTCGGAAAGATCAAGCGCCACCAGATCACCCGCCGGGGAATCGCCAGGACGTTCCAGAACATTCGGTTGTGGGGCGAGATGACGGCGTTGGAGAACGTCGTGGTCGGCACTGACGCCAGGCACCACACGTCCGTGCCGGGAGCCTTGCTTCGGACATCCCGACATCGGCGTGAGGAGAAGTCGGCCATCGAAAAGGCGGCCGCACTACTTCAGTTCGTCGGCATCGCGCACCGCGGCGAGGAGAAGGCGAAGAACCTGCCGTACGGGGATCAGCGTCGCCTGGAGATCGCCCGCGCGCTCGCGACCGAACCGAAGCTGCTGTGTCTGGACGAGCCGGCGGCGGGCTTCAACCCCAGCGAGAAGGCGGCCCTGATCGAGCTCATCCAGGCCATCCGCGACGACGGGTACACGGTGCTGCTCATCGAGCACGACATGCGCCTGGTAATGGGCGTCACCGACCGCATCGTGGTGCTGGAGTTCGGCCGGAAGATCGCCGACGGCCTGCCCGCCGAGATCCGCGAGGACCCGAAGGTCATCGCCGCGTATTTGGGGGTGCCCGATGACGAACTCGCCTGAGCCGACCGCGGTTGACGTAGATGCTCCGGTCGACCTCGATCCCCGGCCCGTCCTGCTGGAGGTCCGCGACGTCGTCGTGCACTACGGGCGGATCGAAGCCCTGCACGGCATCTCGCTCGTTGTACGCGAAGGCGAACTGGTCACGCTGCTTGGCTCCAACGGTGCTGGCAAGACGACCATGATGCGCGCGATCTCGGGGCTGCGTCCGCTGTCCGCGGGCTCGGTATGGTTCGACGGCAAGGACGTGACGAAGGTCAAGGCCCACCGCAGGGTGGCCGACGGGCTGATCCAGGCGCCCGAGGGCCGCGGCGTCTTCCCAGGGATGACCGTCGTCGAGAACCTCGAAATGGGTTGTTACGGAAGGAAGTTTCCGTCCAAGTCCGAGCATCGTGAAAAGCTCGACTGGGTGTTCGAGACGTTCCCGCGGCTCGCCGAGCGTCGCTCGCAGGTCGGTGGCACGCTATCCGGTGGCGAGCAACAGATGCTGGCGATCGGCCGTGCGCTGATGGCTCGGCCCAAGGTGCTGCTGCTCGACGAGCCGTCGATGGGGTTGGCGCCCATGGTGATATCCCAGATCTTCAAGATCATCTCGGAAATCAATGCACAAGGCACCACCGTGCTGCTTGTCGAGCAGAACGCGCAGCAGGCGCTGAGCCGTTCGGACCGGGCCTACATCCTGGAGACCGGCCGGGTCACGCGCAGCGGCGTCGCACGGGAGCTGTTGAAGGACGACAGCATTCGCGCCGCCTATCTCGGCGTGGCCTAGCGATTCGTGGAGTATTTCCGGCGCTGAGCGCCGGAAAGACTCCCCCAATCCGCTAGCGCGCGACGATCACGGACGAGCCGTGGCCGAACAAGCCCTGGTTGGCGGTCACGCCGACCGTGGCGCCCTCGACCTGACGGCCGGTGGCCTGGCCACGCAGCTGCCAGGTGAGCTCGCAGACCTGAGCGATGGCTTGGGCGGGGATGGCCTCGCCGAAGCAGGCCAGTCCGCCCGATGCGTTGACGGGCACACGACCGCCGATGGTGGTTGCGCCGCTGCGCAGCAACGACTCGGCCTCGCCCTTGGCGCAGAGCCCGAGGTGTTCGTACCAGTCGAGCTCCAACGCGGTGGACAGGTCGTACACCTCGGCCAGGCTGACGTCCTCGGGGCCGATGCCGGCCTCGGCATAGGCGGCGTCGAGGATCTGATCCTTGAAGACGCGGTCGGGGCCGGGCACCACGGCGGTGGAATCCGTTGCGATGTCCGGCAATTCGGGTAGGTGCTGCGGGTACCGGGGCGTAACGGTGCTGACGGCGCGCACCGACGGCACGCCCTCGAGTGAACCGAGGTGCTTCTCGGCGAACGACTTGCTGGCCACGATGAGCGCGGCCGCCCCGTCGGAGGTGGCGCAGATGTCGAGTTGCCGTAGCGGGTCGGAGACCACCGGGCTGGCGAGCACATCCTCGACCGCGGATTCCTTGCGGTAGCGGGCATTCGGGTTCTGCAGGCCGTGGCGGGAGTTCTTTACCTTGACTTGGGCGAAGTCCTCGGCCGTCGCGCCGTAGAGGTCCATGCGGCGCCGGGCCAGCAGCGCGAAGTACACCGGGTTCATCGCGCCGATCAGGTGGAAGCGCTGCCAGTCCGGATCGTTCTTGCGCTCGCCGCCAACCGGCGCGAAGGCGCCCTTGGGGGTGGTGTCGGCACCGATGACCAGTGCCACATCGCAGAATCCGGCCAGGATGTGGGCACGCGCGCTCTGAAGCGCCTGCGACCCGCTCGCGCAGGCCGCGTAGCTCGAGCTGACGGGGACGCCGTTCCAGCCCAGTTTCTGGGCGAACGTCGACCCTGCGATGAAGCCGGGGTAGCCGTTGCGGATGGTGTCGGCGCCCGCCACAAACTGGATCTGCTGCCAGTCCAGTCCGGCTTCGGCGAGTGCGGCGCGCGCTGCGACGACGCCGTACTCCGTGAAGTCCTGACCCCACTTGCCCCAGGGGTGCATGCCGGCGCCAAGGATGTAGAGCGGTTCCGGCGGGCCGGAGCGAAGCGACTCGGGGGATGTTTCGGGGCTCATGCGATCCTCCATGCGTAGACGCTGCGCACGAAGCCGTCGTCGTCGGTGTAGAGCGGCATCGTGGTGAGTTCCATCTCCATGCCTACCTTGAGGTCGGCGGCCAAGGTGCCCTCGACGACCTTGCCCAAGATGATCAGTCCTTCGTCGGCGAGTTCCACCGCCGCGATGGCGAACGGCTCGAACGGGTCTGCCGCCGGATAGGGAGCAGGTGGGGGATACCGATTCTCGGTGTAGCTCCACACCTTGCCGCGCCGCGACAGTGGTACCTGCTCGAGTACATCGCCGACACACGCTGGGTTCGGGCAGTTGTTGGCCCGCGGAGGGAACACGTAGGTACCGCACTGCGTGCACTTGCCCGCGATGAGATGCGGATCCCCTGCGTCGTCGGTGGTGAACCACCCATCGATCGCCGGTAGGTGGTTGATGGCTTCGGCTGCTCCTGGCACGGACGTCAGACTACCGACCCGAGCAGCGGAACTGAAACGTGTTGCAGTTCGTCACGCAACGCTCAGCGTGCGCAGCCGTGCCCAAAGCACGTCCCACGGCTCGCGTCGTTCCGTCAGCAACCACGCCTTGATCTCGCCCGAGACGTCGCCGACTTCGGCGACGCGTCCGAAGTAAGGCCGCCACCGAGTGGGATCCGACCCGACGAACAGCACCACGTCCTGGTCGTCCCGCGGTGGGTCGAAGTAGCCGTAGCTGCGAGTGGTGCTGAAGGCCTCCGGTAGGCCGTAGCGCTCGGCGTAACCGTCGAGGTATGCGGCCACGATGTACGACTCGCCGACGACCGCGGTTCGGTCGCGTTGCTGCTCCGGTAGGCGGTGATACACGTCCGCGGTGTGCGCGGCGATCTGTTCGGGCACGTCGGAGCGCGTCAAGATCGCACCGAGGATCAGCGCCGCGACGGCGGCGACTGCGCTCAGCGCGTACACCGGCCATGCCGCCCATCGCCAGCGTGTTGGACCCGCTTCGCGCCGCCGCTGGAGACCGAGCGCTCCGGCAGCGGCGAACAACGCATACCCGCCACCGAGGTAGTAGGGCCGGCCGCCGGTGGCGACGAACACCACGTACAGCACCAGGAAAGCGGCTGCGAGAAAACGGTATTCACGCAACTCCTCGGCGCGCAGCAAGCGCCAGACCCCGTATCCGAGCAGCATCGTCATCGCTACTCCCGCGAACACGATCAACGTCACGGCGATGCCGGGACGCCCGCCGTACAGCGGGCCCGCCTCCTGGGCCACGATCGGTGCCATCTTCAGCTGAGGCCAACCGTGCATCGCCTGCCAGACCAGCGTCGGGGAGGCGATCACCGCAGCGAGCCCGGTGCCCGCCCACAACGCCGGCGTGCGAAGAAGCGATCTCGGCCCGAACGCCGCAACAGCCACCAGCATCACCGCGCACAGCAGCAGCACCTGGAACTTCGTCATCGCCGCGACGCCGACCACTACGCCCGGCATCAGCAACAGGCGGTCGTCCCTCGTGCGGATCCATCGCACGAGCAACCAGAGCAAGAGCAGCCATTCGACCGGTTCCAGTGTGTATGGGGTGAGCCAGTGCCCGGCCAGGTTGGTCCACAGTGCTGTCGCCTGGGCGGCCGCCACTAGCAGCTGTGCGCGCCTGTCGCAGCCCAGTTCGCGCGCGATCAGGCCTGCCACCACCACGCAGCCCGCCGTCGCGACGATGGCGGGAATCCGCAGTGCCACAACGGAACCTGGAAAAAGCGTATCGACTAAGGCGGCAACGGCGGGGGTCAGTGGAGGCTGATCGGCCGAACCCCAGTCGAGATGATGACGGCCGATGGCCACCATGTACACCTCGTCGAACCAGTACCCGGAGCCGACGATCGCGGCAATGAGCTGAGCCGACGCGACCACACCCGCCATGGACCAGATGGGTCCGGCGGCGAACGGCGCGATCGGTTTCGTATCAGGCATGGGTTCCACAGCGGCGATGAGTTCGACGCCGAGGATAACCCGGGCGTTGACGCCGCGGTCGCGCGAAGGTGGCCGAATGGGCGTCGGTGGGCCTGCATAGAGTAGGGCTGTGAGCCCGGCCAAGACAGACACCAAGCCGACATTGATGCTGCTAGATGGCAATTCATTGGCCTTCCGGGCGTTCTATGCGCTGCCCGCGGAGAACTTCAAGACCCAGGGCGGGTTGACCACCAACGCGGTATACGGATTCACCGCCATGCTGATCAACCTCATGCGCGACGAGCAGCCCACTCACATGGCCGCGGCGTTCGACGTGTCGCGGCAGACGTTCCGCAAGGAGAAGTACCCGGAGTACAAGGAGGGCCGCTCGGCCACCCCGGACGAATTCCGCGGTCAAATCGACATCACCAAGGAGGTGCTTGGCGCGCTCGGCATCACCGTGCTCGCCGAGCCGGGGTTCGAGGCCGACGACATCATCGCGACGCTGGCGACCCAGGCCGAGCAGGCGGGCTACCGGGTGCTCGTCGTCACCGGTGACCGCGACGCCCTCCAGCTCGTCAGTGACGACGTCACCGTGCTCTATCCGATCAAGGGAGTCAGTGAGCTCACCAGGTTCACTCCCGACGCCGTGCTCGCGAAGTATGGGCTCACGCCCACTCAATATCCGGATTTCGCCGCCCTGCGTGGCGACCCGAGTGACAACCTGCCCGGCATTCCCGGGGTGGGGGAGAAGACCGCCACGAAGTGGATCGTCGAGTACGGCTCGCTGCAGTCCCTCGTCGACAACGTCGACGAGGTGCGCGGCAAGGTCGGTGATGCACTGCGCTCCAACCTTTCTCACGTGATCCTCAATCGCGAGCTGACCGAGCTGGTCAAGGCGGTTCCGCTACCGCAGACACCGGACACCCTCGGCTTGCAGCCGTGGGATCGCGACCAGATCCACCGGCTCTTCGACGACCTCGAGTTCAGGGTTCTGCGCGACCGGCTGTTCGAGACGCTCTCCTCTGCGGACCCCGAGGTGGACCAGGGGTTCGACGTTCGCGGTGGCGTGCTCGAGCCCGGTCATCTCGCAGGCTGGCTGTCTGCGCACAGCCACGGTGCCCGCTCAGGGCTCGCCGTGGTGGGCACTCATCTCGCGTTCGACGCCGATGCCACCGCGCTGGCCATCGCGGCCGCCGACGGAGAGGGTTGCTTCCTGGACACCGCCACGCTGAACCCCGAGGACGAAGCCGCGTTGGCCTCGTGGTTGGCAGACGTCGACGCACCCAAGGCACTGCACGAGGCCAAGCTCGCGATGCACGACGTGGCGGGCAGGGGCTGGACGCTCGCGGGCGTCAGCTCTGACACGGCGCTGGCCGCCTACCTGGTGCGGCCCGGCCAGCGCAGCTTCGCGCTCGACGACCTGTCGCTTCGCTATCTGCGACGTGAACTTCGTGCGGATAATCCTGAGCAACAACAACTTTCACTGCTCGATGACGACGAGGGCGTCGACGACCAGGCCGTGCAGACGCTGCTCTTGAGGGCCTCGGCCGTGGCTGACCTCGCCGAAGCGCTCGACGAGGAGTTGGCCCGCATAGATTCATCGGCACTACTGGGCCAGATGGAGCTGCCGGTGCAACGCGTGCTCGCCGAACTCGAACACACGGGCATCGCCGTCGACCTGGACCTGTTCGGCACCCTGCAGAGCCAGTTCGGCGACCAGATCCGTGACGCGGCCGAAGCTGCGTACGGCGTGATCGGCAAGCAGATCAATCTCGGTTCGCCGAAGCAGCTCCAGGTCGTGCTCTTCGACGAACTCGAGATGCCGAAGACCAAGCGCACCAAGACCGGCTACACCACCGACGCCGACGCATTGCAGACGTTGTTCGACAAGACCGGTCACCCGTTCCTGCAGCACCTGTTGGCCCACCGCGACGCCACCCGGCTCAAGGTCACCGTCGACGGGCTGCTGAACTCGGTGGCCTCCGACGGCCGGATCCACACCACGTTCAACCAGACCATCGCCGCTACCGGCCGGTTGTCCTCGACCGAGCCGAACCTGCAGAACATCCCGATCCGCACCGAGGCGGGCAGGCAGATCCGCGACGGCTTCGTGGTGGGGGCCGGCTACGCCGAGTTGATGACGGCCGACTACAGCCAGATCGAGATGCGCATCATGGCCCACCTGTCCGGCGATGAAGGGCTGATCGAAGCCTTCAACACCGGCGAGGACCTGCACTCGTTCGTCGCATCCCGGGCGTTTGGCGTGCCCATCGACGAGGTCACCGCGGAGCTTCGACGCCGCGTCAAGGCCATGTCATACGGGCTCGCGTACGGACTCAGTGCCTACGGGCTGGCCGCGCAGCTCAAGATCTCCACCGAAGAGGCCAAAGTCCAGATGGAGGCCTACTTCTCACGATTCGGCGGGGTGCGGGACTATCTGCAGTCGGTGGTCGACCAGGCCCGCAAGGACGGCTACACGTCGACCGTGTTGGGTCGGCGCCGCTACCTGCCGGAACTCGACAGCAGCAACCGCAATGTTCGCGAGGCCGCCGAGCGGGCAGCACTAAATGCGCCGATCCAGGGCAGCGCCGCCGACATCATCAAGGTCGCGATGATCAACGTCGACTCCGCGATCAAGGAAGCGGGCCTGAAATCCCGCATGCTGTTGCAGGTGCACGACGAGCTGCTCTTCGAGGTCGCGGACGGCGAGCGCGACACCCTCGAGACGCTTGTTCGCGACAAGATGGGTGGGGCCTATCCGCTCGACGTTCCGCTCGAGGTGTCCGTCGGTTACGGGCGCAGCTGGGACGCTGCCGCACACTGACACAGCGTCACAATAGGAAGCAGCCGATGTAGTCGACGCTGGCGCGCGTCATTTCATCGAGCATGTTCTTGTCGCCAGCCCGATCGTTGCGGTAGGCGAGGTCCAAACCCTTGTCGAGCATGCCGACGAGGACTTGCGTCACGATGTCCATCGGCACGTCTGGTGCGTCTGGCCTGGTTTCCGTCACGCTGGCAGCGAGGTAGGCAGCGAGTGCGTCGTCGTGTAGCCGGTTCGCCTGCAGCATGCGCCCGGTGAACTCGGCGGAGAACCAGAGCGACCTGAATCCCGATGAGGCATCGAAGAACTCGATGACGGTGTCGATCCCAGCGACCAGCGTGGTACGCCAGTCGGGCCCGGCCAGACTGAAGCCGACGTCATCTAGCTGGCGGTCAAGCCGTACCAATCCGCTGACCATGACCTCTTCGAGAAGCGCTTCGCGATCATCGAAGAAGTTGTAGAGCCAACCGATGGATACCTCTGCCCGCGCCGCCACGGACGTCGTCGTGACTGCCTCGGGCCCCGTCTCGTCCAGGAATGCCGCAGTGGACTGCAGGACGCGGGCCAGCTTCTCCTGGCTGCGCGATTGGATTGCCGAGCGCCTGGCGCCGACCTGCGGCATGACCGGAACCATCAGGTCCGCGAGGCGTGCCGGCGTAATGAGCCCTTTACCGACGGGCAGCGCGGCAGAAATCTGAGACTGATTCACTTTCAGTTGTCACCTTCCTGCGGACGCCGCTTCACTGCCGAAGCCCCCCGAGCCCCCTGGCTAGGTCGACTCTAGCCCACCGAGGTCACGCCGCCGTTCGCCTCGCAGGCCATCGAAATGATTGGAGTTCGTTCATGCCCAAATACCATCTGCCGCCCACCGCTACATCCGCCGAAGTGTCGGCGGCGATTCGCAAGGATGGCTTCGTCATCGTCGACAATCTCGTCTCGAACGAGGTCATGGACCGAGTTGCTGAGGAGCTCGACGACTACATCGACCTCACGCCGCTCGGCAACGACGACTTCGTCGGCAGGCACACGCGGCGTACCGGCTCGTTGATCCCGCGCTCGCCGGCCAGCCGTGAGCTCGTCACTCATCCGCTGGTGCTCGACACCACCGCGGACTTGTTGCACAAGGCCACCGTCTATCAGCTGCACCTCACCCAGGTGATCTCGGTCCTTCCCGGCGAGACGCATCAGCCGCTGCACCGTGACGAGCTTGCGTGGGACTTCTTCCCCTTCCCGCTCGACTACGACGTGCAGTGCAACACCATGTGGGCGATGACCGACTTCACGGTCGAGAACGGTGCGACGCGCATCGCGCCGGGAAGTCACCTCCTCGAGGGCAAGCAGACCTACGAGGACGACGATCCCAGGATCGTGCGCGCCGAAATGGAGCGCGGTTCGATGTTCTTCTACTCCGGCAAGGTCTATCACGGCGCGGCTGCGAACAAGACGGACAGCATCCGCCAGGGGATCAACATCACCTACTGCGTCGGCTGGGTCCGCCAGGAAGAGAACCAATATCTGTCGACGCCCATCGAGGTTGCGCGCACGCTCCACGACGACCTGCTCAAGTTGATGGGCTACCAAATGGGTGGACTGGCAGTGGGATACATCCGGGACTTCGAAGATCCGATGGCTGCGATCCGTGACGACATGCCGAAGAAGCAGTACGAGTTCGCGTCGTTGACCAAGAAGACCGACCACCTCAATTCGGAGTTCATGGACTCGTTCCACGACGAGTTAGTGAACGCCGAAAGCCCAGCTGTCGCAGGGGGAATGGCATGATCGCGCGCAGCAATCCGGAGATCGGCTACGTCGACGAATCCACGTTCGAGCTCCTGGGCTTCAGTCAGGTGGTCCGCGCCAACGACACCGTCTACTACTCCGGAATCGCGCCATTCACCGGCGCCCCACCAGAATTCACGGTCATCGGCACGGGATCCATGGAAGCGCAGGTGCTCTTCTTGATGGACATCCTGGAGCGCTGTCTGGAATCCGAGCATCAGACGCTGGAGAACCTGGTGGCCGTCACGGTATATGCGACCGACGTTCCGGCCTTGATGGCCACCGCCGAGCTGTTCGCGAAGCGATTCGGCGCGGCACCCCCGACCAGTACCTGGCTAGGCGTCACGGCGCTGGCCCATCCCGATCAACTCGTCGAGCTCACCGCCACCGCGGTCGATCTCTAGGCAGATGGAGCACTCACGTGACCGCAAATCCTGAGCTCGTCGCGGCGCCTCACATGGTGAAGGAGCCGGAGGAACCGGGCCTCGCCAAGGGCGTCATCAACTTGCCCGGCGTCCTGTTCGTTGCCATCGCGACGATGGCGCCCGGTGCAGGCGCGGCATACGCCGTCAGCACCGGTGCGCTGTTCGGCGGTGGGGCGCTACCGCTGTCGGTGGTGTTCGCCCTCGTCGGGAGCCTGCTGGTGGCGACGGCGATCGGCCAACTCGCCAAACACATTTCGTCGGCAGGCGGGCTGGCGTCCTACGTCGGCACCGCCATGCACACCGGCGTAGGTTTCGTCATCGCATGGGCGTATCCCTTCATGTATCTGTTCGCGATGCCATACCTCGCGTTGGTGTTCGGCAACCTGCTGGCCACGACGGTGGCCCCCGACGGCGGCACCGCCTTCAACGTCGTATGGACGGTCGCGGCGCTGGCCTGTCTGGCCGGGGCGTTCGCCACCAACTTCTTCGGTGTCGAGATCGGCGTCCGGTTCGGGTTGATACTCGGCCTCTTCGAGATCGCGGTGCTGGTCGTCATGTCGGTATGGATGATCTTCGCTGCCGGCGACGCCAACAGCCTGTCGCTGTTCACCCCGTCGGCCGCCACGGTGCCAGGGTTCGAGGGAATGGGCGGTGTGATCGCCGCCTCCGTCTACGGCTTTCTCGCGTTCATCGGATTCGAGGCGGCCGCGCCCCTAGCCGAGGAAACGAAGAACCCCCGCAAAACGGTCCCTCGCGCGGTGATGTTGTCCTGCTTGCTGATTGGCCTGTTCTACGTCCTCACCTCCTACTCGTCGGCGGTGTACTTCGGACCGGACAAGATGGCCGAGTTCATGGCGTACCACGGCGGCAATGCGTGGATCGGACTGGCCACGAACCTGTGGGGCGGCGGCTGGGTGATCTTGTTGACGGTATTGCTGGTCTCGTCGTTCGCATGCATGAATGGCGCGGCCCTGGCCGCCACCCGGAGCATCATGGCGATGGGGCGCAGCGGGACGCTGCCGAAGTTGTTCGGTCACGTTCACCCGCGCTGGCGGTCGCCGTCGACGGCGATCACGGTGTTCTTCGTCCTTGGCGCGATTCTCACGGTGGTGGGCGGCTACGTGTGGGATCCGGTGACGGCGTACGCGATGTTCGGCACCGCCCTGACGGTCGCCGTGCTGCCGATCTACTTCGTGACGGCGCTGGCCTGTCCGGTGTACTACCTGCGCTACCGACGGGCCGAGTTCAACGTGTTCCTGCACCTCGTCGCGCCAGTGCTCGGTGCGGCCCTGCTGATTCCCGCGTTTTGCGCGGGGGCAGGCATTCCGGCGTTCAGCTTCGCGACGGCGCTGAGTTGGCCGTTGAGTCTGGCCGGTCCGGTCGTCGCCGCGTGGTACCTGATCGGAATTGCAGTGATGGGGTATCTGCTCGTGAAGCGCCGGTCCAGCCTGCAGTTGCTGGCGGGCAACACCGTCGATCCCGAGCCCGCACCGCCCACGTCGGCCGCACGCGAGCAGTCGCCGGGTCTCGACGGTGGGCTGGCCCTTGAAGCCGGGTGAGGCTGGACTAACGACCGGGCGGCGTGGGGGCCCGGTAGGCGGCCAGGTACTGCAGCGACGGCGCGGCCGAGCGCGCCGCGAGCACCCAGTAGGCCTCCTCGTTCTGCAGTGCGACCACCCGTGCGTCGCCGAACCCGCGGTCGATGCGATCGCGGACGAAGGCCAGTTCCACCACCTGCGCTGCGAAGTCCTTGACGCCCTTGGCTGCGGACTTTCCAGAATGTCTCGTCACCTCGGCGAAGGCCAGCTTGCGAGCCTTGATCGAGCCCAGCCAGGTCGCCTCGTTCGCCGTAATCAGGTTGGCTGACACCATCCCCGGCAACTTGGAGCCCACGACCCGCTGCTCGCGGCGGCGGCTGGCGATGGCAAGCCAAATCGCCAACCCGAACACCGGCACCATCCAGAGCACGTAGACCAGTAGATACGTCTCGACGCCCAGCACGGCCGAGCCGTTCCACAACGCGTGCATGACCACCGCGCCCAGGTAGCCGAGCAGTATGCAGCCCACCTTGGCGAGCACGTTGCGCTGCTTCAACGCGAAGTACACGCCGATGCCGGTGAAGCAGGTGAAGAGCGGATGGGCGAACGGTCCCAAGACCAGCCGCAGCCCCGCGAGCAGGAGCGATTGGCCCACCGTCTCGCCTCCTGCGATGTACATGATGTTCTCCACCCACGCGAAGCCGATCGCCGTCATGCCGGCGTACACCAGGCAATCGGTCAAGGAGTTGAGCTCGTTGCGGCGGACGCCGGTCATCATGAGCAGCAGGAACGCGCCTTTGAGTGCTTCTTCGACGAGGGGAGCGCCGATTGCGGTGACGGCGGCTTCGGAGGGCACCACGGACGCGAAGAGCATCTCCAACACCACGGAGACGACGACGGCGACCGAAGCGCCCCAGACGAAGGCGAACACCAGCAGTCGCGACGGTTCCGGCTCCCACCGGTCCAGCCATAGGAAGGCCAGCACGACGACGACCATGGCAACGGTGGCCAGGACGAAGCCGATGGTGGTGCCGACCGGATTGATCGCGGTGAACAGGAGCACGATGAGCCCGGCGATGCTGCCGAGCGCGATGATCACCCCGAGCGGTGCACCAACCTTGCGGATCCGCCTCGGAAACGGCGGAATGAAGGGCTGCGGCGGCGGCGAAGACGATGGCATCGCTGGGTAGTGCACTTCAGTAGGGTAGCGGTCCCCAAGGACCCGAGTTTGTCCAGCGTGTGCCCGGGCGAGTACTCTCTACGAGTACTCGTGTGCGCATTATCGCGAGTAACACCAACATCAACTGTCACTACGATCAAACCTGTCCGGAGCCACCCACCAAATGCCAAGTCCTTCCATCACCTCGCCGCAAGTAGCCATCAACGATATTGGCTCGGCCGAGGACTTTCTCGCCGCGATCGACAAGACCATCAAGTACTTCAACGATGGCGACATCGTCGAAGGCACCATCGTCAAGGTCGACCGTGACGAAGTCTTGCTCGACATCGGTTACAAGACTGAAGGGGTCATCCCCTCCCGTGAACTCTCCATCAAGCACGACGTCGACCCCTCAGAGGTTGTGTCCGTCGGCGATGAGGTGGAAGCGCTGGTCCTCACCAAGGAGGACAAGGAAGGCCGCCTGATCCTGTCCAAGAAGCGCGCTCAGTACGAGCGCGCCTGGGGCACGATCGAAGAGCTCAAGGAGAAGGACGAGGCCGTCAAGGGTGTCGTCATCGAGGTCGTCAAGGGTGGGCTCATCCTCGACATCGGCCTGCGCGGCTTCCTGCCCGCGTCGCTGGTCGAGATGCGTCGCGTCCGCGATCTTCAGCCGTACATCGGCAAGGAGATCGAGGCCAAGATCATCGAGCTCGACAAGAACCGCAACAACGTGGTGCTGAGCCGCCGCGCCTGGTTGGAGCAGACCCAGTCCGAGGTGCGTAGCGAGTTCCTCAACCAGCTGACCAAGGGCGCCGTCCGCAAGGGTGTCGTCTCGTCGATCGTCAACTTCGGCGCGTTCGTCGATCTCGGCGGTGTCGACGGCCTGGTGCACGTCTCCGAACTGTCCTGGAAGCACATCGACCACCCGTCCGAGGTCGTTCAGGTTGGCGACGAGGTCACCGTCGAGGTGCTCGACGTCGACATGGATCGCGAGCGGGTTTCGTTGTCGCTCAAGGCCACTCAGGAAGACCCGTGGCGCCACTTCGCGCGTACCCACGCGATCGGGCAGATCGTTCCGGGCAAGGTCACCAAGCTGGTGCCGTTCGGTGCGTTCGTCCGCGTCGAGGAGGGCATCGAGGGCCTGGTGCACATCTCGGAGCTTTCCGAGCGCCACGTCGAGGTCCCGGACCAGGTTGTCCAGGTCGGCGACGACGCCATGGTCAAGGTCATCGACATCGACCTGGATCGCCGCCGCATCTCGCTGAGCCTCAAGCAGGCCAACGAGGACTACACCGAGGAGTTCGATCCCTCGAAGTACGGCATGGCCGACAGCTACGACGAGGCGGGCAACTACATCTTCCCCGAGGGTTTCGATTCCGAGACCAACGAATGGCTCGAGGGCTTCGACAAGCAGCGTGACGAGTGGGAGGCCCGGTACGCCGAGGCCGAGCGCCGCCACAAGATGCACACCGCGCAGATGGAGAAGTTCGCCGCGGCCGACGCGGAGGCAGCCAGCAGGCCCGCCACCGCCAACGGCTCGTCGTCTTCGTCCAGTTCGGGCGAGCCGTCCGGCGGAACGCTGGCGAGCGACGCCCAGCTGGCCGCGCTGCGAGAGAAGCTCGCGGGCAACGCCTAAACAAGAACCACTCATTCGCCGAGTGAAGCCACGCAGGAAGTCCTCGCGACTTCCTGCGTGGTTTATTTTGTGAGGACTCACATGCTGCGTATCGGATTGACCGGAGGTATCGGCGCCGGGAAGTCAACGGTGTCTGCGACATTCAGCGAGCTCGGCGGGATCGTCGTCGACGGCGACGTGATTTCTCGGGAGGTCGTCGAGCCGGGGACCGAGGGGTTGGCCGCGTTGGTAGAGGCGTTCGGCGCCGAGATCCTGCTCCGCGACGGTGCGCTCAACCGGCCCGCGTTGGCTGCCGTGGCATTCAGCGACGACGAGCAGCGCAAGAAGCTCAACGGCATCGTGCACCCGCTGGTAGGCAAGCGGCGTGAGGAACTCATCGCCGCTGCGCCGGCAGGTGCCGTCATCGTCGAGGACATTCCGCTGCTCGTCGAGTCGCAAATGGCGCCGATGTTCCCCCTGGTGATCATCGTGAATGCCGATGCGGAGCTTCGGGTCGCGCGGCTCATCGAACACCGCGGCTTCAGTGAAGCCGACGCCAGGGCGCGCATTGCGGCTCAGGCGACGGAGGACCAACGCAGGGCCGTCGCCGACGTCTGGCTGGACAACTCCGGGAGTTCCGCGGACCTCAAGCAGCGAGCCGCGGACCTGTGGCATCACCGCGTCATGCCATTCGCGCAGAATCTGGACGCAGGTGCCCCCGCTGCGGCCCAACCTCGGCTGGTGTCGGCAGATCCGACGTGGGCCGAACAGGCGACGCGCATCGTCAACCGGCTGAATACGGCATGCGGGCATCGAGCGCTGCGCATCGACCACATCGGCTCGACCGCCGTCCCCGAACTGGACGCCAAGGACGTCATCGACGTGCAGGTGACGGTCGCGTCGCTGGAACTCGCCGACGAGCTGCGCGACGCGCTGGTGGCCGCGGGGTACCCGCGCGTCACTGACGTCACCTCGGACGTGGCCAAGCCCGACGCGCGCAGCACTGCCACACAGTTCGACCACACCGACGATGCTGCGTTGTGGGAGAAGCGGTTTCACGCTTCAGCGGATCCGGGGCGGCCGACCAACGTGCACGTGCGGGTCGATGGCTGGCCCGGCCAGCAGTTCGCACTTCTGTTCAGGGACTGGCTGACTGCCGATACCGCGGCGCGCGAGGACTATCTGGCGCTCAAACGGCGGGTGGCTGCGGGTGGTCACGAGACCACGGGTACCTACGCCGAAGCAAAGGAGCCGTGGGTTGCGGTGGCCTATCGACGCGCGTGGGAATGGGCGGACGCCACCTCCTGGCGGCCTTGACCGCGAACGGCTAGCAAGCAGGGCGTCACGCGGCGCTGGGCGCGGAATCCTCAGCGGGCGGCGCCGCCGGTGGCTCATCGGCCGGCGGCGGGTCGACCGGGGCAGTGTTCCCGGTGGGGAAGTTGGTCACCGTTCCGCAGCTCAGCACGCCGTATCCCGGATCGTCGTGCTGCGGAGTGAGTCGGGGCGCGACGAATTGCTCTGCCTCCGCGATGACCTGGTCGTCCACCAGGATCTCGCAGTGCAGGCTCGCGGAGTACGGCCACTGGATAGACACCTGCATGCCGGCCTTCTGCGCTTGCGACACCACACCCGTCGCCTCGAAGGTGCGCCCGGGCACCATGGTCGGGTCTGCGGTGTTCACCTGGTCGTCGGCAATCGCGTATGAGATCGTCGCGCCCCGCGAAACGCCGTCCACGCGCGCCCTGTAGGTCACGTTGTAGGGCCCAGGGCCGAGGTCGGCCAACGGCTTCGCGGGCGGGGCGTCGACCGGTTGCTGGGTCACGTCGGGTCCAGGCGGAACCTCGGGGTCGGCGTGGGCGACTGCCGGAAGGAACTGTGCACCGCAGAGCAGGACGGCAGCCACCGATGCGGCCGCTCGTACACGCTTAGTAGAGCTCATGATCGCCGACATTACGCGGTCCGCCAGGTCAGGACCATTCCGCGGCTCCCCAGCCAACGCTCGAGGTGATATCCGTGACTGGCCAGGCCGTCAATCGCGGTGACCGCGGTGTGCGTCGCCTGAGCAGCGGTTTCCGGGGTCAAGTGGCCGTCCTTCACCGCCATCATCAGCTCGTCTACGTCGATCAAGGCGACGTCACGACCCGTCCGCACAACCAGGTCGAGATAGTGGTCCTCCGACGTCCACACGTCTCCGACCCGGGTGAACCGACCGACGTCGAGGTAGTAGTCCTGGTCGCGCTCGTGACCGGGATTGAAGTGGAAGATCGTGGCACGCAGCCCCAACTCGGGCAATAGCCAGGATTCGATGTAGTGGAACTGTTCGCGCCCCGGCGTTGGCCGGGCCAGGTACAAGCCCCAGGGCCGTTCGGTGTAGACGTCGACCGCCCGCACGACGCCCTTAGGGTCGGTGTTGGTGTAGGCGGCGACGTCGAAGGTCTCGCGCTTGGGAGCGTGGATGGGGCCAGCATAGGGCGGGGCGGGGCTCAGGGAACAAGAAGATGTCGGTATCTGGTTCTAGTCTGGAGACCATGGCTTTCGCGACCGAATACCCCGTCCTCGCGCACTCCGAGCATCGCCCCGTCGATGCCGTGGTGCGCGCAGGCGGCACGTTCGAGGTAGTCAGCGAGTTCGAGCCGGCGGGCGACCAGCCGGCGGCGATCGCGGATCTCGAGAAGCGGATCGCTGCGGGGGAGCGCGACATCGTGTTGCTCGGCGCCACCGGCACCGGCAAGTCGGCCACCACCGCCTGGCTCATCGAGAAGTTGCAACGGCCCACGTTGGTCATGGCACCGAACAAGACGTTGGCTGCCCAGCTGGCCAACGAACTGCGGGACATGTTGCCGCACAACGCAGTCGAGTACTTCGTGTCGTATTACGACTACTACCAACCCGAGGCGTACATCGCTCAAACGGATACCTACATCGAGAAGGACAGCTCGGTCAACGACGACGTCGAGCGGCTCCGGCACTCGGCCACGTCGAGCCTGCTGTCGCGACGCGACGTGGTGGTGGTGGCGTCGGTGTCCTGCATCTACGGGCTCGGCACGCCACAGTCCTATCTGGATCGCTCGGTCGAGTTGAAGGTCGGCGATGAGGTGCCGCGCGACAGCCTGCTGCGACTCCTGGTGGACGTGCAGTACAGCCGCAATGACATGGCGTTCACCAGGGGATCGTTCCGGGTGCGCGGTGACACCGTGGAGATCATCCCGTCGTACGAGGAACTGGCCGTGCGCATCGAGTACTTCGGTGACGAGATCGAGGCGCTGTACTACATGCATCCGCTGACCGGCGACGTCGTTCGCAAGGTCGACTCGTTGCGCGTCTTTCCAGCGACCCACTACGTGGCCGGTCCGGAACGGATGTCCCAGGCGATCTCCTCGATCGAACAGGAACTGGAGGAGCGGCTGGCGGAACTCGAGGGTCAGGGCAAGTTGCTCGAGGCCCAGCGCCTGCGGATGCGCACCAACTACGACGTCGAGATGATGAAGCAGGTCGGGTTCTGCTCGGGGATCGAGAACTACTCGCGCCACATCGATGGCCGCGGCGCCGGTACCGCGCCTGCGACGTTGATCGACTACTTCCCCGAAGACTTCCTGATGGTGATCGACGAGTCACACGTCACGGTGCCGCAGATCGGCGGTATGTACGAGGGCGACATGTCGCGCAAGCGCAACCTCGTCGACTTCGGTTTCCGGCTGCCCTCAGCTGTCGACAACAGGCCGTTGACCTGGGAGGAGTTCGCCAACCGCATCGGACAGACGGTCTACCTGTCGGCCACCCCGGGGCCGTACGAGCTGAGCCAGTCCGGCGGTGAGTTCGTCGAGCAGGTCATTCGCCCGACCGGACTGGTCGATCCGCAGATCGTCGTCAAGCCCACCAAGGGTCAGATCGACGATCTCATCGGTGAGATTCGTAAGCGCACCGCAGCGGACGAGCGCGTGCTCGTCACCACCTTGACCAAGAAGATGGCCGAGGACCTGACCGACTACCTGTTGGAGACCGGCATCCGGGTGCGCTACCTGCACTCCGAGGTCGACACGCTGCGCCGCGTCGAGTTGCTCCGTCAGCTTCGGCTGGGGGAGTACGACGTGCTCGTCGGCATCAATCTGCTCCGCGAGGGTCTCGACCTACCCGAGGTGTCGCTGGTGTCGATCCTGGACGCCGACAAGGAAGGCTTCTTGCGCTCGGCGCGCAGCTTGATCCAGACCATCGGTCGCGCGGCCCGCAATGTCTCGGGCGAGGTCCACATGTACGCCGACAAGATCACCGACTCGATGCGCGAGGCCATCGACGAGACCGACCGTCGACGGGCCAAACAGGTCGCCTACAACACCGAACACGGGCTGGATCCCCAACCGCTGCGCAAGAAGATTGCCGACATCCTCGACCAGGTGTATCGCGAGGCCGACGACACAGAGACCATCGAGGTCGGCGGGTCGGGGCGGAACGCGTCGCGCGGTCGACGCGCCCAAGGCGAACCGGGCCGGGCCGTCAGTGCCGGGGTCTACGAGGGGCGCGACACCAAGAGCATGCCGCGCGCCGAACTGGCCGACCTGATCAAGGACATGACTGCCCAGATGATGGCGGCGGCCCGCGATCTGCAGTTCGAGTTGGCGGCCCGCATCCGTGACGAGATCGCAGATTTGAAGAAGGAACTGCGCGGAATGGACGCCGCAGGGCTGAAGTAGTGCGCCCGCCGGATGAGAAATCGCTTGATCTCAACTGTGGTTGAGCTCTTACGGTGGTCCACGTGAGTCAGACGGAGACGACGCCCACGGGCGGTTGGCGTGACCTATTGGGCCCGAAGCACCTCGGGGCGTCGACCGTGCTCGCCGGTGGCGTGGCGCTGTACGCCACCAACGAGTTCCTCACCATCAGCCTGTTGCCGAGCACGGTTGCCGAAATCGGCGGCCAACGTCTGTACGCGTGGGTGACCACCGTCTACCTCGTAGCGTCCGTGGCAGCCGCAACCACCGTCGGCGCCGTGCTGTCCCGGTTGGGGCCGCGGCGGGCGTACCTCTTGGCCCTCATGGTGTTCGGGCTGGGCAGCGTGTTGTGTGCGACCGCGCCGACGATGGAGTTCCTCCTGCTCGGCCGGATCGTGCAAGGTGCGGCGGGCGGCCTGCTGGCCGGGCTGGGGTATGCCGTGATCAACTCGGCACTGCCGCAATCGCTGTGGACCAAGGCGTCGGCGCTCGTCTCGGCGATGTGGGGGATCGGCACTCTGGTGGGACCCGCCGCCGGAGGACTGTTCTCCCAATTCGGTTCCTGGCGTTGGGCATTCGGAATGCTCGCAGTGCTGACCGTGTTGATGACGGCGTTGGTGCCCTTTGCGCTTCCCGGGCGTCGCGCCGAGGACGAGCCGGTGTCGCAACAGCGCATTCCGGTGTGGTCGCTGTTGCTCCTCGGAGTTGCGGCGTTGTCGGTCAGTGTCGCAGGCATTTCCCGCAACGTTGCGGTGACGATCGCGTTGGTCGCGTTCGGTGCCGCATTGGTCGCAGTGTTCCTGATGGTGGATCGCCGAACGACCGCTTCGGTGTTGCCGCCCACGGCATTTCGGCCGGGCCCGTTGAAGTGGATCTACCTGACGCTCGGTCTGCTGATGGCCGCGACCATGGCAGACATGTACGTGCCGCTGTTCGGGCAGCGGTTGGCGCACCTGATGCCCGTCGCGGCTGGCTTCCTCGGAGTGGCATTGGCGGTGGGGTGGACGTTTAGCGAGATCGTGAGCGCCTCGACGACGAACCCGCGGGCGATCGTCCGGATGGTCGCGGTAGCGCCGCTGGTGATGGCGATCGGCCTGGGCCTGGCCGCGCTGAGTCAGGTCGAGGACGCCCCGCTCGGCGTCATTGCCATCTGGGTGGTGGCGCTGGCAACGATCGGCGTTGGGGTGGGCATGGCTTGGCCGCACCTTTCGGCGTGGGCGATGGGATGCGTCGATGACCCCAGCGAGGGCGGCACCGCGGCGGCGGCGATCAACACCGTTCAATTGATCTGCGGCGCATTCGGTGCCGGACTGGCGGGCATCGTCGTGAACGCGACCGATCGGGGTGACGCGACGGCCGCACGGTGGCTATTCGCGGTATTCGCCGCACTGGCGGTAGTGGGTTGCTTCGCGTCCTATCGTGCCAGCCGTGGCCGCGCTTGACGCCGCTCAGTCGGGATCGTCGTCGAGCTGCCGGATCGTCGTCACGCCGTCGATGGCCGCCAGGGTGGCGGGAGCACTCGAGACGCCTGGGCCGGAGATCGTGAGTTCGACGCCGGACTGGCCCGGCGCAGCGCCGAGTGGCTCGCCCGCCGCGTCGACGGCAAGTTCGGTGAGCTGCCACTGCCGCCGCTCGCAGGCCTGCAGCAGACTGATCAAGGTCCCGCCACCCTCCCGGTAGGTGACGTGCAACCTGACCGATCCATTGAGCCGGTCTGCCAGCCTCCGGGCCACGGGCAGAAAGCCAAGCACGATCAGGAAGTGCATGGCGGTGACGGTGCATGCCAGCAGAAACAACCCGGCACCCGCAGCCATGCCGATCGCGGCTGATTCCCACACGGCCGCCGCCGTGGTGAGCCCGTGTACCGAGCCGCGCCGAAAGATGATGATGCCTGCACCGAGAAAGCCGATGCCCGAGACGATTTGGGCCGCGACCCGCGACGGGTCCACCTCCACCAGACCGTCTACGAGCACGTCCTGAAACCCGTACTTGCTGACGAGCAGGATCAGCGCGGCTGCGGTACCGACGATGGTCTGGGTGCGCAGCCCCGCACTCTTGCCTTGAATTTCGCGTTCCACGCCGATCAGTGCGGTCAGCGCGAATGCGACGAACAATTCGATGAGCTGACGCGTCCCTTGACCCGGACCACCGAAAAATGGCGGGTCCGCCAGCCACTGATTCATGCGGACAAGTTAGCGCGGTCACGCGGGTTCGCGACGACGGTTAGTGATCACGGCGAGTCGAACCATGGCGGCCCCCTCGGCGCGGTGGCATTGTCATTGACAACGCGGGTGTGGCTGAGTGGCTAGGCACCGGCCTGCAAAGCCGTTTACACGGGTTCGAATCCCGTCACTCGCTCGCATATTGAGGAAGGCATCGTTTCTACGGCGCCTACTTCCGACGCGGCCGGCGGGTCGCCTCGGAGGCTGGTGAGTTTCGGCGCTACGGCATGATGCCTGGGTGAGTCAGAGTTCCCCATCGCTGTCCGAGATCATCGCAGCCCTTCACGTCGACCGGATCGACGACGAAACCTTCGTCGCAGCCCAGCTGGACAATTCCGCTCACCACATCGTCGGCGGCCACATCGCAGGACAAGCGCTCATGGCGGCCAGCATGACGGCGCCGGGGCGTACGCCGCACAGTGCGCACGTCTACTACCTGCGGGCAGGAGATGCGCGGCTGCCGGTGGATTTCCACGTGGAACGCGCCCGTGACGGCGGCACGTTGGCGACCAGGAAGGTCACCGCCCGCCAGCGGGGTGAGGTGCTGCTGGAAGCCCTGGCCTCCTTCAGTACGGACGTCGACGACTCCGACCATCAGGTCGCGATGCCCGACGTGCCGGATCCCGAGACGCTGCCACCGGTACAGGAGCAACTGCGCGACTACGCCGACGAGTACCGCGGCCACTGGGTCCGCGCGCATCCGTTCGACTTGCGTTACGTGGACCTGCCTCCACGGCTTGCGATGGAGCAGCCGGAGCCATCGCCTCGGATCCGATTATGGTGGCGGCCAACCGAATCCGTGCCCGCCGACCCGGTGCTGCACAGCTGTCTACTGACCTACGTGTCGGGCACGACGATGCTGGAGACGGCGCTGGCCATGCGGCGGACGACACCCGTGTCGACCTTCAACGCGCTGATCGACCATGCGCTGTGGTTCCACCGGCCCATCGACCTCTCCGACTGGGTGTTGTCGGACCAGGTGTCGCCCAGCGGTGTACATGGTCGCGGCTTGGCCAGCGCGACGATGTACAACCGGTCGGGGCAACTCGTGTGCATCGCGACTCAAGAGCTCTACTTCGGGAGCGGGAAGCGGACGAATTGAGTATTACCGCGTCGACTTGGTCATCTGCGCAAAGTTGAACTGCCAGCGTTCGACGATGTGGAAACCCATCCGTTCGGGGACCTGATAGGCCGGCGCCCTGCGCATCCGCCGACCTGGATCCAGCCCGAGGCCTGCGTCGTGGCCGGCCAGCGTGGGGTCTCGATCCGAAACGGTCCATAACACCGTGCAGCGTTGGACCTGATCTTTCACCGCCCAGATCGCAATGTGTCTGTCCCAGAGCCAGTTTCGGTCTGCGGCGCGAGCCCCGCGGCCAGGGTCGACCAACTTTGCGTAGGCCGCAGGTCGGGCGGCCTTCAGCGCGCGGACGGGGCCGGGCAGCCATGTCACCGTGTTGTCGAGGATCAGACAGTCGCCGGGAGCGGCGCGGGCCGTGACGAGATCGGCGAGCTGACTGAAGTCCATGCCCTCCTTGGCATATGGCCCACGCTGTTTGAATACGTAGTTCGGCGTAGCGGCCAGCGCCAGCACAACCAGCAGCACGGTGACCCGCTCGCGGGTGCGCGCGAGCGCCGCCATGCAGACCGCGAGCAGCAGGGCGACCGCGGGGGACGTGTAGCAGAGGTAGCGCGGGTAGTAGATGGGCTCCGCGACCGCTGAGTAACACACCAGGCTGAGCGTCGGAAGCACCATCCACGCCGTGCAGACCGCAACCAGCTGGCGAGTTCCCATGTCCAGCAACGTGAACCGGCGGAGGAGCAGGCACATCAGGAGCAGTAGCGCAGCGACGACCGCGAAGGCCGCACTGCGGTCGAAGTACTGCTGGTACCCGATATCGAGCAGCGTGCCGGGGTGCAGGGGTGATATCCACCGCACCTGCGCGCGCTGCGTACGGCAGAACGACGCAAACGGCGCCAACACCACCATTGCGCCAACAGTCCATCCGGCCCAGCGCCAGACCGTCACACGCTTCGCCGCACCGACCGTCACCGCGATCAGGTGGGGCAAGACGATCAGGATGGCGAAGAGGTTCAGCACCGTCGCACCGATCAGGCCCACGGCGTAGGCGAACCACCACGGCGACCGGTCCCGCCGGGCTGCCGCCACCACGAGCACCGTGAGCCAGACCGCGCACGCCGTCGAAAGGGCATACGACCTGGCTTCGATTCCGGCCCAAGTGATCCGAGGCAGGATCGCGAAGGTGATACCCGCTGCCACCGCCACGGTGCGACTCGAGAACGACTTTCCGAGCACCACGACACCGGCGGCGGCCAGTCCGACCGCGAGGCAACTTGGCAGCCGAAGCCAGAACTCGGTGGCCGGGAACACGGTCAGCCACCCGTGCATGAGCAGGTAGTACAACCCGTGCACGGCGTCGATGTTGCCGAGCAGGCGCCAGAGTTGGGGCAGTGAACGGGAGGCCGCCGAGATCGTCGCAGCCTCGTCGAACCACAACGACGGCCGTGCGGAACCAGCAGCACTGACCGCGATGGCGAACGCCGCGACGGCAGCCGGATCCAGTTTGCCCGCGGTAGCCGACGATGCGGGGCCGACGCGTTCGCCGCGGACCGGCCCGGGGGACAGTGCCACGGTTCAACTACTCGTCGGGCGCAACTGAGCTTCCATCCCAACGTTTGATACCCGGAATCGCCACGTCCAGCAACTCGAGCGCCCGAGACACCGTCTGATCGACCACGTCCTCCAGCGATCGCGGCAGCGCGTAGAACGCCGGGACGGGCGGCATGATGATGGCGCCGTTGGCCGTCGCCCTAGCCATCAGCTCGATGTGGCCGGCATGCAGGGGCGTCTCCCGAAGCATCAGCACGACGCGCCGCCGTTCCTTCAGGCACACGTCAGCCGCCCGCACGACCAGTTCTTCGTTGTAGGAGTTGGCGATTCCGCTGAGTGTCTTCACCGAGCACGGCGCCACCAGCATTCCCGTCGTGAGGAAGGAGCCGGACGACAGCGCGGCGCCGATGTCGCGGGGGTGGTGATGTTGGTCGGCGAGGTCGCGTACGTCGTCGGGGGCGTAGTCGGTCTCGTGCGCAATGGTGCGATGCGCCGACGGTGTGATGATGACGTGGGTCTCGACGTCCTCGACGGACCGCAGCAGTTCCAAGGCACGAACGCCGTAGATTGCCCCCGACGCCCCGGTGATGGCGACGATGAGACGTCTCATGAGCTCACTCCTTGCCGAATCGTGCTGCAGCCGACGCGATTACCGCGAGGGCGGTGCGCTCATCGTGGTTGGGTTCGCGGCCTGCGGATTCGTGTGCGACGACCACCATCGCGGCCATCGCGCGTTGTTCGGCGTCCCCAGGGGCCGCGGTCGTGGTGAGTGTGGTCGCCAATGTGCACAACTCATCGACCTCGATCAGCTCGGCGTCGAGTTCGATTGCCTTGACCCGGTCGCGCAGTTCCGCCGCCGCAGGGTTCGGGGCAGCGTTCTTCAGGCGCACGCGCACGGCGCGCAGTGGGCCGACGACGTCGTTTTGCCACGGTCGCGTCGTGGACTCGATCGACTCGAAGTCCTCGGTGGTGAACGACAGACCGCGGGCCGAACCGACGAAGGCTGCCAGCAAGAGCACGTTGACGTCGACTCCGCTGCGCTCCTGAAGAAACACCGAGGCAGGCCCGACCCCTTCGATGCCATACAGGTCCAGCGCGAACTTTCGGAACGCGTCCTTGCGCTCAGTCATCGAACTCCGCGTGCCGCTGTTCCATTGCCTGCAAGGATGTGGCACGGTACATCTTGAATTTGCTGGCCACCTTCACGCTGGAAGTATGGGGCATCCCACTGTGCCGTTCCAAGATTTTCGTGAGTTCCTCGACGCGTTGCGCTCGGCCGGTGAGCTCATCGACGTCGACCGTCCCGTCGCCTTGGAACTCGAGGTCGCCAAGGCCATGCGCAAGAGCGCCTCGGTCGCAGGCCCCGCTGTCGTGTTCAAGCAGAACGGCACCCAGTTCCCGCTCGTGGGCGGCATCTACAACTCGAACGCCAAGGCGCTGATCGCCTATGGCTGCACCGGGGAGAGCGCCTTCGACGACATCGTGACACGTTTGAAGACCCGCATTCCGCCGACGTACGTCGACGACGGTCCGGTGCACGAAAACGTGATCCTGGGCGACGACATCGACCTGTCGATCCTGCCGGTCCCGCGCTACAGCCCCGACGACGGCGGCCCGTACATCACTTCGGGGTTCGTGGTCAGCCACGACCCTGAGACCGGCGTCCCGGACATTGGCCACTACCGCTGCGAGATCATCGACGACAAGACCATGACGCTGATGGCGATCCCCAATCACCGGTTCGCGAAGAATCAGGCCAAGGCACAACGCATGGGACACAAGACGTTTCGCGCAGCGCTCGTTATCGGCGTCGACCCGATGATCGCCTACTCGTGCCCGATCCAGGTTCCAGAGGACACCAATGACTGGGAGGTCGTCGGCGGCATGCGCGGCCAGGCCGTCGAACTCGTCAAGTGCCGTACGAACGACGTTTCGGTGCCTGCGCACGCCGAGGTGGTCATCGAGTTCGAGGTCGACTACACCCAGACCGTCGTAGAGGGGCCGCTCGGCGAGTACACCGGCTACTACACGCCCGCGTCACCGAAACCCGTTGTCCGGCCGACCGCCATCACCCATCGCAACGGCGCGTACTTCCAGGCGCTGCTGACTGGCAGGCCCACCACCGAAAACCACATCCTCAAGCAATTGTCGTTCGAGGCGTCGTTCTACGACATGTTCCGCCAACAGTTTCCGACCGTGACGGCGGTGGCGATCCCGCCATCGGGCGGCGTCTACTTTCGTTTGGTCATCGCCATGGCGCCGCGCTATTCCGGCGAGGCCCGCAGCGCGATCCTCTCGGCCATGGGTAGCAACCTGCGACCGAAGATGGTCGTCGTGGTCGACCCCGACATCGACGTGCACGACTCGGAACAGGTCGAGTGGGCGATGGCCTTCCGTACCCAGCCGGCACGCGACGTCATCATCGTGGACAGCCTGCCCGGCGGACCGCTCGACCCGACGGCCGACGAGTCGTTGCCAGCGGATCAGCGCACCGGATCGGCGATCGGCATCGACGCCACCTACCCCTACGGCACGGTGATCAAGAAGGTCGGCGATGTGTGCGGGCCGGCGTTGGAGGAACACGGCGGACGCGTCGTCGAGGTCGCCGACGTACCCGGATGGCGAGACTACGACTTTCCCGAACTCGACGACAGGTAGGAGAGCACGTGCCCGAGATCGACCACGAGCTCAGGATCGACGCCCCGCCCGAGCGGGTGTACGAGGCCTTGACGACGCAGGCGGGTGTCAAGGGCTGGCACAACCCCACGGTCACCGGAAGCGGTGAAGTCGGTACCGAGTGGGTGTTCTCCTTCGCCGACCACCCCGAGTTCGGTTGGGAGGTAACGGCATCGGACGCCCCGAGCCGCGTGGTCTGGCGATGCACCCGTGGGCCCGGCGATTCGGTGGGCACCACGGCGACCTTCACCATCGCCGCCGCCGACAACCGAACCCTGTTGGAACTCCAGCATTCCGGTTGGCCTGGCACGCACGGGAACTTCCGCAAGTGCAACACCACCTGGGGCGTGCTGCTGCATCATCTGCGCGACTACGTCGAGACCGGCGACGTCGCACCAGCATTCGAATAGAGGACGCACCGTGCCGCAACAAAGCCTCAGCGACTTCGTCGACGACATGGAGAAGGCGGGCCTCCTGGTCCGCGTCAAGGAGGAGAAACGGGTCGACGAACTCCCGGCGGTGATGGAGGCCAACCCGCTGACGGCGGTGCTCGTGGAGAAGGTCACCGACTGCGAGTTTCAGTTCCTCGCCAACGCATACTCCAATCAGGACCAAACGGCCTGGGCGCTGGGCTGCGAGAAGAGCGAGACCGGCCGTCGGATGGTCGAACTCGGCAAGGGCCGGATCAAGCCCGAAGTCGTCGACACCGCGCCGTGCAAGGACGTCATCCTCACTGGCGACGACGTCGACCTGACCCGGCTACCGCTGTTCCTGCACCACGACCGCGACGGCCACGCCTACACCAACGACAACATGGTGGTGAGCAAGCACCCGGACACCGGCGTCTACGACTGGGGCATCTACCGCAGCATGTTCCGGACGAAGAACGAGAAGCTGTTCGACATGACGTGCACGTCGCACCGTGCGCGGTTGAACGCCCAAGCGGCACAAGCCAAAGGGCACAACCTCGAGCTGGCGATCGTGCTTGGCGGGCCGCTGGTGGACAAGGTGGCCGCGCTAACCGGCGTCCCGCCGGGCACCGATGACTTCGAGGTGCTCGGCAGCTTCTACGGCCATCCCGCGAAGCTGGTGAAGTGCGAGACCATCGACCTTCTGGTCCCTGCCAACGCCGAGATCGTCATCGAATGCGAACTGATGGCGACCGAGGGATTGACCCACGACGAGGGCCCGTACGGCGAGTTCACCGGGATGTACGGCGGCGGGATCAAGGCCAACTTCCGGGCGGTCGTCAAGGCGATGACGTTCCGCAAGGGCGGCATCTTCCAACACGCGACGATCGGCGGCCTGCACCCCTGGTACACCGACAACATGCTGCAGCTGCCGATGATCGAGTCCGATCTGTACGGCGGGCTCGCCATGGCCGGAATCGACGTCAAAGAGGTGCGCGCGCCACTGGGCGGGTTGTCGAACATCGCCTACGCGAAGATCAAGACGAGGGGAGCGGGCGACTCGAAGCAGGCGCTCGGTGTGATGCTGACCTGTTCCAAGCAGGGGCTGCCCAAGATCGCCATGGTCTTCGACGAGGACGTCGACATCTGGGATGACAACGCCGTGCAGTTCGCGATGGCGTTCCGCTACATGCCACACCTGGACACGGTGACGCTGTCGAACGGCAACACCATGACCGTCGATCCGATGATCGCCGAGGACGCCGCGCCGGGAACCGCTTCCAAGATCGGGCTGGATTGCACGATCCCGATCAGTCCCAAGTTCGAGCGCTCGCACTTCGACCGCAGCACCGTGTTCGAACTCGGCGACCCGCCGGCGGACGTCGTCGTGCTGTCGGAGGAGGAACTGACGGCGGCGATGGCGGCGTTGATCCGCGAGGCGCCCCGCACCTGGAAGGAGATCCTTCAGCACTTCATCGGGCAGCCGTATCGCACCGTCTATGGGGCGTTCAGCAATCTCCGGCACCAACTCGGACGTTGTGACGACGAACCGTGGTACCGCTACACGTTCTCCGACACCGACTTTGCGGTCACCGTGCAGGAATCCGCGACGTCCAATTTCGACCCGAGGCATCGGACAGACTGACCGAGATTTCGAAAACGTTTGGTGGCAAGTAATTTTGGTGCTGCTTCACCCGCTAACATGACCTACGTCACGCGAGTTGGTGCGCTGCGATCCACCACTCGGCACGAAATCGTCGTTTCATTGGTCACGAACGGCCCGATGAGCAGGCCCGTTGTGGTTAGGATCAGGGCCGACCGAAAGCGTGCCATCCGAGCGAATCGCACCCCCGGTGGTGCGGGACGGGTTACTGTCTGCGATGGCCTTGAAATCAACACTTGGAGGGCATGAATGAGCGGCTATCAGACCGTTGTCGTCGGCACGGATGGTTCGGATTCGTCGCTGCGTGCGGTGGAGCGGGCCGCCCAGATTGCCGCCGGCTCTGGAGCAAAGCTGGTCGTAGCGACGGCCTACTTCCCCCAGAGCGAGGATGCACGGGCCGCGGACGTCCTCAAGGACGAGGGCTACAAGATGTCGGGCAATGCCCCGATCTACGCCATTCTGCGTGAGGCGAAGGACCGTGCCCACGCAGCAGGTGCGGAGAACATCGAGGAGAAGGCCATCGTCGGCGCTCCCGTCGATGCGCTCGTCGATCTCGCCGAGGAGGTCAACGCCGACCTTCTCGTCGTCGGCAACGTGGGCCTGAGCACCATCGCCGGCCGCCTGTTGGGGTCGGTGCCCGCGAACGTCGCGCGTCGGTCCAAGTCCGACGTCTTGATCGTCCACACCAGCTGAACCGGGCCTGACGGGGCTACCAAGCCCATCTGCACGCCGAGCTCGCGACGACGTCACCAGCCACGCTTGCGCCACTCCTCGAGGTGTGGCCGCTCGGTCCCGAGCGTGGTGTCGTCGCCATGACCGGGATAGACCACCGTCGAGTCGTCATAGACGTCGAACACCTTGGTCGTCACCCCGTTCAGTAGCCGTCCGAAGTCGCCGTCCTTCCAGGTCTTGCCGACGCCGCCAGGGAACAGGCAGTCGCCGGTGAACAGCTGGACCGCGTCGCCGGCGGCGGGGCCGCTGAGCGCCAGCGCTACCGAACCCTCGGTGTGACCCTGCAGGTGGATGACGTCGAGCACCAGGTCACCGACCGTGATGGTGTCTCCGTCGGCGAGGATCCGGTCCGGCGTGACAGGCAGTGGCTCGGCGTCCAGCGCGTGAGCCGCGGTGGGGACGCCCGTGGTCTTGGCCACCTCTTCGAGTGCCATCCAATGGTCGCCGTGCTGGTGGCTGGTGACGATCAGAGTGAGGTTGGGCGCGTGCTGTTCGATGACGTCGAGCAGAATGGGGGCATCATTCGCCGCATCGATGAGTAGCGAGTCGCCCGTCCGGGAACAGGTGATGAGGTAAGCGTTGTTATCCATCGGGCCCACCGAAGTCTTCACGATGGACGCACCGGGCAGGACGCGGCGTGCGGCAGTGCCTGGCTCGACATGGCCTGTGTAGTTGTCATCGACGACGGTCATGCTCGCCACGGTAGCGGGCTTGTCGGAGGTGCGACATAGCATGGGTTCGGAGAGCGTTCTATGAGGATCGAACCGGCGGGAACAGGAGAAGTAACAGTTGGCTGACCGCCTGATCGTCAAGGGTGCCCGCGAGCACAACCTTCGAAGCGTCGATCTAGATTTGCCGCGCGACTCGCTGATCGTATTCACGGGTCTGTCGGGTTCCGGCAAGTCATCGCTGGCGTTTGACACGATCTTCGCCGAGGGCCAGCGCCGCTACGTCGAGTCGTTGTCGGCGTATGCCCGCCAGTTCCTCGGACAGATGGACAAGCCCGACGTCGACTTCATCGAGGGCCTTTCGCCTGCGGTGTCGATCGACCAGAAGTCCACCAATCGCAACCCGCGTTCTACTGTCGGCACCATCACCGAGGTATACGACTACCTGCGCCTGCTCTACGCCCGCGCCGGTACCGCACACTGCCCGGTATGCGGCGAGAAGATCGCCAGGCAAACACCCCAGCAGATCGTCGACCAGGTGCTCGCCATGGAGGAGGGCCTGCGGTTCCAGGTGCTGGCGCCCGTCGTCCGCACCCGCAAGGGCGAGTTCGTCGACCTCTTCGAGAAGCTCAACATGCAGGGCTACAGCCGCGTCCGCATCGACGGCGTCGTGTATCCGCTCACCGATCCGCCCAAGCTCAAGAAGCAGGAGAAGCACGACATCGAGGTGGTCGTCGACCGGCTCTCGGTGAAGGCCACCTCCAAGCAGCGGCTCACCGACTCGGTCGAGACGGCGCTCGGCCTCGCCGACGGCATCCTGGTCTTGGAGTTCGTCGACGAAGCCGAGGACTCGCCCCATCGCGAGCAGCGCTTCTCGGAGAAGCTGGCCTGCCCCAACGGGCATCCGCTTGCGGTGGATGACCTTGAGCCACGGTCGTTCTCGTTCAACTCGCCCTACGGCGCATGTCCCGAGTGCGCGGGCCTCGGCATCCGCAAGGAGGTCGATCCCGACCTCGTCGTGCCCGACCCCGAACTCACCCTCGCCGAGGGCGCCATCGCACCGTGGGCCATGGGCCACACCGCGGACTACTTCACGCGCATGCTCGAAGGCCTCGGCGAGTCGTTGGGATTCGACGTCAATACCCCGTGGAACAAGCTTCCGGCGAAGGCGCGCAAGTCAATTCTCGAGGGCTGTGACGAGCAGGTGCACGTCCGCTACAAGAACCGCTACGGGCGCACCCGCTCGTACTACGCGGACTTCGAGGGCGTGATGGCGTTCCTGCATCGCCGCATGGAGCAGACCGAGTCCGAGCAGATGAAGGAACGCTACGACGGGTTCATGCGCGACGTGCCGTGCCCGGTCTGCGAGGGCACCCGGCTCAAACCGGAGATTCTCGCCGTCACGCTGGCCGCGGGGGATGACCCGAAGTCCATCGCGCAGGTCTGTGAACTGTCGATCGCCGACTGTTCGAAATTCCTGAACGCGCTGACCCTCGGCACGCGCGAGCACGCCATCGCCGGCCAGGTACTCAAGGAAGTCCAGTCGCGGCTGGGGTTCCTGCTCGACGTCGGCCTCGACTACCTGACGCTGTCTCGGGCGGCGGGCACGCTGTCCGGCGGTGAGGCGCAACGCATTCGGCTCGCCACGCAGATCGGCTCAGGACTCGCAGGGGTGCTGTACGTGCTCGACGAGCCGTCGATCGGGCTGCACCAACGGGACAATCGGCGGCTCATCGACACCCTGGTCCGACTGCGGGACCTCGGCAACACGCTCATCGTCGTCGAGCACGATCTGGACACCATCGCCCATGCCGACTGGGTGGTCGACATCGGTCCCGCGGCGGGGGAGCACGGTGGGCTCATCGTGCACAGCGGCACCTATGCGGATCTGCTAACCAACCCCGAATCCATCACGGGCGCTTACCTTTCCGGTAAGGAAAGCATCGAGGTGCCCGCCATCCGTCGGCCCATCGACCGCAAGCGTCAACTGACGGTCATCGGCGCGCGGGAGAACAACCTGCGCACCATAGACGTCGCATTCCCGCTCGGGGTGTTGACCTCGGTGACGGGAGTCTCCGGCTCGGGCAAGTCCACGCTCGTCAACGACATCCTGGCGTCGGTGCTGGCCAACAAGCTCAACGGCGCCCGCCAGGTCCCTGGCCGCCACACCCGGATCAACGGACTCGACCAGGTCGACAAGCTGGTGCGCGTCGACCAGTCCCCGATCGGGCGCACCCCACGATCGAATCCGGCGACCTACACCGGGGTATTCGACAAGATTCGGACGCTCTTCGCCGCCACCACCGAGGCCAAGGTGCGTGGCTACCAACCCGGGCGGTTCTCGTTCAACGTCAAGGGCGGCCGTTGCGAAGCGTGCTCAGGCGACGGGACCATAAAGATCGAGATGAACTTCCTGCCCGACGTCTACGTGCCATGCGAGGTGTGCCACGGCGCGAGGTACAACAGGGAAACCCTCGAAGTGCACTACAAGCACAAGACCATCTCCGAGGTGCTCGACATGTCCATCGAGGAGGCCACCGAGTTCTTCGAGCCCATTTCGTCGATCCATCGCTACCTCAAGACGCTCGTCGACGTCGGGCTGGGCTATGTGCGACTCGGCCAGCCGGCACCCACGTTGTCCGGCGGTGAGGCACAGCGCGTCAAACTCGCAGCCGAACTGCAGAAGCGGTCGACGGGGCGCACCGTCTACGTGCTCGACGAGCCGACCACCGGCCTGCACTTCGAGGACATCCGCAAGTTGCTGCTGGTGATCAATGGCCTGGTGGACAAGGGCAACACCGTCATCGTTATCGAACACAACCTCGACGTGATCAAGACTTCCGACTGGATCGTCGACATGGGGCCCGAGGGCGGAGGGGGCGGCGGCACGGTTGTCGCCACCGGCACCCCCGAGGACGTCGCCGCCGTGTCGGAGAGCTACACCGGTCAGTTCCTCGCCGAGATGCTGCCGTCGCCCGCGCCTGTGAAGAAGCGGCGCAAGGTCAGCGCCTAACCGCCGGCGCTCTTCGAAAGCGGCGAAGGGAACCGCGCGTTGACCCGTACCCCGTTCAACCACTCGGTTAGCTCATTGGCCTTGCGCGACAAGGCCTTCGATGATTTGGCGTCGAGCTGCTCGAGTAATTGCACGGCGACGCGTCCGTCGGCATCCTGACCCCAGCCACCGACGATCCGCCCGTTGCACCACGCCGTCGGGCCGCCGTTGCCGTTGCGGTCGAACACCTGACCCTTGTGCGCGCCGAGATACCAGTCGCGGTCCTGCCAGCCCATCGTCGTCACGTCCAGCCCGGGCAGCAGGGCGCACCACGGTTCGGCTTTCGGTTCGGGTTCGAGGTCGTCGGGCATTACGTACCCCGACGTGCCGTCCACGTCCACCTCGACGGCGCCGACGTCCCGCAAGGCCTCCCGTGCCCAGGTCAGGGTGTGCCCGAACCACCACTTCACGTCGTTCACCGTGGCAGGTCCGAACGCCCGCAACCAGTTTCCGACAAGCGCGGCGCGGGCGGCGTCGTGATCCACCGTGTCCAAGGCTGAGCCGAGCCACTGGGCCGACGCTACCCATCGTGGTCGGGACGTCGTCCACGTGCCCTCGTTGGGGCCGCGGACCAGATGGCCTTGGACGGCGAGCACCGTGAGCACGCGGGGGGAGACGGGAGTTGTCCCGCCCCAACGCTTTCCGGGCGCCGGGTCGTAGCTTCCGGCCAGTTCGGGTAGTGCTGAGCGCAGTTCTCGGGCGCTGGCGTGCCCGTGTTCGGCGAGCTGGGCGAGCACGGCGGTCGATGCCGCGGCGAGCCAGGTGTCACCGTCGGCGGCGATGCCCGCCGCCACCACGTCGGCGATCAGCTTCTTGCGTTCGTTGGCGGCGACGCGGTCACTGGCCGCAGACTGCACGGCAGGCAAGTCTCCTGCGCTGACCACCCAGAGCGTGCGCCGCATGGCGAGGTGCTTGACCACTGTCTTGGCTTCGTAGAGCGCGGTGTCGAGGTCCGCGACCCGGAACCCGGGAATCCTGGCCCAGAGCGACAGATATGGCGTCGCCGGGTCGGTGGCGTGCAGGCCGACCATCTCGTGGGTGACGTCGGCGACGTGGCGACCGGTGCCTTCGACAAGGAGGTGGCGACGTGCCAACCGGGCCCGCCGCTCGTCGACGGAGAAGGAGCGCACCGCTCAGGCTTGGCCGGGTTCGTCGCGCATGGACGCGCGGATCTGCTCCAACTTCTCGGCCGCCGCGCGTTGGCGGGCCTCGTACTGTTCTTCGACGGTGCGTCCCTCGGGCGTTTCCGCCGCCAGTTCGGCCGCGCCGATCGCGGTGCCGTAACGAGTCTCGATCTTCTCGCGCGCATAGTCGAACGTCGGCACGCCGTCGGGCGTGTAGCCCGTCTCGGCCGGTGCAACCGGGGTAGGCGTGACCGTGACTGTCGGATCCGGCGCGGGGGTGACCACAGCGGGCAGCGCGGCTGGCGCCGCTTCGTCGGGCTTTACCTCGTCAGAGGCGGGCGCGTCGGGCTCGGGATCGGACACCTCGCCAACGGTACTCCCGCCGATAGTTGGGATCGGTAGCAATTCCGGCCATCTGTACTCATCTCACGACGGAGCCATCGGGGCGACGCGGAAACGAAGGGACAGTTCAATGGGAATTGCCAAGAATCGGGTTCTGGTTGGCGGAATCGGCCTGGTTGCCGCCGCTGCCGTACTGGTCGGTTGTTCCGACGACAAGGGCACCTCGTCCTCGTCGAGCACTGCGGCGAAGGGCTCCGGGACTTCCCAAGTCGCCCCCGGCGTCAGTACCGGCGGCAGCACCTCGGTCAAGGTGGAGGGCCAGGACCTCGCCGGCGTCGATCTGAACTCGGTGACCTGCGTCAAGGCCGGCGGCAAGATCAACGTCGCGAGTGGATCGGCAGGCGGCCAGCAGGGCCTCGGCGTCGTGATGACCGACGAGGCCACCCCCAAGGTCGAGTCGGTGGCACTGGTCGTCGACGGCAACGCCCTTGCCGTCGCGTCGATGGGCGGCGCGTCGACCGGATCGGCTGACGTTGCCGTCGACGGCAACAACTACACGATCACCGGAGACGCCGTGGGTGCCGACATGAAGAACCCGATGTCGGGCATGATCACGAAGAAATTCGAGATCAAGGTGACCTGCAGCTGACGGGCCACTCGGGGGGCGGCGGGCGTGCCATACACGCCCGCCGCTTCGGCGTCGCCCGCCCCCTTTGCTCTTCACGTCCCCGGAACCCGACTTATGATGCAGCCGTGTCGATCCCCGGTGACCTGGAGCGGGCCCGCCAGCTCGCCTTCGCCGATGACGAGGTGGCCGCCAAGGAGCTCCTGCTCGCGCTGATACCTCAAGTCGAGGTGGCCGACCGTGACGATCACATGCTCGAGGTGCTCGCTCAGCTCGGCGAGCTCTACCTCGTCAGAACCGCATACGACGGCGCTCGGGAAGCCGTCCGCCGGATCCGCGACTGCCTGGCCATTTACGCGTCGATCCAGGATGGGACGGCGACCCCCGAAGTGGTGGCGCAATCGCGCTTCGGCGATGCGGAAGTCCGGCACATGATGTGCCGCTACTCCCGTCGAGCACAGTTTCTGGAAGTGGGGCTCGCCGCCGCGATGGGCGACCACGATGGCGCGGCCGCCGCGATCAGCCACCTCGACGGCATGGAATCGGAGTTCGCCGACCTCGCCGATGAGTTCGACTACCTCAAGACCTACGCCCGCCTGGTGTGCGCGACCGCATTGTGCGACGACGACATGTACGTCCGCTCGGGGCCCCTCTGGCAGCGGGTGGTCGACGACATCGGCGAGTCATCGGGTGGCAGTGAGGCCGCCGATCGACTTTGGGTGAATGGTGCGCTTGGGTACGCGAGGTTCTGCATTGAAACGGGCCGCCGTGAGGAGGCGGAACCCTGGCTGCGTCGGGCGGGTGCCCGTGCGGACGCCCGTGGGTGGGAGTTGGCAATGGCGCGAACGCAGTTGGAAAGAGCGACCGCCAGCTGGACGATCGGTGACCACCTGAGCACAGAGCATTTGGTCACCGAGGCCTACAAGGTGATCCACCGCTACGCCCGCGCCGACGACGTGTCGCGGTGCTGGCTCTACATGGGTTTGACGCGGCTTGCCGCGGGTGGCCTGCAGGCGGCCGACCAGTGCTGGGAGTACGCCGAGCGGCACTGGAGGGAGCTCGGAAAGCCGCTGCACATCCACCGCATTCTATTGCAGCGCAGCTGGATTGCGATCTTACGTGGGCGGTATCAAGACGCCATTGACATGGTCGAGCAGGCGCGTAGCTGCCTCGATGCCTCACCCCGAAGCAGCTGGCTGGCCTACGCGCGGCTCGACGATCACCTCGGCACCGTTTGGCGCGCCGACGCGCTCGCTGACCTCGGTTTCGACGGCGCAGGCGACCCGGACGAAGACTGGCCAGAGGCGGAAGCGCGTTATCGGAAGTCGTTGGGCGTCACCTCCGCCGAACCCGGAAGCCCGAGTTATCGCAGCGGGCTGGCGAAGCTCGCCAAGGCGGCCGAGTTGAAGGTGCCCGCCGCGCTGGCGGTCGACTCGGTGCGCTATTCGATCGTCGACGCCGAGGCTAGGTCGCAGTGGGCGACGTGTGTCTCTGCGCGACTGCTCGCCGGGGCGTTCGCAGTGGCGTGGGAGTCGGAGAACCACGAGATGGTGGGCGCGTTGGTCGAATATCACAGCGCGCGTGGAACGTTCAGCACGGACCTGCCCGCAGACGGCGGCATCGAATTCTCCCGCGTCGCAACGGCACCCGCGCCGATGGTCGATGCCGACGAACTAGCCATGGTCGCAGGCGGGCTTTCGACTGAGCGCGGGCGGTCGTTGACCAGACTCGGCCCGCTGCCGCCTTTGCAGATGGATCCGACGGGCGGACCGGTGCTGGCCGAGTACCGCGAACTCGCGCGTCAGCGGTACGGCCAGCCCGTCACCGCGGCCGAAGCCCCTTGGTCCACGTGGCCCTGACCGAATCAAGCCCACGGGACACCCTGGTGCTGCGGTTCGCCGACGTCGGGACCGCAACCTACGGCAGTCTGCGGATCGTCGGCCAGCCAGCGCGGACCATCACGTGGGTGGTGGAGGAACCGCTGCTGCTCGCCGCCCTCGCTGAACTCGCCGACGCGCTGCCAGAGCCGAAGCCAGGTGAATCGGTGACCGACGCCCTGGCCCGCGCGCTGGGTACGGGACCGTTCGCGATGCAGGTCACCGAACTGACGCTGGCCTATCGGCTGGGCGTGCTGCTCATCTCCGAATCGGCCTGGCAGCTGCTGCTTGCATGCGTCGCATCCCCCAGAGCGCTGTTGTTCGTCTCGCCGAGTGCGCGGCTGGCACGGGTGCCGTGGGGCCTGCTCGCCGTGCCGACGGTTCGACCCGCCGCGGACGAGATCGTGCGGGCCAGAGTAGCGGCCATTACGCAGGAAGGTCCGACGCCGGCCCAAATTCCGTGGGGCAGCAACGACATCCATTCGATGACGGAGGGCTACCGCCTGATGGAGCTCGTCGAGGTGTTGATGGCGGTACCCGCCAACATCGTGCACGGCCAACGGTCACCCGTCGCGTGGGCTGCCCGAACCGATCGGCCGCCGCTGCTGGTGCTGGATCCCCGAGTACCCAACCAGCGCGCTGACTCCTCCCTTGGTTCGGTCTTGGGCCGCCCGAACCCGGAAACGGTGTTGGCGCAGCACTTCGGACAGTTGACGGCGCGTACTGCGGTGTGGCCCAACGTTGCTGCCGCCGTGGAGTTGTTTCGCCGTACGGATGCGGATTGGTCGTGGTTGGCCGCGATGCTCGCCGACCGCCCGAGTCGACTGTTGTTCGTCGGCCACGCCACCGCCACTGACCCCGGACACGCCGCCCAGGCTGCTTTACACGTGGCCGACGAACGCCCGCTCACCGCTTCGGATGTCATGTCGCTGCAGCTGGCCATGCCGCCGCGGGTGGCCTTGTTGGCGTGTGCATCTGGCGGCGACTATCGCTTCGACGAGGCCACCGGTCTGGTGGCTGCCATCGTCCTCGGAGGTGCCCAACTCGTCACGGCGACCCTGTGGTCACTTCCGACGACCGCGGGCTACCGGCAGTTCGCACCATCGCCGTCCGGGGACCCCATGGCCGAGGCCGTGATCGCAGTGGACGACGCCCACCAGACCGCGGACGCGGGCTGCGCAGTGAATGCCTGGCAACGGGCTCAGATGCGCCGGTGGCGCGACGGAGCCTCCGAGGCGAGTCCGATCTACTGGGCGGCGCTGGTGACGTTCAGCGTGGACGGGGCACGGTGATCACTCAATTCGGTGGCACACACACAGCGACCGCGGATTCGTCCCCGTGTCGGTAGTACGCATCCACCACGCTTCCCGGCGTCACTTCGGCCAGCGCGGACGCAGGCACTAGCGCCGTTTCGTGTGCGGGGAACTGGCCGCCCTCGGGCCTGCTGACCATCAGATCGAGTTCGACCTCCCGATAGTCCTCGCGCGCCTCACCCGTCGTCCGCATCGCCGTCACCACGCCGTGTGACCGCGTGCCGTGCCGAATCAACGCGAGCTGGTCTGTGGTCACCAGCCCCTTGCGCACCAGCATCTGGTCGAAGGCCGATCGGACTGCCGCGATGTCGTCGGCCAACGAAAGTCGTTCTCGAGCATCGGGATCGAAGGCCACCAGCAACACGACTCCCGGCCGCAGCCCAGCCACCGCCGGATCGTCCGAGGACTGCCGCAGCCGGCCCATGAAACGCTGTCCCGACACGCTCTCGACGTCGACGATGATCGGACCGGTGACGGTGCGCACGGTGCCGATCGCCACCGCGCAGCAGGTCGCTTGTGAGGCCTCCAGACACTGCGCACGGTGTGGTGAGCGGCGGCGGAACTGCCGGGCCAAGCCCGCCACGAGAGCGACGCACGCGAGGAAGACGAAGGCGATCGAGAAGACATCGGGCATGGCAAGCATGATCGGACAGCGCGTCGGCTACCGAACCCAACTTTTCTCTGGCCCTATTCTGGGCAGATGAACACGGGGCCGCACGTGCTGACGACTGTCGCAGTCGCCAAGCCCCGCCGCGCGGTGATCGATCAGGCGTGGCGGGCAATCGGACCCGGGGTCGAGCTGCTCAGCGGAACCGACGGTGGTCCGTTGCGGCGGACCGTCAAGCGCATCCTCGATCCTTTGGTTTTTCGGCTGCGATCCAACCCGCAGTTTTCGGCTCCCGTGCTCGAACCCGAGGTGGCGTCGGCGCTCGACGAGCTCATCGCCGAGCACGCAGAACGGTTGCGGTCAGCTGCGAGCTGGTTCGCACTTCTCAAGGCGGAGCGGCGTCGGCTCAGGATCACGACGGGCAACGCCCAAGAGCTCTACTTCCCGGTGTGCTTCGAACTCGCCGTCACTAGGGGAGCGCCGTCGCCCGAGGACCGGGACACCGCCGAATCGGTGCTCCGCGAACTCCACGACGATCGGGACCGCACGGCCGTCGAGCATCTGAACCGCTACGTCGACGACGAACAGGTCATCGACGGGTTGACCAACCAACTCGAGAGCAGCTGGCACGACGTGCGCCCCGGAATCACGATGGCGGGTCCGTTCCTGGCGGGACTGGAGACAGTCCTCGGCCACGCCGACGGTCATACGGCGCAGATGGCCCGCCAGCGAGTCTGGTCGGCACTGATCGCCGACGCGACGCCGTACAACTTCGGGGCTCGCGCCCGGGTCGAGTTTGCCGACCTGCCGTGGTCCATTGTCGAGGTGGGATTGAGTTCCATTGCACCGCAACAGCCTCCGCGAGTCGTCGGTGGTTCGGATCGGGACCGGCCGCTCGACCGCGCCGTCGTCGACCGGGTGCGCGCCACGCTCCGGCGCGCGATGGATCGTGATGAGCTCCCCGACATTCCATTGTTGTGTGCCGAGGAAGTGGACCGGTCTTGCGCTCCGTGGGGGCTACTTTCGGAGGACAGGCAGGCGACCCTGGTGGCCGGCATCGACATGGCGGTAGACCTTGCCCCGCTGCGTGATTCGGCTGTGCCACGGTACTACCTCGGCAGGCAGATCCAGGCCCGGCTGCGCAAGGAGGCCTACGTCCTGCACGCCCGGCGTTACCTCGCCGATGGTGCCGCGCTGCATCCCCGGCAACGTAAGGTCATCGACGACCTTGCGGCCTTCGCGCGCCCGTACACCATCCGATTATGGGCACGTCTGCATGGACGCGACGTGTGGCAGGAGTCGTGCGCCGACGTGGATGACGTCAGAGGCGTCCTCGAGGGCGTGGCCCGCTCGGTGAGCCTGGATCATCGGCAGCGCATCAAGGCCATGCTGGAAATCGAGGTGGCGCAATGAGGCTGGTGACAGAGTCGGGTCTGTGGGCCACAGGTCCGGTCGTGGCCGAGGCGCCTGCGGTGGCGGTGCTGGAAGTCAGCGGCGCCGTACTGGCGTGGACGGTCGACGATCCTGCGGGTGCGGAGGCGACGCATATCGCATTCACGAACTTCGCTGCCGCCGAATGGCTTTGGCGGCTGGTTGGCGAGCCTGGGCACGTGGCGCTGCTGGCGGCGTTGGAGGGGCGCACGGCACACGATGGCCAACCGGTCGACGTCGCGGGTGTGGAGCCGTCGCTGGCGGCGCTCGATCCGTTGCGTCGGTTGGCGGTCGGACACTGGCTGCGACGGTGGTGGCCTGCGAGTGCGCGCGACGGGATCGTCGGATTGGACGCGGCGGTGCTGGACGGAGAGTTGGCACTCTTGACGGTGGGCGCACAGGACTACTTCGGCGACGACACGTTCGACTCCGACGTCGCCGACCTGCTTCGGCCGCATCGGGCAACACTCGCCGAACTCGCGCGCGGCGAAGACCCACGCGTCGCCGAATTGGCCACGGCCTGTGTCGAACTCGCCGACGAACTGGGCGTCGAGATGGGGGCGGTGCCAGTGGTGGACGCGGCCCGCCGTCGCGACGACTACGCGCTCGCCGCCGGGTCCGACGCGACGTCGCGCGCCACCGAGCAGATCGCACGGGGAGTTGGATCGGTGAACTGGGCCGCGGTGCCGCCTGGCATGTTCGACGCGGCAGACCGTACGGTCGACTGGGCCATCGAAATGGCCGGGTCGACGGCTGTGGCCGCGGTTCGGGTGGCGACGAGCGCGCCCGTTTCCGGAATCGAAGTCCGGCTCCGGGCCGGCCCCTTCACAGCAGTTGGCGTGCTGAGCGCAGACGGTCGTGCGAGGCTGCCACTGGTCGGCGCGGCGAGTGCGCCGGTGACGGAAGTGCAGGCCTGGGGCCACGATTGGCCGACGGCGACCGTGACCATAGGCGCTGACGTCGCCGACTCCGCGGCGGCCGCCGAGCTGCGCCAGCGACTCCGCGACTTCGCACGCGGCAGGCTCGCGCGCCCCGGCGAGGACGCCTTCCTCGCCGAGGTACTTGCCGCCGAATCCGACTACTGACGGTGGTTAGCGGCCAGCCGCCTCGGCGGTCGGCGCTGGGGGCGCCGGCGGTGTCGAGGCCGGCAGCGGCTGGACGGGTACGCCAGGCGTGCCGAGTTCACCGGCCAGCCACGGTAGAGCAGCTGCGAAGGCGTGCGCAGCGAACGGCCAGTCGTGCTTGCCGGGCTGAGCCACCACCGCACACGTGATCCCATTGGCCGCACCCGTGTCACAAAGCGAGGTGGCGGCCGCCGTCTGGCCAGTAGTGTGGCCGGCGGCGTCCCGGCCGCCCGTTCCGTTGCCGCCTTTATTGGCCGCGTTGACCATCGTCGGCGAGTTGGTGACCGATGCCGTTCCGCTGATGTCGAACCAACCCGAGACGCCGTCGTACGGGCCGTGTTGGTGCATCACCGTGGTGGGGTCGAAGCTCGCGTAGGCCGCGGCGTTGCCGCCGAACAGTCGCTCGATCGTCTGCTGTTTGTTGCCCGAGTTGGGCGCGATGTCTCCGGCGATGTCCTCGAAGGTGCTGAACTTACCGGGGTGCATGACGGCCAAATCGACTGCGCAGGTGCCGCCCATCGACCAGCCGACGATGCCCCACTTCGCCGGGTTCGCGCTGACGCCGTAGGTGTGCTCCATGAAGCGTGGCACGTCCTCGGAGAGGTGGTCGGCGGCGTTTCCGCGTGACCCGTTGACGCACTCGGTGTCGTTGTTGAATGCGCCGCCCGAGTCGACGAAGACGAGGACCGGCGCGTTGCCGCGGTGGCTGGAGGCGAAGTCGTCTGCGGTCTTGATCGCATTACCCGCGCGCAACCAGTCGGCTGGCGTGTTGAATTCGCCGCCGATCATCATCACCGTCGGGAGCGGCGGTGGTGGATTCGACGCATACCAGGCGGGTGGCAGGTACACCAGTTCGCCGCGGTGTTTGAAACCGGACGGAACCGAACCGATGTCGACGGGTACCACGGTGCCCTTCGCGGGGATCGTGCGGGCTTTCTGCATCGCGACCACCGTCGCCTGATCGGTCTGATCGGGTAGCGGACCCGCGGTGAGTTGATTCCACGCAGTCTGCACGGTGGGGAAGTAGCCGACCCACAGATTCAGAGCCAAAGCGGCGCACAGCAGAGCCAGTGGTACCGCGGTCACGGCTGCGCCGCGACGCCACCAGCGCGCCCCGCGCCAGCCCGCCACCAGCACGACGAGGGCGCCGCCGGTAACCGTGATCCAAATCCACAGCAGATTCGGAGCAGGATCGCTCGCGAGCCCTTCCGTCGAGACGTACCAGTACGCAGCGGCTGCCAGCACTCCGCCGAAGACGATTGCCACAGGTAGCCAGCGCCTGCGCCAGGTCCGCGTACGCCAGCCGATCGCCGCGACCAGTGCCGCGGCCGCCACCACCTGGATGGTCAGGGGCAGCCAGCCGTGCATGAGCGAAAGATGTTGTTGGCGAAAATCTCCCGCTGCGGTTAACACGATCGTCACGAGATCATCGTGGACGCGAATCCTGGGGATCAACTGTGAGGATTCGGCGGCGGTCGAAATAGCGCACCATCAACGCCCAGTAGACGAGGGTCAGTGCCATCTGAACGGCAGTTGCGACGATTGCGGTGCGCACGCGGTGGCGTCGTGCGGCGATGATCGCAATCCCGGCGGCCAGCGAGGTGACGACGCTGAGCACCGTCGACGCGTCGCGCGGGCGATCGACGATCCACTGTTCCTCGCCGAGCATCGCGCGAGTCGCCCACGCTCGGTCATCGGCCGGCTTTCCAAACACCACCGGGTTGATTGCCAGCCACGCGGCCACCAGTGCGGCGTGACTCCATCGCCGGGTCCAGACGGGCACCAGAACCAAAGGAGTGCTCGCCCAACGGGTCCATGCGCTCCACGGATTCGAGTGCCGCGCGAACATCGCGCGGCGAAGCCGCGCTAGCGTGGCTTCGCCATCGGGAACGGCAGCGTCTCGCGGATGCTGCGTCCGGTTATCAGCATGACCACGCGGTCCACGCCAACACCGAGCCCACCCGTTGGCGGCATCGCGTACTCCATCGCCTGGAGGAAGTCCTCGTCGAGTTCCATCGCCTCCGGATCACCGCCCGAGGCGAGCAGCGACTGCTCCTCCAATCGACGGCGTTGCTCCACCGGGTCGGTCAGCTCGCTGTAGGCGGTACCGAGTTCGACACCCCACGCGACGAGGTCCCAACGCTCGGCGACCCCGGGCAGACTGCGGTGAGGCCGGGTCAGCGGCGACACCGACGTGGGGAAGTCCTTGTAGAAGGTGGGTCGTTCGGTCTGCCCTTCGACGAGGTGCTCGTACAACTCCAGTACGACTGCGCCCGCATCCCAGTGCAGCAGGTATGGGACTCCGGCCCCGTCGCACAGCCCGCGTAGCCGGTCCAACGTGGTGTCCGTGTCGACCTGTTCGCCGAGCGCCTCCGATACCGCCCCGTGCACCGTCTTGACCGGCCATTCGCCTGAGATGTCGACCGCTTGCAGCGTGCCCTCGGTCGCGCCGGGCCGCATCACGACCTGGCTGCCGTTGGCGGCCTGTGCGGCGTTCTGGATGAGTTCCCGACACCCGTCGATCCACACGTTGTAGTCGGCGTGCGCCTGGTAGGCCTCCAGCAGCGTGAACTCGGGGTTGTGGCTGAAGTCGACCCCCTCGTTGCGGAACGCGCGGCCGAGCTCGAAGACCCGCTCCACACCACCGACACACAACCGCTTGAGGTACAGCTCCGGGGCGATCCGCAGGTACAGATCGAGGTCGTAGGCGTTGATGTGCGTCATGAATGGTCGCGCGTTGGCGCCGCCGTGGATCTGCTGCAGAATCGGCGTCTCCACCTCGAGGAAGTCCTTGGCGACCAACGTCTCCCGGATGGAATGAAGGATTCTGCTGCGCGCGGTGATCAGGTCGCGGGCTTCGGTGTTGATGGCCAGATCGACGTATCGGGTGCGTACCCGAGCCTCGGGATCGGTCAGCCCCTTCCACTTGTCGGGCAGTGGCCGCAGGCACTTGCCGATCATTCGCCAACGGTCCACCAGCAATGACCGCGTGCCCGACTTGCTGGCCCCCATCGTGCCGGTGACCTCGATCAGGTCACCGAGGTCGGTGGCGTTGGTGAAGTCCGCCGTTTGGCCTTCGATCAGTCGGGAGTTGTCGAAGAGCAACTGCACCTCGCCGGACCAGTCCCGCAGTTGCGCGAACAGCACCGAGCCGTAGTCACGCATGCGCAGTACGCGTCCAGAGACGCTGACGGTGACGTCGTTTGTGTCCACCGCCTGCGCGATGGTGTGGCTGGGGGCCCGGCCCACGGGATACGCGTCGATGCCGTTGGCCTGCAAGGTCTTCAGCTTGGCCATGCGGACTCGGACCTGTTCGGGTAGCCGCGACGGACCCGGCTCGTCGGCGGCATCGACCCGTAGCCCGGTCAGGTCGGGGGCGCTGCCGTCGTGCTGCAGGCGCCCGGAGTCGACCAATGTCTTCGGGGCGGCGATGTGGTGGCCGGTGTGTTGTTCGGAGCGCTTGCTGAAGGGCAGCACCAGGAAGCCCTCCGCGATCACCGAGGCGATGCCGACCCGCGGGATGAGCCGGGCGTCCTCGTAGCAGGCGTAGCGGGGCACCCACTCCGGTTGGTACTTCATGTTCGATCGGTACAGCGTTTCCAGCTGCCACCATCGCGAGAAGAACACGAGCAGGCCCCGCCACAATCGGGCGACCGGGCCCGCGCCGAGTTGCGCGCCTTCCTCGAAGGCCGACCGGAACATCGCGAAGTTCAGCGAGATGCGCGTGATGCCAATGCCTTCGGATTGCAGGCACAGTTCACTGACCATCAACTCGATGGTTCCGTTGGGGGACTGGGGCGAGCGACGCATCAGGTCCAGCGAGACACCGTTGGTGCCCCACGGCACCAACGACAACATCGCCACGACTTCTCCATCGATTCCCCCGTCGCTTCGCTCCTGCCCGCCGGACTCACCCTTCACCGCCTCGACCAACAAGCAGTCGCTGTCGGCCGGATCACCGAGCCGTCCAAGGGCCATCGAGAACCCGCGTTCGGTCTCGGTGTCACGCCACGTGTCAGCGCGTTTGGTCACCTCGCTGAGTTCTTCTGGGACCAGGTCACGGTGGCGGCGGATGCGAACCGTCAGACCGGCCCGGCGGGCCCGCGTCACCGCTTGGCGCACGGGCTTCATGTCGGGTCCGGACAGCTTGTAGGTGTCCGGGTGAAGAATGGCCTCGTCGCCGAGTTCGAGCGCGTTGAGTCCGGCCTCGCGGAAGGCTTGCGCCCCTGCCGAACTCGCACCCATTACGCCGGGCGCCCAGCCGTACGTCTCGCAGAGTTCGAGCCAGGCGGCGATGGCAGCGGGCCAGGCCCGCGGGTCGCCGATCGGGTCGCCGCTGGCCAGGCAGACCCCGACTTCGACGCGGTAGGTGATGGCGGCGCGGCCGTTTGGTGCGAACACCACCGCCTTGTCGCGGCGGGTGGCGAAATAGCCCAGCGAGTCGTTCTTTCCGAACAGTTCGAGGAGCCCGCGGATCGCTGATTCGTCCTCTCCCGTGAGGGCGTTGTCAGCATGTTGGGATTGGAACAGCACGACGGCGGCCACCATCAGCGCCAGTGCTCCGAACAGGCCGAACAAGGCGTTGAGGAACACATGAGGGTGCCCGACGAAATTGTCGGAACTGACGGCGGCGAATCCGCTGACCCGGTTGATCGCGTAGCCGAGCCGATACGGCCGCTGGAGCGTGCCGGGCATCAACTCGAGCAGCCCCCACGCGAGCAGGATGCCGATGGCCATCCCCGCGACCAGCGTCGCGGCCGACTTGAACAGTGCACCTCGGCGCACTTTCGCCCAGAACTGCTTGCGTGCCAGCACGAGGGAGCCGATCGCGGCGAGGTGGAAGCCGAGGCCGATCCATTCGCCGGTTTCCTGAAGCCAGGTGTTGCCGCCAATGATCAGGTCGCCGGCGTTCCACACGATCGCGGCGACCATGTACAGCAGCAGGATCCACCACGCGATCCGTTTGCGGGCAGCGAGCGCCGCAGCGAGTAGGGCCAACACGAACGCCCACGCGAAGCTGGTATCGGGGAAGTTGAAGACGTAGTCGTTGACGAACTCCCGCGGCACCTTGATGATCGCGCGGATGAGCGGGGACACGCTGGCAATCAGGGACAGCGTCGCGATGATCCCGACGATCCAGCCGGCCGCCGCGGGTACCCACCAGAACGTCGAGCGCCGCTGCTTATGCCTGTTGAGCGCGGTCAGGGTCATAGGGCGCGAGGATATTCGCTCTGGCTTGGAAATAGGTGTAACTCCTGACTCGGGTGCTGAGCGGGCCGCCGGCTACCAGACCGGTCCGGTGTATTTCTCGCCAGGACCGTGCCCTGGCTCGTCGGGCGCGACGCTGGCCTCGCGGAAGGCCAATTGCAGACTCTTCAGTCCGTCGCGGACCGGACCCGCATGCGGACCCAGATATTCCGCGGACGCCGTCACAAGGCCCGCGAGTGCTGTGATGAGCCTGCGCGCTTCGTCGAGGTCCAGGTGCGGGCTATCGTCGGGTTCCGGCGCGGATAGCCCAAGTTTCTCCGCGGCTGCGCTCATCAGCATGACGGCCGAGCGCGTGATGACCTCGACGGCAGGAATCTCGGCCAGTTCGCGGATGTTAAGGGGATCGGTCATGCCTGCTAGACTGGCACGCGCGACCGTCCCGGCATACGCCAGGACAGCAAGTGGAGTCCCACTCCCACCGTTGGCCACGTGATCCGTCTCGAAGGCTAAACGGTCCGGTCACGGGTACCTGACGGTGCCTGTTCTGCGTTTCTTCGCAGGCGGCGACAGCCGTGATCGGTCGGCATTGGGCCCTGCATCATGCAGGGCCGCTCTGTTCTCATGAACAGGGTGCTGATGGCGTGGGCCCCGCCAACGACATAGGAGGCCCCATCAGCACTGAGACCCGCATCAACGAGCGCATCCGCGTACCCGAGGTCCGGCTCATCGGACCCAACGGTGAACAGGTCGGCATCGTGCGCATCGAAGATGCACTCCGCGTCGCCGCGGATGCCGATCTCGACCTCGTCGAAGTTGCACCAGCCGCCAAGCCCCCGGTCTGCAAGATCATGGACTACGGCAAGTTCAAGTACGAGACGGCACTCAAGGAGCGCGAGTCTCGCAAGAACCAGCAGCAGACCGTCGTCAAGGAACAGAAACTGCGCCCCAAGATCGACGACCACGACTACCTGACCAAGAAGGGTCACGTAGTCCGCTTCCTCGAAGCAGGGTCCAAGGTCAAGGTGACGATCATGTTCCGCGGACGCGAACAGTCGCGGCCCGAACTGGGTTACCGACTCTTGCAGCGGCTGGGCGCCGACGTTGCCGACTACGGCTACGTCGAGACGTCCGCCAAGCAGGACGGCCGCAACATGACGATGGTGCTGGCCCCGCACCGCGGCGCGAAGACTCGCGCCAAGGCGGCGCACGACGCCGACGCGCCTGCTGCACAGCGCGCGAGCGCCGCGCCTGCCGAGCCGGCAGAGGCGGCGGAACCCGCGGTGGCTCAAGATCCGCCGACGACCTGACCAACATTTAGAAACTGAGGACAACATGCCCAAGGCCAAGACTCACAGCGGAGCGTCGAAGCGCTTCCGGAAGACCGGCACCGGAAAGGTCGTGCGGGAGAAGGCCGGCCGACGACACCTGCTCGAGCACAAGGCGAGCAAGCGCACCCGTCGGCTCGACGGTCGCACCACGGTCGCCGCGAACGACGTGACCCGCGTGAAGAAGATGCTGAACGGCTGAGCCTGCTCCTGGCAGGCCGTAGCCCCATAGTCCGCACGAGAATAGGAACCTCCAATGGCACGCGTGAAGCGCGCACTAAACGCCCAAAAGAAGCGGCGCACCATCCTCAAGGCCTCCAAGGGCTACCGGGGACAGCGCTCCCGGCTTTACCGCAAAGCCAAAGAGCAGCAGCTGCATTCGTTGTCCTACGCCTACCGTGACCGGAAGGCGCGTAAGGGTGATTTCCGCAAGCTGTGGATCTCCAGGATCAACGCGGCCGGCCGCGCGAACGGCATCACCTACAACCGGCTGATCCAGGGGTTGAAGGCAGCAGGTGTCGAGGTGGACCGCAAGAACCTGGCCGAGATCGCCGTCAGCGACCCGACCGCGTTCACCGCGTTGGTCGAGGTGGCCAAGGCCGCTCTGCCCGCTGACGTCAATGCCCCGGCCGGAGAGGCAGCCTGAGCTCCTCCGGAGGGCAAGAGCGAAGCGACCGGGGAATCGGCACCGCTGCACTCACTGAACGCTCGGACCGCGTAGCGGCCGCGCTCAAGTTGCACCGCACCGCAGGACGTCGCCGCGCCGCACGCTTCCTTGCCGAGGGACCGAACCTCGTCGAGGCAGCGTCGCGGCGCGGTTTGGTGTTGGACGTGCTCGTCACGGAATCCGCCCGCGACCGATTCGCCGACCTGCTCGACGGGTTGGCCGTCCACGTGGTCACCGACAAGGCTGCCAAGGCCCTGTCCGACACCGTTACTCCTGTCGGACTCGTCGCGGTGTGCTCCATCCCCGAGGTCGCACTGCCTGACGTGCTTGGCGCGGCACCGCGGCTCTTGCTCGTCGCGGTCGAGACCTCGGAACCCGGCAACGCAGGAACCCTGATCCGCATCGCCGACGCAATGGGTGCGGACGCGGTCGTGCTGGCGGGGGACAGTGTCGACCCGTACAACGGCAAGTGCCTGCGCGCTTCGGCCGGAAGCATCTTTGCGGTCCCGGTGCTCGAAGCGCCCGACGTCGAAGAATTGATGGCGGCACTGAGCCAGGCCGGCCTCCGTACGTTGGCGACGACCCTCGATGGCGAACAGTCCTTGGACGGAATGGAACTGATTGCGCCGACGGCGTGGTTGTTCGGCTCCGAAGCCCATGGCCTGGCCCCGGCCGTCGCCGCGCTGGCCGATGCCAGGGTGGCGATCCCGATGCGCGGCAGCGCCGAAAGTCTCAACATCGCCACGGCTGCGGCCATCTGTCTCTACCAAAGTGCGCTTGCGCAAAGCGGCACCTAGCGGAGTATCGTTCGGCGCTACAGTATGGACGCTATTTGTAATGTCCATCCGACCGAGCCGAAACCGGGGTACCACCGATGACTCGCTACGACTACATCATCGCCGGTGCCGGTTCAGCAGGGTGCGTGCTGGCGAACAGGCTGTCGGCCGATCCGCGCAACAAGGTGCTCCTCGTCGAGGCGGGCGGCCCGGACCGTCACCCGATGTTCCACGTGCCCAAGGGCGGTGGGCTGTTGATGGACAACGACAAGTACGCATGGCGGTACCAGACCACCCCGTTCGGACCCAACCAGCGGTCGGAGTTCTGGACGAGGGGCAAGGTCCTCGGCGGGTCGAGTTCCATCAACGGCATGGTCTACAACCGTGGCAACCGGGCCGACTACGACGAGTTGGAGCGCCTTGGGAACAAGGGCTGGGGCTGGAACGACATCCTGCCGATCTTCAAGTCGTTCGAGGACAACGAATTCGGCCCTTCACCGACGCGGGGTGCCGGCGGACCCCTGCACGTCTCGGTAGGACGTGGGCCCGACCCGTTGTGCCGGGAGATCATCGGTGCCGGCGCGAGTGCGGGGCTGCGCGAGCTCCAGGACATCAATGAATCCGATGACCCTCGCATCGGATTCGCCACCGCGACCATCCGGAATGGTCGCCGGGTCAGCGCCGCCGACGCCTTCTTGAAGCCCGCGAAGCGTCGGGACAACCTGGACGTGGTCACGCATACCACCGTTCAGCGCATCATCGTCGAAAACGAGCGCGCCGTCGGCATCCACGTGAAGACGGCCGACGGTGCCAATGCCGAGTTCCGCGCGGATCGCGAGATCATCTGTGCACTCGGCAGTCTGGGTAGCCCGCAGTTGCTGCAACTGTCCGGCATCGGACCCCGCGAGGTACTCGAGGAGGTGGGCGTTCCCGTCGTCGTCGACCGTGAGCACGTTGGGCGGCGGGTGCACGAACACCGTTGCTTTGCACTGCGATTCAGGCTGAAGGAGAACCTGGGTTACAACCGTCAGCTGTCGTCGAGCCGCGGCCAGGCCGCCGCGGCGGCACGCTACCTGGCGACGAGGAAGGGCACGCTGGCGACTCCGACGTTCGAGGTGCTGGCCTTTCTGAAATCGGATCCGAACGTCGAACGCGTGGATGGGCAATTGCTGCTCGGGCCCTTCACGATCCCCAAATATCAGGTCGGTGAGCCCATGTCGATCGAGCGGGAGCCAGGGGTGTCGTGTCTCGGCTTCGCGCTGCGTCCGACCTCGGAGGGCAGCGTGACGATAACCTCGGCAGATCCTGCCGCGCCACCCCGCATCGAACCCAACTATCTCACCAGCGACTACGACCGCACCGTGACCGCCGATCTAATGCGCAGGGCGCGCGAACTATTCGCGCAGTCTCCGATCGCTGACCGCATCGACCACGAGATATCACCTGGCCCAGGGATCCAGAGCGACGAGGAATTGATCGACACCGCACTCGACGACGGCTACACCGGCTATCACGCGGTCGGTAGTTGCGCGATGGGCCCCAGCGACGACGACGTCGTCGACGACCGGCTGAGGGTCAGGGGAGTGGACGGCCTGCGGGTCGTGGACTGTTCATCAATGCCGATCATGTTGGCAGGCAACCTAAATGGGCCCGTGATGGCCATGGCGGCGCGGGCCTCGGACTTCATTCTCGAGGACCGCTAGTCGCTGAGCAGGCCTCTGGCTACATGGGTGATCTGGACCTCGTTGCTGCCCGCATAGATCATCAACGACTTGGCGTCCCTGGCCAATTGCTCCACCCGGTACTCGGTCATGTAACCGTTGCCGCCGAACAGCTGCACGGCCTCCATTGCGACGTCGGTGGCAGCCTGGCTGCTGTACCACTTCATTGCCGACGCCTCAGGCAATGAGATATCGGTGCCGCTCTGCGCCGCTTCGATGACCCGAAACAGCATGTTGCGGACGTTCATTCGGGCCACTGCCATGTTCGCCAACTTCAATTGAATGAGTTGGAACTGACCGATCTCTTGGCCCCACAGACTGCGGGACTTCGCGTAGTCGGTGCATAGGCGCAGGCACTCCTCGATGACGCCGAGCGCCATCGACACGACGCCGATCCGCTCGGCGGAGAAGTTCGATCGCGCGCTGTCACGGCCATCGCCGGCGCCGTCCTCGGTCTCGCCAAGCAGCCGGTCGCGGCCGAGGCGCACGTTGTCGAAGAACAACTCACCGGTGCGGGAGCTGTGAATGCCCATCTTGCGGAACGGCTTCGATTGAACGAACCCGTCCATGCCACTGTCGAGTACGAACGTAAGCACCTTGCGGTTGCGCTTGTCGGCTGGGCCAACCCCCCGGTCGCTTCGCTCCCGCCCGCCGCTGTCGCCCTCGTCCAGCTTGGCGTAGACGACGACCACGTCGGCGTCGGGGCCGTTCGTGATGAACGTCTTCTGGCCGTTGAGCACGTAGTCGTCGCCATCGCGCACGACATAGGACTTCATGCCACCGAAGGCATCCGACCCCGAATCCGGCTCGGTGATGGCCCACGCGCCGACCTTCTCGTAGGTGACCAAACCGGGCAACCAGCGTTCCTGCTGGGCCAGTGTGCCGCGCGAGGCGATGGTCGGAACGGTGAGCCCGAGGCTGACACCCATCCCCGTGACCACGCCCATGCTGACTCGGCAGAGTTCGCTCACCACAACGAAGCCCATGCCGGCCTGTTCGCTTCCGCCGCCCAACATGCCGCCAGCTCGTGCACCGCGCGACTCGGTTCCGTCGCGCATCTTGGCCAGTCGTTTCTCCAACGATTCCTTGGCCATCACGTCGATGCCGAACGACGAGAACAACTTTCGAATGATGGGATACGGCGCCATCTCGCCGCTCTCGAGTTCATCGACGTGCGGCCGGATCTCCTTGTCCACGAAGGCGCGGACGGCATCGCGCACGGCAAGGTCGACGTCTGACCATTCGAGCATGTAGTTCAGGCTGCCTTTCCAGGCTTTTGCCGACCGCGCGCTGGGCGTAGACCGGCGAGGGAGAAGGTGGTGTGGACGAGTGAGCCAGCGCGTTCCACCAGGGACTTGTGTCGAGGAATGTAATGCATGGGAAGCTCCCAGCGCTCGCGGGGCGGCGCAGTGAACGACGGCGCTTCCACCAGGGGCGCGTCTGCGGGGATCCGGCCGGCCGCGCGCTTGTAGGCCGCCAAGGCGCGGGGGTGCAGGCGGATCTCGTCGGGTACGGCGAGGAAGGCCACTTCGACGAACTTGCCGAACAGCCGCAGGATCACCTCGTCGCTCGGTGTCCAGTGCATGCCGGCCTTCTCGCGTACGGCTGGGTCGAAAAGCCCCGCCGCAAGCCAGCGCTGTCCGGCGACCAGCGGCTTGAAGAGCTGATCCCATATCGGGGTCGGCATCAACACGAACCAGGGTTTCGGGATGCGGATCGTGAAGATGTCGAGGGTGGCCTGGTTGAGCTCCAATTCCTCGCGGCAGGTGCGCTCCCAGTACTCGCAGAAGTCGTCCCACGTCTCGGGTACGGGCCGCATGCTCATGCCGTACATCCGGTACCACTGCACGTGTTCGTCGAACAGTTGGCGCTTCTCGGCCTCGGTCAGCCCGCCGCAGAAGTACTCGGCGGTCTTGAGGATCAACATGAAGAAGGTGGCGTGCGCCCAGTAGAACGTCTCCGGATTGAGCGCGTGATAGCGCCGCCCTTCCGCGTCGACACCCTTGATGGTCTCGTGATAGCCCCTGATCTGGGCACCCGTCTGTGCGGCGCGGTCGCCGTCGTACACCACGCCCATGATCGGGAACACGGATCTGGCGACGCGCTGAAGTGGCTCGCGCAGCAGGATCGAGTGGTCCTCCACGCCGGCTCCGAGCTCGGGGTGCATGTTCTGGATCGCACCGATCCAGACCCCCAGCATGCCCGTGCGCAGGTCGCCGAAGTACTTCCAAGTCAGCGAATCGGGGCCGAGGGGGTCGGCGGTTTCACCGTCCGTGCCCACCGTCGATCGAATGGTGGCCTTCGCGCTCGGCTTTGAGCTCGCGTTCATGGTGTCCTCGCTGAGTGTCAACCCACGGGTGTCCGATCACGATAATCTTGACAACGCATGTTGTCCACGATTTCGCGTTGGCGCGCCGAACGTCGTTACCGAGCGTGCATCCACCCTCCATGCGCACGTGACCTGCGGGTTTTTTGGTTGCGGACGAACGGTCGGGTTGTCGACGGCGACGGGATCAGCGCGCCGCTGTGACCCCCCGGCGCGAATCGCCGGACGAGTGTGAGCAATGTCTATCGGTGGCAGATCAAGATCTCCCCAACAGCCACAATGGGGTGGCACGCCGTCGTTTCCGTGGGTTCTTCATTGCCGCCCCTTCGAAAGGCCACCTAGGGTGGCGTTGTGGATGTCGAATCGTTCGAGGAACGGCTCGGCGGGCAGGAGCGAAGCGACCCGGGGATCAGGTCCGGCGGACAGGAGCGAAGCGACTCGGGGGCCAGTCCTGCCGAGCGAAGCACCGGGGGCGTCGGCCCCGCAGGTCCCCTTGGGTGGCTAAAGAGCACCAACCACAGTCCCGCTGTCATCGCCTTCATCAAACGCGCTCGCCGCGCGTTGCCCGGCGACCCGGACTTCGGGGACCCGTTGTCGGCGGACGGAGATGGTGGACCCAGGGCGGCCGCCCGCGCAGCGGATCGGCTGATGGATCGCGGTGCCGCGTCCAAGGAGGTGAGCCTGGCCGGCCTGCAGGTCTGGCAGGCGCTGACCGAACGCGTGTCCGGGCGGCCGGCATACGGCGAAGTGACGTTGGTGTTCACCGACCTGGTCGGGTTCTCCGACTGGTCGCTACGCGCGGGCGATGACGCCACCTTGACGCTGCTGCGACGCGTAGCCCAGGTAACCGAACCGCCGATGCTCGCGGCAGGTGGCCAGATCGTCAAGCGGATGGGCGACGGCACCATGGCGGTGTTCTCCGATGCGGGCACGGCGGTGCGTGCCGTGCTCACGGCGCTCGATGCGGTGAAAACCGTTGACGTGGGCGGCTATACGCCGCACATGCGGGCGGGCATCCACACGGGGCGACCTCAGCGCATCGGCTCGGATTGGCTCGGCGTCGACGTGAACATCGCCGCGCGAGTCATGGATCGGGCCACCAAGGGCGGGCTCGTCGTCTCCGGGACAACGCTCGACCACATCGCAGCCGAGGACTTCGATGCGCTCGGCGTGACGGTGAAGCGGATCCGCAAGCAACTGTTCGCGCCCAAGATCTCTGGCGTGCCGGAGGACCTCGCCATGTTCCGCGTGAGGACTCGGAGGGAGCTCCCAGGTGCTGATCCGGAAGATGTCGACGACACGGGCGGATAGTTGTCATCGATGAGGTGGGCGATATCCCGGTTGCTGCTGGTGCGCGTCACGGTGGCGTACGGGGTCATCCTCTTCAGCGTCTACGCGATACTCGCGACGCTTGGACCGTCCATGCGGGACCGCGTGCTGCAGCACGCCAGTACCAATCTGCACAACTTGAGCCACGGACACCTAGGCACCCTGCTCGTCAGCGCGTTCGTGGTGGACGCCGGTTCGATCGTGCTGTGGTTGCCCGGCCTGCTCTGCCTTCTTGGGCTCGCCGAGCTGCTCTGGCGTAGTACCCGTTTGATCGTCGCCTTCCTGCTTGGCCACGTTGGCGCGACGGTGCTAGTCGCTGCGGGTCTCACTGCGGCGGTCACCTGGGGTTGGATGCCCGCTGCGGTCGCGAGGGCGACCGACGTCGGCATGAGCTATGGCGCCGCGGCCGTGCTGGGGACGTTCACCGCGGCGATATCGCCGCGTTGGCGTCCGCCCTGGATCGGCTGGTGGCTGGCCGTCGGGGTCGCCGTGATCACGGTGGGCCGGGACTTCACCGACGTCGGGCACGTCGTGGCGCTCACCCTCGGCGCGGCAGTGGCAAGCCGATTCGGGGCTCCTCGGCCCTGGACCCCGCTACGCGTCACGCTGCTGTGGATCGCAACGTCATTCGGCTTCCTGGTGATCGCGAATACGCTGCCGGAGTTGGTCGTGGCGTCCGCGTGCGGTGTCGTCGCGGTCGTGACGGTCGAAGCGGTGCGGCTCGGGTCTGCGTCGCTCGAAGCTCAGCGGAACTCGTCGGCCGAAGCCTCCACCCAGTCCGAAAGCCATGACTCCGGCGGTTCTTCGAGGAGTTCCCCGGGCATGAGCCACTCGTAGATCTCGGCATACGTCCGAGTGCGTTGTCCTTCGATACGACGATTGAGCATGGCCGGGGAGAGTGCGCGGAAGCCGTCCAGCCCCATTGACGCCACGATCTGCGCGGCGCTGGCGACGGTCGCCCGCTGATAGTTGAACACCCGAATCGCCTTGTCGGGCACGTGAAGTGCCCGTCCCCGCGCGGGATCCTGGGTTGCCACTCCGGTGGGGCAGTGGTTGGTGTTGCACTTGAGCGCTTGGATGCAGCCCACGGCGAACATCATCGCCCGCGCCGACATGGTGAAATCGGCACCCTGGCAGACCCGGCTGACGATGTCGACTCCGCTTGCCACCTTCCCAGACGCGCCGATGCGGATTCGCTCCCGCAACCCCGTACCCACCAAGCTGTTGTGCACCAGCATCAGTGCGTCGGTCAGCGGCATGCCGACGTGATCCTCGAACTCCTGCGGGGCCGCACCCGTGCCACCTTCGCCTCCGTCGACGATGACGAAGTCCGGAGCAATTCCGGTGGAGATGACGGCCTTGCAGATGGACAGGAACTCGGTGCGGGCACCGATGCACAGTTTGAAGCCGACGGGCTTGCCGCCTGAGAGCCGTCGCAACGTCGCGATGAAATCGATGAACTCGGTTGGCGTGCTGAACGCACTGTGTGCAGGCGGCGAAACCACCGTCCGGCCGATGGGCACCCCGCGTGTCTCCGCGATCTCCGCGCTGACCTTCGCGCCGGGCAACACGCCCCCCAAGCCGGGTTTGGCGCCCTGAGACAGCTTGATCGAGATCGCCTTTACCGAGCCGAGCTGCGACTTCTCGGCGAAGGCGACTGGATCGAACCGGCCGTCGACGTCACGGCATCCGAAGTACCCAGAGCCGATTTCCCAGATGAGGTCGCCGCCGGCCCGAAGGTGGTACGGGCTGATGCCGCCCTCGCCGGTGTCGTGAGCGAACCCGCCCCTGGCCGCGCCGCCGTTGAGTGCCTCGATCGCCTGTGCGGATAACGCGCCGAAGCTCATCGCCGAAACGTTCAGCATCGCAATGTCATACGGCTGCGTGCAGTCGGAGCCGCCAAGCCGAACCCTCGGGTCCAGTTCGTCGGCGAACTTCGCCCGGATCGAGTGTCGAAGGAACTCATAGCCGATGGCGTTGACGTCGAGCTCCGTGCCGAAGGGTTCGTCTCCCTTTGTGGCTTTGGCCCGCTCGTAGACCAGATCCCGGGTCTCTCTGTCGAAGGGCGCGGCCTCGGTATTGGATTCGATGAAGTACTGGCGAATCTCGGGGCGGATGAGCTCCATGAGAAATCTGACGTGCCCAAGGATGGGGTAAACGCGCAGAATCGTGTGTTTGGTCTGTACGAGGTCCCAGGTGCCTAGCACAGCCAGCGCCAGCACGACGACGGCGGGAAGCGCCCACCACACCGAGACTGCCAACGCCGCCGCCGCGGCGAGCACCCCGACTATCCAGACAGCTGCCACGATCATGGGCCGCACGATCACCGCGTGAGAGTAGCGCGAGTCACATGTGGCCCGTCGCTATGATCGCCGGGTGGCTGATCAGTCCGGATTGTCCGAGGAAGCGCTGACCGCGGCGGTTGGCGCCGCGAAGCATGCCTTCGACGCGGCTGCCGACCTCGATGCACTGGCCAGAGCCAAGACCGAACACCTCGGCGACAAGTCCGCGATCTCACTGGCCCGTCAGGAACTGGGGTCGCTGCCCAAGGACGAGCGCGCCGACGCAGGCAAGCGGGTCAACGTCGCCCGCACCGAGGCCCAGGGCGCCTACGACGAGCGGCTGGCGCTGCTGCGAGCTGAACGCGACACCGCGGCACTGGTGGCCGAGCGCATCGACGTGACCCTGCCGTCCACCCGCCAGCCGATCGGTGCCCGCCACCCGATCACCATCCTGGCCGAGCACGTCGCCGACACGTTCGTCGCGATGGGCTGGGAACTGGCCGAAGGACCCGAGGTCGAGACCGAACAATTCAACTTCGACGCGCTGAACTTTCCAGCGGACCACCCGGCACGCAGCGAGCAGGACACGTTCCACGTCGCTCCCGACGGATCACGACAGGTGCTGCGTACGCACACGTCGCCGGTTCAGATCCGCGCCCTGCTCGAGCGCGAACTGCCCGTGTACATCGTGTCGATCGGCCGGACGTTTCGCACCGACGAGCTCGACGCCACCCATACGCCGGTCTTCCACCAGGTGGAGGGACTCGCGGTAGACCGCGGCCTGACGATGGCCAACCTGAGGGGCACGCTCGACGCGTTCGCGCGGGCGGAGTTCGGGCCTGCGGGCCGAACCCGGTTCCGGCCGCACTTCTTCCCGTTCACCGAACCTTCTGCGGAACTCGACGTGTGGTTCGAGAACAAGAAGGGCGGCCCCGGCTGGGTGGAGTGGGGTGGCTGCGGCATGGTCAATCCGAATGTGTTGCGCGCCTGCGGGATCGACCCCGAAGAGTATTCGGGCTTCGCGTTCGGCATGGGCCTTGAACGCACACTGCAGTTCCGCAACGGCATCTCCGACATGCGCGACATGGTCGAGGGTGACGTGCGCTTCTCGCTCCCGTTCGGAGTGGGAGCCTGATGCGCGTTCCCTATAGCTGGCTTCGTGACGTCGTCCGGGCCGGCACGCCGGACTGGAACATTTCGGTGGACGAACTGGAGCGGACGCTGATCCGCATCGGCCACGAGGTCGAGGACATCATCCCCGTCGGACCCGTGACGGGGCCGCTGACCGTCGGTCGCGTCGCCGAGATCGAGGAACTCACCGAGTTCAAGAAGCCCATCCGGGCGTGCAAGGTCGACGTCGGTGAACCCGAGCCCCGCGACATCGTCTGCGGCGCAACCAACTTCAAGGTCGGTGACCTCGTCGTGGTGGCGCTGCCCGGAACTGTACTTCCTGGGGACTTCGCCATCGCCAAGCGCAAGACCTACGGCCGTACGTCTGACGGAATGATCTGCTCGGCATCCGAACTCAACATGGGCACCGACCACGCCGGAATCCTGGTGCTGCCGCCCGGCACTGCCGAGCCCGGCGCGTCCGCGATCGACGTCGTCGGCCTCGATGACGTGGTATTCGACCTCGCGATCACCCCCGACCGCGGTTACTGCCTCTCGATCCGCGGAATGGCCCGCGAGCTCGCCTGTGCGCTCGACCTCGAGTTCGCCGATCCCGCCGACGTGCCTGCGCTGCCCGTCGAGGGCGAGGCCTGGCCGCTGACCGTGCAGCCGGGTACGGGTGTGCTGCGCTTTGGGTTGCGCCCCGTAACGGGCATCGATCCAACTGCGGTGTCGCCGTGGTGGATACAACGACGACTGTTGCTCAGCGGCATCCGCGCCATCTCGCCTGCGGTCGACGTAACGAACTACGTGATGCTCGAAATCGGCCATCCCATGCACGCCCACGACCGTTCGCTCATCACCGGGCCATTCGACGTCCGCTTTGCAGAGCCGGGGGAGACGGTCGTCACGCTTGACGACGTCGAGCGTCGGCTCGATCCTGCCGACGTGTTGATCGTCGACGACGTCGCGACCGCCGCCATCGGCGGTGTGATGGGAGCGGGCACCACCGAGGTCCGCCCGAGCACTACCGACGTGTTGTTGGAGGCAGCGGTCTGGGATCCGGCCGCGGTGTCGCGCACACAACGCCGACTACATCTCGTCAGCGAGGCCGGCCGACGATACGAACGTTCCGTCGACCCTGCCATTTCCGTTGCCGCTCTTGATCGTTGCGCCACCCTGCTCGCGGATATCGCCGGCGGCACGGCGGAGCCTACGCTGACCGACTGGCGCGGCGATCCGCCTCGCGAGAATTGGGCTCCGGCACCGGTGAGCATGCCCAGCGACCTGCCCGATCGGACCGCAGGCATCCGCTACGCCGACGGCACGGCCGCCCGCCGCCTGACCCAGATCGGCGGCGCCGTCGAGACTTCCGAGCACGGCCTCGTGGTCACTCCGCCAAGTTGGCGCCCCGATCTCAAGCAGCCCGCTGATCTCGTCGAAGAGGTCTTGCGGCTCGAGGGGCTCGAACTCATTCCATCGGTGCTCCCGTCGGCGCCAGCGGGTCGCGGGCTGACACCTGGTCAACTTCGGCGGCGTGCGATCGGGAAGTCCTTGGCGCTCAACGGCTTCGTCGAGGTACTACCTACTCCGTTCCTGCCCGCCGGGATCTTCGACCAGTGGGGCCTAGCGGCCGACGACGCGCGCCGTGCCACCGTCGCCGTGCTCAATCCGCTGGAGTCCGAACGACCGCAACTTGCGACGACACTCCTGCCCGGGCTGCTGGAAGCACTGAGCCGCAACGTTTCCCGCGGCGCCGTCGACGTAGCCCTGTTCGCCATCGAACAGGTCGTGCAAGCGACCCCGCAGACGCGGGCCATCGAACGCATCGAGAATGATCGACGCCCCACCGCCGACGAGATCGCGGTCATCGACGACTCGCTGCCACGCCAGCCGCTACACGTCGCCGCCGTGCTGACGGGCCTGCGCGAACCAGGTGGACCGTGGGGACCGGGCCGCCCGGTCGACGCCACCGACGCATTCGAGGCCGTCCGTACCATCGGCCGGGCCTGCCAAGTCGAGGTCACGCTGCGGGCCGCTCAGCTCCTGCCGTGGCATCCGGGCCGATGCGCCGAGGTAGTCATCGTCGGCGCCGCCGAAGACCGAGTCGTCGGCCACGCCGGGCAGCTTCATCCGGCTGTCATCGAGCGGACCGGGCTGCCGAAGGGCACGTGCGCACTCGAGCTCGACCTCGATGGCGTACCGATCGTCGAACCGCTGCCCGTTCCGGCTGTGTCACCGTTCCCGGCGGTGTTCCAGGACGTCAGCCTGATCGTGGAGGCGGGCGTTGAGGCTCAGGCCGTCGTCGATGCGGTCCACGCAGGGGCGGGCGAGTTGCTCGAGGACGTCCGGCTCTTCGACGTCTACACAGGGCCGCAGATCGGCGAGGGTCGCAAGTCTCTGACCTTGGCGTTGCGCTTCCGCGCCCCCGATCGGACGCTCACCGAGGACGAGGCAAGCGCCGCCAGGGACGCCGCCGTGGCCGTCGCGGCCGAACGCGTCGGCGCCGAACAACGTCGCTGACGCATAATCTATTTGCATCAGACTGCATAACAATGCAAAATCGTCCGAGTGACTTCAGTGGCGGTGGCCGGCGCGAGCGGATACGCGGGCGGCGAGATCTTGCGACTCCTGCTCGGGCATCCGGCCTATGCGGACGGACGCCTGACGCTTGGTTCGGTAACTGCGGCGGCAAGCGCAGGGACGACGCTCGGCGAGCACCATCCACACCTGCTCCCGTTGGCCAGTCGTGTCCTCGAGCCCACCGAGGTGGACCTGCTCGCCGGACATGACGTGGTGTTCCTGGCGCTTCCGCACGGCCATTCCGCCGCGTTGGCCGAGCAGCTGGGACCCGACACCCTGATCGTGGACTGTGGCGCCGACTTCCGGCTGACCGACGCAGGCGCGTGGGAGCGGTTCTACGGCTCGGCCCACGCGGGCAGCTGGCCCTACGGACTGCCCGAGCTACCCGGTGGCCGGGAGGCACTGCGTGGAGCCAAGCGCATCGCCGTTCCTGGCTGCTATCCGACGGCTGCGCTGTTGGCGCTACTGCCCGCCCTTGCCGAAGACCTTGTCGAGCCCGCCGTGACGGTGGTCGCCGTGAGTGGCACCTCGGGAGCGGGCCGGGCCGCGAAAGTCGACCTGCTCGGATCCGAGGTGATCGGGTCGGCCCGCGCCTACAACGTCGGCGGGACGCACCGTCATACGCCCGAGATCGTCCAGGGGTTGCGCACGGTCACCGACAAGGACGTTACGGTGTCGTTCACCCCGGTGCTGATCCCGACGTCGCGCGGCATCCTCGCCACCTGCACAGCGCGTACCACTGCTTCGCTGTCCGAGGTGCGGGCGGCCTACGAAAAGGCTTACGGCGACGAGCCGTTCGTTCATTTGCTTCCCGAAGGACAGCTGCCGAAGACCGGCGCGGTCGTAGGCAGCAATGCTGCCCAGGTGGCAGTGGCCGTCGACGTGGATGCGGGAGTCCTGGTGGCGCTGTGCGCGATCGACAATCTGGTGAAGGGAACCGGTGGTGCGGCCGTGCAATCGATGAACCTCGCGCTGGGCTGGCCGGAAACCGAAGGATTGTCGATCGTGGGAGTGGCGCCATGAAACTCGTACGCACCCAAGGTGTTACCGCCCCCTCCGGATTCCGGGCGACCGGCATCTCGGCAGGCATCAAGGTCTCCGGCAGACCGGATCTCGCGCTGGTCTTCAACGAGGGTCCCGACCACAGTGCGGCCGCGGTATTCACCCGCAACAAGGTCAAGGCCGCCCCGGTGCTGTGGACACAGCAGGTGATAACGACCGGCAGGCTTCGCGCCGTGATCCTCAACTCTGGCGGTGCCAACGCATGCACCGGACCCGGCGGCTTTCAGGACACTCACGCCACGGCCGAGGCGGTCGCGGGCGCACTTTCAGAGTGGGGCACCGACACCGGTGCCATCGAAGTCGCCGTCTGCTCAACGGGATTGATCGGGGACCGGCTGCCTATGGACAAGGTGCTGGTCGGCGTCAAGGACATCGTGGCCGAGCTGGCGGGTGGATTGACCGGCGGTACCGAGGCGGCGGAGGCAATCATGACCACCGACACGGTGCCCAAACAGGTTGCGCTGCACCATGAGGGCGACTGGACCGTCGGCGGCATGGCAAAGGGTGCAGGCATGATGGCGCCGTCGCTGGCCACCATGCTGTGCGTCATCACCACCGACGCCGTCGCCGATGCCGACGCACTGAACCGGGCGTTGCGTAACGCCACTGCCCAGACGTTCGACCGGCTCGACATCGACGGCAGCTGTTCGACAAACGACACCGTCGTGCTGATGGCTTCGGGCGCGAGTGAAATCGCGCCCAGCCAAAGCGAACTCGACGACGCGCTGCTCGCCGTGTGTAACGACCTGTGTGCACAGCTTCAGGCCGACGCCGAGGGCGTGACGAAGCGCATCGCGATCACCGTCACCGGTGCAGCCAGCGAGGACGACGCCGTCGTTGCCGCGCGGGTCATCGCACGCGACAGCCTGGTGAAGACCGCTCTGTTCGGCTCCGATCCGAACTGGGGCCGCGTGCTGGCGGCGGTCGGAATGGCACCGGTTGAACTGAACCCCGACCTGATCAGCGTGTCGTTCAACGGTGCTCCGGTGTGCGTCGACGGCACCGGCGCACCTGGCGCGCGCGACGTGGACCTCTCGGGCGCCGAGATCACCGTCGTCGTCGCGCTTGGCATCGGTACCGGTGAAGCGACCATCCGTACGACGGATCTGTCTCACGCCTACGTCGAAGAGAACTCGGCCTACAGCTCGTGACCGCACCCGATACGCACACCAAGGCGTCCGTGCTCGCGGAAGCGCTGCCTTGGCTCAAGCAGTTGCACGGCAAAATCGTCGTCGTGAAGTACGGCGGCAACGCCATGACCGACGACGTGCTGAAGGCGGCCTTCGCGGCGGACATGGTCTTCCTCCGCAACTGCGGCATTCATCCTGTCGTCGTGCACGGCGGTGGCCCGCAGATCAGCGCCATGCTCAAAAGGCTTGGCATCGCAGGAGACTTCAAGGGCGGATTCCGCGTCACCACACCAGAAGTACTCGACGTCGCGCGGATGGTGCTCTTCGGTCAGGTAGGGCGGGAACTGGTCGGGCTCATCAACGCCCACGGTCCGTACGCGGTGGGCATCACGGGGGAGGACGCGCATCTGTTCACGGCCGTGCGGCGCAGTGTCACGGTCGACGGCGTGGCCACCGACATCGGTCTGGTCGGTGACGTCGACCGTGTCAACACCGCTGCCGTCTTGGATCTGATTGCGGCCGGCCGCATTCCGGTGGTCTCCACCATCGCCCCCGATGCCGCTGGCGTGGTGCACAACATCAACGCCGACACTGCGGCCGCCGCGCTGGCCGAAGCGCTCGGCGCGGAGAAACTGTTGATGCTCACCGACGTCGAGGGCCTTTACACCAGCTGGCCCGACCGGGATTCGCTGGTTACCGAGATCGACGTCACGACGCTGACCGGGCTGCTGCCGACGCTCGAATCGGGCATGGTGCCCAAGATCGAGGCCTGTCTGCGCGCGGTCGCGGGCGGCGTGCCAAGCGCGCACGTCATCGATGGCCGTGTCGAACACTGCGTGCTGGTCGAATTGCTTACCGATGAAGGAGCCGGAACGAAGGTGGTGATGAAGTGAGCACCGGAGGGCAGGAGCGCAGCGACCGGGGAATGTCCCGGACTGAAGGGCTGCAAGAGCGTTGGCAGGCCGTGATGATGGACAACTACGGCACCCCGCCAGTGGCGCTGGTCAGCGGTGACGGCGCCGTGGTTACCGACGCTGACGGCAAATCCTACGTCGACCTGCTCGGCGGCATCGCCGTGAACGTGCTGGGGCACCGCCATCCAGCTGTCATCGAAGCCGTGACAACACAGCTGAACACCTTGGGCCATACGTCCAACCTGTATGCCACGGAGCCAGGTATCGCGCTCGCCGAGGCGCTGGTTGCCCACCTTGGAACCCCGGCACGGGTGTTCTTCTGCAATTCCGGCACCGAGGCCAACGAAGTCGCCTTCAAGATCAGCAGGCTCACGGGCCGGACCAAACTCGTTGCCGCCGAGGGAGCTTTCCACGGCCGCACGATGGGCTCGCTTGCGCTGACTGGGCAGCCGGCCAAACAGGCTCCCTTCGCTCCGCTGCCAGGCGACGTGACCCACATTCCGTACGGCGACGTGGAAGCGCTCGCGGCCGCGGTCACCGACGACACCGCCGCGGTCTTCCTCGAGCCCATCATGGGGGAGGGGGGCGTCGTCACGCCGCCGCCCGACTACCTGGTCGCGGCTCGGGACATCACCGCCAGGCACGGCGCGCTGCTGGTGCTCGACGAGGTACAGACCGGGGTGGGGCGTACGGGCAGCTTCTACGCTCACCAACGCGACGGGGTGACACCCGATATCGTCACGCTGGCAAAGGGTTTGGGGGGCGGTCTGCCGATCGGAGCCTGTCTGGCCATCGGCGCCACCGCTGACCTGCTGACCCCTGGTCTGCACGGCAGCACGTTCGGCGGCAACCCCGTGTGCACGGCGGCCGCACTCGCAGTGCTCAAGGCACTCGACGACGAGGACCTCATCACGCGTGCCGACGTGCTCGGCAAGGCGTTGAGCCATGACATCGAGGCCCTCGGACACCCGCTCGTCGACCACGTCCGTGGTCAAGGGCTACTGCGCGGCATCGTGTTGACCGCACCCCGCGGCAAGGCCGTCGAACTCGCCGCCCGCGACGCCGGGTTCCTGGTCAATGCGGCGGCCCCGGACGTCATCCGGCTCGCGCCGCCGCTCGTGGTCACGGAGGCGCAGCTCGGGGCGTTCGTCGCCGCGCTGCCAGCTGTGCTCGACACCGCCACCGCAGCCGTGGAGGAGAACTCATGACACTCCGGCACTTCCTCCGTGACGATGACCTGACGCCCAGCGAGCAGGCCGAAGTACTCACGCTGGCCGCCGAACTCAAGCAGGCACCGTTCAGAAGCCGGCCACTCGAAGGGCCACGCGGTGTCGCCGTGATTTTCGAGAAGAACTCCACCCGCACCAGGTTCTCGTTCGAGGTTGGCATCGCGCAGCTCGGCGGCCACGCCGTGGTGGTCGACGGGCGCAGCACCCAACTGGGCCGCGAGGAGACCCTCGAGGACACCGGCCAGGTGCTGTCCCGCTACGTCGACGCGATCGTGTGGCGGACGTTCGCTCAAGAACGGCTGAGCGCCATGGCATCCGGGTCCACGGTGCCGATCGTAAACGCACTGTCCGACGAGTTCCACCCGTGCCAGGTGTTAGCCGATCTGCAGACGCTGGCCGAGCGGAAGGGCAACCTGACCGGGCTACGGATGGCGTACTTCGGTGACGGCGCCAACAACATGGCGCACTCGCTGATGCTCGGCGGGGTGACCGCGGGAATCAACGTGACGATCGCCGCGCCAACCGGTTTCGAACCGCACCCGATGTTCGTGGCTGCCGCGCGGCAACGGGCCGATGAAACGGGAGCGACGGTCACCGTCACCTCGGATCCGCGAGCCGCCGCCGATGGTGTCGACGTCATCGTGACTGACACGTGGACGTCCATGGGGCAGGAGAACGACGGACTCGACAGGGTTCGGCCGTTCCGACCTTTCCAGATCAATGCGGAGCTGCTGAAACTCGCCGACCCGGATGCCATCGTGCTGCACTGCCTTCCCGCGCACCGCGGTCACGAGATCACCGACGACGTCATCGACGGGCCGCAGAGTGCCGTCTGGGACGAGGCCGAGAATCGGCTGCATGCCCAGAAGGCGCTGCTGGTGTGGTTGCTCGGGAAGAACGGGCTGCCCGCATGACTTTCAAGCGAGAAGCGAAGCGGTATCGCGCATGACAGCCGCCACCCGGGCCGGACGCCAGGCGCGCATCGTGACACTGCTGTCGTCGAATTCGGTGAGCAGCCAAAGCGAATTAGCCTCGATGCTCGCCGAGGAAGGCATCGAGGTCACCCAGGCCACGCTGTCGCGGGACCTCGAAGAGCTCGGTGCAGTGAAGCTGCGCGGGGCCGACGGCGGCGTCGGCGTCTACATCGTGCCTGAGGACGGCAGCCCCGTTCGTGGGGTGACCGGCGGTACCGAACGGATGTCCCGCCTGCTCGGAGAACTTCTGGTGTCCACGGACGCGAGCGGCAACCTGGCGGTCCTACGCACGCCGCCCGGGGCGGCGCACTACCTGGCCAGCGCGATCGACCGGGCGGCCCTTCCATACGTAGTCGGCACGATCGCCGGCGATGACACCATCTTCGTGATGGCGCGCGAGCCGATGACGGGCGCCGAGATGGCCGACGCGCTCGAACACCTTAAATAGCAACGAAAAGCACTGGAAAATAAGGAGATTACTTCATGTCCGAACGCGTCATTCTGGCGTACTCCGGCGGTCTGGACACCTCGGTCGCGATCAGCTGGATCGGCAAGGAGACCGGTCGCGAGGTCGTTGCGGTCGCCATCGACCTCGGGCAGGGCGGTGAAGACATGGAGGTCATCCGGCAGCGCGCGCTCGACTGCGGCGCCGTGGAGGCCGTCGTGGTCGATGCCCGCGACGAGTTCGCCAACGAGTACTGCCTGCCGACCATCAAGAGCAATGCCCTCTACATGGACCGCTATCCGCTGGTATCGGCCATCAGTCGGCCGCTGATCGTCAAGCACCTGGTGGAGGCCGCCCGGGAGTACAAGGGCGGCACGGTGGCCCACGGATGTACGGGTAAGGGCAACGACCAGGTCCGCTTCGAGGTCGGATTCGCCTCGCTGGCGCCAGAGCTCGACGTGCTCGCTCCCGTCCGGGACTACGCGTGGACCCGCGAGAAGGCCATCGCCTTCGCCGAGGAGAACGCGATCCCCATCAACGTCACCAAGCGCTCCCCGTTCTCGATCGATCAGAACGTGTGGGGTCGGGCGGTGGAAACCGGCTTCCTGGAACACCTTTGGAACGCTCCCACGAAGGACGTCTACGACTACACCGAGGATCCGACTGTCAATTGGAGCTCGCCCGACGAGGTCATAGTCGGGTTCGACAAGGGTGTACCGGTGTCCATCGACGGGAAGCCCGTCACGGTGCTTGAGGCCATCGTCGAACTCAACCGCCGGGCAGGCGCCCAGGGCGTCGGCAGGCTCGACGTCGTCGAGGACCGGCTGGTTGGCATCAAGAGCCGCGAAATCTACGAGGCCCCGGGCGCCATGGTGCTGATCACCGCCCACACCGAACTCGAACACGTCACGCTCGAACGTGAGCTTGCGCGGTTCAAGCGCACCACCGATCAACGCTGGGGCGAGCTCGTCTACGACGGCCTGTGGTACTCGCCGCTGAAGCGCGCCCTGGAGACGTTCGTCGACCACACGCAGGAACACGTCACCGGCGAGATCCGGCTGGTGCTGCACGGCGGTCACATCGCGGTCAACGGTCGACGTAGCCCGGAGTCGCTCTACGACTTCAACTTGGCTACGTACGACGAGGGCGACACGTTCGACCAGTCCAGCGCCAAGGGCTTCGTGCACGTGCACGGCCTGAGCAGCAAGATCGCCGCGAAGCGGGACATGGCGGGATCGTGAGCACCAACGAGGGCTCGCTGTGGGGCGGCCGCTTCTCGGGCGGTCCGTCGGAAGCGCTTGCCGCGCTGAGCAAGTCCACCCACTTCGACTGGGTGCTGGCACCGTACGACGTCAAGGCGTCGAAGGCGCACGCGCGGGTGCTGTTTCGCGCCGGGCTACTCACCGAGGAGCAGCGGGACGGTCTGCTCGCAGGTCTGGACAGCCTCGGTGCGGACCTCGCCGACGGCAGCTTCGGACCGCTGCCCACCGACGAAGACGTGCACGGTGCGATGGAACGCGGGCTGATCGACCGCGTCGGCGACGAGCTCGGCGGGCGGCTGCGGGCGGGCCGGTCGCGAAACGACCAGGTAGCCACCTTGTTCCGGATGTGGCTGCGCGACAACATGCGCACGGTCGGCAGCGCCGCCCTCGACGTGGTCGCGGCGTTGGCCACCCAGGCGGCCTCGCATCCCACCGCGATCATGCCGGGCAAGACTCATCTGCAGTCGGCGCAGCCGATTCTCCTGGCGCATCACTTGCTGGCCCACGCCCATCCGCTGCTGCGGGACGTCGAACGGATCGTTGACTTCGACAAGCGCGCTGCGGTGTCGCCGTACGGAGCGGGTGCGCTCGCCGGTTCGTCGCTCGGGCTCGACCCGGACGCAATTGCCGATGAACTCGGGTTCACGGCCGCCGCAGACAACTCCATCGATGCGACGGCTTCGCGCGACTTCGCCGCCGAGGCCGCGTTCGTGTTGGCGATGATCGCCGTTGACCTTTCCCGGCTGGCCGAGGACGTCATCCTCTGGAGCACAACCGAATTCGGCTATGTGGCGCTGCACGATTCCTGGTCTACGGGCAGTTCGATCATGCCGCAGAAGAAGAATCCCGACATCGCCGAACTGGCCCGCGGCAAGTCGGGCAGGCTGATCGGCAACCTGACTGGCCTACTGGCCACGCTGAAGGCTCAGCCGCTGGCCTACAACCGGGACCTTCAGGAGGACAAGGAGCCGGTGTTCGACTCAGTCGCGCAATTGAACCTGCTCCTTCCCGCAATGGCGGGTCTGATCGGCACTCTGCGCTTCGACACCGACCGGATGGCCGAGCTGGCCCCGCTGGGCTACACATTGGCCACCGATGTCGCCGAATGGCTCGTCCGGCAAGGGGTTCCGTTTCGCGTCGCCCACGAGGCGGCAGGTGCGGCCGTCAAGGCTGCCGAGGCGCGCGGCGTCGGGCTCGAAGAACTGGCCGACGACGAGCTGGCAGGCATCCACCCCGGGCTCACCGCCGAGGTCAGGGAGGTGCTGACGGTGGCAGGCTCGGTGAATTCGCGTGATGCCCGCGGCGGCACGTCGCCGATTCAGGTGGCCAAGCAGCTCGGCATCGTTCGCGACACGGCGGATCGGCTGAGGATCACCCTGCGCGGGTTCTAGTCGTCGGCGCGCGGAGCGAATCGACATTTGCTAATTCTGTGCCAAAAGTGGCAAATGGACTGTTGGCGTCCCATCTCCACGGCTAGTCTGATCTTTGCCCTCATTGCGAGAGCGCAGGTGCCGGAGGGGGTCACCATGTCGACGGAGTTTCCGATACAGCAGGCCGGGTTGAACTATTTGACCGAAGGCGGCCAAGAAACCGAGATCATGTACAAGTACGGGTACGAGCTCCCGAGCTTCGCCCTGTTCCCACTGCTCGACAACCCGGACGCCGTGACCGAACTGCGCGGCATGTACGGACGGTATCTCGACACCGCCGCTCGCCATGGGTTCGGCGTGGTCATCGGCGGCCTCGACTACCGGGCAAGCCCAGACTGGGGCGCTTTGCTTGGCTATTCGAGTGAGCAGCTGGCCGAGATGCAGATGCGCAGCATCTCCTTCCTGCGTGAGGTCGCCCAGCCGTATCAGGCGCAGGTGCCCGCGCTCCTCTACGCCGGGATCGTCGGTCCTCGCGGTGACGCGTACGAGACCAACCAGACGATCACTGCCGACGAGGCCGAGGAGTACCACGGCACCCAGCTCGCCACTCTGGCCCGCGCCGGCGTCGACTTGGTCGAGGCGATGACGTTCACCTCCGTGCCGGAGATGATCGGCTTGTCGCGTGCTGCATCCCTTGCGGGCCTACCTCTTTCGATCTCATTCACCCTCGACAACAGCACCCGTCAGCTACCATCGGGGCCAACTCTGAAGGACGCGATCGAGACGATCGACGCGCAGACGGGTGATGATCGGCCCGCGTTCTACGGCATCAATTGCTCCCATCCACTCGAGTTCACGCCGGCGATCGAGCCGGGCGACTGGTTCGAACGAGTGCGGTGCCTGCGACCGAATGCCGCGATGATGGACAAGATTTCGCTGTGCACGCTCGGGCACCTCGAGTCGGGCGACCCGGTGGAGCTTGGTGAGCTCATGGGTGGCCTGGCCCTGCAGTACCCGCACATCGACATGTGGGGCGGTTGCTGCGGCACATGGGAGACCCACCTCGACGAGATCGCGCGCAACGTGTACGCGGCGCGGGACCCAGTAGCGCTGTGCTAGCGGTTCCATCCCGGCCCTAGTCTTCCGCGAGCGCCAGCCACTCCTCCTCGAGGGATTCCTGGCGTACGTGAAGCTCACGCAGTTCGTGGTTGAGCTCGACCAACCGCAGATGGTCGGCGGCCGCCTCAGCCATCGTCTGGTGCAGCTTCGCAATCCGCTCGTCGAGCTTGCGGAGCTGACTCTCGATGCGGGACAGCTGCTTTCCCGCCTTGTGTTCGCGCGCCGAGGCGGTCTCGTTGCGGTCGCTGGGGCGCGTCACCGAGGCCCCGCTGGCGGTGGGCCGCTCGGCCAGGTACTGCTCGATTCCGCCGGGCAGGAGCACGCAGCGGCCACCGCCGGGCAGCGCATACGTCACGTCGCTGACCCGTTCGAGGAAGTACCGGTCGTGGGTGACGACGATCAGCGTGCCCGGCCAGCCGTCGAGATAGTCCTCGATGACGTTCAGGGTGTCGATGTCGAGGTCGTTGGTGGGCTCGTCGAGCAGCATCACGTTGGGTTCGTCGAGCAGAAGCCGCAGGAACTGGAACCGGCGCCGCTCTCCACCTGAGAGCTCGGACAACCGCGTCGTCAACTTGTCGCCGGTGAACCCGAAGTCCTCGAGCAGGGTGGCCGTGCTGACCTCCTTGCCGCCCGCCAGCTCGGTGATCCGCTTGGCGTTCTCGACGGCGTCGAGGACGCGTTCGTTGCCGTCCATCTCCACCAGCGCCTGGCTCAGGTAGCCGATCCTGAGTGTCTTGCCGCGCTTCACGCTGCCGGAGGTCGGGGCCACCTCACCGGTCAGCAGCTTCAGTACTGATGTCTTGCCGGTGCCGTTCACGCCGACCAGTCCGATGCGCACGCCCGGCCCGATCGACCAGTCCAGCTTGTCGAGGATCGTCTTCTCGCCCACCTCGAAGCTGACGCGGTGAAGGTCGAACACGTCCTTGCCCAACCTGGCCGTCGCGAAGCGTTGCAGGGCGAGCGAGTCGCGCGGCTCCGGTTCGTTGGCGATCAGGTCGTTGGCCGCCTGGATGCGGAACTTCGGCTTCGACGTCCGCGCGGGTGCTCCCCGCCGCAGCCACGCCAGCTCCTTGCGCACCCGGTTGCGGCGCCGCGCCTCGGTGCCCGCGGCCATCCGAGACCGTTCGGCACGGGCCAGCACGTATGCGGCGTAACCACCTTCGTAGGCGTCGACGGCGCCGCCGTGCACCTCCCAGATGTCCGTGCAGATCGCGTCGAGGAACCACCGGTCGTGGCTGACCACCAGCAGCGTCTTGGACCGCCGTTGGGAGAGATGACCGGCCAGCCATGCGATGACCTCGACGTCGAGGTGGTTGGTCGGTTCATCGAGCACGAGGACGTCATGACCCGCTAGCAACACCGCGGCCAGTGCCACGCGGCGGCGCTCACCGCCGCTGAGGTTGCTCACCTCGCGGTCGAGCGCCACCTCGGTCAGCAGATTCTCGACGACCGACCTGGTTTCGGCCTCGGCGGCCCAGATGTGGTCGGCCCGGCCGTCGACGATCACGTCGCGCACCGTCGCGTCAGGCTTGAAGTCGTCGGACTGGTGCAGGTAGCCGACGGACAGCCCCGATGTGTGAGTCACGCGGCCGGAATCGGGTGGGCGCGTCGCGGTGAGCATCTGGAGCAGCGTGGTCTTGCCGTCGCCGTTGCGACCGACGACCCCGATTGCCTCTCCTTCGTCGACGCCGAGGCTCACGCCGTCGAGCAGGGTGCGGGTACCGAAGCCGACGGTCACGCGTTCGAGGTTGATGAGGTTCGCCATAAGGGGCCGATCATAGGCGGCTTCGCGGCCATCGGCGTCCGGGCAATCCTCCCGGGACACGCGTGCCGCTGTGCCATGATGACGTCTGGGATCGGGGAGTTCGGGCTTGTAAAAGGGGAGCGTAGTGGTCGATTTCTCGGCATTCACCCGCCCGGTCGGACGCCTGGTGGCGACGGCCCAGAACGGGTTGGAAGTGCTGCGCTACGGCGGTCTGGAGACCGGCGCGGTGCCCTCGCCGTTCCAGATCATCGAGAGCGTGCCGATGTATCGGCTGCGCCGTTACTTTCCGCCGGACACCCGGCCCGGTGCGAAGCCCGCCGGAACCCCGGTGCTGATGGTGCACCCCATGATGATGTCGGCGGACATGTGGGACGTGACCCGCGACGAGGGGGCCGTCGGCATCCTGCACGCGGCGGGCATCGATCCGTGGGTCATCGACTTCGGTTCCCCCGACAAGATTGAGGGCGGCATGGACCGCAACCTCGCCGACCACGTCGTGGCGCTGAGCGAGGCCATCGACACAGTCAAGAAGGTCACCGAGCGCGACGTCCACCTCGCGGGGTACTCCCAGGGCGGCATGTTCTGCTATCAGACAGCCGCTTACCGACGGTCGAAGGACCTCGCGAGCATCATCGCCTTCGGATCGCCCGTCGACACCCTGGCCGCCCTTCCGATGAACCTGCCGCCCAACCTCGCCGTCGGTGCTGCGGACTTCATGGCCGATCACGTCTTCAGCCGTATCGACATTCCCGGATGGCTGGCCCGCACCGGGTTCCAAATGCTCGATCCGCTGAAGACGGCTCAGTCGCGCTTGGACTTCGTCCGTCAGCTGCACGACCGCGAGGCCCTGCTCCCGCGGGAACAGCAGCGTCGGTTCCTGTCCAACGATGGTTGGATCGCTTGGTCGGGTCCCGCCATTGCCGAATTGCTCAAGCAGTTCATCGCACACAACCGCATGATGAGCGGCGGGTTCTCCATCCACGGTGACCTCGTCACGCTCAGCGACATCGACTGTCCGATCCTGGCCATCGTCGGCGAGGTCGACGACATCGGGCAGCCTGCCGCAGTCCGCGGCATCAAGCGCGCGGCACCGCGGGCTGATGTCTATGAATACCTCATCCGCGCAGGGCATTTCGGGCTGGTGGTGGGATCCAAGGCGGCCAACCAGAACTGGCCGACGGTTGCGGGTTGGGTCAACTGGCTGGATGGCAAGGGCGAGCTGCCGGACATGGTCGTACCAATGGCCTTGCAGCCCACCGAGACTGGCGACAGCGGGGTGGCCTTCGCCTCTCGCGTCGCGCACAGCGCCGCCGCTGCCACCGAGATGACGTTCAGCCTCGCGCGGACGGCTGCGGACGCGCTATTCGCGGCGAACAAGTCGGCGCGTGCGCTGGTCGTCGAAACGGCCCGTACCCTTCCACGCTTGGCACGCCTCGGCCAGATCAACGACCACACACGCATCTCGCTGGGGCGCATCATGGGCGAACAGGCCGCCGCGACCCCGGATGGTGAGTTCCTGTTGTTCGACGGCCGGGTACATACCTATGAGGCCGTCGACCGACGCATCAACAACGTGGTGCGCGGCCTCATCGACGTCGGGGTGCGCCAAGGCGCCCACGTCGGAGTGCTGATGGAGACCAGGCCTAGCGCGCTCGTCGCCATCGCCGCACTGTCCCGCTTGGGTGCGGTGGCCGTGCTGATGCCGCCCGACGGAGACCTCGTCGAGGCCGCGCGACTGGGCGGCCTATCCGACGTGATCGCCGATCCAGGCAATCTCGAAGCCGCCCATAAGCTTCCGCTTCGCGTACTCGTGCTCGGCGGCGGCGAGTCTCGCGACTTGGGCCTGCCCGAGGATGCCGACGTGGTCGACATGGAGCAGATCGACCCCGACGTCGTCGAGTTGCCCGGCTGGTATCGGCCGAATCCCGGGTACGCCAAGGACCTGGCGTACATCGCCTTCGCGACCGTCGGAGGTGAGCTCGTCGCCCGGCAGATCACCAACTTCCGCTGGGCCCTGTCGGCCTTCGGCACCGCGTCGGCGGCCAATCTCGGCCGCGGGGACACCGTGTACTGCCTGACCCCGCTACACCATCAGTCCGGGCTGCTCGTGAGCCTCGGCGGTGCGGTCGTCGGCGGTACCCGCATCGCGTTGTCGCGCGGCCTGCGGCCCGACCGCTTCCTTCACGAGCTGCGCCAGTACGGCGTCACCGTCGTGTCGTACACGTGGGCGATGTTGCGTGAGGTCATCGACGATCCGTCGTTCGATCTGCACGGCAACCATCCGGTTCGGCTGTTCATCGGTTCCGGCATGCCCACCGGACTCTGGAAGCGCGTCCAGGAGGTGTTCCAGCCTGCGAACATCGTCGAGTTCTTCGCCACGACCGACGGGCAGGCCGTGCTGGCCAACGTCTCCGGTGCAAAGATCGGCAGCGAGGGTCGTCCGCTTCCAGGTGGCGGCCACGTCGAGCTCGCCGCGTATGACGTCGAAGACGACCTCATCCTGGAGGACGACCGCGGATTCGTCCGGCTGGCCCAGCCCAACGAGGTCGGTGTGCTGCTCGCCCACCCGCGTGGCCCGGTGGATCCCACCGCGTCGGTCAAGCGCGGCGTGTTCGCGCCCGCGGATACCTGGGTGTCGTCGGAGTATCTGTTCCGGCGGGACGAGGACGGCGACTACTGGCTCGTCGACAACCGCGGTTCGGTGATCCGTACCGCACGTGGCCCCGTGTTCGGCGCGGCCGTCAACGACGCCGTCGGACGGGTCGGTGCCGTCGACCTGGCGGTGACCTACCGCGTGCAAGACGGGTCGCGGACCCTGGCCGTGACCGCGTTGGCGCTGGCTCCCGGTGGGAGCGTTCCGACGGCCGACCTCAACGAGGCAATTGCCGGGCTGGTAGTTGGCTTCCCTCCGGACTTCATCCACGTCGTGCCCGATATGAAACTCAGCGCGTCCTACCGGCCGCTGCTGGCTCCGCTGCGCGCAGCCGGAGTGCCCAAGCCGGCTCGGAATTCGTGGTACCTGGACGAGCAGACCAAGGAGTACAGGCGGCTCACGACGGCGGTCCGCACGGAGCTACTCCACACCTCGGACGGCGAATGAGACCGTGCCGCATAGGCGCTGCTTTGCTAGGCTCCGGCTGGCGGCAGCATGCCGTCAGGGTCGGGGCACCCCGCGCAGTGGAGGATTCATGATTTCGCAGACCAGCAGCTATCCGGGCTGGCGCCGTGCCGCCACTGGCGGCATGGCCAGCGCTGTGCTTGCCGGTGGTTTGATCGCCGGCTTCGGTTCGGGCACCGCCAGCGCCGACGTGCTCGACGACATCAACGCGCAGTACGACGTCGGTTCGGGGGGCGGCCAGATCTCCAACCTCATTCACAGTGCGATCAAGTTGCGCGCCGCCGGCTACGTGCCGTCCAAGGGCAACATGGCCGATCTCGAGGCCGGGATGGCCAAGCGCCCCAACCAGGGACCACTGGTAGAGGCATTGCAAGCGACCGTCGCCTTCCAGCGGCGCAACCAGGCGCGTGGCGCCGCTCAGCAGCCTCAGGGCCCGACGAACATCTCGATCAACCAGGCGCCCAACGGCTTGCCACCGGGCATTGGCCCCGGCGGTGGAGTCGTCCTTCCGATCGGCTGAACGTCGTGCTCTCCGCGCAATTACGAAGCATCCTGGTGTGTCCGGAAGATCGTGGCCCGTTACTGCTCATAGGTGACGAGGCGCTGTACAACCCGCGTCTGCGTCGGTCCTACCGGATCGAAGATGGGATCCCCGTGCTGCTGGTCGACGACGCGGTGACCATCACCGACGAGGCCGAGCACCAACGCCTGTTGGAGCGCGCGGAGGCCTAGTCGAATCCCGGGAGTGCTCCGGTGAGATACCGCTGCAGGTTGGGTGCGATCGTCTCGGCGAGCTGCGCGACCGGTAGCGACTTGAATGGCTCCAGTTCCAAGATGTAGCGCGCAATCACGACGCCGACGAGCTGCGACGCGACGAACTGCACCCGGATGGGCCCCGAGCCTGGAGGGCTGTCGACGCGAGCCCCCACCTCGACGGTGACCACGTCCTGCAGGAACGACCGGATGAGGCTGACGTCGTCTCCGGCCAGCAGCGACCGCAGCGTCGCGATGATGCCCGATCCCAGCTCGGAATCCCACAGCGGCAGGAGTATGGACGGCAACGTCAGTCCGAGCTGCTCGAGCGGGACCTCGCGCAGCGGCACGATGACCTGCATCGGATCGATCGGGAGGTGGACGGCCGCGGCGAACAGCTGCTCCTTGGTGCCGAAGTAGTGGTGAACCAGGGCTGCGTCGACGTCGGCCGCGGCGGCGATCGCACGGATCGATGTATTGCCGATCCCGTTGCGGGCAAACATTTCTCGCGCATTGGACAGGATGCGGTCGCGTGTGTCGGAGGTGCCAGGGGGTCGGCCCGGGCGCTTGCGGCTTGCGCCGCTCACGGCGTTCTGCGCCGTAGCGTGGCTGCGGCCAGGCCCATCGCCACCACCGCGAATGCCACCACCACCGCGATGTCACGGGCCGCCGTGGCCGTGAGTTCGGGATGGGCGCCGACCTCCTTCAACGCCTCGAGTGCGTAGCTGGCAGGCAGCGCGTTGCTGATCCACTGCAGCCAATCGGGCAGTACCTCGCGCGGCACGATGATCCCGCATAACAGCAGCTGCGGTGCGATCACGACGGGCATGAACTGAACGGCCTGAAACTCGGTGCGCGCGAACGCACTACACAACAACCCCAGTCCGACGCCCAGCACCGCGTTGATGATGGCGATCACGAATACCAGCGCCGGGCTGCCCGCGGTATCGAGCCCCAGGAGCCAGAACGAGATGACACAGGCCAACGTGGCCTGCGCTGCCGCGGCGATGGAGAACGCGGTGCCGTAGGCCGCCAGCAGATCCAGTCGGCGCAGGGGAGTGGTCAGAATCCGCTCGAGCGTCCCCGATACCCGTTCCCGCTGCATCGTTATCGAGGTGATCAGGAACATCACGATGAGCGGAAACACTCCGAGCATGATCAGGCACGCATTGTCGAACGGTGACGGCGTGCCCGGCCGGTGCGGCACGTCCTTGAACATGAAGTACATCAACGTGATGATCAAGCTCGGCACGACGAGGATCATTGCGACGCTGCGATGGTCGCTGGCCAGCTGCCGCAGGATCCGTCCGGTGGTCGCCAGGTAGGCCTGCGGACTCAGGCGGGCGCGGGTGCGGTGCTGTGCCGAATGACGGACAGGAACGCTTCCTCCAGTGACTGACATCCCGTGTCCTTTCGCAGTGTGGTCGGTGTGGTGTGGGCAAGCAGGCGGCCCTCGCGCAGTAGCAGCAGATCGCCGCAGTGGTCGGCTTCGTCCATGACGTGGCTCGACACCAGCAGCGTTGTGCCCCGCCTCGCCAGGTGGTGAAACTGCTCCCACAGGTCCACTCTGAGTACCGGGTCGAGCCCGACCGTCGGTTCGTCGAGCACCAGCAGGTCTGGTTGCGCCACCAGTGCGCAGGCCAGCGACGCCCTAGTGCGTTGTCCGCCGGAAAGGTTGCCGCACAACGCCGTTCGATGGTCTTCGAGCCCGACGTTTGCGATGGCCGCATCCGCCGCACTGGCATCGGATCCGTACAGCGCGGCGAAGTAGCGCACGTTGTCGACGACGCGAAGGTCGGGGTAAATGGTGGGGTCCTGGGTGACGTAGCCGACGCGGTGGCGCAGCTCGGGGGAGCCCGCGGGCAGACCGAGCACGGTGACCGTCCCGGAGGCGATCAGCTGGGTTCCGACGATGCTGCGGATCAACGTGGTCTTACCGCATCCCGACGGACCGAGGACGCCGGTGATCGTGCCGGCGGCGATGCGCACCGTGACGTCGTCCAACGCCGTGCGCTTGCCGCGGATCACGGTCAGATGATCGACCGCGATGGCTGGGCCTCCGCGGTCCGACATTAATTCATCAGGTGATGAAGTCATCATGTGATGAATATGCTCCCCAGTCGAAGAGGTGTCAAGAGTGCCGGGCACAATCGCTCTCATGAGCGCCGAACCGCTTGCGACCGACCCCGTCGCGGCCGCTCAGCGCCTGCTCGGCGGGGTGCTGACCGGCAGGGGAACGTCGGCGGTGATCGTCGAGGTGGAGGCGTACGGCGGACCGCCCGACGGACCATGGCCGGACGCCGCGTCGCACTCCTTTCGCGGCCGCGGCGGCCGCAACGAGATCATGTTCGGCCCGGCCGGTCGGCTCTACACCTATCGGAGTCACGGCATCCACGTGTGCGCGAACGTGGTGACCGCTTACGACGGGGTGGCAGGCGCGGTCCTGCTTCGCGCAGGCGCCATTCAGGACGGCGTCGACGTGGCGGTGGGCCGTCGGGGTAGGCCGTTGAAGGAGTCGGCGCTCGCCCGCGGCCCTGGCAATCTATGCCAGGCGCTTGGAATCACGATGGACGACAACGGGATTGACCTGTTCAACCCTGCCAGCCCGGTCACGCTCTCGCTGGCGGCCCCACATGCTGGCGTGAGCGGACCCCGCGTCGGGGTGAGCAAGGCCGCGGATCGTCCATGGCGATTCTGGCTGGCGGGCCGTCCCGAGGTGTCGGCCTTCCGGCGCAGTCCTCGAGCGCCTGCGCCTGGTGCCAGCGACTGAGCCCGCATAACCCGGGCGCTGCTCCATCACTGCGCTGCCGACCGTAGGGGAAGATCGACCCTGTGACATCTGCGAAACCCGAGGGATCGGGCATCCTCGACGAGTTGGAATGGCGTGGGCTGATCGCGCAGTCGACCGACCGCGACGCACTGGCCGCCATGCTGGCCGAGGGGCCGGTCACCGCGTATTCGGGATTCGATCCGACCGCGCCGAGCCTGCATGCAGGACACCTGGTGCCGCTGTTGACACTTCGTCGCCTGCAGCGCGCCGGGCACCGTCCGATCGTGCTGGCTGGCGGGGCGACCGGACTGATCGGGGATCCGCGCGAGGTCGGCGAGCGGGTAATGAACACCGCCGACACCGTCGCCGATTGGAGCGAACGCATACGGGGTCAGCTGGAGCGGTTCGTCGACTTCGACGACTCCCCAACGGGCGCGATCGTCGTCAACAACCTCGACTGGACGTCACAACTGTCGGCGATCGACTTTCTGCGGGACGTGGGCAAGCACTTCTCCGTCAACGTCATGCTCGATCGCGACACCGTCCGTCGGCGCCTGGACGGTGATGGCATTTCGTACACCGAGTTCAGCTACATGCTGTTGCAGGCCAATGACTACGTCGAGCTACATCAGCGGCACGGGTGCCGGCTTCAGATCGGCGGGTCGGACCAGTGGGGCAACATCATCGCCGGCGTTCGATTGGTCCGGCAAAAGCTCGGCGCGACGGCTCATGCACTGACAGTGCCGCTGGTCACGACCGCCGACGGCGAGAAAATCGGGAAGTCAACCGGTGGCGGCCGGGTATGGCTCGACCCCGATCTGACGACCCCCTATGCCTGGTACCAGTACTTCCTCAACACCACCGACGACGACGTGCTCCGGTTTCTGCGCTGGTACACCTTCGTGACGCCGGACGAGCTCGCCGACCTCGAGGAAGCGACGCAGCAGCGACCTCACGAACGTGCGGCGCAGCGGCGCCTGGCTCAGGAGCTGACCAGTCTGGTGCACGGGCAGGCTGCGACGGAGTCCGTCGAACATGCAAGTCAGGCGCTGTTCGGGCGAGGTGAATTGAATGGCCTCGACGAGGCGACGCTGGCTTCCGCCTTGCGCGAGATCGGCAATGGCCAAGTGGCGGAGCTCGCGTCGGGTGGTCCCGACACCATCGCCGACCTGTTGGTGGCCAGCGGGCTCTCGCCGAGCAAGGGCGCGGCCCGCCGCACCATCGCCGAGGGCGGGGTCTACGTCAACAACTCTCGTGTCGAGAGCGAGGAGTGGACTCCGCAGCCATCCGACTTCCTTCACGGGCAGTGGTTGGTGCTGCGGCGAGGCAAGCGAAATATCGCAGGCGTGGTGCGCGTTGAGTAGAAGACGCTGAGGGTTGGCGGAGTCGAAAAAGACCGTCTATCAGGCGATTTGACTCAGAGTTTTCCCTCTTGTAACTTAATCCAGGTCGTCGCGACGCGGTCCAGCCGCTGAGCGCGACGGCATCCGAGAGGGAAGTCCACTTCGGTGGGTGTCCTCATCTGCCCGCACTACAGACCGCGGCTTTTCGCCGCGGGGTTGTTGCGCGGTCAGGTCGGGCGTGTTGTTTGAGAACTCAATAGTGTGTTTGGTGGTTTTTGTTTGTTTGTTTTGCCATGCCTTGGGGGGACTCCCCGTCTTCCGTTTTCAGGGTGTGGTTGTTTTTTT